>NZ_JBFAHV010000024.1:0-138179 GCF_040654375.1 Nocardia sp. NPDC050710 | reverse complement strand
CGCTCGTAAGACTCGCTCCGTGCGGGGTTGGGTTGGGGGGCGGATGGTTGGATGGGGTTCGCGGCCTGGTGTTTCGCTGGGAGCGGTCGAGACTCATGTGCTTCGACTACTCGGCAGCGAGACGGCCGTGAACGGGTCGCTCGTAAGACTTGCTCCGTGCGGGGTTGGGTTGGGGGGCGGATGGTTGGATGGGGTTCGCGGCCTGGTGTTTCGCTGGGAGCGGTCGAGACTCGTGCGCTTCGGCCACTCGGAGGCGAGACGGCCGCGAACTCCGATCGGCTACTTCAGGTTCTTGGCCCATTCGTAGGTCTTCAGGTACGGGTCCGGCTGGATGGCCTTGCCCGAATCCCACACCGTGTAGATCAGGCCGTCCGGGTGGATTTCACCGATGCGGGCGGTTTTGGTGATGTGGTGGTTGGAGCCGTCGATGGTGACCTTGCCCTCGGGGGCGTCGAAGCTCACGCCGTCGGCCGCGGCCTGAATGTCGGCCACCTTGAACGAGTTCGCCTTCTCGACGGTGTTCTTCCACAGGTAGACCGAGGCGTAGGCGGCCTCCATCGGGTCCGAGGTCGGCTTGCCGGCGCCGAACGCGGCCTTGTAGGCGTCGACGAACGCCTTGTTCTGTGGGGTGTCGACGGTCTGGTAGTAGTTCCACGCGGTCAGCTGGCCCGCGATGTTCTGCGCGCCGATGCCGGCGACCTCCTCCTCGGCGATGGATACCGAAACCACGGGCATATCCGCGGCTTTCAGGCCGGCGTTGGTGTACTCGCGGAAGAAGGCGACATTGGAGTCACCGTTGAGCGTGTTGAATACCGCACCGGCCTTGGCGGTGCGCACCTTGTTCACGATGGTGGAGAAGTCGGTCGAGCCGAGCGGGGTGTAGTCCTCGCCCTTGATCTCGATGCCGTTGGCCGCCGCGTATGCCTTGATCTCGCGGTTGGCGGTCTGCGGGAAGACATAGTCCGAGCCGACCAGGTAGAGGGATTTGACGCCCTTCTGCTTGAGGTAGTCCAGCGCCGGAATGATCTGCTGGTTGGTGGTGGCGCCGGTGTAGAAGATGTTCTTGCTGTCCTCCAGGCCCTCGTATTGAACGGGGTAGTAGAGCAACGAGTTCAGGCTCTCGAACTTCGGCTTCATGGCCTTGCGGCTCGACGAGGTCCAGCCGCCGAATACCGCGGCGACACAGTCGGAACTGATGAGCTTCTCGGCCTTCTCCGCGAAGGTCTTCGGGTCCGAGGCTCCGTCCTCCAGCACCAGGTCGATCTTCTTGCCGAGGACCCCGCCCGCGGCGTTGATCTGGTCCACCGCAAGCTTGGTCGAGTTGGCGACGGTGACCTCGGAGATGGCCATCGTGCCCGACAGGGAGTGCAACGAGCCGACCTTGATCGAGTCCTTGGACGTGTCGACGCAGGAGGCGGCGCCGGAGCCGCCGGCCGAGGCGTCGTCCTTGGCGCCACAGGCGGTCAGCAACAGGCCTGCGAGCGCCAGCGCGGTGGGTGCGACCAGCACTTTTTTCATGCGGGTTGCGGACGCGAAGCTATGCCGATGGGCGGCACGGGAATCTGACATGGGGCGGGACCCTCTCCTCATCAGGGGTTCGGCGGCGTGGGTAGCGCCGCGCCGAATACATCCGCTGTTCGCGCCGGTCACCGCTGTCGACCGGTGTGTATACAGCGTCTGTATTCGTGGTGCGAACGGTAGACGGGAGTTGTTGCGCCGGAATATCTCTCGGTGACGAGTCCATTGCCGATGTTTCAGCGGTGTGAACGTTTCCGGTCCTCGACCGGTCATGATCGTGAAGTCCGGTCGTCGCCCGTGATCTCGGGCCGGATTGCTTACGGTTGCGTAGCGTCGCGGCGGTGCGGCAGGCTTCGATTTGTACAACGTCAGATCGCCGATCCCGGGCCGCAGGGGCCCGGGAATTGTGAGTCGAGGAGGACCACGGTGGGTCACTACAAGGCGAACGTGCGGGATATCGAGTTCAATTTGTTCGAGGTGCTCGAACTGGACAAGCTCCTCGATACGGGTGCCTACGGCGATCTCGACTCCGACACCGTGCGCGAAATCCTGGCGGAGGTGAAGCGCCTTGCCGAGGGCCCGGTGGCGGAATCCTTCGCCGCGGCCGATCGCGAACCCGTCATCTACGATCCGGCGACGTTTTCGATCTCGGTGCCGGAGCCACTACGTAAGACAGTCGTGGCGGTGCACGAGGCGGACTGGAGCAGACTCGGACTGCCCGAGGGTATGGGCGGCACCGCCGCGCCCGCCGCGGTGGTCTGGGCGGTCAACGAGATGCTCACCTGCGCCAACCCCTCGGCCAGCTTCTTCAATATGGGCCCGGTGATGGCGTCGGTGCTCTACAACGTCGGCACCGAGGAACAGAAGCACTGGGCGACAGCCGGATACGAGCGGGGCTGGCAGGGCACCATGGTGCTCACCGAGCCGGACGCCGGATCCGATGTCGGTGCGGGCCGCACCAAGGCGATCGAGCAGGAGGACGGCTCCTGGCATATCGAGGGTGTGAAGCGGTTCATTTCCGGTGCCGACGTGGGTGATATCGCCGAAAACGTCTTCCACTTGGTGCTGGCCCGGCCCGAGGGCGCCGGACCCGGCACCAAGGGCTTGTCGCTGTTCTACGTGCCCAAATTCCTGTTCGACCCGCACACCCTCGAGCTGGGCGACCGTAACGGCGTCTATGTGACCGGGGTCGAACACAAGATGGGCCTGAAGTCCTCGCCCACCTGCGAGCTGACCTTCGGCGGCACGGCTGTCCCGGCCAAGGGCTGGCTGGTCGGCGAGGTGCACAACGGCATCGCACAGATGTTCCAGGTGATCGAGAATGCGCGCATGGTGGTTGGCATCAAGTCCGCAGGCACCCTGTCCACCGGTTACCTCAACGCGCTGGACTACGCCAAGCAGCGGGTGCAGGGCGCGGACCTGACACAGATGGCGGATAAGGCGGCGCCGCGCGTCCCCATTACCGACCACCCGGATGTGCGGCGCGCGCTCGCCATGCAGAAGGCGTACGCGGAGGGGCTGCGCTCGGTGTACCTCTACACCGCGGCGCACCAGAATGCCGATGTGGCACAGCTGGTTTCGGGCGCGGATGCCGAACTCGCGCACCGGGTAGACGATCTGCTGCTGCCGATCGTCAAGGGCGTGGGTTCCGAGCGCGCCTACCAGTACCTGACCGAATCCCTCCAGACGCTGGGCGGTTCGGGATATCTGCAGGACTACCCGATCGAGCAGTACATCCGCGACGCGAAGATCGACTCGCTGTACGAGGGCACCACCGCCATCCAGGCGCAGGACTTCTTCTTCCGCAAGATCATTCGGGATCAGGGGGTGGCGCTGGCCCACGTGAACGGCCGGATCGCCGCCTTCCTGGACGCCAAGACCGGACGCTTCGAGGCCGAGCGCGCACTGCTCGCCACCGCCGTGGCCGACGTCCAGGCGATGGCGGCCACGCTCACCGGATACGCGATGGCGGGACAGCAGGATCCGACGCAGCTGTACAAGGTCGGCCTCGGTTCGGTGCGTTTCCTCATGGCCGTCGGCGATCTCCTCATCGGCTGGCGACTGCTGGTCCAAGCCGAGATCGCCGCCGCCGCGCTGGCCGCGGGTGTATCCGAGAAGGACCGCCCCTTCTACACCGGAAAGGTTGCCGTGGCGAGCTTCTTCGCCAAGAACGTCCTCCCGGAATTGACCGCGACCAGGACCATTCTGGCCGCCATCGACAACGACATCATGACCATGGACGAAGCCTCGTTCTGAGCGTCCGCGGTCAGTCCGCGAGCAGTTCGAGTACGACCGGGCGGGACCGGGTGCCGTTCACCTGGCGGGCCAGCTGGTTGGCGCTGGCGCCGTCGGCGTGGGCGGCGCGCAAGGCGGTGGCGAGTTCGTCGCGCGCGGCTTCGGTCGCGGCCTGGGCGTCGCGCAGGCGCTGGGCGGCCAGATCCACGGCGGTGACCGGGTCGACGGGACCGGTCAATGCATTGACCGCAGGGGGCGTGGCGGGTCGGGCGGCAGCCTGCTCCTGTCGCACCGGTGTGGGAGCGGCACCGGCCGTGCTCGCGGTAATTCCGGTGGCGGCGATTGTCAGCAGCGCAGCGGCCGCAAACTTGTGACTCGTTTCGGCACGCTCACATCGAATTATGGGATTCTGTTTTCCCCGTTGTTATTTGAGTACATATGGGGATACCGAACTGCGGTGTTCGGAGATATCGAGAACCTTGCCCAATGGGGGGAAGGCGCGCTGCGGGCAGTTGGCGCGCTCGCAGACGCGGCAGCCGGCGCCGATGGGGGTGGCCGTGGCCTCGCCGAGGTCGATGCCGTCGGCGTAGACGACGCGGCCCGCGTGGCGGAGTTCGCAGCCGAGGCCGATGGCGAAGGTCTTGCCCGGCTGACCGTATCGGGTGGCGCGGCGCTCGACGGTGCGGGCGATCCACAGATACTTGCGGCCGTCGGGCATCTGGGCGATCTGGGTCATGATCTTGCCGGGATAGGCGAAGGTCTCGTAGACATTCCACAGCGGGCAGGTGCCGCCACTGGAGGAGAAGTGGAAGCCGGTGGCGGACTGACGTTTCGACATATTGCCCGCCCGGTCGACCCGGACGAAGGAGAATGGCACGCCGCGCAGTTTCGGCCGCTGCAAGGTGGAGAGCCGGTGACAGATCGTCTCGTAACTCTGGGTGAACAACGCCGAGAGTCGCTCGATGTCGTAACGGAAATCCTCGGCGACCTCGTGAAAGTGCGTGTACGGCAGCACGGTTGCCGCGGCGAAATAGTTCGCCAGGCCGAGCATGGCCAGCTTGCGGGTGTCCTCGGCGACGAAATTGCCCTCCTCGACCAGCTTTTCGAGCAGATCGCCGCATTCGAGGTAAGCGAGCTCGGCAGCGAGCTTGAAGGTGCGCTGTCCGCCGGACAGATGCGGTGCGATCTCGAGGCGGCGAGTTTCCGGGTCGTAGCGGTGCAGCACGCCCTCGCCCAGGTCGATGCGTTCGACGATGCGCACATCGTGCGAGCGCAGCGCGCGGGCGATCTCGCTGTTCACGTCGCCGCCGTGGAAACGGATGCGGGCGGTGAGTTCCTCTGCGGCGGTATCCAATTCGTGGATGTAGTTCTGCCGCTGATAGAAGTAGTCGCGTACTTCCTCGTGCGGTTTGCTGATGGTCGCGCTGCCGGAGCCGTCCGCGAACCGGTCCTCGGTGGCGGCGGCCAGCTGGGCGCTGGTGTTGCGGTAGCGGTTGTGCATATTGACCAGCGCGCGGGCCATGCTCGGATGCGCGGAGACCATATCCGCGATCTCCTGGGTGTCGGCCTCGATGCCGAGCTCCTGGTCCATCACGACCTCTTGGAGTTCGGCGATGAGCCGGGTGTCGTCCTGCGATGAGAAGAAGGTCGCGTCGACGCCGAAGACCTCGCTGATCTTCAGCAACACCGGTACGGTGAGTGGGCGCACGTCGTGTTCGATCTGATTGAGGTAGCTCGCCGAGATCTCCAGCTTGGCGGCGAGTGAGACCTGGCTCAGCCCTCGCTCGGTACGCAGCTGACGAAGCCGCGCCCCGACGTAAGTCTTGGCCATATGTCCAGTATCGAGCTCTTTCGCAGCTGTGCCAATGGGAAATTAGCAGCAGAGCTGAGCGATATGTCACACCCGCGGGTTACCGTCGACTGGTGCTGTTCTCGGATGTCGTGCATGCCTCGGAGACCGTCCGCGCGACCCGGTCCCGGAAGACGAAGATTGCCGCCATCGCCGCGCTGTTGTCCTCGGCCGCGCCCGAGGAGCTCGAACCGGTGGTCGGCTGGGTCTCCGGTGAGCTCAAACAGGGGCGCGTCGGTACCGGTTGGCGCACCCTCACCGCCCTCGACGGCGCACCGGCGGCCGGTGCGGCGCTGCGGGTTTCGGATGTCGATGCCGCCTTCGACGAACTGGCGGCGACCGCGGGCCCCGGTTCGGTCAACCGGCGCAAGGAGCTGCTGACCACCCTGTGGGCCGCGGCCACCGCCGATGAGCAGGTATTCCTGCTGCGCCTGCTCTCCGGCGAATTGCGCCAGGGCGCGCTCACCGCGATCGTCAGCGAGGCGGTGGCGGTGGCCGCCGATGTTCCGGTGGATCTGGTCCGCCGGGCCTACATGCTCTCCGGTCAGCTATCTGTCACCGCGGTGGCCGCGCGCACCGGCGGTGCGGCGGCGCTCGGCGAATTCCGGCTGGAGGTGGGACGCCCGATCCAGCCGATGCTGGCGGCGCCCGGCGCCACACTCGAGGAGACCATGGCCGAGTTCGACGGCGAGGTGAGCGTCGAGCACAAGCTGGACGGCGCGCGCATCCAAGTCCATCGTGACGGCGATCGGGTCTGGGTTTTCACCAGGACGCTGCGCGATATCACCGCGGGCGTGCCCGAGCTGGTGAAGCTGGTCGCCGGATTGGACTGCACCAGCGTCGTCCTGGATGGGGAGACCCTGGCGCTCACCGACGCCGGGCGCCCTCGCCCGTTCCAGGAGACGATGAGCCGTTTCGCCATGTTCGATCCGAGCCTGTTCCCCGCGGGGGCGCGTTCCACCCGCGACCTGCTGTTGCACCCCTACTTCTTCGACTGCCTGCATCTGGACGGCCGTGACCTGCTCGACGAACCCCTGTACGAGCGCAGGATGGCGCTCGCCGAGGTCGCCTGCGCGCACACCATTCCCGCATTGATCCGTCCCGACCCCGAGGCGGCGGCCGAATACTTCGACGGCGCGCTGGCCGCCGGGCACGAGGGCGTCATGATCAAGTCGCTGAACGCGCCGTACGCGGCGGGCCGGCGCGGGCGGGCCTGGCAGAAGATCAAGCCAACGCACACGCTGGACCTACTGGTCCTCGGGGCCGAATGGGGTTACGGCCGCCGCACCGGATATCTGTCCAACCTGCATCTCGGCGCCCGGGATCCGCTGACTGGGGAACCGGTGATGGTCGGCAAAACCTTCAAGGGCCTCACCGATGCGCTGTTGCAGTGGCAGACCGCGGAGTTCCCGCGGCACGAGCGGACCCGCGACGAGTACACCGTCTACCTCTGGCCGGAACTCGTCGTGGAAATCGCACTCGACGGTGTGCAGGTCAGTACCCGTTACCCGGGCGGCGTCGCGCTTCGCTTCGCCAGGGTGGTCCGCTACCGCCCGGACAAGACGCCCGCCGAGGTCGACACCATCGACACCGTCCGGACGCTGTTGCCCTGAACGCGGCGGGATACGCGCCGGGGCCGTCGACTCGCCACGGCCTCGGTGTGCTTCCCCGCGATGGCGACGGCGGTGGTTCAGACTGAGCGCGGATCACATCCGGTACACGCTCGGAACAGGGGCTCAGCGGTGGGCGATTCGAGACACATTCGGTGGGTGCGGGGACGGTTGGTGGTCGGCCGTTCGGGGCGACGGGCCGCCACGCTCGCGGTCCTTACCTGTGTCTGCGCCGCATGGGCGGCGTTGCCCGGTATCGGACCGGGTGGGCCCGAAATGGTTGGGGCGCGCGCGGATCCGATCCGGGATCTGCTGCGGCCCTCCCGCGAGTCGGAGTCGGTGATGCCGACGCCGATGGGCGATCCGTTCTATATCCCCCCTCCCGGCTCGGAGAGCGCCGCACCCGGCACGGTGCTCGCCGCCAGGGTCGGCGGCAGCGGGCTGACGTCGACGCCGGTCGTCTCCACCGAACTGCTGATCCGGTCCACCGACGCCACGGGCGATCCGGTGCCGGTTGTCGCCACCCTGCTGGTGCCGACCGCCCCGTGGACCGGGCCTGGTCCACGCCCACTGATCTCCTACAACGTCGCGATCGATTCTCTCGGCCATACCTGCGCGCCATCGCATCAGCTGAAGAGTGGGCCATCGGCGGATCTGCTTGCGGCGCTGGTGCCGCTGGCCAAGAACTACGCGGTGATCGTGCCCGATCACCAGGGGCCGCGGCAGGCGTACGCGGCGGGGCGGATGGCCGGACACGCGGTGCTCGACGCGGTGCGGGCCGCGGTGCGGACCCCCGAGCTCGGCCTGCGCCCCGATGCGCCCGCCGTGGTGACCGGATACTCCGGTGGCGCGATCGCCTCGGGCTGGGCGGCCCAGCTTGCGCCGGAATACGCACCGGAGCTGAATCTGGTCGGCGCCGTATTCGGTGGCGTCCCGGCCGATTACGAACTGCTGCTGCACACCATGAACGGTCGCAATGCCGCCTCCGGTGTCTTTCTCGCCGCCGCGCTCGGGCTGGCTCGCGAGTATCCGGAGCTGCTGCGGCTGCTCAATGACAACGGCTGGCGGCTGGCGCAGTTCGCGAAGGATCTCTGCTACCCGGGTGAGGCGCTACTCGGCGCTATCGCGCCGGTGCCCGCCGAACTGCTGACCCGCCCGCCGCATCCGGCCGAGTCGGATATGGTCCGGCGGATCCTGGCCGAGAACCGGCTCGGTGCCGCGGCACCGTCCGTGCCGGTCTTTCTGTATCACGGCACCGATGAGGTGTGGGTGCCGCTGGCGGGCGCGGAACGCCTGTTCGACAACTGGTGTGGGCAGGGCGTATCGGTGCGGCTCGAGGTCTATCTCGGCGAACATATGATCGTCGGCACCAGCGGGATCCCGGGTGCGAACGCCTGGATCGATGACCGGTTCGCGGGCAGGCCCGCGCCGTCGGAGTGCTCGAGTTTCGGGCGCTAGCGCATTTGATTGAAGATCCACGTTAGTCGATCGCGATACGGTCCCGGCAGGCGGCAACCGCGTGGTAATCGGACCGGACGGTATCGCACACTGGTGGGGTGACCGCCGAATTACTGGTTCTCCTGATCGTCATCGTCACAGCACTCGCCTTCGACTTCACCAACGGCTTCCACGACACCGCCAATGCGATGGCCACCTCCATCGCCACCGGTGCGCTGCGCCCGCGGGTGGCGGTGGCGCTGTCGGCGGTCCTGAATCTGATCGGTGCCTTCCTCTCCGTCGCGGTCGCCGCGACCGTCGCCAAGGGCATCGTGCAACTGGATGCGGTGAGCGGACAGGATCTGCTGATCATCGTCTTCGCCGGGCTGGTCGGCGGCATTCTGTGGAATCTGCTGACCTGGCTGTTCGGGTTGCCGTCGAGTTCCTCGCACGCCCTGTTCGGCGGCCTGATCGGCGCCGCCATCGCCGCCCTCGGCTGGGGCGGTGTGATCTGGGCATCCGGTTCGGACGGTGTGCTGACCAAGATCGTGCTGCCCGCGGTGCTGGCGCCGATCGTGGCCGCGGTGGTGTCGTCCATCGGCACCTGGGGGGTCTACCGGATCACCCGCGGCGCCGACGAGGACAAGGTCACCGAGGGCTTCCGATGGGGTCAGATCGGCTCGGCCTCGCTGGTCTCGCTGGCCCACGGCACCAACGACGCGCAGAAGACGATGGGCGTCATCTTCCTGGCGCTGGTCGCGCACGGCACCCTCACCAAGAACGACGATATGCCGCTGTGGGTGATGGCGGCCTGTGCCGTGGCCATCGCGGCGGGCACCTACCTGGGTGGGTGGCGCATCATCCGGACCCTCGGCAAGGGTCTGGTCGAGATCGACTCCCCGCAGGGCCTGGCCGCCGAATCCTCCTCGGCCGCGATCATTCTCACCTCGGCCCACTTCGGGCTGCCGCTCTCGACCACGCAGACCGCGACCGGGTCGATCCTGGGCAGCGGGCTCGGCAAGGGCGCCGAGGTGCGCTGGGGCGTGATGGGACGGATGGTGGTCGCCTGGCTGCTGACGCTGCCGCTGGCCGGTGTCGCCGGTGCGATCTGCTGGGCCATCGCCCACCTGATCGGTGGGCTGGCCGGGGTGCTCGTGGTCTTCGCGATCCTGATCGGGCTGTCGACGCTGATGTATCTGCGGTCGCGGCGCGATCCGGTCGACACGACCAATGTCAACGAATGGCCCGGGGACACGCCCGAACCCGCGGCCGATATCCGGGACGCTGCGAATGCCGCGCCGCCCGCTGCCGCGCCGCCCGCCGCACCGCCACCGTCCGAGGTGACGTCCGGCCCGAACGCCCGCAGCACGCGAAGCTAGGCAGGAGTGGATATGCACACCATCGTCACGAATCTGAACTCGCTGGGGAAGGTGACCATCGCCGCTCTGGTGCTCGGTGCCGGGCTGCCCGTCGTCTTCGCCTTCGGGGTGCGGCTGTGGTCCTCGGCCGATAGCGTCGGTCCCGACGGCACCGCGGCCCGGCGGAATTACCCCGCGCTGGTCGGCGCGCTGGTCTGCTTCGCGCTGATCATCGCCGCGATCATCACCGGGATTCTCTACACCGCGAAGGCCTTCCTGGCCGCCAAGTTCGGCATCCACCTGTTCGGGCAGTCCTGAAGGGACGCGTGATCGTGACTACGGAACCGCAATCCACCCGGCGCGGAGTGCTCGACCGGATCGTCGGCTGGCTGCGCGCCGGATATCCGCAGGGCGTTCCGCGCTCGGACTACGTCGCGCTCTTCGCTGTGTTGCACCGGCACCTGACCGATTTCGAGGTCGTCGCCATCGCCGGGGAATTGGCGAGCACCAATCCCGACTCCGAGATCGGCCATGGCGATATCGAGGCCGCGATCGCCCGGTTCGCCAAGGAGCAGCCGGACCCGCGCGATGTGGCGCGGGTGGCATCGCATCTGGCCGCGGGCGGCTGGCCGCTGGCCGCTCCGCCGACCGACCCCGACTGAACGAAAAGCGTTCCCCGATGCCACCTTTCCTGAACGCCATCATCGATTGGCTGCGGGCCGGATATCCGGACGGTGTACCGGAGGCCGACTACATCCCGCTGCTCGCGCTGCTGCGCCGCCGCCTCTCCGACGACGAGGTGCGTCAGGTCGCCGCCGAACTCGCGGGCTCCGGCGACCTGCCCGCCGAGAAGACCGATATCCAGGTCATGATCACCAAGGTCACCAACGACATGCCGTTCGAGGCCGATGTGGCGCGGGTGCGTGCCCGCCTCGAGGCACACGGCTGGCCGGATCCCGGCGCCGCCGAGTAGCGCAGCTGCGGCTAGGGGGCCAACAGGCGCAGGAAGTGTTCGACTTCCGACTGCACGGCGATGCGGGCGGGGGCCAGATACTTGCGGGGGTCGGAGATCGCCGGGTACTCGGCCAGGACACCGCGGATGGCGTCGGTCATGACGACGTTGAGGCGGGTGGCGATATTGATTTTGGTCATGCCGTGTTCGACCGCGGCGCGCATGCCCGTATCGGGGACGCCGGAGGAGCCGTGCAGGACGAGGGGGACGGGGACCTTCGCGGCCAGGTGAGCGATGAGGTCATTGTCGAGTTCGGCGGTGCGGGTGTGCATGGCATGTGCGGAGCCGACGGCGACGGCCAGTGCGTCGACGCCGGTGGTGGCGACGAATTCGACGGCCTCGTCGGGGTCGGTGCGGACACCGGGGGCGTGGGCGCCGTCCTTACCGCCGACCGCACCGAGTTCGGCCTCGAGGAAGACACCGCGGTCGTGGCACCAGCGGGCGATATCGGCGGTGGCGGCGATATTCGCGGCGTAATCGAGGGTGGATCCGTCGTACATGACCGAGCCGATGCCGAGTTCTACCGCGGACCTGATGAGTGCGGCGGAGGTGGCGTGGTCGAGATGCACCGCGATATCGGCGGTGCTGTCGGCGGCGATGCGCAGGCAGGCCTGCCCGATCGGGGCGAGGCTACCGTGGTATTCGACTGTGTTCTCCGAAATCTGGAGCACCACGGGACGTTTCGTTGTCTCGGCGGCGGCGGCGATGGCCTCGGCATGTTCGAGGGTGATGACATTGAAGGCGCCGAGTCCGCCGGGTAGCGCGGCGGCGATCAGATCGGGAACACGAATCAGGGGCATCGGCGGTCTCCTGGATATTGTCGGGCAGCGGGATACCCGCCGAGACGGTCACGACGGCTGCGGCTCCAGTTGCTCGACCACCACGGTCGGGGCGATGCGGGTGCGCAGACAACGGTCGATTTCGCCCGCCACCGGGATGACCACCGCGGCGGCGGAGGTGGCGACGGCGTCGACGAGGATGGCCGGCCAGTCGGGCGCGGCGCCCTCCGAGAGGACGGCGATCACCGCGGCGGCGGCGGAATCGCCCGCGCCCGTGGGGTTTCCGGCGAGGATTTCGGGGAGCGTGGCTGTCCAAGCGCCCTCGGCGGTGACGGCGACCATGCCCGCCACGCCGCGGGTGGCGATCACGGCGCGCACGCCGCGCTCGATGAGCGGTATCGCGGCCGTGGCGACCTCGTCCACGGTCACCGGGGCGCGGCCGGTGAGACCTTCCAGCTCCTCGATATTCGGCATCAGGATCACTCCAGGCACCTCGGCGGCCAGACGCAGTGATTCACCGTCGATATCGCAGATGGTCGGGACGCCCGCGGCGACCGCGGTGCGAGCGATGTCCGCGGGTAGGCCGGGCTCGATGCCGCCGGGTAGCGATCCAGAGATGACGAGGCCGTTGATATCGGGGAGTAACCCGGCCACCCGGGTGGTGAGTTGTTCGGCGGCGTGCGGATTCGAGACCCGCGCGCCGGGCTCCCACAGCGCGGTCGCGGTGCCGTCCTCGGATTCGCTGATCACCACCGTGCGCCGGACCCACGGCAGTGCGTGCACGAAGTCCACCGGCAGTTCCAATTCGGCGGCGGCCGCGAAGGCGTGGTCGGAGAAACCCGTTGCCCTGGCGTACTTTCCGAGCTGATTCAATACCCGGGTCACATTGATGCCCTTGCCGCCGATACGCTGCTCGACCGAGCGGACCCGGTGTGCCTGGCCGCGCTCGAAACGCTCGACGCGGTAGGTCATGTCGTAGGCGGGGTTCATTGTCACGGTGAGGATCACGTCAACCACTGTCCACGTCTGAGCACCCGACGCAACTGGAGATAGTCATCGACTATCAGAAGGTCGGCATACTGGTCGGTCTGTATGTCGCCTACCGCGGTCAGCCCCGCGGCCGCGGCCGGGATCGAGCTGGCGGCCCGGACCGCGTCGCGCAGCGGCACGCCGCATTCGCGCACCGCCCAGGTCAGGCATTGCAGCAGCGTCGCGGTGCCGCCCGCGAGGGAGCCGTTCGCCACCCGGGCCACACCGTCGGTAACCCGGACCGGCTGCGGCCCGAGCCGGTATTCACCGTCCGGCATGCCCGCCGCCTGCATGGCATCGGTGATCAACGCCACACGGCCGGGGGCCGCCGAGAACGCCAGCGCCCCGAAACCCGCGTCGATGTGCACGCCGTCACCGATCAACTCGACCACCGCCTGTCCGGAGGCCGCGGCGACCAGCGCTGCCGCCACCGGACCCGGCTCGCGATGATGCAGCGGCGGCATGCCGTTCGCGAGGTGGGTGACGAGACCGCCCAATCCGTCGGGGCGCAGCGCTCGCCGGAAACGCGCGTAGCCGGCATCGCTGTGGCCGAGTGACACCACTACATTGTGTTCGGAGAGTCGTTGTGCGACAACGTCGTAACCGGGCAGCTCCGGCGCGATCGTCATCACCCGCAGGTATCCGTCCGCGGCCGCGAGTAGCCGATCGGTCAGTGCGAGATCGGGGTCGCGGAGGTATCGCGGATCCTGCGCGCCGCACCGCGCGGTCGACAGAAACGGTCCCTCGGCGTGGATGCCCCCGATCACCCCGGCCGCGGCCAATTCCCGCAGCACGGCGGTCTGCGCGACCATATCGTCCGCGGCCCCGGTGACGATGCTGGCGAGCACCGTGGTCGATCCGCGCGAATGGTGGAACTCCGCCGCCGCCCGCGCGTGCGCGGCGTCGACCGTATCGAACCGGTGCCCGTACCCGCCGTGGTTGTGGATATCCACGAGCCCGGGTAATACCGTTCCCGAGAATTCCGGCACCGCCGAATCGGGATGGGCCGCGACCCATTCCGTCAGCGACTGGACCGCCGCGATCCGCTCGCCGCGGATGGTGACCACCCCGTCGTCGAATATCGCCGTCGCCGCGACGATCCGTCCCCGGAGCATCATCCGAGCTCACCCCGCCGGGCGAAGAAGGCCGCACCCGCCAGTCCGGCGCGGGCGCCGAATTCGCTGAGTACGACGCGCGGTGCGGGCACTACGCGCAGGCGGTCGGCTAGCGCGCGGTGCAGCGGTTCGGTGAGGGCGGGACCGGCGCCCGCGAGCCCGCCGCCGAGGATCACCAATTCGGGACAGGCCGCGTGCACCACGCCGACCAGACCTTCCGCCAGGGCGTCGACCGCGTCATCGATGACGGCCCTGGCTACCGGATCACGGTCGACCGATTCGAAAACCTCTGCCGCACCGCCGATATCGCGACCGGTGCGCCGGGTGTAGGCCCGGGCGATGGCGGTTCCCGATGCCACCGTCTCGACACAGCCGGTATTGCCGCACGGACAGGGCCGCCCCTGCGCGCGCCGCACCGGGATGTGGCCGTATTCGCCGGTCTGTCCGTAGGTGCTACGCACCAGTCGCCCGCCCACCGAGAGGGTGCCGCTGATACCGGTGCCGATGATCACCACGCAGACGTTGTCGTATCCGCGCCCGGCCCCGAATCGCCATTCGGCCCAACCGGCCACCGCGACATCGTGTTCGATCAGCACCGGCAGCCGCCAGCGATCGCGGAACCTGCCGCCCACGCGCACATCGCGCCAGCCGATATTGCCGCTGAAGACGGCGATACCTCGGGCGCTGTCGACGATGCCGGGCAGGCAGACCGATGCGCGTCCGACCCTGGCTCGTTGTTCGGTCGTCAACTCACCGAGCAGCCGATCGCCCAGCGCGCCCATGGCATCGAAGGCGGCCTCGCCGCGCGGTGTCTCGACGACGCCTGCCGCGAGCACCGCACCGGCGGGGTCGGTGATCTCGGCCTTCATCGTGGTCCCGCCGACATCCATGCCGAGCACCAGCGCATCCGCGGGCAGCGGTGCGGGCGCGGTATGTCCCCGCTCTGTCTGTGCCTTCCCCATGCTGGGGACAGTAGCCGCAGGCGCGGACCGCGGGACGGATGCGTACCGGGTCGGTCTCTGGGCGGCCGTCACTTGCTGCGCTCGCTTACCGGTCCAGGACGACCGAGCGGTTGAGGCCACGCGGATGGTCGGGGTCGAGGCCGAGGTCGGCCGAGCGCAGCACGCAGAGTTGGTGCACGCGAAGGAGTTCGGCCATCGGGTCGATATCGCGGTGTTCGAAATGGGCTCCGGTGGTCGCGACATCGGCCTCGAAATTCGGCACCAGTGGCCCCAATGCCCACACGGCGCGACCCGGTGCGGAGATGCTGATCGGGCCGTGCCGGTACTCGGTGGCCGGATAGGCCTCGGTCCAGGATTGGCAGGATTCGCGGAGTTTGAGGCCCGCTTCCTCGGCCAGGGCGGCGGCGAATCCCATGCCGACGAAGCTGATCTGCTCGGTGCGGCGCACAGAGGCCAGTGACACCGCCGGGTCTTCGGCGAGGACGGCGCGCGCCTGGGCGATCGTGGGCGCCAGATCTTCGCCGAGGTGCCAGCGCAGGATGGCCAGCGTGGTGGTGGCGAATCGGGTCTGCACCACGGACCGTTCGTCGATCGCGTCGATCAGGATCGGGTCGCCCAGCTCCAGTACCGGGGTGCGCGGGCTGCTGCAGATGACCGTCCGCGGAATATGCGCCGGGATCCGCCGCATGGCAGTGACCACTTCGGTGGTGGTGCCGGAGCGGCAGATGACCAGGTAGCGGTCGTATTCGCGGCCGCCGCGGACCTGGCTGGCGGGCCAGGCGTCGGTGAGGCCGAGGCCGGCCTCCTCGCGCAGCACGGCGATGGCGCGGGACATGAACAGGGATGTGCCACATCCGATCACGGCGACGCGCTCACCCGGTTGGGGCAGTACGGCGCGGTGCTCGGCGGCGATGGTTTCGGCGCGAACCCAGTTGTCCGGCTGGGTGGCGATTTCGGTGGCCAGATGAGTCACGGGGGTGGAGTGAGCGGAGATCGGCACGAGAACAGCATCATCCCGGTGATCGTTCATGTCAAATTTACGAGCAAATTAGTCACATATGATCACGATTCGGGCTAAATTAGGGGCAGATCGGTGATTCCCCCATCATCGGCGGTCCGGCCGGTGCCGGGTGTGGAAATTCGAAAGGTTCTGCTCGTGAAACGACCATTCCAGCGCGCGCTCGCGGGCGCCGCGATCGTCACCAGCCTGGCGCTCGCGGTGTCTTCCTGCGGATTCGGCGCCAAGTCGGACGACTCCGGCCCGAACACCATCAGCTTCCTCGCACCCGCCTACAGCGACGGCGCCAACGGCACCAAGGCGCTGTGGGACCGCATCATCGCCGACTTCCAGCAGGCCAATCCGGACATCACGGTGAAGTTGCAGATGGAATCCTGGAACTCGATCAACGATGTGGTCAAGACCAAGCTCCAGTCCCAGGAGACCACACCGGACGTGTTGAATATCGACGCCTACGTCAGCTTCGCCGCCGACGGCCTGCTGTATCCGGCGACGGATATCGCCTCGGAGTCCGTAATCGCCGATATCCAGCCCGGATTCGCGCAGAACGCCTCACTCGACGGGAAGCAGATGGCGCTGCCGCTATTCGCCTCGACCCGCACCTTGTTCTACAACACCGAACTGTTCGCCCGCGCGGGCATTACGGCACCGCCCAAGACCTGGGCCGAATTGACCGAGGCCGCAACGAAGATCCAGGCGCTCGGCGGCGGGATCTCCGGCTACGGTCTGCCGCTGGGATCGGAGGAGTCCCAGGGCGAGACCTCCATCTGGACCTTCGGGGCGGGCGGCAGCTGGTCCGACGGCGATAAGATCACCGTCGATACCCCGCAGAACCTCGAGGGCGTGCGCGCCATGCGCCAGCTCGTCGATTCCGGCGCCACCCAACCGAATCCGGGTGCGACCGACCGCAAGGATGTCATCAACGCCTTCATCCAGGGCCGGATCGGCATGATCGAAGGACTGCCGCCGACGGTCTCCCAGATCGCGGGCAAGAATCCGGGTCTGAAGTACGCCACCGCGCCCTCGCCGACCAAATCCGGTGATCCGGTCACCCTCGGGGTGGCCGATCACCTGATGGCGTTCAAGAAGGACGGCACCAAGCAGGTCGCGATCAGGAAGTTCGTCGACTACTTCTACTCCGCGCCGGTCTACTCACATTTCGTGAAGACCGAAGGTTTTATCGCCATCACCAAGAGCGGCGCGTCCGCGCTCACCGATGACCCGGTGACCAAGGCCTTCGTCGCGACGCTGCCGGTCGCGAAGTTCTACCCGAGCAACAACCCGAAGTGGGGCGCGGCGCAGGGTGCGATCAAACAGCAGATGGGCACCATCGCCCAGGGCGCGGACCCGGCCGCGGTGCTGGCGAAGATCCAGGAAGCCGCGAAGTAGCGTGAGCGGCGAGGTAGTTGTGCGACAACGGAGTTCCCGGACCGCACAGGCGCTGGCCGCGCTGCCGTGGATCGGTCCGACCCTGGTGCTGATCGCGGCGATCGTCGCGTTCCCCGTCGCCTACATGATGTGGACGAGCACCCGGGATCTGAGCCCCTACGGCCAGGATCGGGGTCCGGCCGGGCTGGACAACTACCGCGCCCTGTTCGACATACAGGAACTGGGCGGGATTCTGGTCCACACGGTGATCTGGGTGGTGGCGGTTGTCGGTATCACCCTGCTGCTGTCGGCCGGGCTCGCCCAGTTCCTGAACAAGGACTTCCCCGGGCGTACCGCCGTCCGGCTGGCGATCCTGGTGCCGTGGGCGGCCTCGGTGGTGATGACCACGACGATCTTCTATTACATGCTCGACCCGGATGTGGGCATCGCCAACAGATTTCTGGTGGATATCGGGCTGCTGGATCGCGGCTACGGCTTCACCAAGCAGCCGACGCAGGCGTTCATCGTCGCGATCGTGGTCGGTATCTTCGTCTCGATCCCTTTCACCACCTACACGATTCTGGCTGGGCTGCAATCGATTCCGGCGGAGATTGTGGAGGCCGGCCGAGTCGACGGCGCCGGTTCCTGGCAGCGCTACTGGCATCTGATCCTGCCGCAGCTGCGGCCCGCGATCGCGGTGGCGACCATCATCAACATCATCAACGCGTTCAATTCGCTGCCGATCCTGCAGGTGATCACCGGCAGTATCGCGGGTTTCGAGGCCGACACCACAACGACCTTGACATTCAAACTGATTCGGCAGAATCAGCAGGTCGATACCGCGGCCGCGATGAGCGTGCTGAACTTCGTGCTGATCATGGTGATCATCGCGATCTACGTGAAGCTGATTCGTCCGACCCGGCAGGTCGACGCATGATCGGCCAACTGGTCGCGGTGGACGATGCGGCGCCGACGACCGTGGATTCCGTTCGGGTGACGCCGCACCGGCGTCGGCGGCGCTGGGAGTTGACCGCCGTCGGCGTGGTGATCGCGCTGATCTTCCTGATCCCGTTCATCGTGATGGTGCTCGGATCGTTGAAGAGCCGGGCCGAGATCCTGCGCATCCCACCGACCTATCTGCCGCAGACCTGGCATCCGGACAACTACTCCACGATGTGGGATACCCCGGAGACGCCGCTGCCGTTCAATCTGGCTAGCACCGTCATCATCTCGGTCTGCGCCACGCTGCTGGTACTGGCGGTCGCGATTCCCGCCGCGTATTACACGGCGCGGCGGCGGTTTCCGGGCAAGGTGGTATTCCTCGGTCTGGTGCTGGTGACGCAGATGTTGCAGCCGACCGTGCTGGTGACCGGTCTGATCCGGCAGTTCTTCGTCCTCGGCATCAATGACACCTGGCTGGCGATGATCCTGGTGAACGGCGCCTTCAATCTGTCGTTCGCGGTGTGGATTCTGCACAGTTTCTTCGCCTCGATTCCCGTCGAGATCGAGGAGGCCGCCCAGCTGGACGGCCTGAGCCGCTGGCAGATCCTGACCAAGGTGAGTCTGCCGCTGGTCTGGCCCGGCATCGTGACGGCCACCATCTTCACGGTGGTCGCCTGCTGGAACGAATTCGCGGCCAGCCTGGTGGTGCTGACCACCCCGGAGAATCAGCCGCTGTCGGTGGCGCTGACCAAGTTCGTCGGACAGTACGACACCGCATGGCAATACGTCTTCGCGATCTCCACCGTCGGCATCATCCCGGTCGTCATTCTCTTCGCACTGATCGAGAAGCGACTCGTCGCCGGGCTCACCGCGGGCAGCGTCAAGTAGCCACTACCGGAAAGGGTTGGGGTTCAAAGGGTCCGCGGCGCAACCCCTGTTCTCGTACCCCTATCGCTCGATCGGATTCGGCGTCGGCCGCGCGGTAATATCGACAGGTGGCACGGCGGGATGACGAATCCAGGGACGGACGCAACTACGGGGGGCTGTCCAAGGAGCAACGGGTGGTGCAGCGTCAGGCCAGATTGGTCGACGCCGCATTGGAGCTGTTCGGTACCCAGGGGTACGCGGCTACCTCGATCGAACGGCTCTGCGCCGTCGCCAACGTCTCCACCCGCAGTTTCTACGAGGATATGGGCAGCCGCGAGGCGTTGCTGATCGCGCTGGTGAACCGCCAGACGACCCGGGCGGTCGATGCCGCGCTGCAGGCGTTGGAACGGACCAGGGACGAGTCGTTGTCCACCCGGGTGGTCGAGAGTTTCCACGCGTACCTCGCGGTGACCTGTCGCGATCAGCGGACCGCGCGCGTGCACTACGTCGAGGTGGTCGGCGTGAGTCAGGCGGTCGAGGAGTGGCGCAGGGAACAGCGCAGACTCCTGTCCGCCCTCCTGATCCACGAGGCCGAGCGCGGGGTGGGGCGCGGGGAGACGACACCGCGGCGGTTCGATCTGTTCGCCCTCGCGGTGATCGGTGCGGTCAATTCACTGGCTCAGGAACTGGTGCAGACCACACTGCCGGACGCGCCGATCTCGCTGGACGAAATATGCGATGAGATCGCGTACTTCGTCTCCTCCGGGCTGGCCTGTTCCGAAGTCGGACGCCACAGCCCGCGCCAGGGTGTCCGCGTGAGTTGAGTGGGGTACCCCCGGCTTGGCAATCGGCCACCGGAATCTCTACGGTCGGCAGCGTGCGTATGGTCAGATTGTCGGCGTGCCTCGAAAAACACCAGGTAGCCCATTCGATCGGAATGGCGTGAGATGACCGGACCGACGGACCGGCCGCAGCGGTGGAACCGGCTGCTGGAGTTGCTCGCCGAGACCGGGCGGCTCTCGGTGGAGGATGCCGCCGAACGGCTCGGTGTCTCACCGGCCACCGTGCGCCGCGACTTCACCGCGCTCGCCGAACAGCAGTTGGCCACCAGGACGCACGGCGGGGTGGTGGCGACCTCGGTCGCCTACGACCTGCCCGCCCGCTACCGGCAAACCGGTGGCGAGGCCAAACAGCGCGTTGCTGAGCACGCCGCGTCGCTCGTCGAGCCGTCGGCGGTGGTCGGCATGAACGGCGGCACCACGACGACCGCGGTGGCTCGGGCGCTGGCCGGACGCCCCGAACTGGCCGATCCTCGCGACGATCAGCTGACCATCGTCACCAACGCGTTGAATATCGCGGGCGAGATGGTGCTGCGACCGCATCTGCGCACCATCTGCCTGGGTGGAGTGGCGCGCCGCGAGTCCTATGAATTGCACGGTCCGCTGGCCGAGCGGGCGCTGGCCGAATTGCGGTTGGACACGCTGATTCTCGGGGTGAACGCGATCTCCGCCGAGGGCGGGGCGCAGTGCAGGCATATCGACGAGGCCGGGGTGACGACCGAAATGGTGCGCCGCTCCGGACATGTGATGGTGGTCGCGACCTCGGACAAGCTGGAACGGACCGCGTTGGCGCGGATCTGCGGGATCGAGCAGATCCACGTGCTCGTCACCGATACAGATGCGAATCCGGCCGCGGTGGAAGCGATTCGCGCCGCGGGCGTGCGGGTCGACCTGGTCTAGGGGCCAGCCCCACCGGGAGTCGAATCGGCGGCCGCGCGGCGCCACGTAACGATTGCGCAATCTGCGGCCGCGATTCGCAATACCGGTGCAACCGACCCCTTCTATGGTGGCCGTCATGAGCACGGAGCGTGAGACCGGTGGGCAGGACCTCGGAGCCGCGGGGGTTGATCCGGCCGGCGGGGGCACCGGAATTCACATCAGCGGTTTGTCCAAGACCTTCAAGGTCGGCCGCCGCACCGTCCAGGCGCTGGACTCGGTGGACCTGCACACCGATCAGGGCGCGTTTCTCGCACTGCTCGGCCCGTCCGGTTGCGGTAAGTCGACGGTATTGCGGATCCTGGCCGGTCTGGAGGCGCCGACTTCGGGTAAAGCCCTGATCAATGGCGAGACCCCGGCGGAACTGCGCGGGCACCATGAACTCGGCATCGCGTTCCAGGATTCGGCGCTGCTGCCCTGGCGTTCGGTCGAGTCCAATATCAAGCTGCCGCTCCAGGTCGCTGGTCTCAAACCGGATCCAGAACAGATCGCCGAGCTGATCCGGCTGGTCGGGCTGGAGGGATTCGAGAAGGCGAAACCCGCCCAGCTCTCCGGCGGCATGCGCCAGCGCGTCTCGATCGCGCGGGCGCTGGTGGTGAAGCCGACCGTGCTGCTGCTCGACGAACCGTTCGGCGCGCTCGACGATATGACCCGGCAGAAGCTGAACCTGGAATTGCTGCGGATCTGGACCGAGAAGCCCGCGACGACGCTGATGGTCACCCACGGCATCGCCGAAGCGGTCTTCCTCTCCGATGTGGTGGCGGTGATGAGCCCGCGGCCGGGCCGGGTGCTGGAACTGGTGGAGATCGATCTGCCGCGCCCACGGCGGCCGGAGATGATGCGCACCCCCGAGTTCCACAAGCTGCACGACTATCTTTCGGAGCTGCTGTTCGGCAAGACGGGCACCGGCGGCGTCGCCTTCGAGAAGTCGGGCGGGGCGGCATGAAATATCTGGGCGGCCTACTCGGCATCGTCGGTTTGATCGCTGCGTGGTGGATACTCGCCGCGTTCGGTGTCGCGGGCGGCACCATCCCCAGCCCGTGGCGGGTGCTGGACACCATGCATACCGACGGCTGGGCACTGTACGGGCCCAATTTCAAGGTCACCGCCGCCGGGGCGCTGAAGGGCTTCGTATGGGGCAATGCGCTGGCCATCGGGCTGGCGATGCTGGTGATGCTGATTCCGCCGATCGAATCGCTCGCCACCCAGCTGGCCATTCTCAGCTACTGCACGCCGCTGCTCGCACTGGGACCGATCATCCTGGTGGTCTTCGGCGGGCGCACCCCGACGGTGTTCCTCGCCGCGATGTATTGCTTCTTCACCACCATGGTCGGCACCGTCACCGGGCTGCGTTCGGCCGATACCGCCAGCCTGGACCTGGTCCGCGCCTACGGCGGTGGGCGCTGGCAGCGGCTGTACCGGGTGCAGGCGATCGCGGCGCTGCCGAATACCTTCGCGGCGTTGAAGATCGCAGCCCCTTCCGCGGTGCTCGGCGCGATCATCGGCGAGTACCTGGGTGGGGTGGACAGCGGCATCGGCGTCGCGCTGACCGCCGCGCAGACGGCCTACAACGTGCCACGAACCTGGGGTATGGCACTGGCCGCCGCGGCGCTGGCGGGGCTCGGTTACGCGCTCGTGGCACTCGCGGCGCGGCTGGTCGCCCCGTGGACCGCGCAGGAGGCGCGATGAATGTCCTACGCCGGATCGGGCTGTTCCTGCTTCCGCTGGTCACCTCGTTGCTTTTGATGTTGGTGATCTGGGAGGTTTTCCTGAAGGTGTTCCCGCAGGTCGGGCCCCGGGTCGGCAAGACACCCGGTGATATCTGGCGCTACCTGGTCACCGCGCCGGGAGCGTCGGCGGCACGGCAGGCGATCCTCGACGATCTCCTGATCACCTTGCGGGACGCGGCAATCGGATTCGCGGTCGGCATGGGTGTCGCACTCGTGGTGGCCGCGCTGTTCGTATCCTTCTCGGCCGTCGAGCAGACCTTCATGCCGGTGGCCATGCTGCTGCGGTCGGTGCCGCTGGTGGCGTTGACCCCGATCATCGTGCTCGTCTTCGGACGCGGTCTGGCCGGGGTGACGGTGATGGCCGCGATCGTGGTGTTGTTCCCGGCGCTGGTGATGATCATGGCCGGGCTGCGCAACACACCGCGTCAGGCGATGGATGTGGTTGCCGCCTACGGAGGTTCGCGGTGGACGGGTCTGCGGATGGTGGCGATTCCGGCCGCGCTGCCCTCGGTCTTCGCGGCGGCCAGGATCTCGGTGCCCGGTGCGCTGATCGGCGCGTTGATCGGTGAGTGGCTGGGCAGCGGAACCGGCCTGGGCGCCAGCCTGATTCGGGCGATTCCGACCTTCCAGTACAGCAAGCTGTGGGCGTCGATCGTGATCGTCACCATTGTGTCGGTGGTGCTGTACGCGATCGTCGGTGTGATCGAGAACCTGGTGCTAGCCCGATTCGGCCCGGAGGCCGGGCGGAGTTGAGCGGCGATATTCGGACGGAATCCACGCAATTCAATGCTCGGAACGTGAAAGCAAAGAAAATGAAACCGAATCGACCTAGATTCGGCCCTATGACACCAGAGTTCGATCGTCGCTCCTTTCTCCGTTACTCCGCGCTGACCGGCGCCGTGCTCGGCGGCGCGGGCCTGCTGGCCGCGTGTGGCGATGATTCCAGCAGCTCGCCGGGCGGCTCGACACCGGACGGATCGAGGTTCGGCTCCGTCGCCATCCAGCTGTCCTGGCTGAAGAACATCGAATTCGCCGGTGAGTACTTCGCCGATTCGAAGGGCTATTTCAAGGACGCCGGATTCGGTTCGGTGAATCTGATCGCGGGCGGTGCCGCCAGTACCTCGGTGGAAGCGGGACTGGATACCGGAAAGGTATGGCTCGGTCTGTCCGCGCCGCAGACCACGGCGCCGGCGATCCTGGAGGGCCTGCCCGCCAAGATCGTCGCCACCACCTATCAAAAGAACCCGTTCTGCATTGTCAGCTCCGCGGGGAAGCCGATCAAGAACCCGCAGGATATGAAGGGCCGCAAGATCGGCGTACAGGACACCAACCTGCTGATCTTCAACGCGCTGCTGACCGCCAACGGCATGAAGCCCGGTGATGTCACCATCGTGCCCGCGCAGTTCGACCCGACTCCGCTGGCCAACGGCGAGGTCGACGGCTGGGTCAGTTATGTGACCAACGAACCGATCATCCTGGCCGCCAAGGGTTTCGAGAACACCAACTTCCTCTTCGCCGACTACAACCTGCCGCTGGTGGCCGAGACACTGACGGTGATGCAGTCCACCATCGACAAAGAACGCGACAAGCTGAAGGCCTTCCTGACCGCCGAGATCAAGGGCTGGAAGGATGCGGTGGCCGCCCCGGCCGAATCGGCCAGGCTCGCGGTCGAGGTATACGGCAAGGATCAGAAACTGGATCTGGCCGAGCAGACCAAGGAAGCCACGGCACAGAACGATCTGGTGCTCTCCGCCGACACCGCCGCCCATGGGCTGCTCAGCATGACCGATCAGCTGATCGAGCAGAACATCGCCGCGCTACGCACCGCCGCGATCGACATCAAGGCCGATCAGCTCTTCGACCTCTCTGTGCTGCGCGAGGTGTACGCGGAGAATCCGGGCTTGAAGTAGGGCCGATGCTTTCGGTGTCAGAGCGCCCGGAATATCACAGTGACACTGACGCTTTGACGCCGAAGGCCTGCTCGGCACGGATCACATCGGCCTGCTCAGGGTGGATCCGGGTGCTCCGTCCCGAACGTGTCGCCAGTATCTCGGCGGCGATCGCCACAGCGTGTTCCGAGGCCGTGCGGGCCCCGACGTCCATTCCCGCGGGGGAGTGCAGGCGGGCCAGCGTAGCGTCCCCGAAGCCGCCCGCGCGCAGATCCTCCATGCGCCTGTTGTGTGCCGAGAAGGTACCCGCGGCGCCCAGGTACCCCAGCTCGGGTAGTCGTAAGGCCACGGTGAGTAATGGAATCTCGAACTTCGGATCGTTCGAGAGCACCGCAATCGCTGTGCTGGAATCGATTTCACCCGCCGACGACAGGGTGTTCAGGTACCGGTGCGGCCAGTCGACCACCACCTCGGCGCCGGTGAATGCCTGCGATGCGGCGATATCGTCGCGCGAATCGCAGATCGTCACCCGATAGCCGAGCAATTTGGCCTGCACCGTGAGCGCCGCGGCAATCGCGTTGGCGCCGAAGATGATCAGGCGCGGCGGCGGGGCGAACGAGGCAATGAAGACATCGGATTCCGGCAGCGCGACCAACTCGGTGTTGTGCCGCTTGTCGGTGACGAGGTGCTGGCCGATCAGGTCGCCGTCCGGATTCCACACCACGGTGAAGACGGTGATTCGGCGGTGCGCGGCGATTTCCGCGGCGACGGTGGGGAATTCGGGAAAATCGCGGCGCGAGAACGGTTCGGCGAATACATCGATCATGCCGCCGGTATCCCCGCCCGACTCCCCGGCGGGAACGCCGAAGCGGTGCATGGCGCGCCTGCCGGTCCGGGCCGCGGCCACGGCGGCTTCGTGCACCGCCGACTCGACGGACCCGCCGAGCACCGAACCGTAGACGCCGCCGGCGGCGTCTACCAGCATCGCCGCCCCGACGTCCAACGGCCCGGACCCCACGGTCCGCACCACGGTCGCCAAGCCTCCGGTTCGGCCGGAATGCCACACCCGCAATAGGTCATCGACGATGTCGCGCATCAGTTCCTAGCTCCGATCACCGGGCGTCGTGGCCGGGACATCACGATCGAGTCCCGTCGCCAAATCGTCGCACGTGACGCACACCATATCCTCCCTGCCGAACAAATAGGTGCGCGCGCCCGAATCTCCCACCGCGGCGGAGTAGACCGAGGTCCAGTGCTTGTGGTCGATCACAACCGGATGACCGGGTGTGTTGTGGAACACAGCGCGGGCCAGCCCGCTCGGGGCGTCGGTGGCCGCCGTGATGACCCTGGCGACCACATCGGCCCCGACGTCGGGGGTGTCCACCGGCATGATCGCGGCGTAGTGGGCGGGGGTGCGCGCCGCCTCGCGCAACCCGGCCCGCAGTGACGCGCCCATACCGGTCGCCCAGTCGGCGGCCCACACGTGGCGGGTGCCGGGCGGGAGATCGACGATCCCCGGTCTGGGACCGGTGGCGCCGAGCACCACGATGACCGGATCGCAGCCGCCGTCGCGCAGTGCGGCGACGGTCCCGCGCAGCCATCCGCCGTGCTCGGCGAGCACCTTGGGAAAGCCGTAGCGGGTGCCCGCACCGGCGGCGAGTACGAGTCCCACGCAGTCGGGCGGGGTGGCCGGGGGAGCTGTCCCTCGGTCGGGTGAGGCCATATCGGCAACGGTAGCCCCGGACCGTTGCCGGTGGGTTACTTACAGGTCCCCACTGATGAAAAACTGACACGCCGACAGAGAACTATTCCTTTCGGGTGGCAACACGGGGGGTCTTATTCGATGCTGGAGCGATGACAGAGGACGTGGTCGGCCTCGCCGATTTCAACGCGTTGCCCGACGAAGCGGCCATGCGCGCGTTGCTTGCCTGTTGCTCGTCGTCCACCTTCGCGCGCTCGGTCCTCGCGGACCGTCCGTATGCCAGCGCGGCGGATCTGCTGGCCGCCGCCGACGCGGCGCTGGCGGCGCTGCCGGAATCCGAGATCGACGCGGCACTGGCCGGGCACCCGCGCATCGGCGGCCGCCCGGATACCGCGGCCTCGGCGCGTGAGCAGGCAGGCGTGGCCGCTGCCGGGGATGCGGTGCGGGTCGCGCTGGCCGAGGGCAATCTGGCCTACGAGGAGCGGTTCGGTCACATCTACCTGGTGTGTGCGAGCGGCAGGTCCGGCGCCGAACTGCTCGATCTATTGCGGACCCGGCTCGGCAACGATCCGGAGACCGAAAGGCGGGTCATGCGAACGGAACTGGGCAAGATCAACCGAATCAGGTTGCGGCGGTTGCTCGGAGCGGTTCGGTGAGCACCCTCAGCACGCATGTGCTCGACGCGGTGCGCGGCGTCCCCGCGGTCGGCGTCGAGGTCGCGCTGTACGCGCGGGCCGATCGACTGGACGCGGCGACCACCGATGCCGACGGCCGGATCGCCGGATTGGGGAAGGCGCTGACCCCCGGCGCCTATCGACTGGTCTTCGGCACCGGCCCCTATTTCGCCGAGCGCGGGGAGCCGACCTTCTACCCGGAGGTGTCGATCGCGTTCGTCGTCACCGAGGAGCGGCACTACCACGTCCCGTTGTTGCTGTCGCCCTTCGCCTTTTCCACCTATCGAGGGAGCTGATCCACTCATGGAACTGACCGGGCCGATCATGCTGTCCGATCACCGATACGGTAAGGCGGAGAACCGGATCGTCCGGATCTACCGGGACGGGGTGCGGCACGAGATCCGCGATGTGAACGTCTCCACCGTGCTGCGCGGTGAATTCGCCGACGCCTACGTCGCCGGTGACCAATCGAAGGTGCTGCCCACCGATACCCAGAAGCAGACCGCCTACGCCTTCGCGAAGAAGCCCGGCCTACAGCCGGTGGAGGATTACGCGCTCGCGCTGGCCGCCCATTTCGTGAACGAGATCGATCCGGTGCGCAGGGCCCGCATCGAGCTCGAAGAGTATGCCTGGCAGCGGGTTTCGGTCGGCGAGCGGGAGCACGACCACACCTGGGTGCGGCAGGGGCCCGAGGTGCGGACGGCGACGGTCACGGTGGCGGGTAAGGAGACCGATCAGCGCGCCTGGGTGATCGGCGGGGTCGATGGCCTGGTGATCCTGAAGTCGACCGGATCGGAGTTCGCGGACTTCCTCGTCGACGACTTCACCGTGTTGGAGCCGACGCACGATCGCATGCTGGCGACCTCGTTGACCGCCCAGTGGCGATTCGCCGAGACCACTGGCGTGGACTGGGACGAGGTCTACGCGGGAATCCGAGCCCGCATGATCGAGGTCTTCGCCACCCATCATTCGAAGGCGTTGCAGCAGACGCTGTTCGAGATGGGTAAGGCGGTCCTGCGGGCGTATCCGATACTCGCCGAGGTGCGCCTGGCCGCGCCGAACAAGCACCACTTCGCCTACGACCTCGGGCGATTCGGGATCGAGAATCACGGCGAGGTATTCCATGCCGACGACCGGCCGTACGGGCTGATCCACGCCACGGTCGCGCGGGAGGACGCGCCGGACGCGGGACCGGCGTGGGAGCCGTGATCGCGCAGGTGTGAGGGGCATCGTCGGGGTACATCTCGATCGGAGAGCGAGGCTCGCATGGAAGCACTGACGAACGGTCCGACACTGGTGATCGACGGCTGCGCGGTGGCGACCGTCGACGCGGCGGGCACCGAGTATCGATCGGGGCATGCGGTGGTACACGGCACCCGGATCGGCGCCGTCGGCCCGGGTCCGGCGCCCGTGCGCGATGTGCCGCGGATCGACGGCCGTGGCTGCCTGCTCACCCCGGGCCTGGTCAACACCCACCACCACCTCTACCAGTGGATCACCCGCGGTCTGGCCGCGGACAATACGCTCTTCGAGTGGCTCACCACGCTCTACCCGATCTGGGTCGGAATCGATGAGGAGGCGCTGCGGGTAGCGGCGACCGGTGCGCTGTCCGCGCTGGCCCGCACCGGATGCACCACGACCTCCGACCATCACTACGTCTTTCCGCGTGCGGGCGGCGACCTACTCGGCGCCGAGATCAGCGCGGCCGCGGAGGTCGGACTGCGCTTCCATCCGTGCCGCGGCTCCATGGATCTCGGCGCGAGCTCCGGCGGACTGCCGCCCGACGATGTGGTCGAACCACTCGACGCCATCCTCGCCGCCAGTGTGGATGCCATAACCCGCTGGCACGACCCGTCTTTCGATTCGATGCTGCGCATCGCGCTGGCACCGTGCTCCCCCTTCTCAGTCACCGGGGACCTGATGCGGCAATCGGCCGTCCTCGCCAGGGAGTACGGCGTCGGCCTGCACACCCACCTCGCCGAAACCGTCGACGAACTGGACTTCTGCGCGGCCACCTTCGGCTGCACCCCGGCCGAATATATGGAACAACTGGGCTGGCTCGGCCCCGATGTCTGGTTCGCGCACGCCGTCCACCTCGACGACGCGGCGATCACATCCATCGCCCGCTCCCGCACCGGAGTCGCGCACTGCCCCACCTCCAACGGACGCCTCGGCGCCGGGATCGCTCGCACCGCCGCCCTGCTCGTGGCGGGTGCCCCCGTCGGCCTCGGCGTGGACGGTGCGGCGAGCAACGAATCCAGTTCGATGATCGAGGAACCCCGCAATGCCCTTCTCTACGCCCGCGCCGTCGGTGGTCCCCGGTCGATGAGTGTTCGCACCGCCCTCGAACTCGCCACCATCGGCGGAGCCCGGGTACTCGGCCGCGAGGCCGAAATCGGTTCGATAGCACCCGGCAAGCTGGCCGATCTGGCCCTCTGGCGGCTGGACGGCCCGGCGCACGCGGGTATCGACGATCCGGTCGCGGCCCTCATCCTCGGCTCGCCGCCCCCGCTCGCCGCCGTGATCGTCAACGGCAGGGAGGTGGTACGCGACAACGAAGTGCGCACCGTCGACGAGCGCGCCGTCGGTCTTCGGGTCGCCCGTGCGCAACGCGACCTGGTTGCGAAGGCGCGGTAGCGCGGGATCCGGGTCGATACTGGAAGGTAGCCCCCCGGTGGGGGCGGTGGTGGTCGGCCGCGAGGTTACGGCGGCGCAATGTGGGCCGGGTGTGGCGCAACATTTCGGCAACTCGCGGCTTCTAGGGTGGGTCGCAGGTGCTTGTGGAGCGAGGTGCGATGTGGATCTGGATACGATCCGGGAGGTGGTGGTGGCGCGGGAGCGGGCCGATCTGATCGGCCTCGGCGGGAGCTGCGCGGTACTGGCCGGGGGGACGTTCCTGTTCTCGGAACCGCAGGATCGGTTGGACCGGCTCGTCGATATCACCGGGTTGGGGTGGCCCGCGCTCTCCGAAACGTCCGAGGGGCTGGAAATCGCCGCGACCTGCGCGTTGGCCGAGTTCGCCGGTGCCGCGCGCGGGCATGAATTGGGGTGCGCGGTGCTGCGGGCCGAGTGGCCGGGGACGGCGTTGTTCGCACAGGGCTGCCGGACACTGCTGGCTTCGCACAAGATCTGGCGCACCGCGACGGTCGGCGGCAATGTCTGTCTATCGCTGCCCGCCGGTGCTGTCCTCGCCGCATTGACCGCGCTGGACGCGAATGCGCTGGTCTGGTCGCCGAACGGCGCTGATCGACGGATACCGTTGCGCGATTTCGTGATCGGGCCCGGCCGTAATGTCCTGACACCGGGAGAAGTGCTGCGCTCGATTACCGTGCCGAATCGAACCCTGTTCGCCCGCACCGCATTCCGCAAGATTGCGCTCGCGCCGCTCGGCCGCTCCGGTGCGGTGGTCATGGGTCGTCGCGAGCCGGACGATCGGACCGCGCTGACCATCACCGCGGCTACCGGCCGTCCGGTGGTGCTGGACTTCCCGGCACCGCCCGGCACCGCCGAACTCGATTCCGCACTGACCGGGATCGATCCGGCGCTGTGGTTCGACGACCCGCACGGAACCCCGGATTGGCGTCGCCACGTCACCGCGGTGCTCGCCCGGGAGGTTGCCGCGGAACTGCGAGCCGAGGTCCGTGATCGGCAATGAGATTCGACGTTGACGGTCAGATCGTCGAGGCCGATCCGCGACCGGGTCAGTGCCTGCGCACACTCCTGCGCGAACTGGGCGTCTTCGCGGTGAAGAAGGGCTGCGACGCGGGCGACTGCGGCGCCTGTTCCGTGCAACTGGACGGTATGACCGTGCACTCCTGCATCATCCCGGCCTACCGCGCCGCCGATCGCACCATCACCACCGCGGCCGGACTCGGCACGTCCGGCGATCCGCACCCGGTGCAGCGGCGGTTCGTGGAAGAAGCCGCCTTCCAATGCGGGTTCTGCACCGCCGGAATGGTGGTCACCGCCGCCGGATTGGGTTGCGGCACTGAGGAATCGGGGCCGGACCCGCAACAGCTGCCGGAGTTGATGAAGGGCAATCTCTGCCGCTGTACGGGTTATCGCGCGATCGGCGAGGCATTGACCGGCGAGTCTCCCACCGAGGTGGGCGCCCGCGCCGGGGTGGGCGCGCCCGCCGGGCCGCGGGTGGTGACGGGCACCGAACCCTTCACCTTCGATATCCGGCCTCTCGACGCCGCCGAAGAGCACGGCCGCGAGGCCGATCGCGCCGCCTTCGCGCCGCCCACCGCGCCGCTCCATATCGCGGTACTGGCCAGCCCGCATCCGCACGCGCGGATCGTCTCCCTCGACACCGCCGAGGCCGCGGCGCTGCCCGGTGTGCACGCGGTGCTCACCTATGCGGACGCCCCGGGGGTCGCGTTCTCGACCGCGCGCCACGAACTGCGGGCCGACGATCCCGACGACACCTACATCCTCGACCGGACGATGCGCTTCGTCGGCCAGCGCGTCGCCGCGGTCGTCGCGGAGACAGTGGATATCGCGCGGGCTGCCTGCCGAGCCCTGCGCGTCGAATACGAGCTGCTGCCCGCCGTCTTCGATCCCGCCGAAGCGCTACGCCCGGAGTCGCCGAAACTCCATGGCGGCAAACCGGATTCGGCGCGCATCGCGGATCCCGAGCGCAATCTGGTCGCCGAAGTGCACGGCGAGGTGGGGGATATCGGGGCCGGTGTGGAAGCCGCGGCGAAAGTGATACGCGGGGTGTGGCATTCACCACGCGCACAGCACGTACATCTCGAAACCCACGGCGGAATCGGCTGGTTGGACGCGGACGGTCGTCTCGTCATCCGGTGCAGCACACAGGTGCCGTTCCTGGTGCGCGACGAACTCTGCCAGGTATTCGGTCTGGCGCGGGACCGGGTGCGGGTGTTCGCGACCCGGGTCGGCGGCGGATTCGGCGCCAAGCAGGAGATGTTGGCGGAGGACCTGATCGCGCTGGCGGTGCTGAAGACCGGGCGGCCGGTGCAGTACGAGTTCACCCGCTCGGACGAATTCACCTCCGCCACGACGCGGCACCCGATGCGGGTGGCGGTGACCGCGGGCGCCGATGCGGACGGCGTGCTGACCGCGCTCGCGATCGATGTGCTCGCCGACGCGGGCGCCTACGGCAATCACAGTGTGGGCGTGATGTTCCATGGTGTCGCGGAGTCGGTGGAGGTGTATCGCTGCGCCAATAAGCGGGTCGACGCACAGTCGGTGTACACCAACAATGTTCCCTCCGGAGCCTTCCGCGGCTACGGCCTGGGGCAGATCATTTTCGCCGTGGAGTCGGCGCTCGACGAACTGGCCGAAGAACTCGGCATCGATCCATTCGAGTTCCGCAGGCGCAATGTCGTGGTGCCGGGGGATCGGTTCGTCGGCGCGCAGGTCGACGACGGCGATCTCGTATTCGGCAGCTACGGCCTGGATCAATGCCTGGATCTGGCGGAACGCGCGCTGCGCAGTGGTGACGGTGAACCGACGCCGGGGCCGGGTTGGCGGGTCGGCACCGGTATGGCGCTGGCCATGATCGCGACCATTCCGCCGCGCGGCCACCGCTCGGAGGCGATCGCCGCCCTGCGGGCCGACGGACAGTACGAAATACGGGTCGGTACCGCGGAATTCGGCAACGGCACCACGACGGTGCACGCCCAGCTCGCGGCCACCGCGCTGCGGACCGACGTGCGTCGCATCGTGATCCGGCAGTCCGATACCGATCTCGTCGGTCACGACACCGGCGCCTTCGGATCGACCGGAATCGTGGTGGCGGGCAAGGCTTCCTACGCCGCCGCCCTGGCGTTGCGCGAACGGATACTCGAGCGCGCGGCGAAGCTGACCGGCGCCGCGCCGGGCGAATGCGAACTGGAGGCCGACGGCGTCCGATGCGGGGATCGGCTCGTCACCCCGGCGGAATTGCTGGCGGACGGTGAGCTGGTCGCGCACGGTGACCACGCGGGCAGCCCGCGCTCGGTGAGCTTCAATGTGCACGCGTTCCGGGTCGCGGTACACCCCGAGACGGGATCGGTGCGCATCCTGCGATCCATCCAGGCCGCCGACGCGGGCACGGTACTCAATCCGGTGCAGTGCCGCGGTCAAGTGGAGGGCGGCGTGGCCCAGGCCATCGGTACCGCGCTCTACGAGGATATGCGCAGCGACCACGGCGTGGTGACGACCACGACGCTGCGGCACTATCACATTCCGCAGTTCGCCGACGTGCCGCGCACCGAGGTGTACTTCGCCGATACGAGCGATGACCTGGGTCCGCTCGGCGCCAAGTCGATGAGCGAATCGCCGTACAACCCCGTTGCCCCGGCGCTGGCGAATGCCATCAAGGATGCTGTCGGGGTACGACTGGAACGGTTGCCGATGACGGCGGACCGGATCTGGCGCGCCATGCGGGAAGGAGACCGAAGGTGACCTCCACGCGGTTGCCCGAGCACATCCGAGCCGGGATCGACGCGATCCTCGACACCGTCGATGCCGAATTGCGCGTGCGCTACCCCGGCCAGGACGGCCGTGCTCAGCCCATCCACACGGTGTACGTGCCCGCCGACCGAATAACCCCGGCGACGCCGCGGGAATGGGGCGCGGCCGCCACCCGCCTGCTCGACGAGCAGTACGAGCTGCTGACCGCACTGGACGGCACCGATTCGCTGTCCGCGGTGCGGACGCGGCTGACCCGCGATCCGGTCCAGGATCTGCGCATCGACTTCGAGGACGGTTACGGATTCCGCTCCGACTCCGAGGAGGATCGGGCCGCTACCTCGGCGGGCAGAGTGCTGGCCGGGTGGGCCATGGAACCGGGCGGCCCGTCCGGATTCGGGATCCGGACGAAGGGCCTGGCGGGCAGTGAGCGCGGCCGGGCACTGCGCACCCTCGAACTCGTGCTCGACGCCGCGGGCGGGGTGCCCGATGGTTTCGTCTTCACGGTGCCCAAGATCCGTGCGGTGGAGCAGGTTTCGGCCCTTGTGGCGCTGTGCCGGGAATTGGAGCGGAGTTTCGGCTCGGCCGAGGGCGCGCTGCGTTTCGAGTTACAGATCGAGAGCCCGCAGGCGATTGTCGCCGCCGACGGTACCGCGCCGATCGCCCGGATGATCGAAGCGGCCGAGCGGCGTTGCAGCGCACTGCACTTCGGCACCTATGACTACACCGCGGCCTGCGGAATAGCCGCGACCGACCAGGCCCTCGATCACCCGGCCGCCGATCACGCCAAGGCGGTGATGCAGGTCGCGGCGGCGCAGACCGGCGTCTGGATCTGTGACGGCTCCACCCAGATCGTGCCGGAGACGGATCCGGAAGGCGCGCTGCGCAACCACTATCGGCTCGTCTCCCGCTCGCTGCGCCATGGCTACTACCAGGGCTGGGATATGCATTCCGGCCACCTCGTCACCCGCTGGCTGGCCACCTACGAATTCTTCCGCCGGGCGATCGACGTGGCGGTCCCGCGCCTGCTGGCCTACCTGGATCGACGCTCCGGCGGCGTGATGGACGAGCCGGCAACCGCGGAAGCGCTGGCAGGCACCGTTGTGCGCGGTATGCACTGCGGCGCCCGCACCGACGCGGAATTGCGCGCCATGGCCCCGGAACTGACCCCCGCCGTCCTGCGCGCCTTGGTCGCGCGCGAGCCGATATCGCAGGATCCCCGATGACCGCGGAGGACTTCACGCTGCTGCCGGATCTCGCGGTCCGGCCGCTGGGCGGTTCGGTGATCTGGGCCGATGACGAATTCTTCGCGGAGAAGGAGAATTTGATCAACCCGGGTCCGTCCGAGCACCGGCCGTCGACCTTCGGGCACAAGGGGCAGGTCTACGACGGCTGGGAAACCCGCAGGCACCGCGGTGAGCCGGGCGACGACACCGCGATCGTGCGGCTCGGCGTGCCCGGGGTGATCCGCGGCATCGTCGTGGACACCGCCTGGTTCAGGGGTAATTACCCACCGGCCGTATCGGTTTCGGCACTGGAGATCGAGGGCTACCCGCCCGCCGAGGTGATCGCCGCGCGCGACGACTGGGTGAGCCTGGTCGACCACGCCGCGGTTATCGGGGACAGTCGCAACCCGTTCCCCATCGAGAACGACAATCGCTGGACCCATGTGAAACTCACCATGCATCCGGACGGCGGTGTGGCGCGGCTACGGGTGCACGGGGAGGGCCGACCGGATCCGCGGCTGCTCGGTCTCGGCCCGCTCGACCTGGCCGCGCTGGAGAACGGCGCCCTGGTGCTCGACTGCTCCAACCGCTTCTACAGTTCCCCGAACCAGCTGCTCTATCCCGGTTCGGCCCGCCAGATGGGCGACGGCTGGGAAACCGCCCGTCGCCGCGACGACGGCAACGACTGGGTGCGGATTCGCTTGGCGGGTCCCGGCCTGATTCGCCTCGCCGAAATCGACACCTCCTACTTCCTCGGCAACAGCCCGGCGGCGGCTCGGCTGACCGGCCGCACCACCGACGGCACCGAGTTGGAACTGTTGTCGCGCACCGACCTGCTGCCCGACACCAGGCATCGCTTCGCGATCGCGCCCATGGCGGCATCGGTGGAGGAGGTCAGGCTGGATATCTATCCCGACGGCGGACTGGCCCGGCTGCGCCTGTTCGGAGAGCTGGGCGGATGACGAGCGAACGCGACTTCGTCGGCTACGGACCGACCCCGCCCGATCCGCAATGGCCGGGCGGGGCCCGCATCGCGGTCCAGTTCGTGCTGAATTACGAGGAGGGCGCGGAGAACAATGTCCTCGACGGCGACCCGCATTCGGAGACCTTCCTCTCGGAAATGACTCCGGCGGAAGCCTTCCCGAACCGGCACATGAGCATGGAATCGCTCTACGAGTACGGCTCCCGGGCCGGACTGTGGCGGGTACTGCGGGCTTTCGAGCGCCGTGGCCTACCGCTCACCATTTTCGCCGTTGCCCGGGCCATGCAACGAAATCCGGAGGCGGTGGCCGCTTTTCGAGAACTCGGCCACGAAATCGCCTGCCACGGCCTGCGTTGGAAGTCCTATCAGCTGGCCGATCGTGAGACCGAGCGCGAGCATATGGCCGCGGCGGTCCGCATCCTCACCGAGCTGACCGGCGCCGCACCGCTCGGCTGGTATACCGGCCGCGATTCCCCGTACACCAGGGAACTGGTGGTGGAGCACGGCGGCTTCGTCTACGACTCCGACTCCTACGCCGACGACCTGCCGTATTGGGTCACCGTGCACGGCACCGACCACCTGGTGGTGCCCTACACCCTCGACACCAATGACATGCGCTTCGCCTCGCCTGCCGGTTTCCCCAGTGGCGAACAGTTCTTCGCCCACCTCCGCGACGCCTTCGATGTGTTGTATCGCGAAGGGGCGGAAGGCAGTCCGAAGATGCTGTCGGTCGGCCTGCACTGCCGCCTGGTCGGCCGCCCCGCACGCATCGCCGCCCTGGAACGCTTCCTCGACCACGTGCAGTTGCACGAGAAGGTGTGGATAACTCGGCGTATCGATATCGCCGAGCATTGGCGCGCCGTGCATCCCGCCGGGGCCTGACCGTCAGTCGAACAGGTTGCGCACGAACGGCACCGAATCCGGCAGCGAGGCGTTCACCGCGCCGTTATGGTCCTCGGGATAGGTGTGCAGCGTGACCGGCTGTCCATTGGCCCGCAATCTGGCGGCGAACAGCAGCGTCGCGGGGGTGATCACATCGGTGTCGCGCAGGCCCTGGCCGAGGAACAGCGGCTTGTCGTAGCCGGTCTCGGGCAGGCCCATGGTCCGGGTCAGCAGCCCGCGCAGGTCGGGGATCTCCAGCAGCGGCCGTGCGAACAGGTTGCCGATCACCACGTCCGCGGCGGCCAGCTCGTCCCCGAATTCGTCGATGCAGACGCCGCGGGCGCGTTCCAGCCAGAACCGGCCCGGGTCGGTGAGGTAGGACTCGATGTCCAGGCCGGGGTAGGTGGTGCGCAGGCTGTTGAGGATGTACAGCACGTAGGCGGTGGTGTGCGGGCCCAGCTCGATCGGCGGCACGTTCGGGCCGAGCGGCAGCAGAATGTCCTCGATATAGGCCGGTACGCCGGTGCCGACGGCCCCGCGGTAGTCGAGCTCCGGTCCGCCGAATTCGGTGGCGTAGCGCGCTGTGTAGACGGCCGCGCCGCCGCCCTGGGATTGGCCGACCACCACCCACTTCCTCGACAGCGACGGGTACTGCCTGGTCGCGGCCTTCACCGCGTCGACGACATTGTGCGCCTCGACCTTGCCGTTGAGGTACGGATGCTCGCCCGGTACGCCGAGCCCGGCGTAGTCGGCCGCCACGATCGCGTAGCCCTGCCGTAGCCAGGTCCCCAGGTAGGCCCAGTCGCGCTCGACGGCGGCGGGCCCGGCGATGCTGTAGGCGCAGTTGTCGCCGAGTCCGACGGTGCCGTGCGCCCAGGCGATCACCGGCCAGCCGCCCGCGGGCGGCTCACCCGGCGGGAAGTACACCGCGGCACTGGCCATGGCCGGCAGGTCACCCACGGTGGTCGATTCGTACCGGATGCGGGTGGAGTTCACCGAGCCGGGGAGGGTGGCGGCGGGCGAGAGCGGCGCCACCGATTCGACGGTTCCCGGTGCGGCCGACTCGGCGACCGCGGCGGGCAGATTCAGCAGGCTGGTCGCGCAGGTGGCGGCCACCGCCGCGGCGACCCACAGTTTCCGCATGGGGCTCCTGTTCGATTGACGTAGCGCCCGCGGGTCGCGCGAATTCGACCGACGAGAACTGGACGGTTGCCCAAGAAATGACTGTCGGCCTCAGTCTGCCGCACACTCGGGCGCGCCGCGCGTTCGGGAGTGGCCGAGCCCACACCGAGGGCGGGTGCCCGAACCTGTGAAGGTCCTCACAGACCGGAATGCTCCGGCGTGTTGCCGCCGGAGCCGCGGGTGATCGCAAACAGTACGAGCGTTACGCTAAAACCCCACGTCAGAGCTACCGACGGGTAGGAATCATGCTTGCAATTAGCCCGCAAATTTCGCAGGGTTAGCAAACGCGGGGCGAAACCTAGCTGAGATTCGCATTAGCAACAGGTAGACGGCTATTTCCTGGTGTGCCATCGTGTGGAAGTACACCCCATGGGCCTAGCAAGCCTGCAAATTGCCGCCACAGCAGTCCGAGCGAATTCTCGGCGCGCGGCACCGACCGACCAAAGAAGTGGAGTCAGAGATGTCGACCACCGGCACCCCGAAGACCGCTGCGGAACTCCAGCAGGATTGGGACACCAACCCCCGCTGGAAGGGCGTTACCCGTAACTACACCGCGGAGCAGGTGTCGAAGCTCCAGGGCACCGTCGTCGAAGAGGCCACCCTCGCGCGTCGTGGCTCGGAGATCCTGTGGGACCTCGTCAACAACGAGGACTACATCAACTCCCTTGGCGCCCTCACCGGCAACCAGGCGGTCCAGCAGGTCCGCGCCGGTCTGAAGGCCATCTACCTGTCCGGTTGGCAGGTCGCCGGTGACGCGAACCTGTCCGGCCACACCTACCCGGACCAGTCGCTGTACCCGGCCAACTCGGTTCCGGCCGTGGTCCGCCGCATCAACAACGCGCTGCTGCGCGCCGACGAGATCGCCAAGGTCGAGGGTGACACCTCGGTCAGCAACTGGCTGGCCCCGATCGTCGCCGACGCCGAAGCCGGCTTCGGCGGCGCGCTGAACGCCTACGAGCTGCAGAAGGCCATGATCGCGGCCGGCGCCGCGGGCGTGCACTGGGAAGACCAGCTGGCTTCGGAGAAGAAGTGCGGCCACCTCGGTGGCAAGGTGCTGATCCCCACCCAGCAGCACATCCGCACCCTGACCTCCGCGCGTCTCGCGGCCGACGTCGCCGACGTTCCGTCGGTCATCATCGCCCGCACCGACGCCGAGGCCGCGACCCTCATCACCTCCGACGTCGACGAGCGCGACCGCGAGTTCCTCGACGGCACCCGCACCCCCGAGGGCTTCTTCGGTGTGAAGAACGGCATCGAGCCCTGCATCGCGCGTGCCAAGGCCTACGCCCCGTACGCCGACCTGATCTGGATGGAGACCGGCGTGCCGGACCTCGAGGTCGCGCGCAAGTTCGCCGAGGCCGTCCGTGGCGAGTTCCCGGACCAGCTGCTGGCCTACAACTGCTCGCCGTCCTTCAACTGGAAGGCGCACCTGGACGACGCGACCATCGCGAAGTTCCAGCGTGAGCTCGGCGCGATGGGCTTCAAGTTCCAGTTCATCACCCTGGCCGGCTTCCACTCGCTCAACTACGGCATGTTCGACCTGGCCTACGGCTACGCCCGCGAGGGTATGACCGCCTTCGTCGACCTGCAGGAGCGCGAGTTCAAGGCCGCCGCCGAGCGTGGCTTCACCGCCATCAAGCACCAGCGTGAGGTCGGTGCCGGCTACTTCGACACCATCGCCACCACCGTGGACCCGAACACCTCCACCGCGGCGCTGAAGGGTTCCACCGAAGAGGGCCAGTTCCACTGAGTTCTCTGCGGCGCGGGCGCCGCGGGTTCGCGGCCCTCGATGTCTCGCGTCCGAGCGGACGAGACTCGCGCCTTCGGCGCGTGCGCTCCGTCCACTCGGACGCGAGACGGCCGCGAACGGTCGCTCGTAAGGCTCGCTCCGTGCGGGGCGAGTCGGGACTGAACGTCCTGAACCGAATGCACAATCCTCTACTCCAGTAGGGGTGTACCGCCCTCCTCGCTGAACAGCCCCAGCGAGGAGGGCATCCCTATACCTTGGACTTTCGAAGGTGCCGCTCCAACCGAGTCGCCCTTCATCACAAGCCACCCGACTAGCCAGACCAAACCAGCAGGAGCGGGACGTGAGCAGCGAGAAGATTCAGCGCGTCGGCATTATCGGCGCCGGACAGATGGGTGCCGGAATCGCGGAGGTGTGCGCACGGGCGCATGTCGACGTGCTCGTCTACGAACAGACTCGGGAACTAGCCGCCGCCGGTCGCGCGCGCATCCTGCGTTCGCTGGACCGTGGGGTGTCCAGCGGCAAAATCACCGAGCGGGAACGCGAGCAGGCCGCCTGGCGCCTGCGCTTCACCTCCGACCTGGGCGATTTCGCCGATCGCCAGCTGGTCGTCGAGGCGGTGCTGGAGAACGAAGAGGTCAAGACCGCGATCTTCGGCGAGCTGGACAAGGTCGTCACCGACCCGAACGCCGTGCTGGCCTCGAACACCTCCTCGATTCCGATCATGAAGATCGCCGTCGCGACCGCGAATCCGGAGCGCGTGGTCGGCATGCACTTCTTCAACCCCGTGCCGGTGCTGCCGCTGGTCGAGCTGGTCACCACGCTGAAGACCAGCGAGTCGGTCTCCAAGCGGGCCGAGGCCTTCGCCGGTGAGGTGCTCGGCAAGCAGGTCGTGCGCTCGGCCGACCGCTCCGGCTTCGTGGTGAACGCACTGCTGGTGCCGTACCTGCTCTCGGCCATCCGGATGGTCGAATCCGGTTTCGCCACCAAGGAGGATGTCGACAAGGCCATGGTGCTCGGCTGTGCCCACCCGATGGGCCCGCTGGCGCTGACCGATCTCGTCGGCCTCGACACCGTCAAGTCGATCGCGGACTCGATGTACGCGGAGTTCAAGGAGCCGTTGTACTCTGCCCCGCCGCTGCTGATGCGTATGGTCGAGGCTGGGTTGCTCGGCAAGAAGACCGGCGCCGGTTTCTACCAGCACAACCGGGGCTGATTTTGATCGCAGCGCCTGCGGGCGCTGCGGGTTCGCGGCCCATTATGTCTCGCGTCCGAGCGGTCGAGAGTCGCGCCTTCAGCGCATGCGCTTCGACCACTCGGCCGCGAGACGGCCGCGAACGGTCGCTCGTAAGACTCGCTCCGTGCGGGGTCGGGAGTGCATTCGAGTGGCACCATCGTCTCCAGCGGGCATCGCGTAGGTGATCGAAAAGGAGTTCTCGCGCATGGTCAATGTCACCGACGGCTACGGTTCCAGCATCCTCGGGTACCCGAGGATCGGGCCGCACCGAGAACTCAAGCGGGCACTCGAGGCCTATTGGCGCGGTGCGATCGGCCGCGACAAACTCCTCGAGGTCGGCCGCGATATCCAGGAGCGTCAGTTCAGTGAGCTGGCCGCCACGGGTCTGACCCAGGTGCCCGGAAATACCTTCTCCTTCTACGACCACGTTCTCGACAACGCGCTGCTGTTCGGCGCGGTGCCCAAGCGCTTCCAGGCATACCGGGCCGTGATGGATCCGCTGGACTTCTACTTCCTGATGGCGCGCGGCAGGCCGGATCTGCCGCCGCTGGAGCTGGTCCGGTACTGCAGCACCAACTACCACTACCGCCAGCCCGAACTCGATGCCGACACCGAGTTCTCGCTGCACCCCGAGGCATTGCTGGACGAGTGGGATCGGGCCGCGGCGCAAGGTATCGAGCTGCGCCCGGTGATCCTCGGACCGGCCTCGCTGCTGGTGCTGTCCAAGGCCGGTCACGTGCCGGGCGAGGCCGAATTCGACACCCTCGGCCTGCTGGACAAATTGCTGCCGGTGTACGAGGAACTGTTCGAGATCCTGGCCAAGCGCGGCTCGACCTGCGTGCAGCTGGACGAGCCCGCCTTCACCAGTGAACGCACCCCGGCCGAGCTGGCCGCGTTCGAGCGGGCCTACCAACGGCTTTCGAAGGCGCCGCTGCGCCCGCGCATCCTGGTCACCGGCCAGTACGGAGATTTCGGTGAGGCGCTGACCATTCTGGCCGAAACCAATGTGGAGGCCATCGGCCTCGACCTGGCGAGCCACCGGATCCGGCCCGAGGATCTGGCACAGATCCCCGGCATTCGGCGTAAGCGGCTGTACGCGGGCGTGATCAACGGTCGTAATGTGTGGCGCGCCGACCGCTACGTGACCCTCGAATACCTGAACGAGCTCGCGCAGGTGTGCCCGGATCTGGTGGTCTCGACCGGTACAACGCTGCTGCACGTGCCCTACGACGTGCTCGCCGAATACGAGATCGAGGGTAATGTCGCCGACCGCCTCGCCTTCGCGAAACAAAAGGTGGGCGAAGTGGTTTCGCTCGCCAAGGCACTGACCGAGGGGCCTTCGGACAAGTGGCGCAAGCGGCCGACCGAGGTGCACTTCAAGCAGAAGCACGCGGTTCGGCAGCGGGTGTACGCGATTACGCCGGAGATGCGCACGCGCGAACCCTACGAGGTGCGCCGGGAAGCGCAGCAGGCCAAGCTGAATCTGCCGCCGGTGCCCGCGACCACGCTGGGTTCCTTCCCGCAGACCAGCCGGATCCGCCAGGCCCGTTACGAATTGGGGCAGGGCAAACTCTCCTACGAGGAGTACCGCAAGCGGATCGAGGCCGAGATCGAGGCCACCATCCGGTTGCAGGAGGATATCGGCCTCGATGTGCTGGTGCACGGCGAGCACGAGCGCAATGACATGATCCAGTACTTCGCCGAGCTGCTCGACGGTTTCGCGACCACCCACTTCGGCTGGGTGCAAGTGTACGGATCCCGTTGTGTGCGACCGCCGATCATCTACGGCGATGTCGCGCGCCCGGCCCCGATGTCGGTGGAGTGGATCACCTACGCCCAGTCGCTGACCGAGAGGCCGGTCAAGGGCATGGTCACCGGCCCGGTGACCATGATCGCGCGCTCCTTCGTGCGCCAGGACCAGCCGCTGCACGAGACCGCCGATCAGGTGGCGCTGGCCATTCGCGACGAGGTGGTGGATCTGGAGAAGGCGGGTATCGCCATCATCCAGGTCGACGAGCCCGCGATCCGGGAGTTGCTGCCCGCCCGCCCCGACGGCCGCGCCGAATACCTGCGCTGGGCGGTCGCCGCGTTCCGGCTGGCCACCTCGGGCGTCCGGCCGGAGACCCAGATCCACACGCATATCGGCTATTCCGGCCGCGCCGAGGTGGTCGAGGCGATCGATGAACTCGACGCCGACGTCACCGCGATCGTCGCGACCCGGTCCATCGAGTGGGTGCTCAAGGCGCTGACCGAAGACTGCGCCTCCGGCCACGGACTCAGCCACGGCGTCGGACCCGGTGTCTACGAAAGCCGTTCGGCGCGTATCCCGGATATCGACGAGCTGGACGAATTGCTCACCGCCGCGGCGCAAGCCGTGACCCCGGGACGCCTGTGGGCGAATCCGGATGGTGGTTTGAAGACCCGCCACTACTGGCAGTTGGAGCCGTCGCTGCGCAATATGGTCGCGGCGGCCCGCCGGGTCCGGCGGCGCGCGACCGCGAGCGAGTAGCACGAAATCCGAGGCCGCCTCCGCATCCAGCCGATGCGGAGGCGGCCTTGTTTCGACTCAACCCCGCGGCCGACCCGATCCGATGCGGCGAATGGCCAACTGCCTGGTCCACTTCCGGTCCCTCTTCTTCGGTAGCTCCGGCTCGATGTGGTCCGGGTCGACCTCGTAGCGGCGGATGTAGGCGCCGGAGAAGGCCTGCACCGTCGCGGTGACCGGGATGGCGAGCAGCGCGCCGGTCGCGCCGAGTAGCGCGGCGCCCGCGAGTACCGCGCCGAAGGCGACGGCCGGGTGCATCTCGAGCGCGGTCGCGGTGATGCGTGGTTGCAGGACATAATTTTCGAACTGCTGATACAGCACGATGAATCCGAGAATCCACAGCGCCGTGGTCGGGCTGTGCACCAGTGCGACGATCACCGGCAGCGCGCCCGCCAGATAGGTGCCGACGGTGGGGATGAATTGGGATACCACGCCGACCCACAGCGCGAGTGCGAAGGCGGATGGTACATCCAGCACCCGCAGCGCGACATAGTGCGCGATCGTCGAGCACAGTGCGAGCAGGCCGCGCGAATAGATGTAGCCACCGGTCTTGTCGACGGCGATATCCCACGCGCGCAATACATGTCGCTGTTTGCTGGGCGGCAGCAATGACGAGACTGCGTAGCGGAAACGCGGCCCGTCGGCGGCGAAATAGTAGGTGAACAGGAGGACGCCGAGGGCTTGGAACAGCGCTCCGATCGCGGCGGTGCCGATGCCCCAGGCGTTTCCGGCCAGCCCGACCAGGTAGCCCTCGATCTTGTCGCTCCACTCGGTGGCGTACTTCTGGATATCGGTACCGGAAATATCCTGGTGGAATGTCCGATTGAACCAATCGACGGCCGCGTCGGCGTACTCCGGCGCGTTCTGCACCAGGGTGGTGACCTGGTCGACGAGCAGCGCACCGAGCGTCCACAGGAACGCCACCACGATCAGCAGCAACCCCAGGAAGACCACCCCGGTGGCGAGCCCACGGCGCACCCCGCGCGCGGCCAGCCAGTTCACCGCCGGCTCGATGGCGAAGGCCAGGAACAACGAGACCAACAGCACGGTCAGCAGGCCCTGCAACCGCTGCAATATCCAGAAACCGGCGATGAGTCCCGCGATCGTCGCCGCGGCGAGCAGGAATGCCCGCAACAGCCACGGCGGCGGCCCGGCCGTCACATCGGCGGAAACCCCCGCCGTCCCGGTTGATTCCGATTCATCCGCAGACACACGGCCAACGTACTCACCGCCGATGGGCTCCGCCCGCGACATGCCCGGCCGGTACATTCGGCCGGGCCCGCCGAACAGCGGTGATACTCAGATCGTCGCGGTATCGATGACGAAACGGTAACGGACGTCACTGGCGACGACCCGGTCGTAGGCGCTGTCGATTTCATCGGCGGAGATCAGTTCGATCTCCGCGCCGATACCGTGCTCCGCGCAGAAGTTCAGCATTTCCTGGGTCTGCGCGATGCCGCCGATCATCGATCCGGACAGCGAGCGGCGCAAGCCCGAAAGGTTGAAAGATTTGACGCTGATCGGGTTCTCGGGCACGCCTAGCATCACCAGGGTGCCGTCCAGGTTCAGCAGTCGCATGTAGCGGTCGATCGGCAGGTCGGCCGAGACGGTATTGAGGATGAGGTCGAAGCGGCCGCGCAGGTCGCGGAAGATCTGTTGGTCGCCGGTCGCGTAGTAGTGGTGGGCGCCGAAGCGTTTGCCGTCATCCTGCTTGCTCAGCGAGTGGCTGAGCACGGTGACCTCGGCGCCCATGGCCGCGGCGATCTTGACGCCGACATGCCCGAGCCCGCCCATGCCGATGATCGCCACCCGCTTGCCCGGTCCGGCGCCCCAGTGCCGCAGCGGCGAGAACAGCGTGATGCCCGCGCACAGCAGCGGTGCGGCGACATCGAGTGCGATGCCATCCGGAATCGACACCACGAAGTTCTCGGTCACTACGACCTGGGTCGAGTAGCCGCCCATGGTGTAGCCCTCGGGCTGCACGGCCGGATCGACCGGGGTGTTGTAGGTCATGGTGGCGCCCCGGGTGCAGTACTGCTCTTCGTCGGCCAGACACGGGCCGCAGACGCCGCAGGAATCGACCATGCACCCGACCCCGACCCGGTCGCCCACCCGGAACTTGGTCACCGCGCCGCCGACCGCGGCGACCAGGCCCGCGATCTCGTGTCCTGGGACGCAGGGGTACCTCGTACCACCCCATTCGTCGCGGGCGGTATGGATATCGGAGTGGCATATGCCCGCATATTCGACGTCGATCAGCACATCGTGCGGACCCAGCTCTCGGCGTTCGATGGTGACCTTCTCGAAGGCGCCGTCAGGCGTGGACAGGGCGTACGCGGCGGCATTGCTCATGTGTCCATGCCTACCGTCGCATGACGTGGTTTGCCAATCGGCCCGCTGAGGAAGATCTCCGACGACAATGGGAATTGTCAGGCCTGGCGACGGCGGGAGAGCGATGGACGACGAGACCACCAGGGGTGGCGGGCGGGTTCTCGCGCTGATCGTGGCCGCGGTACTGGCGCTGGCCACCTTCCTGGGCTACCGGGGTGAGCTGCCGAACTGGGCGCCGTTCGCCGGGCCCGGAACGGTGGTCGCCACGCTCACCCAGGAGCCCGTGCCGCCGCTGGATCCGGTCGCGGTGGCCGCGTCCGTCGAACCCGCGCTGGTGAATATCAGCACGTCGACCCGGCAGTTCGGGCTCGGGGCCGCCGGATCGGGCATCGTGCTCACTTCGGACGGGCAGGTGCTGACCAGCCATCACGTGGTGAAGGGCGCGGAGACGGTGACGGTCACCGATGTCGGCAACGGCGAGGAATACAGCGCCACGGTGCTCGGCTACGACTCCACCGCCGATATCGCGCTGCTCGGACTGGATGGGGCCGTCGGCTTGACCGTGGCCCGCATCGGCAGCTCGGCCGACGTACGGGTTCACGACGAGGTGCTGGCCATCGGGAATGCGGGCGGCACCGGCGGTACGCCGACCGCGATCGCGGGCAATGTGACCGATCTGGACAGCACCATCGTGGCGCTCAATGCCGCGGATCTGTCCCGCAAAGCGCTGTCGGGCATGCTCGAGGTGGCGGCGCCGGTCAGTTCCGGTCAATCCGGTGGTGCGCTCGCCGATCGGCGGGGTGCGGTGGTCGGCGTGGTCACCGCGGCGTCCGGGGAACCCGTGCCGGATCCGGACAGGCAGCCCAACGGCTATGCGGTCCCGATCGATACCGCCATGCGGGTGGTCGATCGGATTCGCTCGGGAATTCCGACCGAGACCGTGCATATCGGGCCCACCGCGACACTCGGGGTGCTGATCTCGGATGCGAAACCGCTCGGCGCGCGCATCGATATGGCGATCTACGGAATGCCCGCACATGCCGCGGGGCTGGCCGAGGGTGAGGTGATCACCTCGATGGACGGCCAGATCATCGCCACGGCGCGGGCCCTGCGCGCGGCCATCAACGTCCGCAAACCCGAGGAGATCGTGCGTCTCGGCGTCATCAGTATCGGCGGCGGCCAGCGCACGGTCAGCGTGGCGCTCGCCACGGGCACACCGAATTAGCCGAATGCCGGACTAGACCAGGGACAGCCAGTAGTCCTGGAATCGCAGGAAGATCAGCAGCAGGACCACCGCGTAGAACAGTGCGACGATCGTCCACCGCCACTCCGCCAGAATGCCGAGCGGCCCGCGCGAACCACCCCACAGCTGGTCGGTGCAGACGGCGAACAGCGGCGTGATGATCGCCCACACCACCATGCAGTACGGGCACAGCGCGTTGATCCGGTACAGGCTCTGGAAGATCAGCCAGCAGACGAAAACGATGCCGAGCACCGTGCCGAGCCACAGTCCGCCCCAGATCCAGCGCGGCAACCCGACCCCGGCGATCGCGAGCACCCCGAGGGTGATCACCACGGTGAAACCGACGACGCCCATGAGCGGGTTCGGGAATCCGAATACGGCGGCCTGGTCGGTCACCATCACCGACCCGCAGGACAGGATGGGGTTGATGCTGCACGAGGGCCGATAGCCCGGATCGGTGAGGAGCTTGAACCGTTCGACGGTCAGCGCCACGGAGGCGAGCCAGCCCGCCAGTCCGCCCAGCAGGAGCAGCCAGGCGGACCGGGGCGGGGTGTCGATCACTGTCCGCTTGCGGCGGCGATCGCCTGGGCGAGACCGCTGGGGTTGATCTGCTTGCCGTTGACGAAGACCGACGGGGTCGACTGGATGCCGCTGTCGAAGGCCTCCTGCGTCTTGGCCTTGACGAACTTGTCGTAGGTGCGGTCGTTGATGCAGCTCGCCACGTCATCGGAGTAGCCGACGGACTTCGCGATCTCGATCAACTGCTCGTTGGTCAGGCCGGAGCCGCCCTCCAGCGGCTGCTGCGCGAACATCGCGGCCAGCCAGGCCTGATACTTCGACGGATCGGCCTGCGCCACGCAGTAGGACGCGTTCGCCGCGCGGCTGGAGTATTCGGTTCCGGAGGACGCGCGGTCCAGGAACGAGATGATGTTGTACTCGACCGCGGCGGTGCCGTTGTTCACCGAATCCTCGAGCACCTGCTTATTGGCGGCCTCGAAGGCCTGGCAGGCCGGGCATTGCAGGTCGGCGACGACCCGCACGGTGGTCTTGGCGTCGGGCTTGCCGATGCGGATCGAACCGTTGTCGGTGATGGCGCCGGTGATTCCGCTCGGGTTCTGGCCCGCGGTAGCGGCGATCGACGGGGTGGGGCCGGGATTGTCCTTGTCGGACTTCTTCATCGCCAGGCCGATGCCGATGCCCGCGACGAGGCCGATCAGGACTACGGCCACGGCCACTTGGATGAGGATCTTGCGGTTGCGGTCGGCCCGCTGCACCTTCGCCAGAGGGTTCGGATTCTTCCGTCCACCCGGGTTCTTGCTCACCGTGCGTTCACCACGCCTTTCGCTCGCCTAACCGGTTTCGCCTGCCGCCACGATGGTAGTTCCGGGGATCTTCCCGCGTGGTCGGGCACGGCCCACATCATCGTGGGTGAACCTGAGAGATTCCGAAAAATCGGTCAGCGGGGCGTCACCCCGGTCAGGACCAGGTCGACGGCGGTGTCCGCGAGATCGGCGGGGAGCGGATCGCCCAGGTGGGTGATCCGCAAGTGGACCAGGCCGCCGAGGGTCAGCATGGTCAGCCGTGGATCGGTGGTCGCCGCGATCTCGCCGCGGGCGATACCGCGCCGGATGATCTCCTCCGAAGCGCCGAGGCGGCGCGTCCAGAACTCGCGGCGCACCCCGGCCACCTCCGGATCGGTTTCGGAGACGACGGTGCCGCGGATGAGCGCGGCGCCGGACGGCGTCTCGGCGAACCGGATCAGATCCGACATGAATGCCACCAGGTCCGCACGCACCGATCCGGTGTCGGGGATCGGGATTTCGGTGTCGATCCGCGATAGCAGCGCGTCGAGCAGCAGTCGGGTCAGCGTCTTCCAGCGGCGGTAGATCGAGGTCTCGTGCACGCCCGCGTCGGCGGCGACGTCGGCGACGCGCACGTGGTCGATGCCGATGGTTTCGATGCGCGCCAGCGTCGCGTCCAGCACGGCCCGCTGGAGTCGAGCGCCGCGCAGCTGCGGGGTGTGGGTCGGATCGGCCATGGATCGATTATCGCAAGTCTTCTTGCGTTGTGGGATGGCGGCACTTACCGTGGGCCATATCGCAAGTCGACTTGCGATAGAAGGTGAGAGTGTCATGGACGACGTGGTCGCGCCCTCCGGGCGATGGCAGGGGCGAACGGAAGCGGGGGTGGTCGCGTTTCGCGGCATCCGCTATGCCAGGGCCGCCCGGTTCGGCAAGCCGGAGCGCGAACCCGCGCATCAAGGGGTGCGCGACGCACGTTCCCCCCACGCGACCGCGCCGCAGTTACCCGCGCGGCTCGGCACCGTCATGGGTTGGCCGGAGCCGCTGGCACAGACCGAGGATTGCCTGGTGCTGAGCGTTACCGCACCCGCCGATGCCGAGCCGGGCCGCTGTGCGGTGCTCGTTTGGCTGCACGGTGGGGCTTATCTGACCGGCAGCGGCGAATGGAATCTGTACGACCCGGCGCGACTCGTGCGCGAGACCGGGATCGTGGTGGTATCGGTCAGCTACCGGCTCGGCGTGCTGGGTTATCTACGGGCGCAGGGGATTTCCCCGGGAAACCTCGGGCTGCTCGATCAGATCGCGGCCTTGGAATGGGTGCGCGACAACATTCACGCATTCGGCGGTGACCCCGGACGCATCACCGTGGCAGGGCAGTCGGCCGGTGCCCACTCGGTCGTCGCGATGCTCGGAATCGAGAGTGCCCGTCGACTTTTCACGCGTGCCATCGTGCAGAGCTCCCCATTCGGGGTGTCCTTCCAGAGCCACGCGGCCGCGGAAAAGGCCGGGGCCGTCTTTCTGGACGAGCTCGACGGCGATCCGGCGACCGCCGCGCTGCCGGATCTGCTCGCCGCACAGGGACGGGCGGTGCTGCGCCTGGCCGGGCCGGGTGGGCTCAATGCCGCACCGCCGTATCTGCCGGTATGGGAGACCGACCCGTTGCCCGCGCAAACGGTGTGGGACCGGACGGTGCGTGAGCGGGCCGGAGCCGCGCAGGTGCTGATGGGATGTACTGCCGAGGAGATGCGGGCGTTCTACGACGGTCCGCATCCGGTCTTCGGGAGGGTGCGCCGGGTGCCGGTGCTCGGGGAGCCGCTCATCGCGGCGGTACGGCGAATTGTCGGTCGAAAGGCCTTCGAGGACGGAGTATTCCGGTTCGCGGACCTGCTGACCGATGCCGGGGCGCGGGTCTATTGCTATCGATTCGGGTGGTTGCATCCGGACAACCCCTTCGGCGCGTGCCATTGCATCGAGCTGCCGCTGCTCTTCGGTGCCGCCACGGACTGGCGGGACGCACCCATGGTGCGACCGCTGAGCCCGGCCCAGCTCGACGCCGTCGGCGTTCGAACACGACGGTACTGGGGCGAATTCGTCCGAACCGGCGATGTCGGCGATGCGGCTTGGCCGACGCATCGTCCCGGATCCCGCGCCGTGCACCAGCTCCCGTGACCGAGCTGTCCCGATATAACTACGGTGAAGCCATGTCCGGCGATTCGGCGCGCGGCTTCTACGACCACCTGGCCGCCACCTACCACCTGCTCTACCGCGACTGGGACCGGGCGATCACCGACCAGGGCCGGGCGCTCGACGCGCTCATCCGCGGTGAGCTCGGTCCGGGCGGACGGATCGTCCTCGACGCCGCCGCCGGTATCGGCACCCAGTCCCTCGGCCTCGCCGCGCGTGGCCACACCGTTATCGCCACCGACCTCAGCCCGGCCGCCACGGCGCGCGCCACAGCGGAGGCGCATGCCCGTGACCTGCCCCTGGCCACGGCGGCGGCCGATATGCGCGCCCTGCCGTTCCGCTCCGCCTGGGCCGATGTGGTCGTCTGCGCCGACAATGCCCTCCCGCATCTGCTGACGCCGCCCGATCTGACGGCCGCGCTCACCGAACTGCGCCGAGTTCTGAAGCCGGGTGGGCTGCTACTCGCCACCACCCGCGACTACGACGCCCTCCGAATCCACCGCCCCACCAGCACGCCACCCAATTCGGCGGTCACCCCGACGGCCCGCACCGTCAGCTTCCAGCTCTGGCACTGGGATGACGAGCACTACGACCTGGAGCTGTTCCAACTCACCGAGCGGAACGACTCCTGGACGGTCGACTCCGCTCGATCGCGCTACTGGGCACTTACCCGCGACCAACTCGCGGCCTTCGTCCTCGACGCCGGTTTCGAACACCCGACCTGGCATACGCCGGAGGACGCCGGATTCTTCCAGCCGGTGTTGACGGCTCGGAAGCCCGGCGAATAACCCGTCAGCGCTGCCGTGAACTGATTCCTGGACACCATCCCGAAATCCGCCACGGGCAAGATCCTGCGCAAGAACCTCCGCCTCCGCGAATACCTGACCGGCGACTCGGCACGGAGCTGACCGATACGCCGATCAGCGTCCGAGTGTTGCGCCCGTCCGGGGCGGACCGGTACATGACCTAGCGGTCGACGCGGCCACCGCGGTGCCGCCGCGTTCGGCGACGACTTCGGGGTGCGCCGACATCGGCTGCTCTAGGCGATGCAGCCGTCGGAGGTGTCGGTGGTGTTCGAGGTTCGTGTGGGTGTGGATGCGGGCGAGTGCTTCGGCAAGGAATTCGCCGGGGTGGTGGCGATGGTTGACCGTCGGGGTTTGCGACGGGTCGAGATGAGGTGGTGCGATCCATCCCGTGCGGCCGGGATACTTCGAGTCCGGTCCCAGGACAACGGTTTTCCAGCCGCCGGGGCCGTTGTGGACCAAGGCGTGGCAGCGATCGCACGCCAGGGTCTCATTGCCGATGTCGGTGGGCCCTCCCTTGCCCCATTCGGTGACATGATGGATCGCGCACAAGCTTGCCGGTGCGTCGCAACCTGGGCGGGAACAGCCACGTACGGCGGCGATCAACGCCATCCGCTGGTCGGCGGTCGCCAGGCGCTTGGTCTTCCCCAGATGCAGTGGCACACCGTCGTGGTTGAACACCATCAGGAACGGCTGTGAGCGTTCGGCCAGTTTCAACGCCTCCGGCAACGGCACCGTGCCCCCGGTCGCCGTCGTCGCGACCCCCGCGGCCTTCTCGACATCGGCCACACTCATGGTGAGAATCGTCGACACCGGCAACCCGCGATGCCGACCGAGCGCATCGGGGGACACCCCCGGTCGCAGCAACGCCAGCACCGCATCATGTGTGCGTTGCGCGGTGGTGCGGGTATCGCGCCGCGCGGCCGCCGCCAACCGGTCGTTGTCGACGAATTCGTAATCCCCGCAGGGGCTGTCGGGATCCTCCGGATTGTTCATACCCGGCCGCCCGAGTTTCGCGACAACCGGATCCAGCAATGCGCGCAGAGTCGGGGTGAGCTCACCACGGATCGGGGACATTCCATCCGCGCGCTGGCGCCCGATGCTGATACCCCGCATCCGCTGCCGATCACGCTCGTCGGTGAGATGGCCATCCGGGTCCAACCGCGCCAGGATCGCTTCGCCCACCTTGGGAATGTCATCGGGTGATCCCGTGCGAGCGAAATCGGCCAGGATCTCTTCGGCCGCCCGGAATTCCGCATCCCGCGTCGAACCCGGTACTCGTTTCATCACCGCGGCGATCCCACGCGCATGATCGACGGAAATGTCGCCGTCGGCTTGCGCGGCAGCCGTCGCGGGCAGGTGTGGCTCGACCGGTTCCCCGCCCATGTCATGCCACGTTCCCAGCGAGGTCGCGGCGCCCACACGAGCCGCGGCATCGGCGCTGGACAGCCGCAAGGTTTGCATGAGGAACCGCTTCACCGTGCCGGTGCCGCTATGCGAAGGCAGCGATCGATCGGAGGCCTCCACAATCAGACGATGCCCCACCGCTGCCAGCATCCGGCTAGCTTGTTCGACCTCCCGCAACGCACACACGACCGCATCATTACTCAGCCCTGTCAACGGCGCCTCGAGCAGTTCGGCAACAGCGACCCGCAACAGGTCGGTAACCCGTCGCTCCTCCGCCTCGCTGCTCGAACGCATGTACTAAACCTACCGATCCGATACCGCGACACGCCAGAGGGTTTCACATCTGAACTGCACGTCTTCACATTGGACAGATGTGAAACAGTCACGGCCACAACCATTTCCCCGATCTCGTGGTCATGATCGTGGCCACATGCCACGTATTAACCGTGCACCGGCTGTCGTAGTGGTGCGCCATGGTTGATGACCGCACGCCGCGTTCGCAACCTCGTACGGGTCGTGCCTGCACGCCTTCGCAACCGTGACCGTGGCCATGTTCGTAGCCCCGCGCAGGTCGTGCCTGCGCGCGGCCCTCACGAACGTGACTTGGGCCGTGTTCGTAACTGTGCGGGCCGTGCCTGCGCGCTGTCTTTGTGAATGTGACTGTGGGTCATGTCCATAGCCCTGTGTGGGCCGTGCCTGCATGTCGCCTACGCATCCCGGGATCGGGAGCTGAGATGAATGATCCGCATCGGTACGCGGTGATCGGGGAGGGCTGGCCGATTCGGGGGGCCCTATGGTTTTGGTCAAGCTGGATCGGTCGTGGTCGGTTGCGCCGTCGTGGCGTTTCGGTGTCAGTTCAGTCGTAGTAGGCCGGCGTCTGTGGTTCGAAATCCGCAGGTGTCGTGATAGAAGCTGTTGAGGTGTGGTTCGTAGTCGACGTGGAGCCACTCGATACCGAGATCGCGTAGGTCGCCGACAAGAGCCGCGACCAGGCTGGTTCAGATGCGCTGATGCTGGAAGTCGGGGTCGACCACGGTGTCGAGGAGGAACGCATGCCGACCTCCATCCCAGACCGCATGCACGAACCCGACAAGCCGATCGCCGACGAACGCACCGACCCACGATCTGCTGTGCCGTTTCAGACGCGCTGTCCAAGGGCTCAGCACGTGGTCACCGCCGAATGCGTCGGCGTGGAGCCGCGAGAGCACCTCATCGTCTACAGCGAAACGGATGCGGAGATCCGCGATCATGCGGCGTCCTCTCAGCGCAGGTCGTCATGACGAATGAAGTCACGTCATCGTGGCATCACGTCGATGCTGGGACCAGCGGATTTCGGTAGCGTTGTTTGGTTTTCAGCATGACGTAGATGACGTCGCAGCGGCGTCGGGCCAGGCAGATGAGGGCGGCGTTGTGTTTCTTGCCCTTGGCTCTCTTGCGGTCGTAGTAGGCGCGGGATGCGGGGTCGTGTAGTGCGGCGAAGGCGGACAGGAACAAGGCTCGTTTGAGTTTGTGGTTGCCGGACCGGGCGGGGGTGCTCGCCGCGGATCGAGGAGCCGGAACGGTGAGCGACCGGGGCGATGCCGGCGTAGGCGGCGAGGTGGCCGCAGGAGGCGAAGTCGGAGCCGTCGCCGACTTCGAGCAGGATGCGGGCTCCGGTCCTGACTCCGATGCCGGGCATCGAGGTCAGGACCTTGGAAGGAGGGTGCGCATCGAGCATCCTCTCGATGTCATAGGCGATCGATTGCCTTGGCTGGAGAACGGCTTTGAGCTGGTCGGCCAGTGTCGGCAAGACCGCTTCGGCGGCCTTGCTGCCCGGGACTGTGACCGTCTGGGTGGGCAGTGCGGCCAGGATCTCCTCGACCAGGCGGCACCCATGCGGGGTGCGTGTTTGATCGCGATAGTGGTCAGTTTCCGTCGCCCGGCGGTGCGGATTCCGGCGGGGCCGTCGCAGCGGGACAGGATCTCGAGGACCGCTGGGTGGGTTGCTCGTGGTCCGAGGACTCGTTCGAGGGCGGGATGGATTCCGGTGAGCAGGCCGCGGATGCGGTTGCTGGTGCGGGTCGCTTCACCGGCGAGGTCGTCGTCGTATCCGCACGCCTGTGCCAAGTCGTCGTTCCTTCATCAAGTCGAACCACTGGACGGCCGCCCGATCCGGCATCGACGCCCGGCACCCACGTTACGAAGAGACCTGTGTTCGGCCCTGTCCCTATCGGCGGTCCGTCGATGCCACCAGGACCCGGCGACACCACCCCCCGGATCATGCGAAAGACAGGGGCAAGAAGTCATACCGGGCCTGGCGACCGTGGCCCTGGTTCACGACCACGAAGAAGGTAACGGGAGCACAAGCCATGATCGCGCACCGCTGGTGGCCGAAGACCGTGTTCACAACCCCGCGAGGGTCCTCGTAGGTCCGTACCGCAGGCCGCCTTCGCAATCCGTATGGGTTGTGACCGCGTACTGCGTCCTGTATCGGTGCGGCGATGTGTGTTCGCCGAATGTATTGTGCGGTTTGTCGAATCGACACCAAGCTTCGGTCGCTGGGTCGCGTCTGGCGCGGATCCCTGGTCGAGTGAGGGGTTTTCGCGGCCCTTCGTGCCGATATAGCAGTGCTGGGCGCGCCGCCTGCCGTACCCGACTGTCCCCTGCTGCCAGGATGTGCGGTGCGGGCTTCCGGCCCGGCTGGCGGGCTGTGGTCGCCTTACAAACCCGCCGGACAAGAGAATGCGGTCATCGACGACAGGGAAAGCGGTTGCTGCTCAGCGTCGAACGACCGCCATTCCTCCACCCGCAGAACGACATCACCGCGCTGGTGACCTCACTCCCATTTTCACCGTCGACCACATCGCAGCCGTCGTCGCCCAATCCCTCAACAACACTCCACTTTTCATCATTGAATTCGCGAAACCGGACCACAGCCGGTCGACCGGCCCACAAAGCTGAACACCGCGCACCTACCTGCGGGAGGTAAGCCCGGTAGGCCACCCAACGCGCCCAGCGCTGCTCCAGTGCAAACCCGGGTAGGCTCGCCGCCACTGCAATACGTCCACCTGGGGCGATTCGTCCCTAACGTGCTCAGCCATCCTCGAGCACCGTTCCCCGAACGTGCTCAGCCACCGCTCTCGGACACTGTCCCCAACATGCGAGTTACCTTCAGTGCACCGTTCCCCAACGCGCCCAGCCGCTCCGGGCACTGTTCCTCGAGGAGCGAAGCCGCCTTCCCTCAACCACTCAGCCCCCAAGACGCCTTCGCTCCACCGGACGCCCCGCCTCGACCTGGCTGTCGCCCGACGAACAGCGCCGGTTGGATCCCACCCGCACCTCCTCGCAATGCTCAGCCACCTCCTCCAACCGTTCAGCAGTACAGACATCTTCGAGCCACGCCCCCGCCCTGACCTGGCTAGAGCCCGACAGCGCCGGTGGCATCTCACCCACACCTCCGCGCCGTGTGGAAAACCAGGCGGCGAGGAAGTGTGCGCGAAACTATCTACCGGTCGCCGCTTACCTCAATCCGGCCGATCCGGCGCCGTCGGCGGCGCAGTACCGAGATCGATCATCTTCCGAAAAATCCCGGGAGCCATCGCGAACTCGAATTCGGCTCCGCCGCTCTCGAATACGTATGTCAGATAATCTTCGCGGCGGAGTGGGGCACGTCGGATCGAACACTGCTCGCCGACGATCACCCAACTACCGATGGTCAACTGATCGAACATCGCACCTCCCACCCTGTGGCCTATGCCATTCTCGACAGAGTGGACTATGCCACTGGTGGGGCAGGCTGTCAACGAAGATCGCGGGCTAGGAGCCGAGGGAGTATTCCTGCTGAAATGCCCAGTGCTCAGGGGGATTTACGATTTCGTCGAACTGGAGCACCGTTCCGTCGGTGGCGTGCAGCGTCAGGTGGTATACGAGTACGGCCGCCGGTCGTGTCAGTCCGAGTAGGCGGCGTTCCTCCGCCCCGGCCAGTCGTGCGCCGACCTCATCGCGCGCGTAGGCGACCAGAAGTCCGGTCGCCTGCTCGATATAGCGCGCGGTACCGCCTGGCAACCGCGCGGCGATCAGCAACTTCTCGGCTGTCTCGGCGAATGTGCCGGGAAACCACGAGGTGGACAGTTGGATCGGACCGGAGTCGTTGGCAATCAACCGCTTTCGGGCAATTGCGGAACTCCCGGGCGGCAGACCCAATGCCGCGGTGACCTCTTCGGCTCCCGGCACCACCTCGGCCGACAGCACCGTCACCGATTCGTGCTCGGCATATCGCGCCCCGTACCGCCGTGTCCGTTCATGTCCCTCGCGCACCTGCGCGTCCGCCCGAGCGTCGATCACGTAGGTCCCGGAACCGCGCCGCGATTCCACCAATCCCTGCTGGCGCAACATATTCAAGGCTTTGGACGCAGTCGGTCGTGCCACCTTCCAGCTGGCCGCCAACTCCCGTTCCGACGGTACTTCCGCGCCCGGGGCCAGTTCGCCCCGCAGAATCTGATCGCGGATGTACCCCGAAATCTGCAGATATTTCGGGAGCACCTCTTCGATTTCGGGCACCGAACGCCTTCCGTTCCGCAGCCGTCATAGACCGGTGGTCAGTGTAGCAATCGGCCCGCATCCCGCGGTCGGCCCGGCAAAGGGCTGGAAAGGCCCTCCCGCGAACCGGATCCGGTTCGCGATCTTGCGAAACCAATCGTGCGGCATATCACAGCCGCGTGGGGCGGCCAAGCGGGCAACGATGGACCTTACCTACCGGTAGAGTGCCGTCCAGTATGGCGGTGGGTGTACCGAGCAGAAGGGGGATACCCAGATGGCGGTACCGGAGACCGGGCAGGGGAGGGCTCGGGAGCTGTATGCGGCGGCCACCGGCACGGATGGCGCGCGTTTCGAGCTGGCCGCCGACGTCGCCGATAATCTCGCCGCCGCCTGCGATCGTCTCGTCGAGGATCTGCGAAAGGCAATGGCAACGGGCCATTGCGTGACGCAGGTGGCGGGCTTTCCCGATCTGCCCTCGGGCCACGGCCTGGCATCGGGTTTCGCGGAGAAGGGCCACCAATTCCTCGACACCATGACGGCATTCCAGGAGACGGCGCTGCTGTTCAAGGCCGCGTATCTGGCGGCGGGACACCGCTTGGCCGACGCGGAGGCCGCCAACCGCGCGGCGCTGGCACTGGTTACCGACTATCTGGAGCCGCGATGACGGCCCGGGGCGCCGTCGAGGGGTGACGATGGTGGATTCCGCGGCCCGAGCGGCCGCCGACGATATCCGGGTGCGGCAGCGCGCCCTCACCGCCGCCGCCGGATCGGTGAGTGGCGGAACCGATCCCGCGTACGCCCCCGAGCGCGAACGGTTCGGCGCGTACACCCACCAGGAGATCTGGGATCGGGTGCACCAGCACCTCGACCCGGCCGCGCTGGGTGCGGTGGCGGGCTGCTGGCAGGCCAATGCGACCGCCGTCGCCACGGCCTTTCAGACCTTCGCCGACACCACCGACCGTGAATTCGCGGGCTGGAGCGGCCGTGCGGCGGAGGCGGCCCAGCGGGCCACGAGGGAATTCATCGCGATGGGCCATACCGCATACGAGGTGTGCCGCGCGGTACAGCGGCTGATGGAGTTGAATTCCGAGGCCGCGCAGGCGATTCGGGCCGCCATCGCATCGCCGCAGCAGTACCGTCCGCTGGACGACCCGGCCGCCGAGGCCGTGTTCGGCGGCAAGCGGCGGTTGGATCACGACCTGTCCGTCGCCGCGGCACAAGCCGATGCCCAGGACACCATGACCTACGTCTACACCCCGACCATGCCGGCCTCCGGCGATGCCGTGCCCCGCTTCACCCCGCCGAACGGCCCACCCGGCGGGAGCGACATACGGTGAGATGGGTTTTCACCCCGGACGAATTCACACATGTCTGGGAGAGCGAAACGGGCCTGGACCGGCGGCCGTATCCGATCAATATGATGCCCGCGGCCACCGTGCGCACCGAAACCGAATACGCCGCACTGCGATTGCCGCAGCGGTTCGCCCGTCAGGCCGATCCGGATCTGGCCGCCGCGCTCATGCTGTGCGCCCGCACCGACGCCACCACCATCACGGTCTCGGGCGAGCACAGCAATATCGCTGAGCGCAACGGGAATTCGATCGACGACGACCGAATCCTCGCCTTCGCCGCGGTGGTGCACAACCACGCGGGCATCCTGGTCGCCGTACCGGACAAGGTGACCGTGCTGATGTGTCACGCACGTAATCTCGGTCAACGGCTGGTGCAGATCATCGGTCCCGGCAGGCCGGGCCGTCTCGGCTCGATGCGGGAACCGCAGAATGCCGTGCTGAGCCCCGACCCCGAGGGACCGTCCTCGGCCAACGGCCAGCGCGGCGCCACCCGGTTCCGGAATACCCTGCGTAAGCCGGTCGACTGCCGTGGCTTCATCACCGTCACCGTGGATCCGGACAATCCGATGTCACCGCCGACCCGGCACCGCACCTGGCTGGATTTCACCGGCGACGGCCGATATCTGCTGACGACCTCGCACGATCTGATCCTCACCCCGGTCTCCGACGAAGATTTCGCTACGCAATTGCTTCGCCTGGCTCAGATCCGCTGAGAACCGTGGTAGGCATGGGAAATGGCGAAGTATTGGTCCCGCCCCGCCGCCGAGGCGCTGAAAGCCGATGGTTTGCGGATCGCTGATCTCGACACCTCCGCCACCCCCGGATTCTCCGGTGACAAGGCGATGGGCCTGGGATTGCTGGCCGAGCGGGCCACGCTGCTCTCGGGCCTGCAGGAAAAGCTCTACGCCAATGGCCGGTCCGGCGATAAACGCAGCGTGCTGCTGGTGTTGCAGGGCATGGATACGGCGGGCAAGGGCGGTATCGTCCGGCATGTCATCGGTTCGGTGGATCCGCAGGGCGTCGACCATGCCGCCTTCAGCGTGCCGACACCGGAGGAGAAGCGCCACCACTACCTGTGGCGTATTCGCAAGGCGCTGCCGCGCGGCGGACAACTCGGTGTCTTCGACCGGTCGCACTACGAGGACGTCCTGGTGGTCCGGGTACACAACCTGGTGCCGCCCGCCGAGTGGGAGCCACGCTATGACGAGATCAACGCCTTCGAACGGGAGTTGGTGGACGAGGGCATCACGCTGGTGAAGGTCGCCATGTTCGTCTCTCTCGATGAGCAGAAGCGGCGGCTGCGCCAACGCCTCGAGCGACCGGACAAGTACTGGAAGTTCAACCCGGCCGATATCGATGAACGCGCGTACTGGCCCGCCTATCAGGACGCCTACCAGGCCATGGTGGATCGCACCTCGACCGCGTACGCGCCATGGCATGTGATTCCGGCCGACCGGAAATGGTTCTCCCGGTTGGCCGTGACCGAACTGCTGATCGACGCGTTGGAGACGCTGAAGCTGGACTGGCCGTCCGCGAAGTTCGACGTCGAAGAGGAACTGCGGCGCCTCGACAAGGCATGAGCCCCTACGCGGGACGACGCGCGCGGACGTATTGCAGCAGCCGGTGCACCCGCTGATCGATATCGACCAATCCGAGCTCGGCGAACAGCTCCGGGAATGTGTCGTTGTCGAACACCCGCAGCCCGCTCCACCCGCCGACGATGCGGCTGGCGTGGCCGAAGGCGGTATCCGCGCGGTGGCTGGTGGTGATCGCGATCCGCCCGCCCGGTGCGAGCACACGCACCATCTCCCGGGTGGCCGCGAGCGGATCCGGGATCAGGTACAACGCACCGAAGCAGCAGACCGCGTCGAAGGTGCCGTCCGCGAACGGCAGTGTGCGGGCGTCGCCACGGAGGTAGCCGACCCGTGGGCCGGCATTGTCGACCACCGCGCGGGCCAGCATCGGCTCGGAATAGTCCAGGCCGATGGCATAGCCGTCACCGGACAGCCTGTTGCTCAGATAGCGCGTGAAATTGCCCGGGCCGCAGGCGATATCGAGAACCTTCTGATTGCCGTCGAGGCCGAGCGCGGTGACGGCGTCACGACGATCGGCCGCCGTCGTCCGCCCGCTCGCCAGGTAGAACAGCGTCGGCCGCCAGGCACGTTCGTAGACCGCGGCGAGCGCGGGCGCGTTCATGGTGCGTCGAGCGAGATTCATCGGGTGATTCAGCCCCGATCGACGTCGATCGTCATGCCAGCGGCCCGCAGTCGATCGGTGAGCGCGTCGCCCATCGCGGAGGCGGGGGTGAGAATGCCCGCCAGCTCGGGCTGGCTATCGGTGTCCAGGGCCAGGCACAGTCCGGCCTCGCCGAGCAGCACCGCCGTCGCCTGGTACCCCGGATCGCCCTGGCCCGCGAAGGTGGCCACGTATTTCGCGCCGGAGGTGGTGTTCGCGTAGGTCTTCATCGTGAACCACCCACTCATGCGGGCCTTTTCGCTCGGTCCGGTGCCCGGCTTCGGCAGCACCCGATCCAGCAGTTTGCGGCCCACCGATATCCGGGACAGCAGCGCGCCCGCCGTCATCGTTGCCACGATGCCGCCCGCGAAACCCGCCGCGACCAGCGGCGCGAAGGGTGACTTGCCCGCGTTCATCACCTCGCGGTAGCGGAAGTTCTTGCCGTATACCCAGCCGAGCAGGCCGTTGCTGCGCCGCACGATCTTGGTGTTGTGCGCGGCCATCACAAAGGTGCCGACCCAGCCGTCCAGGCTCGGGTCGATACTGCTGGCCCGCTGCAATGCCTGATCGGACTGGCGCCCGACGTCCGGGTCCATCGACTTGTCCGGGCTCAGCGAATACGGATGCGCCAGCACGGCCGCCTTGGACGAATCCTCGGCGATCGCCTCCATCATGGCGCGCCCCGAGTCGATGGTGCCGCCGCTCACGCCGCCCTTGAGGCTGGCGATCAGCGTGGTGTCGGTCAGCTCGCCGGCATTGTCCGCGACCGAACGCCGATACAGTTGGTACACGCTCAGATCCGACGGAATCGAGTCGTACCCACAGGAATTCACGATCTTCGCGCCGGTGGCGACGGCCTGGTCGTGGTACTTATCGATCGCCTCCCGGATGAACAGCGGCTCACCGGTGAGATCGGCGTAGTGGGTACCCGCCTCGGCGCAGGCCGCCACCAGCGGCAGCCCGTAGCGCAGGTACGGTCCGACCGTGGTGACGACGACCTTGGTGCGTGCGGCGAGCGCGTTCAGTGCGGCCTGATCGGTCGAATCGGCCACCACCAGAGCCCAATCCGCCGCGCCTGGGCCGAGTTCGCTACGCACCCGGGTCAATTTGTCCAGCGACCGCCCGGCCAGCGCGATGCGAGCGGTCGCGGGTGCGGCGCCGATCAGATACTCCGCGGTGAGCTTGCCGACGAAACCCGTTGCGCCGAAAAGGATCAGGTCGAATTCTCGGTTGTCTGCCATGACTGTCTCTTTCGTTCCTGTTCGAAGGCCGAAGTGCGCGTTCAGGCTTCGCCGCTACGCGCCCGGCCGATGGTCTTCTTCGGCGCCGCTTTCCTGTCGGGAGTCTTCGGCGCCCGCTTCGTGGTGACGGGCGGGTTCTCGGTGAGCCACTGCCGGTGGGCCTTGCCGAGTTCGGTGACCGGCGGTTCGTCGTAGAGCCATTCGCGCGAGATCCGGTGCCAGTTCGCGGTGACGTTCAGCTGGCCGAGCATGCCGAAGGTGAGGAAGTCGGCACGCCGCGAAAACAGGTGCTCCGGAGGCAGATTCTGCTGTTTCATCCCGGCGAATTCGCTGGCCCGCGGATCCACCGCGAGCAGGAAGGCGCCGCTGGCGAGCTCCGGGGTGATGGTCAGCTCCTCGTCGATCAGACACCATTCCGAGGCCGCCAGCACGTATTCGAGGCATTCCTCGGCGCCGATCTCCTCCGGTGAGTCGATCACCCCGCGCTGAATCATCAACTCCCGCAAGTCCTCGGCCCGGTCCTCGGCGGCCGCACGCAGGCAGATCAGCTCGAACCGCACATGTTCGGGATCCATCCGGTTGAACAGTCCGAAGTCCAGAAAGCCGACCCGGCCGTCGTCGACCAGCAGCACATTGCCCGGGTGCGGGTCACCGCAGAACTCGTTGAATGTGAACAGCGATCCGACGTAGAAGCGGTAGATGATCTCGCCGACCCGATTGCGCTCGGCCGCGGGCAGCTGCCGGATCTCCTCGAAGCCCTTGCCCGGCAGATATTCGCTGACCAGAACCCGGGTGGTGCTCAACTCGGGCAGTGAACGCGGCACCGCGATGAACGGGTGGCCCGCGTAGAGCTCGGCGATCTGCAGCTGGGTGGCGGCCTCGGCGTGATAGTCGAGCTCGCTCTCCATATTCAGCCGTAGCTCGTCGAGCACCGCGGGCGTCACCCACGGCATCGCCGATTGCAGCACCTTGCGGAACATGTTCAGGTTCTTCAGGTCCGCCCGCACCGCCGCATCGATGCCCGGGTACTGGACCTTCACCGCGACCACGCGGCCGTCGTGCAGGCGCGCCCGGTACACCTGTCCGATCGAGGCCGCCGCGATCGGTTCCGGCTCGAATTCGGCGAAGACCTCGTCCAGCGGCCTGTCGAAGTCCTCCTCGATCACCCGGCGCATGGACTCGAAGGAGACCGTCGGCGCCGCATTGCGCAGCACGGCCAGCCGCTTCTGGAAACGTTCGCGATGGTCCTCGGGCACCAGGTCGAGATCGAGGACCGACATCATCTGGCCGAGCTTCATGGCCACGCCCTTCATGGTGCCGAGCACCATGACCACCTGTTCGGTGGTGCGGATCATCGACTCTTCCGCCATCTTCGCCCGCACGGCCTCTGACCTGCCCCGCATCGACAGCCGGGTGCGCTGGGTCCGCAGCACCGAACTCGCTGCCACTGCCCCCAGCTTGGTGCCACGAGCAAGCCGAGAAGTCGGCACTTGCTTCGCCATCGAGGTACCTCCATTGGTGCCGACGCGCGGGCGGTGACCTACCCCACTGTGGTGCACCGCTCGGTTCAGACTAGCCAACGGCTCGGCAAAGTCGAGTCGGCCGTCACACCGCCGGCCCGCGATCCGGCTGTCAGGAGGCGGTGTCTTCGACCCCGTTCGACAGCACATGCGGCTGCGCGTTGAAGACCGCGCGGGAGCCGCGGGCGCGCATCATGCCCTCGATGGCGCTCCACACCATCATGGTCAGGTAGTCGATGACTTCCTCGCGCGACATCGTCTTGTCGGTGGTCCACCAGTGCGTAGCCAGCTGGATGCCGCCGACCAGTACATAGGACCAGAGCATCGCGCCCTCGGTCTCCGCGCCGTGCTCGCGCCCGCGATCCACGATGACGGTGGAGACGACCTCGGCGAAGAGCTTCTCGAACTCCGCCAGCGAGGACTGATCCGAGCCGTTACCCATGATGAAGCGGTAGACCTCGGGGTCCGCGTCGACGGTGCCGACATAGGCGGCGAGGGCCGAGCGCACCAGGTCGTACTCCGCGGCGTCCAGGCTGATCGCCTCGTAGACGCGGGGCATCAGGGTGGTCTCGATGAACCGCTGCATGGTCGCGTGGACCAGATCGTTCTTATCGGAGAAGTACCGGTAGAGCACGGTCTTCGAAACGCCGATCTCGGCCGCGATCTCGTCCATGCCCGCATTGGAGCCGCGGTTGCGAACGGCGGCGAGGGTGCCGTCGACGAGTTCCTCGCGACGGTCGATCTTGTGTTGCCGCCACCGGCGCTTACGTCCGTCCGTCCGGCCGGTGCGGACCGCCGCCGGTCGCTCGGCGAGCTCGCCGACGTCGACAAGGTCTTCGGTGGACAGCGTGGGCTCCCTCGTTCGTAATTGTCGTGGACTTCCAGCTTAGGTGCAGGCCACCCCGCTGAGTCGCGTTTGGGTCGCCGATGCGGTACGAACCACAGATTCTGTCGTCCCGCGCGACGTCCGGGAGCTCGTCGCACGGCCTCGGCACAGCAGAATGGGACATATGGAGAAAGCTCCCGGCAACACAGCGGCACGAGCGACGGGCCCGGAGGCGGCAGCGGAGCGTGACTACGCGGGGCCCCGCGAGCGCCGCCGATCCGACATCGCCGTGCTCGAAGCGCCCAGTCCGGCGGGTCCGACCGGTTTCTTCGTCGACGAGGCGAGTAAGCGGCGGGATCTGTTCCGGATGAAGGCGCTTGCCACCGGGCTGCTCGCCTTCGCCACCGTGGTCTACCTGTTCTGCCGCTGGCTGGAGTCGCGAGGTGCGGGCGGCGATTGGGTCGGTTATGTACGGGCCGCCGCGGAGGCGGGCATGGTCGGTGCGCTGGCCGACTGGTTCGCGGTGACCGCGCTGTTCCGTCATCCGCTCGGCCTGCCCATTCCGCATACCGCGATCATCCGCAAGAAGAAGGATCAGCTCGGGGCCAGCCTCGGCAGCTTCGTCGGCACCAACTTCTTGGCGCCGGACGTGGTGTCGGCGAAGGTGAGTTCGGCGCAGATCTCGTGGCGGGCCGGCCGCTGGATGGCCGATCCGGGGCATGCCGCCCGGGTGGCCGAGGAGAGTTCGACGATTCTGCGCGCGGTGGTGGGTGTGCTGCGGGACGAGGATGTCGAGCAGATCATCGACAACACGATCGTGAAGCGGATCGCCGAACCGCTGTGGGGTCCGCCGATCGGGCGGGTGCTCGCGGAGCTGCTTGCGGATAACCGCCAGTTGGCGCTGCTGGACATGCTTGCTGAGCGCGCACACCAGTGGGCGCTGGGCAGCCAGGAGACGATCGACCGGATTGTTTTGCGTGACGCGCCGCAATGGGCGCCGAAATTCGTAAACATTCTGCTTTCAGAAAAGATCTACCGGGAGTTGGTCGAGTTCACCTGGAAGGTGCGGTCCACACCGGATCACGAGGTGCGGCTGGCGGCGAATCGCTTTCTGGAGGAATTTGCCAACGATCTGCAATACGACGACGCCATGATCAAGAAGGCGGAGCGGATCAAGGCCCAGGTGATGGGCCGCGAGGAGATCACCGGCATGGCCGAGGCGACCTGGCGCGCGGCCAAGCGGCTGATCCTGGAGTCGGCCGACGATCCGAACAGCACGCTGCGGCGCAAGGTGGCCGAGAATGTGCAGCAGCTCGGTGAGCGACTCCGCGACGATCAGGAGATGCGGGCCAAGGTCGACGGTTGGATCGACCGTGGTACGCGTTATCTGGTGGGAAACTATGCCGGGGAGATCACCACATTGGTCACCGATACGGTTGCCAAGTGGGATGCCGAGGAGGCGAGTAAGAAGATCGAATTGCAGGTCGGGCGCGATCTGCAATTCATTCGGATCAACGGAACGGTCGTCGGTTCGCTGGCCGGGCTGGCGATCTACACGATTTCACAGCTGCTGTTCCACGGCTGAGCGTAAAGCGCTACATGTTTGCCCGAAGGGTGCTAGCACTGTGCTTGCAATAGTTAGCACCCTCCCCTAGAATTGAATCCGTACAACCGCCAGAAGGTGAGTGATGGCAGACCAGCCCGAGGTTTCCGCCGAGTACACCGACAGTTCGTCCGAGGAATCGGCCGGCGTCGGAGAACGAGGAGGGCGTGTCGCCAACGCGGCGCACGACATCGGAGGTTTCATCAGGGCACAGCGAGAAGCCGCGCAAGTCTCGCTGCGCCAACTCGCCGCGCTGGCGGGGGTGAGCAATCCGTATCTCAGTCAGATCGAGCGTGGATTGCGCAATCCCTCCGCCGAAGTACTCGCGCAGATCGCCAAGGCACTGCGGGTGTCCTCGGAGGTGTTGTACGTACGGGCCGGCTATCTGGAGCAGCGGCCGCACAGCCCGATCCGGGATGCCTTGCTTGCCGATACGGCGATCAGCGAACGGCAGAAGCAGGTGTTGCTGGACATCTATGAATCGTTTCGCCGCGAAAACGGAGGGAACGAACCAGGGGGGGAGTGGGACAGCGACGTTCCGCGCACCGTAACCGAAACTCCGCCACGCCAGGAGAACGAAGAATGACCGATAAGAACGCCACTGTCACCAAGCCCCTGTTCGCCGCCGTCGGCGCCGGGGATGCCGTCTATGCCGCCGCGCTGGACGTCGTCACCCAGGTCCGCGAGCGGGCGGCCACCGCCGATGTCAGCGGCCGGGTCGAGGAGGCGCGCGAGCGCTTCTCCAACGTGCCCGCCGATGTGCAGGCCCAGTTCGAGACGCTGCGCGAGCGTCTGTCCGGGCTGCCCTCCGAGCTCCCGGAGGACCTCGCCGAACTGCGCGAGAAGTTCACCCCGGAGGAGCTGCGCACGCTGGCCGAGAAGTACTACCGGCAGGTCCTCGACATCTACGCGGACCTGGCCGTGCGCGGCGAGGAGACCGTCGATCGGTTGCGTGCCAACCATCTGGTCGAGGATCAGATCGACCGCGTCGAGACCCTGTACAAAGACGCCGCCGGTCGCGCCGAGGATGTGCTGGACCGGGTGAACGGCCTGCTCGGTCGCCCGGTCAAGGATGAGGTCGAGGTCGAGGTCGACGATCCGGTCGTCGACGCCGAGGTCGTCGCGGTGTCCACCGAGACCGTGCCTTCCGAGGCCGATGGCGCCCCGAAGAAGGCCCCGGTCAAGCGCGCGCCTGCCGCCAAGAAGGCTCCGGCCAAGAAGGCCGCCCCGAAGAAGGCCTGACCTCCCGGACAACGCCCACGCACAGCCCCCGCACCCACTGATGTGCGGGGGCTGCGCTCGTATGATGGTCAGGTGAACACCGTGAACGGTTTGACCGGAATGATCCTTCTCGTGCTGTGGCTGGCGGCTCTCGGTGCGACGATCTTCGCGCTGATTCACGCCATCCGGCAGCGCCCCGATGCCTTTACGGCGGTCGATAAGCAGACCAAGCCGATCTGGCTGGCGATCCTCGGTGTGGCGTTGCTGCTCCTGCTGCTGTCGCCAGCGGGGCTGGGTCTGTTCGCCTTCATCGCGATCATCGCGACCGGCGTCTACCTGGCGGATGTGCGGCCCAAGGTGGATGAGATCCAGCGCGGTCCGCGCTGGTAGCTACCCGTTTACCGGCCCGCACAGCGCGGTCGGCGGGTCGGAAGACTCGATAACTTTTCGAGTGCTTGCACTAGCAAGCGGCGCGCATCGAAGTTACTGTATCGAGCAGTAACACAAAGGAGTGTCCGATGCGCGCACTGTTTCCGCCCGCGTTGGTGGACTTTCGGGGAAAGACCCGGGGTCTGCTCGACGCACACCGTGCCGACCTGCGGTCCCGCACCTACGCGACCGCGGCCCTGAACCCGCCGACCATCCCGCACGAGGTCGTCCCCGTGCGCACCGAGGACGGCGCCCGGTTGCGGGTGCACGCCTACGGCCCCTCCGATGCGCCGGTCATCGTGCTGGTACACGGCTGGACCTGCGCCATCGAGTACTGGAACGCTCAGATCAATGCCTTCGCCGGTGAGTACCGCGTGGTCGCCTACGACCAGCGCGGCCACGGCCGCAGCGAACTCGGTTCCAGCGAACTGACCATGGATCTGCTCGCCGACGACCTGGCCGCGGTGCTCGATGCCACCGTGCCCGCCGGACAGCGGGCCGTACTGGTCGGCCACAGCCTCGGCGGCATGACCCTGCAGGCATGGGCCGGACGCTACCCCGACCAGGTCACCCGGCGGGCGCACGCGGTGTTGCTCACCAACACCGCGCCGGACCGGCTGGTAGCCGAGACCACCGTGGTGCCGTTGTTCAACCGCGAGCTACCGCGGCTGCACCGGCGAATCCCGTTGCCGTACTTCATCGGTCGCCTCGGCCTCGGTACGCCGATCGTCTTCCCTCCGCTGGCGCCGGTGAAATGGGCTTTCGCCCGCCAGATCATGAGCCTGGCCGCCAGCGACGACCTGATCGACTACAGCATGGCCGTGGTGCGCTCCTGTCCGGCCGCGGTGCGCGCTCGCTTCGGCATCCTGCTCGCCGAAATGGATCTCGGTGAGTCCGCCCGAAACCTCGTGGTGCCCACCACGGTTCTGGCCGGCTCCGCCGATGACCTGACGCCGCCGGTGCATTCCGAGCGGATCGCCGAGATGCTCACCGAGACCGGGTCTCTGGTGCGCTACGAGGTGCTCGAGACCGGCCACCTCAGCAATGTCGAAATGTACGAGCGGTTCAACGACGAACTCGCCCTCGTACTCGACGCGGTGTACCAGCCCGCCGAAGCCGTCGGGTAACCCACCGCTCAAGAAAAGACGACGGTGCGGCGGCCGTGCACCAGGACCCGGCCCTCCAGATGCCAGCGCAAACCGCGCGCCAGCACCACGCGTTCGATATCGCGGCCCTGGCGGACCATATCGCGGACATCGTCGGCGTGATCGATACGGCTGACGTCCTGCTCGATGATCGGGCCCGCATCCAGTTCGGCCGTCACGTAGTGGCAGGTGGCGCCGATCAGCTTCACACCCCGGGCGAAGGCCTGGTGGTACGGGCGGGCGCCGACGAACGAGGGCAGGAAGCTGTGGTGGATATTGATGGCCCGGCCCGCCCAGTGTTCACAGAGCTCGGGCGGCAGCACCTGCATGAAGCGGGCCAGCACCACCGCGTGCGGATCATGCGCGTCGACCAGGGCGCGGACCTGCTCGAAGGCGGGGCCGCGCTCGGCGGGATCCTTCGGGAACGGCACATGGTGGAACTTCACCCCGTGCGCCTCGGTCATCCCCGCCAGATCCGGGTGGTTGCCGATCACGGCCTCGATGGTGGCGGGCAGCTCACCGCTGGCCGCGCGGCCGAGCAGGTCGTGCAGGCAGTGCCCGTCCCGGCTGACCAGCAGTACCGCACGCCGCCGGGCCCCGGTGTCGTGTACGCGCCATTCGGTCTCCGAACCCAGGTCCTCGGCGACACCGGAAAACCGGTCGCGCAACTCGTCCAATTCGAACGGCACCGTCGAGGCCGCGATCGCCTGGCGGGTGAAGAACCAGCCGGTATCGGCGTCGGAATGGTAACCGGCCTCCACGATCGAGCCACCGAATCCGGCGATGAACGAGGTGATCCCGGCGATGATGCCCGGACGGTCCGGGCAGCCGAGGGTCAGCACGTAGCGGCGGTCGTGTGGTGTGGAGCTCATCGGACAATTGTCCCGTACCGGGTTGCCACGGTTTCGCCCGGCGTCTGCCGCTGTCGCCGCCGCGGCGGCGGGGTGGGTGAATCGCGAGGAGCCGCGGGTGCGACCGGCTCGGGGATCGCCCGTTGCTCACAATTCGTAAAATGGCTCCGCGTAATGGAATTCGCCGGTGATCTGGGGCTCGTAGGCGGTCAGCGGGCGCGCTTGGAAGTGTGTGACCCAGGCCGGGTCGTCGGGGACGATGCCGAGGCGGGCGGCGGGGACGAAACCGAACTGCGGGTAGTAGTCGAGGCTGCCCAGCAGACCGACCAGCGGTTCGTCGAGGGCGTCGGCGGCGCCGAGTGCGGCGTGCATCAGTGCCGCGCCGACCCCGACGCCCTGATGATCGGGGAGCACGCCGATCGGGCCGAGGCCGAGTACGGGGAAGGGGCCGACCGAGGCTCGGGTCAGACAGATATGACCGATGACGGCGTCGTATTCGACGGCGACCAATGCGAGGGTCGGGATCCAGCCGGAATCGCTGCGCAGCCGCGCGACCAGGTCGACCTCCGGCGGGTCGCCGGGGTCTCGGTTCTCGACCGCGCCGGCCTCCGCACTCGGGGCGGCGTTCACGTATCGGGGTCCGAATGCGCCGCGATGTACGGCGGCGATCGCGGCGGCATCGTCGGCACATTCGCGACGGATCAGCACGGTGTCGTCTCCTCCCGAACGAATGTGGGCCATCCGTATGCGCTGGCATACGGCCGGGCATCCGGTTGCCCGTCATCCGCCGACAGCTATGAGTGTGCGGTAAGCGGCAGAGGCGCGCAATGGAATTCGCCACCGGTATGCCAGACTCTGACTTCATGGCAGATTCCGCGCCGCTGACCCGGGCCGATGTGGCCGCCCTCATCGATCACACACTGCTCGCCCCCGAGGCCACGCCCGTCGATGTCACCGCCCTGGTGGACGAGGCGCGCGCGCTCGGCGTCTACGCGATCTGCGTGTCACCCTCCATGCTGCCGGTGCGCGCGCCGGGACTGGCGGTTGCCACGGTCGCGGGTTTCCCCTCCGGCAAACATCATTCACTGGTGAAGGGGGCCGAGGCCCGACTCGCCGTGGATCAAGGCGCGGCCGAGGTGGATATGGTGATCGATGTCGGTGCGGCGATGGCAGGCGATTACAACGCGGTGCTCGCCGATATCGTGACGGTGCGCGAGGCCGTCGCCGACCGTGCGGTGCTCAAGGTGATCATCGAGTCGGCGGCGCTGTCCGACAACGCCATTGTCGAGGTTTGCCGGGTCGCCGAACGCGCGGGCGCGGATTTCGTGAAGACCTCCACCGGTTTCCACCCCGCCGGTGGCGCGAGCGTGCACGCGGTGCGGTTGATGGCGCAGACCGTCGGCGGGCGGCTCGGTGTGAAAGCCAGCGGCGGTATCCGGACCGCCGAGGCTGCCGCCGAGCTGATCGCGGCGGGGGCGACGCGGCTCGGGCTGTCCAAGTCGCGGGTGGTACTCGAAGGGTTCCCGGCCTAGGAGTCGAACCCTATTCGCCGACAAGGGTTGTCGAGTTCACCGGCTCCGGCCGGTCAGCACTTGCTGTTGCTGTTGCCTTCGGCGGCGGCCAGCTCGGTGTGTCCACCAGCGAGCTTCACGTCGATCCCGTTGTCGGTCACCTTGATGTCGGTCGGCTTCAGCCCGAGCGGGTAGCTCTGCAGGCTCTGCGAGAAGATATCGACGATGCCCTGGACCAGATCGGTCGGCAGGCCGACACCGAACACCTGTGCCGACTTGGTCTCCACTTCGACCGCACCGTTCTTCACGATCGGCTGCACCTGTAGCTGCGCCAGCCCACCGAGCACATCCAGGGTCAGCATGCCGCTGGAGGATGAGGAGCTCACGCCGGTGACCAGTCCGCCGAGGGTGTCCCGGATGCCCTGATTACTCCAGGTGACATCGGCCGACGAACTGCCGACCGTGCCGCCGCCACGGCCGTTGTCCACAACCTCGAGGTCGTTGAACTCGGCGTGCACCACCATGCCGACCGCGGGCCCGAATTTATCGCCCTCACTGTCGACTGTGACAGTGGACAGCTTGCCGTCGATCCAGGTGACCAGCAGCGGCTTGGCGCCGAAGCCGACATCGATCTTCGAGCCCATCTCCTGCTCGAACTGTTTGCTGATGCAACTGGCCATCTGATGTCTGGCGTAGGCCTCACCGCCGATGACGAGGGTGGCCAGCAGCGCGGTGACCACGGCGAGCGCGATCATCAGCGTGCGCCTGCTGACGCGCGCGGTGGCGGGGGGCTTGGTATTCATGTGGCCGATTCTTCCCGATATTTCTGTGCTCGCTCTGTGGGGTCGATGAGGGCTGCGTTTGTGACATGTAACACAGGATTCGAGCGTAGCCTGATTGCCATGGCTGGCGATGCGGCGGGCCGCGCTCCCGAATCCGTGAACCATGGGTGGCGTGTGCTTCAGCGGCTGGCGGGCCGCCATGCCGGATTTTTCACCACCCGACAGGTGTTGCGCACCGGATGCGAGGCCAGGGTCAGGGCCGGGCTCGGCGATGGTTCGGTGACCCGCGCCGGCGTCGGATTGCTGCGGCTGGCCGAATGGCCGCCGGGACCGCTCGACGAATACGCCATGTGGGCGGCCTGGTTCGACGGCGCCGCGGCCGTCTCGCATCAGAGCGCTGCGGAATTGCACGGAATCGGGCGACTACGCCCGCGCTTCCTGCACCTGTCGGTCGGTAAGGGGCGCCCGCCGGTGACCCCGCGGCTCGTGGTGCTGCGCAGGCCGCTCATCGGCATCGATGTGGAATCGGCGGGCCCATTCCTGGTGACCACGCCGGTGCGGACGGTGCTCGACCTGGCCGAGGCCGACATCGGACAGACCGCGCTGGACGAGGTGGTCGGCGACGCGGTCGCCATCCATCGCTGCGGTCGCGATGAAATCCGCTCCGCCAGTGTGCGACTGCCGCCGCGGGCGGCGGCCCGGGTACAGCGCGCGCTCGCAGGGGTGTGAGGCGCCGGTGCGCTGCGGATGCGGTGATCGGGTTCGGCTATCAATGGGGCACCGGTCCGGTTTTGCCGGGCGGGTAATCGTGGCAGGGTGACGATCATGGGGACGGTAGGTCAGGGTCGGTGGGATCTGGTTTTTCCGTCCGGAGCGCCCGACCGCATCGGCGATATGTTCGCCACCGCGGTGGTCGCCGACGCGGTGCGCCGATTCGACGCGGATCTCGCGCAGACGGTGGAGACCTGCCGGGATTGGCACCGCGAATATCGCACGGTGTTTCGCGGCATGACGGCGCTGGCCATCGGATCGCCCGCCGTCTGCGCCGGGATCGCGACCGAGGGCCTGCGGTCCGCGCGCAACCTGCTGCGCTTCGTCACGGGGTACACGGTGGCCCCGTTGCGGAGCATCGATGTGGAGTCGCAGGCCACGGCGGACACCTTGCGCACCGGCGTGGTCGAGGGCGGCGCGGAGCCCGCCGATCGACTGGAGGTGCCGTTCCGGGACGGGCTGCTGTCCGGTGATGCGTTGCGCGGCAAGCTCACCGACTGGCGACAGCACGGGATAATCGAGCCCGGTTTCGCCGCCGCCGTGGAGCGGGTGATCGACCATCCGGAATGGTTGGCGCTACCCGGTTTCCGGGTGATCGTCGCGGGTGTCACCGAGCTGGCGCCGCTACGGCCGCTGCTGCACTGGGGCGCCGACGTGCTCGCCATCGCGCCGCCGGGCGAGCAACGCTGGCGCGACCTCACCGAATTGGCCCGCGCCGGTGCGGGTGTACTGCGCTATCCGATCGCCGCGGGCCCCGGTGCCGATATCACCCGGCAGTTTCCGGCCCTTGTGCACTGGATCCGCGCTCACCTGGACGATCTGCGCCCGGTCTTCGGCGGCTACGCCCATCGCCCCGGTCCCGCGGGCGTTCGACTCGCCGCGGCGGTGGATGTACTCGCCGAGGATCTGCTGTCGCGGCGTTCCGATGCCGTCTTCGCCCTGCTCGGATCGCCGACCGACTGCTACGCGGTGCCGGAAACCGTTGTCGCGGACGCCCATCGGCGGCGCCGCGATCGCGGTCTGCGTGCCGTCGATCAGGAGGTGCTGCGGGTGCTGACCCGCTCGGCGCTGTACCAGCCCAGTTATCGCACCCACGTCACCGATCAGCAGGGCGCGTCCTGGGGCATCGCCGACGCCCTGCTCCCGTCCCAGGGCCCCGATCACGCACTGTCGCACCGCCTGCTGCGCTGGCGGGCGTCCCTCGCCCACACCGCGGGGCATCCGATCTCCGTCACCGTCGCACCACCGGCCTGGACCCGTGCCATCCGCGCCCAACGCACCCTCGCCGCCGCTTATCGCAGCGCTCACCGCTACGGCATCGAGATTTTCGCCCCCGACACCGCGCGCACCCTGCTCGCGGCCAAACTCGTCGCCGACCTGTGCGCGCCGCCGCCGGTCGACTCCGACACCAATCCGGAGTACCTGTTCGCACTCGGCGCCGCCCACGGCGGCCTGTGGCACCAGCCCTTCGAACCGAGTTCGATCCTGCCAGTCGCCGCCGCGACCGGCTGCGTCCGCGGGCTGTTCGGCACCCACTGACGGCCTCGTCGGCTGCCCGCCGATCGCGAGTTCTACGGCGCCGGTATCGGATTCGGGGCGACGGCGGACCAGGGCACCGACAGCACGCAGTCGCGCATGCGGCGGCGGTAGGCGCGAACCGGAAGACCTTCGTGTCGCAGGTATTCCACTGCGGTGCGCCAGCGGATTCGCGGGCCGAACGGTGCCAGCGGAGCGGCGCGCGCCCAGGCGCGATCGGCCGCGGTGAGCAGCGCGTGGATCGGTTCGCCGGGAATGTTGCGGTGGATCAACGCCTTCGGGAGCCGTTCGGCGATATCCGATGGCCGCTCGACGGTGAACGGATCCCAGGCCAGAGTCAGCGACAGCGGGCCGGACCGGTCGAGCAGGACCCAGGCGCAGCGGCGACCGAGCTCGTCGCAGGTGCCGTCGACCAGCAGGCCGTCCGGGGCCAGCCCCGCCAGAACGGTAGCCCAGGCGTCGGGCACAGCCGCTTCCGGATACTGGCGCAGCACATTGAAGGCGCGTACCAATACCGGTCGCAGACCGGCCAATTCGAAACCGCCGCGGGCGAAGGTGACGCCGTCGCGGCCCGGAACCACGCGCTGCGGATCGATCTCCAGACCCACCACGCGCATATCGGGGCGTACGGTGCGCAGCCGCGTCGCCAGCTCGAAGGTGGTCCACGGGGCTGCGCCGTAGCCGAGGTCGACCACCAGCGGGTCCGAGGCGGCCAGCAGACGCGCGGTCACCAGCTCGTCGTGGATCAGCCAGCGATCACTGCGTCGCAGCCGGTTGACTCCGGTGGTTCCCCTGGTGATGGTGCCGAGCGGTTTGGTCAGCTGGTCGGGTTTCGCGCTTCCAGCCACCGCACCGTCTCTTCGGCCTCGCCACGGAACAGATCGACCAGATTCACCAGCACGAGCTGCTCCAGCCGCGGACCGACCATCGGAATGAACACCTTCGCCTCCGAGGAGAAGCGCGCGGTGCACCCGGTTTCGGTGGGGAAAAGGCGGATGGTGCCGCCGAGGCTGCCCGGTCCGGCCGGGATGGAGGCGGAGAACTTGCCGACAGTCTCGTCCTCGTTGAACGGTCCCCAGCTCTCCTTGCGGGTGATGATCATGTCCTTGCGCATCACCGTCTGCGCGATCTCCGGCAGCATGTCGCGCGGCAGGGTGTGCTGCAGCACGACCTCGATGCCGGAGTCGGTGACCTCGAGACTCACCACCTCATTGCCAGGCGTGTACTTGCGCATCTCGGTGATGCGCGCCTCCCAGTACTCCCGCGTCGACAGTGCCTCGTACAGCTCCTTGGTGGTGTGGAGCGGGTAGCGGGCGGAATAGTCCAGTCGGCGTGCCATAGCGAAACAGGTTACCGGGGCGAATCGGCGCGCCGACGGGCGGCGGTGCCGGGAACGACGACCGCTGTCAGGCCTTCTGCGAGGCGAGCCAGTTGTTGGAGAACTCCTCCTCCGACTGCAGCAGCTCGGTCAGCCGCTCCTGGATCGCGGCCTCGATCTTGCTGCCGAACAGCGGGATCTTGACCTCGATCGAGCCCTCGATGGTGGCGGTCGCGCCGCTGTCGTCCCCGGTCAGCGTGACGGTGCCGCGCACCTCGGCCGGTGCGCCGTCGACGCGGGCCTCGAAGGTGGCGGAGTTGCCGGTCCAGTTCTCCACCCGGGGAATGATCAGGTCGCCGGGGCGCACCGCGGTGATCGCGGCGGGCAGCTGTTCGGCGGCGATGGCCTGCACCATCTCGATGCGTACCTGGTCACCGTTCACGGTGACCGAGTCGAGCCGGGCGCTGGGCCCACCCACCTCGGCGATGCGGTCCTTCCAATACAGCTCGTCGGAGATCGCCGCGCGCACCGCGGCAACCGGATGGGAGTAGCGGGCCGTGTACGCCAAGGGTGTAGCCATGGTTCGACACGCTACCGTCTGGAGCGTGCAAACTTCACGGGTGGTGTCGTCGGACTTCCTGCGCGATCTGCTGGTCGACACCGGTGCGCGCCTGCGTGACGCGGTGTCATTGGCGGAGCTGACCACGCTGCGGGTCGGCGGACGGGCCATGGTCGCCGAGTGCACGTCGACCGCGGCCCTGGTGGCGACCATTCGCGCGCTGGACGGTGCGGGCATTCCGGTACTTGTCCTCGCGGGCGGTTCCAACCTGCTGATCAGCGACGATGGCTTCGACGGCGTGGTGGTGCGGGTGGCCACCGAGGGTGTCGAGATCGGTGCGGACGGTGTCGTCGCGGAGGCGGGCGCGAATTGGGACGCGGTGGTCGCGGCGACGATCGACGCCGGTTTCGGCGGGCTCGAATGTCTTTCCGGTATCCCGGGTTCCGCAGGCGCGACGCCGGTGCAGAACGTCGGCGCCTACGGCGTCGAGGTGTCGAATCTGCTGCGCCGGGTGCGGCTGCTCGACCGCGCCAGCGGCACGATCCGCTGGGCCGAACCCGGCGAGCTCGGCTTCGGATACCGCACCAGCGTGCTCAAGCACCGCGATGACGCGGTGGTGCTCGCGGTGGAGTTCGCACTCGAACCGTCGGGCCGCAGCGCCCCCCTGCGCTACGGCGAACTCGCCAAGGTCCTCGACGCCGCCGACGGCGAAACGCGCCCGGCCCACCACGTGCGGGAGGCGGTGCTGCGGCTGCGGTCGGGTAAGGGCATGGTGCTCGACGGGGATGATCACGACACCTGGAGCGCTGGATCGTTCTTCACCAACCCGGTCGTCGCGCAGGACCGGGTGGCCGCGGTGCGGGCCGTGATCACCGAGCATGTGGGTGATGTCACCATCCCGACCTACCCGGCCGTGGACGGTGTCAAATTCTCGGCGGGGTGGCTCATCGAGCGCGCGGGTTTCGCCAAGGGGTTCCCCGGTGCGGATGCGCCGGCCCGGCTGTCCACGAAACATACGCTGGCACTGACGAATCGGGGTACGGCGACGGCCGCGGATCTGGTGGAGCTCGCCCGCCGGGTGCGCGACGGTGTCGAAGAGCGTTTCGGGATCCGATTGGAGCCGGAGCCGGTGACCGTCGGTATAGCCCTCTGATCGCCCTGACCAACGCCAACGGTAAGCAGGTCACCGGCGAACTCCGCCCGGACCGGCGCACCTACGAGATCACCGAGCCGCTCGGCTACGAAGCCTCCTACACCTGGTCGGGCACCGCCGTCGGCGCCGACCGCAAGCCGGTTCCGATCGACGGCTCCTTCACGACGCTGTCGCCGGTGGTCTCGGCGACGCCCATGCCGCCGCAGGCGCCGGGTGGGCGCTGAGACTACCTACTTGCGCGAATCCAGATCCGCGTCCAGCCGCGCCAGGGTCTCCGCATTGTGCAGCGCCCGTGCGTCGGCGCTCTGCTTGGCCAGCAGGTCACGGATCTCGATCAGCAATTCGATCTCGGTGGGCTCGGCCGCCTTGGTGGTTCCGAACCGATTCTTCAGCGTCTTCATCGGCAGGATCAGCACGAAGTAGAGCACCGCGGCGATCATCACGAAATCGATGACCGCGGTGATGATCGGGCCGACCGCGATGAAGGTGGCCGGTTTGCCGGAAACCAGCTGGATGCCGAGGCCGAGCTCGTTGCTATTGCCGAGGACGGCCAGCAGGGGATTGATGATGCCCTTCGTCACCGAGGCCACGACGGCGGTGAACGCGGTGCCCATCACCACCGCGACCGCGAGGTCGATGACGTTCCCCCGCATCAGAAAGTCTTTGAACCCCTTGAGCATGAGCCGAACAACTCCAATCTGGCGTATCCACGTTCCACAAACGATCCGATGCTAACCGCCGAGGGTTCAGGAGCGCCGGGCGAAGCGGCCGGGATCGGCCTGATCGCGCGGCTTGACGATGATCTGATCCAGGTTGACGTGCGGCGGACGGGACGCGACGAAGCCGACGATCTCCGCGATATCCTGCGCGACCAGCGGATCGATACCGTCGTACACCTTCGCCGCGCGCTCGGCGTCACCGTCGAAGCGGACCAGGGAGAACTCGGTCTCCACCGCACCGGGCGCGATCTCGGTGAGCCGCACCGGCTGCCCGAGCAGTTCCCCGCGCAGCGTCCGGTGCAGGACCGCCTGGGCGTGCTTGGCCGAGGTGTAGCCGGAGCCGTTGTCGTAGGCGTGGAACGCGGCCACCGAGGTGATGGTGACGATCAGGCCGTCGCCGGAGGCGATCAGCTTCGGCAGCAGCGCCTTGGTGACGCGCAGCGTGCCCAGCACATTCGTCTCCCACATCCAGCGCCAGTCGTCCAGATCCGCCTCGGCGACGGTGGCCAGGCCCTTGGCGCCGCCCGCATTGTTGACCAGCACGTCCGCACTCGCGATCGCCTCGGTGAAGGCGCGTACCGACTCGTCCGAGGTGACATCGAGTTCCAGTGCGGTGCCGCCGATTTCGTCGGCCAGCGCCTGCAATCGGTCGAGTCTGCGCGCACCGACATAGACGTGGTAGCCCTGCTTGGCGAGTTCCCTTGCGGTGGCCTCCCCGATGCCCGAACTGGCTCCCGTGACGATAGCGGTGCGAGTGCTCATGACTGGATCCTAAGTGTGGACGGTTTGCGCGGCCCCGGGCTGTTGTCCGGATCACCGTTAATCTCGGGGCATGGCTATTCGGGAAGTGATCAGCGCCGATGGAACCGGCATCGTCTATCGGGTGACCGGACCCGCCGAGGGCAGGCCGCTGGTGCTCGTGCACGGTTGGTCGGCCGATCTGCGCTGCTGGGGCGGTGCCGCCGACGATCTGGCCGAACGCTTCCGGGTGATCGCGGTCGATCTGCGCGGGCACGGCTATTCCGGCGCCCCCGAATCCGGCTACGACAACCCGAAGAACTGGGCGGGCGATATCGCCGCCGTGCTGGCGGCCGAGGGTATCGAATCCGGCGCGGTGCTACTCGGATGGTCCTACGGCGGCATCGTGATCTCCGACTACCTCACCGCCTACGGCACCGGCGCCATCGCCGGGGTCGTCTACACCGGTTCGATGGCCAATATCGGCCGCGGGATCCCGGGTGCGGAGACCGGCCCGGCCATGCAGGCCGCGATCCCGGGCGTCTTCGAGGAGAGCCCGGGCCGGGCCATGCGCGCGTTCGGCGCCTTCGGCAATGCCAATACCGGACCCGGTCCCGACAAGGGGGTGGATGCCCAGCGCTTGTTCGGCGCCAGCCTGGCCACCCGGCCCGCGGTCCGCAAGGCGTTGTTCTACCGTTCCGTCGACAACACCGAAACGCTACGCGCCCTTGATATTCCGGTACTGGTGCTGCATGGCGCGGACGATCCGGTTGTCCCAGTTGCCAATGGCCATTACATCCTCGACGTGGCCCCCGACGCCCGCGCGTCGATCTGGGAAGGGGCCGAGCACGGGCTGTTCATCGAGGATCGGGCCCGCTTCGTCGCCGAGGTGAGCGAGTTCGTCGACGGACTATAAACGCTGGTCGAACATGCTTTCGAAGTGGTCAGGGGGATTGCGTGAATGTTGTCACGAATGCCCTGTGATGGCTGTCACTTGGTCGGTCAGGGTTGTCTGAGTCGGCGATCCACCGTGCACTATGGAAGTGTGAGTCAACGCCCGGACCTACGGCCTAATCGGATTGCCGTGCTATCGGTGCACACCTCACCACTTGCCCAACCGGGCACTGGCGACGCGGGCGGCATGAACGTGTACGTGCTGCAAACCGCCCTTCAGCTGGCCCGGCGCGGTATCGAAGTCGAGATCTTCACCCGCGCAACCTCCTCGAATGTGCCGCCCGTGGAAGAGGCGGCGCCCGGAGTGCTGGTGCGCAATGTGGTGGCGGGTCCGTTCGAGGGCCTGGACAAGCAGGATCTGCCGACCCAGCTGTGCCCGTTCACGGCCGAGGTGCTGCGCCAGGAGGCGCGACATCTGCCCGGCCACTACGACCTGGTGCACTCGCACTACTGGCTCTCCGGCCAGGTCGGCTGGCTGGCCAAGGATCGCTGGCGGGTACCGCTGGTGCATACCGCGCACACCCTCGCCGCGGTCAAGAACGCCGCGTTGGCCGAGGGCGACTGTCCCGAACCGCTGACCCGCGAGATCGGCGAGAAACAGGTTATCGCCGAGGCGGATCGGATGGTCGCCAATACCGCGGAGGAGGCGCGTCAGCTCATCGAGCTGTACGGCGCGCCGCCCGAACGCATCGATGTGGTGCCGCCAGGCGCCGATCTGACCCGCTACCGGCCCGGTGACAAGGCGGCGGCCCGAACCGAACTGGGGCTCGTGGCCGATGAGCGGATCGTCGCGTTCGTCGGGCGCATCCAGCCGCTCAAGGCCCCCGACGTGCTGGTGCGCGCCGCCGCCGAGGTGCTGCGCACCGATCCGGCGCGCAAGCTGCGGGTGCTGATCGTCGGCGGCCCGTCCGGCACCGGTCTGGAGCGCCCGGATGCGCTCATCGAGCTGGCCGCCGAATTGGGCATTACCGACCGGGTCATCTTCCTGCCGCCGCAACCGCCGGACCGCCTGGTCCAGGTGTATCGCGCCGCCGACCTGGTCGCGGTGCCCAGCTACAACGAATCCTTCGGCCTGGTCGCGATCGAGGCGCAGGCCAGCGGCACCCCCGTGCTCGCCGCCGAGGTGGGCGGGCTCGGCACGGCGGTGCGGCACGGCGAAACCGGCCTGCTGGTCCCCGGTCACCGCACCCCGGACTGGGCCGCCGCGCTCGGCGCCCTACTGGACGATCCGGAACGGTTGCGCCGCATGAGCATCCGCGCCGTCGACCACGCGGCGAACTTCTCCTGGGAACACACCGCCGACGGCCTGCTCGCCAGCTACTCCGCGGCGCTGACCGACTTCCACGCGGCGCTGGCCGGTCTCGGCGGTAGCCGGGCCATGGTGCTCGACGGCCCCTACGGGGTGCTGCGTGAGGACGCGCGCGATCGGGTATCCGGTGATCGCACTAGCCTGGGCGGCCAGGCCAGATCGCGGGCGCTGTGGCGGCGCCGGATGGGAGTTCCCCGATGACGCAGGTCCAGGCGACCGCGCAGCTGATCGACGAGACGCTGCGCGACCGGGAGATCGAGTACACACAGCCGAGCGAGGATGTCTTCGTCGTTGTCCTGCCGGGCGAACGCAAGCTGAAGACGGCGGTCATGCTGACCGTCGGCAAGCACGGTGTGCGGATCGAATCCTTCGTCTGCCGCAAGCCCGACGAGAACTTCGAGGGCGTCTACAAATTCCTGCTGCGTCGTAACCGGCGGCTGTACGGTGTGGCCTACACCCTGGACCGGGTCGGCGACATCTACCTGGTCGGCCGTATCGCTACGCATGCCGTCACCGCCGACGAACTCGACCGCGTCTTCGGCCAGGTGCTGGAGGCGGTGGACGCCGATTTCAATACGCTGCTGGAACTCGGTTTCGCGGAATCCATTCGCAAGGAATGGAAGTGGCGCGTCTCGCGCGGAGAATCGCTGAAGAACCTGCGCGCGTTCGAACATCTGGTGGACGCCGCCGACCAGCCCTGAGCCCGGGGCCGAGCGCGGGAATTCCACGAAGTCTGCCCGCCCCTGCCGACATTCGCCGACCAGCCGACACGTAGCGTTCTGTCGGTTATGAAAGGCAGCCATTATCGGAAGCCGCAAACGCTGCGGCCCGGGGTAATTCGACGTTGGGGGTACAGATGACGGCGCTTGCGCTGGATATAGGGGCGACCAAGATCGCGGTCGGGCTGGTGGGACCCGACGGGCTGACCCATGAGGTCGGCCGGATCCAGGTTCCGGGCTCCGGGGTCTGGGAGGCGTGCAGCGGGCTGCTGCTGGCGGCCGCGAACGGATCCGAGGTGCGGGTCGTCGGAATCGGCGCGTGCGGGCCGGTGGACGCACCCGCCGGGTTGATGATGCCGCTCAATATCCCGGAATGGGCCGACGGCTTCCCGATCGTGCCCGCGGTGCGGGAACTGTTCCCCGATGCCTCGGTGCGTTTCGCGGTCGACGGGGTATGTCTGGCACTGGCGGAACGGCATTTCGGGGCGGCCAGACAGACGCCGGACGCGCTCGCGATGACGGTGTCCTCCGGGATCGGCGGCGGCGTCATCGTCGGCGGCATGGTCGCGGTCGGGCATACGGGTAATGCCGGTCACATCGGTCACGTGGTGGTTCCGGGCTCCACCGACCCGTGCGCCTGCGGCGGCGTCGGCTGTGTCGAGGCGGTGGCGAGCGGCCCCTCCGCGGTGCGCTGGGCCCAGGAGCGCGGGTGGATCGGCAGCACCGGAAAGGAACTGGCCGAGGCGGCGAACGAGGGCGACCGGATTGCGAAGGCCGCCCTGCGACGTGCCGGAATCGCACTGGGGCAGGCGATTTCGTCGGCCGCGGCATTGCTCGACGTCGATCTGGTCGTGGTGGGCGGCGGCTTCGCGCAATCCGGCGAACCGCTGTGGCGCCCGATGCAGGAGGCGCTCGGCGCGCATGCGCGCATCGGATTCCTACGCGACCTCCAGGTGGTTCCCTCGGAGCTGGGCGATCAGGCGACGCTGGTCGGCGCGGGACTGCTGACAGCGCTGACTCCGGCGTCCTGAGCGGCCTCGTTAGACTGCCCTGCATGACGTACACCCTCGTGCTGCTGCGCCACGGCGAGAGCGAATGGAATGCCCTGAATCTGTTCACCGGCTGGGTCGATGTGCACCTGACCGACAAGGGCGTCGCCGAGGGCAAGCGGGCCGGCGAACTGCTCGCCGAACACGGCATCCTGCCGGATATCGTGTACACCTCGTTGTTACGCCGCGCGATCAGCACCGCGAATATCGCGCTGGACGCGGCCGACCGGCACTGGATCCCGGTGGTTCGGGACTGGCGGCTCAACGAGCGGCACTACGGTGCGCTGCAGGGCAAGAACAAGGCGCAGATCCGCGACCAGTACGGCGACGAGCAGTTCATGCTGTGGCGCCGGAGCTACGACACCCCACCGCCGCCGATCGAGCCGACCAACGAGTACAGCCAGGACGGCGACCCGCGCTACGACGGTATCGACGTCCCGCAGACCGAATGCCTGCTCGACGTGGTCAACCGGATGGTGCCGTACTGGGAGTCGACCATCTCCAAGGAGCTGCTGACCGGTAAGATGGTCCTGGTGGCCGCGCACGGCAACTCGCTGCGCGCGCTGGTCAAGCATCTGGACCAGATCTCCGACGAGGACATCGCCGGACTCAATATCCCCACCGGTATTCCGCTGCGGTACGAGCTGGACGAGAACCTGCGCCCGGTTCGCCCGCGCGAATACCTGGATCCCGAGGCCGCCGCCGCGGGCGCGGCCGCCGTCGCCAGTCAGGGCGGTAAGTAACCCTTCTGCGGTATCCCGATGCGCCGCGGTCGAGTCGTCGACCGCGGCGCATCGTCGTTTTCGGACGGGTTTGCCGTGTCGCTGCCCCGGCGCTGCGAGGCCCTGTGTCGGATATGGTGTCGTAGATCACACGGGTGTCGTGGCCGGTGCGAATTCCGGTATCCCCGAGCGTGTGCGCGGCCAGATGGATCGCCCGATGAGGTAAGCGTTCATTCTGGTGTGCCGATCGCGCTCGGATGATGATACCCAGGCGCTATGGCCCGCCATCGGCCATATGTGAATGAGTATTCAAGCCATATTTGATGCGACCGGAAGTTCTTACCGATGGGTAGGGTCTGTACACTTCCGGACGTCCTACCAGTCCGAGAGGTGGATCACGTCCGATGAAGTACGCGTTACGGGCCACAGTGGCAGCGGTAGCCACCGCGGTGCTCGTTCCTTTCCTCACCACTGGCGCATCCGCCGTTCCGGCGCCGACCGGCCCCGACGGCGGTGCCGCGGGCGCCGCATGGGCGGCGACGCAGGACGCCGGTCAGCAGTACCCGAACGTGTACATCGAATGGGATGTGCCGATCACGATGAGTGACGGGACGGTGCTGAAGGGCAATGTGTACCGACCGGCCGATGCCTCCGGGCGCCCGATCGATGCCCCGACGCCGACCGTCGTCAATCTGACGCCCTACACCAAGCTGGTATCGAACCTCGCCGATCACGCGCAGTCCATTCCCGTCCTGTCCGATGCGCTGCTCGAGCTGTTCCGCCAGATCGATTTCAGCGGCACCGCGCTCTCCGGCGTGACCGACCTGACCAAGGCGTTCGGCGGTGGTGAACTGCGCAACTTCACCGTCGACCGGCAGCTCATCAAGAGCGGCTACTCACAGGTCGTCGTCGACGTGCGCGGCACCGGATTCTCGCAGGGCGAGTGGGATATGTTGCGCGGCCGCGAGCAGCAGGACACCGTCGAGGTGATCGACTGGGCCTCGCGGCAGCCGTGGTCCAACGGCCGCATCGGTATGAACGGCATCTCCTACTCCGGCATCAATCAGGTGCAGGCCGCGGCGAAACAGCCGCCCGCGCTGAAGGCTATTTTCCCGGTGGTGCCCGGCAGCGACCTGGTCAACGACGTGCTCGCGCCCGGCGGCGGCTTCGGCTTCAACTTCATTCCGCTGTGGCTGACCGCGATCAACACCCTGAAGTGGGTGCCGGACGCGCAGTCCATCGTGAACGGCCGGTTCGACTGGCAGTGGTTGCAGGACCGTGCCGCGTCCCCGCTGACATTCATGGACGTATTCCTCAACGCCTACACCGCGACCCGCTTCCAGGACGCCGATCCGCGGCTGACCGAATTGCTGACCGACAGCAGCCGGTCGCGACAGGAATACATCAGCGATCCCAGCAAGATCACCGTGCCGACCTTCGTCGTCGGCGGCTGGCACGACCTGTTCACCTACTCGGAATCGAAGATCTACAACAAGATTCCGTTGCCCGCGGGCCAGAAGCAGTTGCTGATGGGCAACACCTATCACGTGAACTCCGGCAACGAGTACGGCAAGCCGGGTCTGCCGCCGCGCCTGGACGTCTTACAGCGTGCCTGGTTCGACAAGTGGCTCAAGGGTATTGATAACGGCGTCGACGGCTATGGTCCGGTCACGCTGCGTCAGCAGGGTGGCGGTTGGGTCACCGCCAACGGCTTCGGTGATTCCGCGACCGGCGCCGACGCGGCAACGCATCGCCGGATGTACCTGTCCGCGGCCCACAGCGGCACCGCGAATAGCGTCTACGACGGATCGCTCACCGGGGCGGCCAATGCCGACAATGCGCGGCTGACCGTCGCGCCCGGCCTGACCACCCTCTGCTCCAACGACGCGGCGCAAGGTAGTGCGGGCGGGCTATCGATCATCGACGGCTGCGCGAAGGATTCCCGGGTCGCGGAGCTGAACGGCCTCACCTTCACCAGTGCGCCGGTGACCGCCGCGACCGCCATTTCGGGTCCGATCGCGGTGCGGCTCAACACCGTTCAGGACGCCGAGGACGGCTACTGGACCGTGACCGTGAACGATGTCGCGCCCGATGGCCAGTCGACGGTGCTCACCTCCGGCCAGCTGATGGCGTCGCTGCGCCAGGTCGACGATGCCAACAGCACCCGTTCGGCCAACGGTGACTACACCGATCCGCGGCCTTTCACCTCGCTGGACAGGCGGCAGCCGACGGTGCCGGGCGAGGCGACCACCCTCGACATCACGCTGAGCGCCACCGAGGCGGTCCTGCAGCCGGGTCACCGCCTGCGGGTGGACGTCTTCGCGGGCAACTTCCCGAAGGGCCTGCCGGTGCTGCCGATGCTGGTCGATACCGGTCTGAAGCCGCAACACGTGCAACTGGATCCGAACCGGCCCAGCTTCGTGAACGTTCCGGTGCGAGGCAACCCCGGCTGGTGAGTCGCGCGGAAGACCGCTGACGATCCCGGTGTGCACAATGGCGTGCGCACCGGGATTTTTTTTCCGCGCCGGTGGCTCCCGATCAGTCGGCGACCGCGAACGCGGCCTCGAGCGGTGGGAACGCGGCGCGAGCGTCCTGTCCGCCGAACCAGAGTCCGACGGTGAAGACCGAGGTCGCTTCCAGGTATTTCGCGCGATGCAGTCCGCCCGCGCGGACCGGCCGCAATCGCAGATCCTCGATCAGGGTGGCGACATCATCGAGCGCGTCCGGGTCGTCGCCACAGATCGGGACCGCCAAGCGGCGGCCGTCGAATTCACGCACCGCCGACTCCCAGACCTCCGCGGCGCACAGATTGAAGGCCTTCACCACCCGCGCGTTCGGGACGGTGGCCGCAATACGTGCGGCGACGGCGTTTTCGGACAGTACGAAGTCGCCGGCGCCCTCGGGGGCGGCGGTGTCGGGGGCGAAGGCATTGGTGCAGTCGATGATCGTTCGCCCGGCCAGCGGCCCCGTCGTCCGCAGCACCTCCTCCAGTGCGTCGACCGGCACCGCGAGCAGCACCGCCGCGCCGAATTCGGCGGCCGTGCGCACATCCGCCCCGCGTGCGCCATGGCCGATGGCGGCCGCCAATCCGGCCGCGGCCGCCTGATCGCGGGCGCCGATACAGATCTCGTGTCCGGCGGCGGCCCAGCCGCCGCCGAGTGCACGGGCCATCTGTCCGGCGCCGATAATTCCGATTCGCATAGCAACTCCTAGCTCGGGGTGGTTCCGCGATCGACGTTAGGGAGTTCGATAGGCACCCCCGGGTGCGCAACGACGGTGGCAGTCTGGAGCAATGACAGCCGTGCCCGCCGCACCGATCGAGGCCGCAGAGGTGGAGTTCGCCCCCTACGGCGACTACCAATCCGATTGCCCGGCTCGGATGGGTGTCGACCTCTTCGGAAATTCCTGGCTACCGGTGATCGTCTACATGCTGCGCGACGGTCCCATGCGCCCGGTCGATCTGCGCGTCGCCATCGGCGGCATCAGCCAGAAGATGTTGACCCAGACCCTGCGCCGGATGGAACGGATGACCCTGGTCGAACGGCGCCGGTACGCCGAGGCGCCGCCGCGGGTGGAATATGAACTGACCACCGCCGGACGGGATCTGCTGATCCCGATCTACGCGCTGGGGGAGTGGGTCGATCGGCACGGGGCCGCGGTGCGCGCGGGCTTGGTAGGCGTCGACGACGACGGCTGAGTCACCGGATCGGGTGCGCCGGCGGGTGTTGAGGCGGAGCTCACAACCGCTGCCTATCGCTGCCGCGAAGCCAGGCCAAACAGCGCGTAAACACGCGGCTAACGGCCCGGGAAGGGGTCGTGACCTGCGCGAAACTTCGTGTACCCGGCGTTGGCTAGGGGGTTGGCGACCGTACGATTCAAGGGTGAGTGTTCCGCAGGCCGTGTTGCTGGCAGTCCTCGCGGCTGTCGTCGGCCTGGCAGTCGGCGGGCTACTGATCCCGTATATGAATGCCCGGCAGGCCGCGCGCAGGCAGGCCGATTCCGGTCTCACGATGTCGCAGGTGCTCGACCTGATCGTGCTGGCATCGGAGAGCGGTATCGCGGTCGTGGACGAATACCGCGACGTCGTGTTGGTGAACCCGCGCGCCGAGGAACTCGGCCTGGTCCGCAACCGGCTGCTCGACGAGCGCGCCTGGGCCGCCGTGGAGAAGGTGCTGGCCAGCGGCGAGTCCGCGGAGTTCGACCTGACCGCGAAGAACCCGCTACCCGGCCGCAGCCGGATCGCGGTACGCGGCATCGCCCGGCCGCTCTCGCCGGAGGAGACCAGCTTCACCGTCCTGTTCGCCGATGACGATTCCGAACAGGCCAGGATGGAAGCCACCCGCCGCGATTTCGTGGCGAACGTCAGCCATGAACTCAAAACCCCCGTCGGTGCGATGAGCCTGCTGGCCGAGGCCATGCTGGAATCCGCCGACGACCCCGAGGCGGTACGCCACTTCGGCAATCGCGTACTCGGCGAATCCCGCCGCCTCGGGAAAATGGTGACCGAACTGATCGCGCTGTCGCGGCTACAGGGCGCGGAGAAGCTGCCCGAGCTCGAGGTGGTCGACGTGGACACCGTGGTGATGCAGGCGGTCGACCGCTCGAATACCGCGGCCGAAGCCGCCGGAATCACCGTCAGCACCGACCGGCCCAGCGGCCTCGAGGTGCTCGGTGACGAAACCCTGCTGGTCACCGCCCTGTCCAATCTGGTGGAGAACGCGATCGCCTACTCGCCCGCCGGCTCGCACGTTTCGGTCAGCCGCTCGCTACGCGGCGACCACGTGGCGATGGCCGTCACCGACCGAGGCATCGGCATCGCGAAGGAAGACCAGGAGCGGGTGTTCGAACGCTTCTTCCGCTCGGATAAGGCGCGCTCGCGGGCCACCGGCGGTACCGGGCTCGGGCTGGCTATCGTCAAGCATGTGGCGGCCAACCACAACGGTGAGATCACCCTGTGGAGCAAGCTCGGCACCGGGTCGACGTTCACCCTGCGAATACCCGCCCACCGCGAGAGCCATAGCGACGACGAGGTCGACAGCCCCGTGGTGAGCACGAGAGAAACCGGTCCGCGTCCTTCGGGACCGGCCAGACCCAATGGTGTGGAGGCACGCAGATGACGAGTGTTCTGATCGTCGAGGATGAGGAGTCGCTGGCCGATCCGCTCGCGTTCCTGCTGCGCAAGGAGGGCTTCGAGGTGACCGTGGTCGGCGACGGGCCGTCCGCTCTCGCCGAATTCGATCGGTCCGGCGCCGATATCGTGCTGCTCGACCTCATGCTGCCCGGCATGAGCGGCACCGACGTCTGTAAGCAGCTGCGCACCCGCAGCGGCGTGCCGGTGATCATGGTGACCGCGCGCGATAGCGAGATCGACAAGGTGGTCGGCCTGGAACTGGGCGCCGACGATTACGTCACCAAGCCGTATTCGGCGCGGGAGCTGATCGCCCGCATCCGTGCGGTACTGCGCCGCGGCGTGGGCGACGAGATCGACGGCTCCAACGAGAGTGGCGTGCTCGAGGCGGGTCCGGTGCGGATGGATGTCGATCGCCACACGGTGATGGTCAACGGCAAGTCGGTCACCCTGCCGCTGAAGGAGTTCGACCTACTCGAATACCTGCTGCGCAACTCCGGCCGGGTGCTGACCCGCGGCCAGCTGATCGACCGTGTCTGGGGCGCCGACTACGTGGGCGACACCAAGACGCTGGATGTGCACGTCAAGCGGTTGCGCTCCAAGATCGAGGCCGATCCGGCCAAGCCCGAGCATCTGGTGACGGTCCGCGGGCTGGGTTACAAACTCGAGGCCTGAGAGGCGGGGGCCGCGCCTTCACCCCAAGCGCGGCCCCGATAGCTGTTCTCCCGGTGGTCGGCTCTGCTTACGGCAGGTAGGTCCAGGTGGGGCCGACGCCGGGGACGTCGATGATGCGCAGGGTGATCCAGCCGAGGTCGTCTTCCTGCATGCAGTCGTAGACCGGCACGTCGGCGCCGTTGCCACGGCAGGCGATGGTGCGGTTGACGCCGTACGGGCTCATGATGAGGTTCTTGCCCTGCGCCTTGGCGCTCAGGGCCGACGGGTCGTTGGCGGGTACGAAATCGGCGGTGAAATCGGCGTACTTGGCCGGATCACCGTTCGGCTCGGCGTGTGCGACGCCCGTCAGGGCGAGGGCGGAACCGAGGGCGACGGTGGCAAGGGTGAGCGCTTTCTTCATGTCCGAGGATCCAACCCGAAAAGAATGAAGTTCGCATGGCGGACAGGTGACCAGTCGGCTGCGTACCGCTCATCCGAGCTGGTCACCGGCCGTGCAATCCGAATGAGATCAGCTGCTGCCGAGCATGCCGCCCAGCAATCTGCCCGCACTGCCCGTGCCCGCGCTTCCGGAGCTTCCGCTACCGCCGGAACTCGCCTTGGTCACCGTGACCACGGTCGATTTGGTGCTGCCGCCCTGTTCGACGGTGATGATGTGCTGGCCGGGTGTGCTCGGCTTCCAGCTGATGGACGAATGCCCCGGCGGCCATGGCACCTGCGGCGCGCCGATGAATTCGCCGTTATCGCTGAAGTAGACCAGCAGGCCGCCCGAGGCCCCGCCCACCTCGGCGTTGATCAGGTAGGTCTGACCGACGACGTAGCCGGACCCCTCGACACTGACCGAGTTGACGGTGGCGTACGCCGACGGTGCGACGGGGACGGTGACGGCCGTGGCGGCGGCGAATGCGGTGAGTCCGACGCCTGCCCCGCGCCGGGTGAATCTCGTTGTCTTCAAGGTGTTCTCCTGCTAGCTACTGCCGAACAAACCGCGGAGTGCCTTGCCCGCACTGCCGGTTCCTCCGCCGGGATTGCCCGGATTACCGGGATCGCCGCCACCCGGATCGCCGGGGTCGGACGGGTCGGTGACCGTCACGACGATGGTCTTGGTGCTGCCGCCCTGTGACGCGGTGATGAGGTGCTGCCCCTTGGTGGCCGGGGTCCAGCTGATCGAGGATTCGCCGACCGGCCACGGCACCTTCGGGCCGCTGATGTCCTGGCCGTTATCGCTCCAATAGACGAGCAAGCCGAAGGATGCGCCGCTGAGGTGGGCCTTCAGCGTGTAGGTGCCGTTGACGGTGTGGTTGGAACCAGACACGGTCACCGAGTCGACCGTGGCGTGAGCGGGGGCCGCCAGGACGGCGATTGCCGTCACCGTGGTGAGGCCGGCGAGCCCTGCGGCTATCCGGCGCCCGCGGCGGAGGGGTCTGGTGGTGTTCATGGGTTACTCCTGTGCTGCCCGCTGGGTGTGGGCATCCGCACCGTAAGTGAACACAGGTGTGAAATGTGAGCGTTTCGCAAAACTTGGACAAGCGTCCGTTAGGTATGTCGGGATGTGATCGACGTCGCGGCCGCGCAATCACGACCGCGAGCTGGTGCCGATTCCGCCTTCGGTCAGGCCGATTCCGCCTTCGGTTCGGCCTGCTCGGCGTTGCGCTGGGCGTGCACCGTCGCCGGATGTACCGCGATCAAGCCGAGGCCCTCGCGTCGCTTGCAGTGCCGGGCCAGCTCCTCGTACGCGGGAACGCCGAGCAACTCCTTCAGCTCGGGGCCGTAGGACTGCCAGACCGGCCGGGCGCCGACGTGCGCGTCGGGCGAACCCGAGCAGTACCAGTCCAGATCCAATCCGCCCGGACCCCAGCCGCGCCGGTCGTACTCGGTGATGACGGTGCGCAGGATCTGCACGCCGTCCGGCCGGTCCACCCAATCCTGGGTGCGCCGGATCGGCAGCTGCCAGCAGACATCCGGCTTGACCGTATGCGGCTCCAGGCCGCGGCGCAGCGCCATGGTGTGCAGCGCGCAACCGACCCCGCCCTCGAAGCCCGGCCGATTCAGGAAGATGCACGCGCCCTCGAAGCGCCGGGTACGCAACGCGGGCTCGTCCTCCAACTCGTCGAGCTCCAGATAGCCCTTCTTGGTCACCTTGCCGTTGGCATTGGTGGCCTCGTCCATGAGCTGCCAGTCGGCGGGTGTGAGCATTCTCACAGCACCCTTCAGGCGCTCCTGATCGTCCTCGTCGGAGAGGAAGGCGCCGTGCGAACAACAGCCGTCATCCGGCCGGTCGGACAGGATGCCCTGACAGGCCGGCGTCCCGAAGACGCACGTCCATCGCGACAGCAGCCAGGTGAGGTCCGCGACGACCAGATGCTCGTCATTTGCTGGATCCACGAATTCGATCCACTCGCGCGGGAAATCGAGATCCACCTCCGGGCTGGGGTCGATCTTCCCCGCTGGTCGGGGCCGGTTCTGATTGTTTGCGGATCCGCCTTCCGTCACACCTCGCAACGCTAACAGTTCAGTCGCCTGGCCAGAAGTGCTGGTCGACCCAGTACCGTGTTCATGTGCGGCTTGGGGTACTCGACGTCGGAAGCAATACCGTTCACCTGCTGGTGGTGGACGCGCACCGGGGTGGCCACCCGATGCCGATGAGCTCGACGAAGGCCACGCTACGGCTGGCGGAGAACATCGACGCGGAGGGCCGGATCACGGTCCAGGGCGCAGAACGACTGATCGCGACGGTCGCCGAATTCGCCAGCATCGCCGAGACCTCCAAATGCGTCGAGCTGATGCCGTTCGCGACCTCGGCGCTGCGCGAGGCGGCCAATTCCGAAGAGGTGCTCGGCCGGGTGCGCATCGAGACCGGCGTCGATCTGCAGGTGCTGACCGGGGTCGACGAGGCCCGGCTGACCTTCCTCGCGGTGCGCCGCTGGTACGGCTGGAGCCCGGGTCGCATACTCAATCTGGACATCGGCGGCGGCTCGCTGGAAATGACCAATGGCGGCGACGAGGAACCCGATGTCGCCCTCTCGTTGCAGCTCGGCGCCGGCCGGCTGACCCGGGAGTGGCTGCGCGAGGATCCGCCGGGCAAGCGTCGCGTCGCGGTACTGCGCGATTGGCTCGACGCGGAGCTGGTGGCCCCGGCGAAACAGCTGATCGAAGCGGGTCGACCCGATCTTGCCGTCGGCACCTCGAAGACCTTCCGGTCCCTTGCCCGGTTGACCGGCGCGGCACCCTCTGCCGCGGGACCGCGGGTGCGTCGTACACTCACCAGCTCAGGTCTGCGCCAGCTGATCGCGTTCATCTCGCGGATGACGGCGTCGGACCGTGCAGAATTGGAAGGCGTAAGTTCCGATCGGTCACAGCAATTAGTGGCTGGCGCATTGGTCGCGGAGGCGAGTATGCGGGCACTATCGCTGGATACCCTCGAAATTTGTCCGTGGGCGCTGCGCGAGGGGCTGATCCTGCGCAAACTGGATACCGATATGAACGGCGGACCTATGGCGGCGTACCTACCGGGACCGGCGGCCGTCGGCGGCGAGCCGAGGCCCGGCGGTGGGTCAGCGCTATCGGGCCCGATCGGAACGGTGCGTCATGAGTGATGATTCGAAGCAGCTGTCGGTAGCGGAGCTGCTCGCGCGTAATGGTGCGCAAGGCGCCGCCCCGGCCTCCGGTGGCGGCAGGCGTCGGCGCAGTGGTCGCGGAATCTCGGTCGCCGAGCTCACCGGCGACCTTCCTGTCATTCGTGACGGCGGTGGTCATTCGGCGCACGCGGCGCCCGAATCGGAGGTACCCGAAACACCCGCCTACGAACCCCCGGCTTATGAACCGGCCGCCTACGATCCTGCCGCCTATGAACCGGCTGGCTATGAACCGGCCGCCTATGAACCGGCCCCCTACGAACCGGTTGGCTACGACCCGGCTGGCTACGAGTCACCCCGGTTCGATCCGACGCAGTTCGGTTCACCCGCGCCGGAACCGGTTTCCTATGCACCGCAGACGCCCGAGATCGACCTGCCCGGCTATTCGCCGATGTCGGGGCCGATCGCCAGGTACGACCCGCTCTCGCCGTATGCGCCGCCGGAGCCCGTCCAACGGGCCGTCGACCCGCTGCCGCCGCCCGGCCGCTCCAACCGGGTGATGCCCGGGCGGGAGATGCCCGCCGCCACCTCGCGGCACAGTGCGCCCGACGAACCGGATCCGTACGCGCAGCCCGCCGATCCCTATTCGCACTCCGGCGGACACGATTCGGCGGTCCCGCCGCTCGGGTCCGGCCGCACCGGCCGCAGGCGCAGGCGCGCGGAACCGGATGACGACGCGCCCACCGAAATCGGCCCCCCGCTGCGCGATATCGCCCCCGTCGAACCGGTGCGCTCGGGTCGCGGGGCGCGCAATGGCCGCTCGACGTATCCCGCCCCCGGAACCGACCTGCCCGAACGCAACGGTTCGCGAACCGGCCGGGCCGCCCGCCGCCGCGCCGCGGAGGCCGACGAGGGCCCGTCGACGGCGGCCTGGTCGGCGCCCGCCAATGGTTTCGCACCCGATTCGGCGCCGCTTCCGCTCTCGCCGCTGCCGGATGCCGCGTCGAGGCAGCAGGCGCCGGGACGCGCCCCGAGTCCGGAGCAGCCCGATCAGGGCGCGCGCAGATCCGGCCGCCGCGATGCGCCGGGCCGGGATGGTGGAGTGCCTGCCTGGTCGGCGCGAAGACATCAGCCCGCCCCGAAGAACGACAGCGCACCGGAATCGGGCGGCATCCCGACCGCCGCGTGGTCGCTGGCCAGCCAGGATCAGCAACTCCTCTCCGGATCGACGGTCGCGGGTGATCTGCTTCGCGACGGCGTCGAGCGGGCCGAACGCGGTAAACGCGGTCGGTCCAAGCGTGGTGCGGAGCGCGCGCCGGTCGATCTGATCGATCCGGACGACGGTTTTACCGATGTACACGATCCGTACCTGATGGATGCCGATGCGATCGAGGACGACGACCATCGTCCGGCGAAGCGGGCGGGAAAGCCCGCGGCGCGCCGTTCCCGGGCCTCGCGTCGCGTCGAATACGACGCGAACCGCAGGCAGTGGCTGATCCTGGGCGGACAGAGCGCGGGCGCCGCGATCGCCGGGATGTTGCTGTTCAAGGGTTTCGAACGGATGTGGGAGATGCTGCCGTGGGTCGCGCTGGCCCTGGCGATGATCGTGATTCTCGGGCTGGTGGCGCTGGTGCGAATTCTGCGCCGCACGGATGACATTCTCAGCACGGTGATTGCCGTTGTTGTGGGCATCTTTGTCACCCTGGGACCGCTAGCCTTTCTTCTCAGTACGAACTGAGTAGGGAGCGGCTGTGGGGAACATGGGGCAGGCGAACGACATTCGGGCGGAGAGCGCGACCGAGGAACGCGCCCCCGACGCGAACGAGCGACCCGCGGCCGGTTCCCTCGGCGAACTGTCCGGTCCGGGTCGGCAGATCCTGGTCGGCCTGTCCACGGCCTCGGTGTACCCGCAGAATACCGAGGCGGCATTCCGCTATGCCGCCGAACTCGGTTACGACGGAATGGAATTGATGGTCTGGGCGGAGCCCGCGAGTCAGAGCATCGCCACCGTGCAGACCTATGTCCGCAAATACGGGGTGCCCGTACTCGCCGTGCACGCGCCGTGCCTGCTGATCTCACAGCGGGTCTGGGGTCCGGATCCGGTCGCCAAACTCGAGCGCAGCGTCCGTACCGCGGAGGCGCTCGGCGCGGGCAGCGTCGTGGTGCATCCGCCGTTCCGCTGGCAGCGGCGCTATGCGCAGGGCTTCGCCGATCAGGTCGCCGAACTCGAGGAGCACAGCCCGGTCATCGTCGCGGTGGAGAATATGTTCCCGATGCGCGCGGATACCCTGTTCGGTCGCGGCGCCGGTTCGGCCAAGCGGCTGGAGCGTCGCGGTGGGCCGGGCCCGGGGCTGACCGCCTTCAGTCCGTCCTACGATCCGACCGATACCGGATTCAAGCACTACACCCTCGACCTGTCGCATACCTCGACCGCGGGTGTGGATCCGCTGGCGCTCGCCGCTCGGATGGGCAGCGGTCTGGCCCACCTGCACCTGGCCGACGGCCGCGGCGCCGCGCATGATGAACATCTGGTGCCGGGTGAGGGCACCCAGCCCTGTGCCGAACTCTGCGCGATGCTGGTTCGCACCGGCTTCTCCGGCCATGCCGTCGCCGAGATCAATACCCAGAACGCCCGCACCACCGGCGAACGCGCGTCCATGCTGCACCGCACGCTGGCCTATGCCCGCGAACATCTGAACGGCCGTGCTCCGGCTCCGACGACGGCGTCATCGCGCGCGAATCTGGTGTGAGGCAATCGGCCGGGTGTGACGAAGATCCGGTCCAGCGGGGCTGCTGAACTCCGTTCCATTCGTTCTACGCTGTACGAATGCCGCGTACCAGGTAGTCGTGGTCTCGGTGACCGCCTCGGGCGGCATCGAAGCACCACAACCCTGTCCCACCGACGCGGCCGATGGACGACAGGAGTGACGATGACGATCGAGCTGACCGCCGATCTGGAGCCGCCGACCATGGCGGATGCCCCGTTCAGCCGGGTGTGCGCGCTGACCGAACTGACCGCGACCAGCCCTGACACCGGCCGCTACGCGGGCACGATCGACAAGATCTGGACCGTCGGCCCCAAGGTGCACGGCGGCACCATGGTCGCCGCCAGCGCCGCCGCGGCCACCGGCTGGTTGCGCGCCTCCGATCCGGCATTCGCCGAGATGGCGCCCATCGCGGCCAGCTCGGACTTCCTCGGCGCGCCGACGCCGGGCGAGGTCGAATACGAGGTGCGGATTCGTAAGGTCGGCCGTCAGATCTGCCTGGTCGACGCCACTTTGATCCAGGACGACCGCGCGCTGGTGCGCACCGCCTTCACCTTCGGCCATCTCGACGACGTCGACCCGATCTACGCGCCGCAGCACGGCGATATGCCCGCCGAGCCGCCCGCCGACGCCATCGGCTACGGCGAGGATTCCCCGATGGGCCGCGTGGTGCACGTGGGTCAGGGCGCCGACCTGTTCATCGATCGGGAATGGGCCAGATTCCTGAATGGCGAACAGGGCGAACCGCGGCTGCGGCTGTGGATGCGCCCGCTCCCGGGCGATCAGGTCGACCCGGATGTCGCGATGTATTTCGCGATGATGTCCGCCGATATGAGTCCGCCGGTGCCGGTGAACCTCGGCCACTTCGGCTGGGCCCCGACCGTCCAGATGACCACCTATCTGCGTCGCCGCCCCGCCCCGGGCTGGCTGCGCATCATCGCGACCACCCACGAGATCGGTGGCCGCATGTTCGACGAGGATCAGCTGATCCTGGACTCCACCGGTGCGGTCGTGGCGCAGAGCCGCCAACTGGCGCTGGTTCCGCAGCCGCGCTGAACCACGTCTAGCCTGTAAACCCATGACGAGAATTGCGGTGATCGGTGGCGGTCGCATCGGGGAGGCGTTGATCGCCGGACTGCTCGAGTCCGGGCGCGTGAGCAAGGACTTGGTCGTCGTGGAGACGCACCCGGACCGGGCCGAGCTGATCGCGAGCCGCTTCGGGGTGCGGGTCACCGACTCCGTGGCCGACGCGGCCGTCGGGGCGGATCTGCTGGTGATCGCCGTCAAGCCCGGTGACGTCGATACCGTGCTGACCCAACTGGGTAAGGCCGAGCTGAACACCGGTGATCGGGACCAGGTGCTGGTGTCGCTGGCGGCCGGTGTGCCGACGGCGCGGCTGGAGGCCAAGCTGCCCGCCGGTTTCCCGGTGGTGCGGGTGATGTCGAATACCCCGATGCTGGTCGGCCAGGGCATGAGCGTGCTCGCGCCGGGTCGCTACGCCCGTTCGGAGCAGCTGGCCCTGATCACCGAGGTGCTGGCCGCGGTCGGCAAGGTGGTGACCGTCTCGGAATCGCAGATGGACGCGGTGACCGCGGTGTCGGGTTCCGGGCCCGCGTACTTCTTCCTTGTGGTCGAGGCGATGGTGGAGGCGGGCGTCGGGCTCGGCCTGACCAGGGATGTCGCCACCCAGCTGGTCGTGCAGACGATGGTCGGCTCCGCGGCGCTGCTCGACGAGTCGGGCCAGCCGGCGGAGGAACTGCGCGCCGCGGTCACCTCACCCGCGGGAACTACCGCGGCGGCGGTGCGCGAGCTGGAGCGCGGCGGGGTGCGCTCGGCCTTCCTGGAGGCGCTGCACGCCGCCAAACAACGCTCCGCCGAACAGGGCGGCACCGGCGACGGAGGCAGTAGCGCATCGTGACAACGAGGGGCGAACGGTGCGCGACGCAAATCGAACACCGCGCGTCCACCGAGTGACTCGCCGATGCCCTGCAAGCGACGCGGATTTCTCACACCCGTCGCAGTAATCCCACTGGCAACGCTAAGCTTCAAGGAGCACGTGCGTGTCTGTTCCGCCGGTGGGGAAGCCGGCGGCGCGGACGTGCCGGAGGTCAATGGTGCAATGATGTCTTCGAACAAGATGTCTGCAAGCTCGGGTTCGTCACCTGGTTCGTCGGGTCCTTCGGGTGGCCGCGTGAGTCCGGGGCAACCCGTTCTCGGCGGCGGCACGCAGTTCCTCACGGTCGCCGAGGTCGCGAATCTGATGCGGGTGTCCAAGATGACGGTCTATCGGCTCGTGCACTCGGGTGAACTGCCCGCGGTGCGAGTGGGGCGTTCGTTCCGGGTGCATGCCAAAGCGGTTCACGATTACCTGGAGACGTCCTACTTCGACGCCGGATAGGCGGTTTCATCCAGCTCGTAGTGTCCCGGTAGGATGAGCCCTCGGTTCGTGTTCGCCTGCCGGCGGCACCCCTTTGTGGTGTCCGGTGCCTGCTGGCGGCGCGGGACACCGAAAGGCGTACGTCCAGGGCGTGCGCGCCGAACAGCCGAGTAGAGAGAACGCGAGGACAACCCTATGGGTTCTGTGATCAAGAAGCGTCGCAAGCGCATGTCGAAGAAGAAGCACCGCAAGCTGCTTCGCCGCACGCGTGTCCAACGGCGCAAACTCGGCAAGTAAGCCTAAGCTGAGCCGAAGAGGGCCCGTCACCGTTCTGGTGGCGGGCCCTTCTTTTTGAAACAGCTCGATTTGAAACCATTGATGTATCCGGTGGCTGAAGTCATCGTTAGATCCTGGTTAATACTCTCGGTGTCTCGGACGGTAGCGGTTACTCTAGAACCGCAAATAAAACATAGTGGGGGCCTCGTAGGTGGGATCCGATGCGGTGGGATCTGAGATAAGAGACGGGAACATGCCCAACGTGGTGATGGTGACCGGTGCTAGCCGCTTCTTCGGCGGCAACGTCGTGTCCCGTCTCGCGCAAGATTCGACCATAGAGCGCATCATTGCGGTCGACACCATGACACCGAGCCGGGACCTGCAACGGCGCATGGGCCGCGCCGAATTCGTCCGTGCCGATATTCGAAATCCATTGATCCGCAAAGTGATCAGTGGCAACGAGGTGGATACGGTGGTGCACGCGGCGATGCTGTCGCGGCCGCCGGCCGGTGGCGGCCGGGCGGTGATGAAGGACCTGAACGTGCTGGGTGCGATGCAGCTGTTCGCGGTCTGTCAGAAGTCGCCCTCGGTGCGGCGGGTTGTGGTGCGGTCCACCTCGGCCGTGTACGGGTGCAGCCCCAAGGATCCCGCGAAATTCACCGAAGAAATGAGCGCGCGAACCCCACCGCGCGGTTGGTTTGCGCGCGACATGATCGAAATCGAAGGTTTCGTCCGTGGGCTCGCGCGACGCCGCCCGGATATTGCCGCCTCGATTCTGCGCTTCGCTCCTATCGTCGGTCCGCGATTGGCCAGTCGCGGTGTGCAATACCTGCATTCGCCGGTGACCCCGACTGTTTTCGGCCGGGACGCGCGGATGCAATTGCTGCACGAAGAGGACGCCGTCGCCGCACTGGTGCAGGCGGCCCGCATGGCGCCCGGCGGCACCTACAACATCGCGGGGGACGGCGCTCTCGCGCTCTCGCAAGCCGTCCGGCGCGCCGGACGGATCGAATTGCCCGTGCCGTTCTTGCTGTTCCGCACCGCGGGGCGGGCGCTCATGGGACCGGTGATGCGCGAATTCACCGGCGAACAGCTGGACTATTTCCATTTCGGCTGCGGCCTGGACACCACGCGGATGCGCACCGTACTCGAGTTCGTGCCGCGCTGGACCACGGTGCAGGCCTTCGACGACTTCATCGGGGGCGCAGCGTTGCGGCCCGTCTTCGATCCAACGTGGATCGATGCCGCAGAAAAGAAACTGCTCGGCCTGCTCGGGGCCGGTACGGGAGCACACTCATGAACGATGTTGCGAAAGTCATCCACCTGCATGACCTGAATGTGGAGCCGCGTCAGCGGGTCAGCGCCCGCCGTTGGCCCGAACCCGTGACCGGGGACTCGACGCCGGGCAGGGTGACCTCGCTGACCGAACGGCTGGCAGCCGCCGAACCACCGGAGCCGCATTCGCTCTCGGATATGGTGCGGGGCCTGGTGGGCCAGCAGATCGGCAAGACCGCCGATTTCGCGCGGCGTCGCCTCACCGGTGACTATCAGATCGATGACTTCGGCTTCGACGAGCACCTACTCGAATCCGTCATCCTGCCCGCACTGCGCCCCATATCGGACCATTGGTTTCGGGTGCAGGTCAACGGAATGCGCAACATCCCCGAGGTGGGTGGCGCGCTGATCGTGGCCAACCACGCGGGCACGGTGCCGCTGGACGGGCTGATGCTGCAACTGGCCATCCACGACCACCACGCGAAGCAGCGCGCGCTGCGCCTGCTGGCCGCCGACCTGATCTTCGAGATGCCGCTGCTCGGCTCGCTGGCCCGCAAGGCCGGGCATACGCTGGCCTGCCGCGAGGATGCCGAACGCCTGCTGCGCTCCGGCGAGCTGACCGGCGTATTCCCCGAGGGGTTCAAGGGCGTCGGCAAGCAGTACTCCGACCGATACAAGTTGCAGCGGTTCGGTCGCGGCGGCTTTGTCGCGGCGGCGGTGCGCACCGGCGTGCCGATCATCCCGTGCTCGATCGTCGGCTCCGAGGAGATCTACCCGAAGCTGGCCGATCTGAAGCCGCTGGCGCGTCTGCTCGGCCTGCCGTACTTCCCGGTCACCCCGCTGTTCCCGCACCTGGGTCCGCTCGGCGCGGTACCGCTGCCGTCGAAGTGGTACATCGAATTCGGCACCCCGATCCCGACCGCCGAGTACGAGCCCGAGGCAGCGGACGACCCGATGACCATGTTCGAGGTCACCGACCAGGTCCGCGAAACCATCCAGCAGACCCTGTACAAACTGCTCAACAAGCGCCGCAACGCTTTTACCGGGTGAGCTCGCCGCGGGTGGCGGGCCTAGTGGCCACGGCGTCGTGTCACCGCCGCCGCTACGGCGCCACCCGCCGCGCCCAATGCGAGAGCCGTGGGCACGCCGATTTTCGCGGCCTTGCGTCCGGTACGGAAGTCGCGGATTTCCCAGCCGCGATTCTTGGCGACCTCGCGTAGATCCGAGTCCGGGTTGATCGCGACCGCGGTGCCTACCAGCGACAGCATCGGCACGTCGTTATGGCTGTCGGAGTACGCGGTGCAGCGCTTGAGGTTCAAACCTTCGCGAATGGCCAAGGTGCGCACCGCATGTGCCTTGCCGAGTCCGTGCAGGATGTCGCCGACCAGGCGTCCGGTGAACTTCCCGTCCACGCTCTCGGCCACCGTGCCGAGCGCACCGGTGAGTCCCAGGCGCTTGGCGATCACCTGCGCCAGCTCGACCGGCGTCGCCGTCACCAGCCACACCTGCTGACCCGCGTCCAGGTGCATCTGCGCCAGCGCGCGGGTGCCGGGCCAGATCTTGTCGGCGATGATCTCGTCGTAGATCTCCTCGCCGAGGGCGGCCAGTTCGGCGGTCGGACGCCCCGCGATGAAGGCGAGCGCCTTCTCCCGGCCCGCGGCCATATCGGTGCTGTTCTCCTTGCCGGTGACCCGGAACTTCACCTGCTTCCAGGCGACATCGACCAGATCGGAGGTCTTGAAATATTTGCGCGCCGCCAGACCGCGGGCGAAGTGCACGATGGACGCGCCCTGCACCATGGTGTTGTCGACGTCGAAGAATGCCGCGGCGGTCAGATCGCGCGGCACCTCGGGGCCGACGGCCTCCGCCTCGCCCGCCGCCAACTCGGCGTCGTGCAGGGAGAGTGCGGCATCCGCGCTGGCCTCGCCCGCCAGATTGGCGCGCACTTCCTCCTCGCTCGGGCCGAAGGGGCTGCGAGAGATGCGGGCGAGCTGATCCTGCAGGCTCTGGCCGAGCCTGCCTTGATTCCATCGGACCGGGAACTCGCCGAAGCGCCCCGCGATGAATCCCGCCCTCTCGACCTTCGATCGTTCCGGCACCAGTACCTCCGCCCGTCGCGCGAACGAGTCCACAGTAGCGGGATCCGCCGACAGTTTCGGCAGGACCAGGGGTACTGGATCGGCCGTGGCGAGGGGATTTAATTACCGTCATGACCAATCCCACACATTCGGTGACCCTGTTGACGAGATCCGGCTGCGGACTGTGTGCCACGGCACTGGAACAGTTGCGCGTGATCTGCGGTGATTTCGGCATCGAACCGGACACCATCGATGTCGACGAGGCCGCCGAAACCGACCCTGGCCTGCGCGCGGAGTTCGGCGACCGGCTTCCGGTGGTGCTGCTGGACGGCCGGGAGCACAGCTATTTCGACGTCGACGAGACCCGTTTGCGTGCCGATTTGCGACGCTGAAGAAAAGCTGCTCGAGTCCGATTCCGCCGCGCTGCTGGTCGCGGCGGAAAATGAGGCCAATTTCACCGACTTTGTGAAGGGCTGCACAAGCAGTTACGGTGGTGGCACGCGACCCGCATGCCGAGGCTGCGAGAGCGTCCCTGAAATCCGAAACCTTCGACCATGGCACCGTCCGCGCAGGAACATCGAACCGCGCAGGGTCAGAGGTCGAGCGACGAACCGGAACCACGAGCAGTCCGGGACGAGGAGCCGACGACGTGACAGAGCAGCATGAGGCGCCGGGCGGCGTCTCCGGCAGGGCTCTGCAGAAAGACATCCCGCAGGCCACCGTGGCGCGGCTGGCCACGTATCTCCGGGTCCTCGCCATGTTGGCCGACGACGGTGTGCTCATCGTATCGAGTGAGGAACTCGCTGTCGCGGCGGGTGTCAATTCCGCCAAGTTGCGCAAAGATCTTTCATTCCTCGGACCCAACGGCGTACGGGGTGTCGGCTATGACGTGGTCAAGTTGCGCACCAGGATCGAGGACGTGCTCGGACTCTCCGGAGGTCATCGCGTCGTGCTGGTCGGCGCCGGGAACCTTGGCCGGGCCCTGGTCGGCTACGGCGGGTTCAAGCGGCGCGGCTTCAGCGTGGTCGGCATCTTCGACAGCGATCCCGCGGTGATCGGCCGCACCGTGGCGGGCCATTCGGTGCGAGATGCCGCGGCGCTGCACGAGGCGATCATCGCGCTCGACCCCACCATCGCGGTCATCACCGTCCCCGACGAGGCGGCGCAGGACGTCTGCGATCGCCTGGTCGCGGCGGGCGTGCAATCCATTCTCAGCTTTGCCCCGAGCGTGCTCATCGCGCCGCCGACGGTGGAGATCCGCCGGGTGGATCTCGCGGTGGAGATGCAGATGCTCTCGTTCGAGCGGACCCGCAATGCGGAGCCCGAACCGCTGGCGGAGGTGGCGCACGCCGTATCGGGCCGGATCGCCCGCCATGTGCCGACCCCGCATTCGTCTGCCGCGCATCCGGCACTCAAGCACTCAGCCTCGCATTCGGCAACGGAGCCAAGCAGCAAGGGATCGGCGGTTACACCATGAGTGAGCGAAGCGAACGAATCATGTGCCGGCGCGCCGCGCGCATGCCGAGGCCGAGCGTGAGCGAGGCGCGGGCATGAGCGTTCTTCTCGTCGGGATTTCGCATCGGAGCGCGCCCGTTTCGGTGCTGGAGAAGGTAGCGATCACCGATACCGACCGGCCCAAGCTGATCGACCGGATGCTGACCTCCAGCCACGTCTCCGAGGCGATGATCGTCTCGACCTGTAACCGCGTCGAGGTCTACGCCGTGGTCGACGCCTTCCACGGTGGTCTGGCCGAGGTCGGCGAATTGCTCACCAAACATTCCGGGATGCCGCTGCCGGATCTGACCAAGCACGCCTACGTCCGCTACAGCGAGGCCGCGGCCGAGCACCTGTTCGCGGTGGCCTCCGGACTGGATTCGATGGTGATCGGCGAGCAGCAGGTGCTCAGCCAGATCCGTGGCGCCTATGCCTCCGCCGATGCCCAGCAGGCGGTCGGGCGGACCCTGCACGAACTGGCCCAGCACGCGCTGCGGGTCGGCAAGCGGGTGCATTCGGAGACCGGGATCGACCGGGCCGGCGCCTCGGTGGTGTCGGTCGCGCTGGACCGGGCCAAGGGTGTGCTCGGCGACCTGGCCGGGCGCACCGCCGTGGTGGTGGGCGCGGGCGCGATGGGCGGCCTTGCGGTGGCACATCTTTCGCGCGCGGGCATCGGCCGGATCATCGTGGTGAACCGCACCATCGAGCGGGCCCGCAGACTCGCCGAGACCGCGGGCAGCTACGGCGTCGAGTCGAATGCGCTCGAACTTTCCCGGCTGACCGAGGCGATGGCAGCGGCCGATGTGGTGATCACCTGTACCGGCGCGGTCGGCGCCGTGGTGACGCTGGCCGATACGCACCGCGCGCTCGCCGACCGCGACCGCGCCGAATTCCCCTCCGCGGAGCGCCCGCTGGTCTTCTGCGACCTCGGTCTGCCCCGCGATGTCGAAACCGCGGTCGCGGGCCTGCCCGGCGTATCGGTCATCGACATCGAGACCCTGCAGCGGGATCCGGCCGCGGGTGCGGCCGCCGATGACACCGCCGCGGCGCGCTCGATCGTCGCCGAGGAACTCGCCAAGTACCTGGCCGGCCAGCGCATGGCCGAGGTGACGCCGACGGTGGCGGCGCTGCGGCAGCGCGCGGCCGAGGTGGTCGAGGCCGAACTGCTGCGGCTGGATTCCCGGCTGCCCAGCCTGGCCGATCCGGAGCGCGACGAGGTGGCGCGCACCGTACGACGCGTGGTCGACAAGTTGCTGCATGCGCCGACGGTGCGGGTCAAGCAGCTGGCATCCACCCCGGGTGGGGACAGCTACGCCGAGGCGCTGCGCGAATTGTTCGAACTCAAACCCGGTGCGGCGCAGGCGGTTGCCGCGCCGATGGAGATCACCGCGCTCACCGCCGATCACGGCGCCGCCCTGGCCGATGACTTCACCACGAGCCACCTAGGTGAGGAACAGGGGAATCCCCGATGACGATCCTGCAGGAAGAGGACAACGTGACAGTCGCTGGCACGCGCCGCTCCTGGCGGATCGGCACCCGCGGCAGTCTGCTCGCACTCACCCAGTCGGGCACCATCCGCGATGCGCTGATCGCCGCCGGGCACGAGGCGGAATTGGTCATTGTGAAGACGGCGGGCGATATGTCGTCCGAACCGGTACAGCATCTCGGCGTCGGGGTGTTCACCTCCGCGCTGCGCGACGAATTGGCGGCGGGCGCCATTGATATCGCGGTGCATTCCTATAAAGACTTGCCGACCGCGGCGGACCCGCGTTTCACCATCGCCGCCGTTCCGGTCCGCGAGGATCCGCGTGACGCCCTGGTGGCGCGCGACGGGATGGTGCTCGGTGAACTGCCCGCCGGTGCCAGGGTCGGCACCTCCGCGCCGCGCCGCGCCGCCCAGCTGCGGGCGCTCGGCCTCGGACTGGAGATCGTGCCGCTGCGCGGAAATCTCGACACCCGGCTGCGCAAGGTCCGCGATGGCGAGCTGGACGCGGTGGTGGTGGCCAGAGCCGGGTTGGCCCGGATCGACCGGCTGGACGCGGTCACCGAGGCGTTGGAGCCGGTGCAGATGTTGCCCGCCCCGGCGCAGGGCGCGCTCGCGGTCGAATGCCGCAGCGACGACACGGTACTGATCGAGGCACTGTCCCGGCTGGACGATGCGGCCACGCGGACCGCGGTCATCGCCGAGCGGGTGCTGCTCGCCGAACTGGAGGCGGGATGCCGCGCCCCGGTCGGCGCGCTCGCCGAGGTCGTCGAATCGCTCGACGACGACGGCCGGGTATTCGATGAGCTTTCACTGCGCGGCTGCGCGGCTGCCGTCGACGGGTCCGAGGTGTTGCGGGCGTCGGTGGTCGGTTCGCCGGAGGATGCGGCGGAGCTCGGCCGGGCGCTGGCCCGTGAATTGCTGGAGCTCGGTGCGCGCGAGCTTCTCACCACAGAACCGGAAACCGGTTCGCCCACACCGGCGGTGAATCCGCCCGCCTCAGACTTCACCCACCCCAGCCCAATGGAGAACAGCCGATCATGAGCGAGCGAAGCGAGCGAATCACAGGCATTGCGCCTTCGGCCGTGTCGGAGCCGAGCGCTAGTGAGGTGCAGGCATGAGCCGAGGCAAGAAGCACCCAGGTCGGATCCTTTTCGTCGGATCGGGTCCCGGTGACCCGGCATTGCTCACCGTGCGGGCGCGCGAGGTGCTCGGGCGGGCCACCCTGGCCTTCACCGACCCCGATGTGGACAAGGGCGTGCTGGCCCTGATCGGGACCGCGGTGGCGGAGAACGAGGACGGCACCCGGCCGGTCGACGTGCGTCCGGCGCTCGGCGAGCCCGCCGAGGTGGCCAAGACGTTGATCGCCGAGGCCCGCAACGGACACGATGTGGTCCGGGTGGTTGCGGGTGATCCGTTGACCACCGATGCGGTGATCAACGAGGTCAACACGGTCACTCGCTCGCATATGGTCTTCGAGGTGCTGCCCGGGCTGCCCAGCGGCTCGGCGGTGCCCAGCTACGCGGGTATCGCGCTCGGCTCCGGCCACACCGAGGCCGACGTGCGCGGCGAGGTCGACTGGGCCGCGCTGGCGAGCGCTCCCGGCCCCCTGGTGCTGCACGCCACCTCCGGTCATGTGGCCGAGACCGCCAGCGCGCTGGTCGAACACGGTATGGCGCCGCAGACCCCGGTCGCGGTGACCGTGCGCGGCACCACCCGTCAGCAGCGCACCATCGAGGCCACCCTGGCCACGCTGAACAGCGCGGCCTCCGAACTGGTCGGCCCGCTCGTGGTGACCATCGGCAAGGTCGTCGCCGCGCGGTCGAAGATGTCGTGGTGGGAGTCGCGGGCGCTGTACGGCTGGACCGTGCTGGTACCGCGTACCAAGGATCAGGCCGCCGAGATGAGCGAGCGGCTGGTGACGCACGGCGCCATCCCGATGGAGGTGCCGACCATCGCGGTCGAGCCGCCGCGCAGCCCCGCGCAGATGGAGCGCGCGGTCAAGGGTCTGGTCGACGGCCGTTACCAGTGGGTGGTCTTCACCTCGACCAACGCGGTGCGCGCGGTATGGGAGAAGTTCGCGGAGTTCGGACTCGACGCCAGGGCGTTCTCCGGTGTGAAGATCGCCTGCGTCGGCGAGGCCACCGCGGAGAAGGTGCGTTCCTTCGGCATCAACCCCGAATTGGTGCCGAGCGGCGAACAGTCCTCCGAGGGCCTGCTCGCCGACTTCCCGCCCTACGACGACGTTTTCGACCCGGTGAACCGGGTCCTGTTGCCGCGGGCCGACATTGCCACCGAGACCCTGGCCGAAGGTCTGCGCGACCGCGGCTGGGAGATCGATGACGTCACCGCCTACCGCACCGTGCGCGCCTCGCCGCCGCCCGCGGAGACCCGCGAGATGATCAAAACCGGCGGCTTCGACGCGGTTCTGTTCACCTCGTCCTCCACGGTCCGCAATCTGGTCGGCATCGCGGGTAAGCCGCATGCGCGCACCATCGTCGCGTGCATCGGCCCGAAGACCGCCGAGACGGCCATCGAATTCGGTCTGCGCGTCGATGTGCAGCCCGAGGTCGCCCAGGTCGGTCCGCTGGTCGAGGCGCTGGCCGAACACGCCGCCCGGCTGCGCGCCGAGGGTCTGCTGCCCCCGCCGCGCAAGAAGAGCAGGCGTAGCCGCTAGACCGTGCGTCGGTGAAACGCCCACCCCGTTGTGGGCGTTTCACCGTGTCCGGCCCGAGCCGGAATTGCGAGTCAGCGGCTGTAGCGCAGCAGGGTGCGCACCAACCGGCAGGTGGTGTCCGATGGCGGGCGGATGCCGATGAGATCCGCCGTCCGCCGGATCCTTTCGTTACTCGCCTGGTTCGGCAGATAGGTGCCGGAGTCGAGCAGGGCGATGGTGATCCGCATCGCCTTGAGCCTGCGATTGTGCGTCACGTACCACTTGCGCGGCCGTCCGGGCGGCAGCGGTCGCTTCTCCAGCGGTATGTAGGGCGCATCGATGACCTTGGACCTGGAGACCCTGGACCTGGAGACCTCGGACTTGGGTGTGATGGTCGCGGACACGGGCGTCCTCCCTCGCAATCGGGTATCCGAGCAATCGGAAATCCGACGGATTCCCTCGAACACATCTTCGATTTTACCCCGACCCACCGACAAAAACCGCTGGCCGCAAAGGGTTTTCGGCAATCTGTGGACCGGCGGCGATGTCGTGGTGGTTGTGTGGGTCACGGCGGGCGGTGGGCGGTCGCGACGGTGGTGCGGAGCAGGCGTATCGTGCGGTTCATGACCGGATTGGACCGCCCGCGGCGGTTGCGCCGTACTCCCGCCCTGCGTCGTCTCGTGGCCGAAACCACCCTGGAGCCACGGCATTTGGTGCTACCGATGTTCGTCGCCGACGGGCTGGAGGGACCCCGGGAGATCGGCTCGATGCCGGGGGTGATGCAGCATTCGATGGATTCGCTGCGGAAGGCGGCGGTCGAGGCGGTCACCGCCGGGGTCGGCGGGTTGATGCTGTTCGGGGTGCCGCGCCCGGAGGACAAGGACGCGACCGGCAGTCAGGCCAGTGATCCGGCCGGAATCCTGAACCGCGGCCTGCGGGCGCTGGCCGACGAGGTGGGCGGATCCACCGTGGTCATGGCCGACACCTGCCTGGACGAATTCACCGATCACGGGCACTGCGGCGTGCTGTCGGCCGACGGGTCGGTAGACAACGACGCGACCCTGCATCGCTACGTCGATATGGCACTCGCGCAGGCCGACGCGGGCGCCGATCTGCTCGGAACGAGCGGCATGATGGACGGCCAGGTCGGCGCGATCCGGCGCGGCCTCGACGCGGTCGGCCGCACCGACACCGGCATCCTCGCCTACGCCGCGAAGTACGCCTCGGCGTTCTACGGTCCGTTCCGCGAGGCGGTCGGGTCCTCGCTGGAGGGTGACCGGCGCAGCTATCAGCAGGACCCGGCGAATCGCAAGGAGGCGATCCGGGAGCTGGACCTGGATCTGGCCGAGGGCGCCGACATCGTGATGGTCAAGCCCGCCATGTCCTACCTGGATATTCTGCGTGAGGTCGCCGATCGGTCGACCGTGCCGGTGGCCGCCTATCAGATCTCGGGTGAGTACGCGATGATCACCGCCGCCGCCCAGCGCGGCTGGATCGATCGCCGCGGCGCGGTGCTGGAGTCGCTGCTCGGGATCCGCCGGGCGGGGGCGGATATCGTCCTGACCTACTGGGCGACCGAGGCCGCACACTGGTTGTCGTGACGAATATGCCCTACCCGGTGGGCGTCGGCCCCGCGCCGCGCCCACCCATGCCCGAGGATGTCCGCACCGCGCGCCAATTGTGGTGGGGGGTGGTCGGATTCGGTGTCGTGCAGCTGGCGGCATCGATGGTCGCGGCCACGGGCCAGCGGCGGGAATTCGCCGAGAAGATGTTCGATCAGATGCGTGAGAGCGACCCGAACGCCACCATGGCGGGTGCGGACCTCCTCGTCTTGGTCGCCTTCGTATTCGTGGTGCTGTTCGGCCTGGTGATCACCGGCCTCGCGCTGCTGTTCGTGTACCAGTTCGGGCGCGGCAAGTTGTGGGCGCGAACGCTGCTCACCATTGTCGGTGTCTGGTTGGTGCTGATGGCGGTGGGCACGCTGTTCGCGCTGGACGCGGTGAGCGGGGTGGCCTCGCTGGTCGCGGGCGGCGCGTCGATCGTGCAGGGTGTGCTGGCGGGTGGCGCGATCTATCTGGGTCACCGCCCGGACTCGACCGCGTACTTCGTGATGAACCGCCGATGATCGGAATGCATACCGGCTATCGAATTTGTCGGGGCCGTCTCGGCATGTATCGTGAGGGTTGTCACAGTAGAAATGGGAACCGGTAGTTGTGGGTCGTGCGTTGGCTTACCTTGCGTGAGTGCGTCATCCAGTTGGCTCCGGGAGATCGGAGGCATCGATGCGAGTGGTGATCCAACAGCCGCAGAGCATTCGGCGAGAGCTGCTCGTGCTGAGCCTGCTGGTCCTGTTCGGTCTGGTCACCGTCGCCGTGTTGTTGCTGCCCAGCGTGGTCGGCTGATTCGCCCGGGTGATTCCGGCGGCCGCGCCGTCGGCGTGATCGGCAGTGCGGCGTGACCGAGGTGCGTGACGACACGGTGCTGTTCACCGAGCCGGGCGCCCGCTGGCGCGTGGTGGCCTACGGGCCCGCGCTGTGCGCGATCATTCTGATTCTCGAGGTGGCGACCTCCAGTCCGGTGCACTGGTTCGCCCTGATCTTCTGTGGTGCCCTGATCGCGGGTTTCGTTTCGTTGCAGGTGGTTGCGGGGCGTCGGCACGTCAGTGTCGAGCTCGCCGACGACACACTGCGCGAGGGCACCGAAACGCTCCCGTTGAGCGCCATCGACGCGGTGCTGCCCGAGCGCGACGAGGAATCCTGGGATGATGAGGATTGGGAGTCGGCGCGGGCGCTCGGTGAGTTGAGCGGCGTGCCCCGCCGGCGTACCGGAATCGGGCTACGGCTGCGTGACGGCGGCCTGGTGCAGGCGTGGGCGCGGGATCACCGCGGCCTGCGGGCCGCGCTGACCGCCGCACTGGCACAGCGGCCCGCGCAGACCGAGGATCGGCAGGGCGAGAACGGAGCGGACCGTTGAGACGAGGGATCGTAGCGCTCGGTGAACTGGTGATCGCGCTGCTCTGTCTGGTCGGCGCGGTATCGAGCTGGGGCAACGGGGTGGTGACGACCGCCTTCGCGCCGGTCGGTGAGCTGCCCGCCTTCGAGTCGACCCGGTATGCCGCGCCGTGGGTGGTGCTTGCCGCATTCTTGGCCGCGGTGGCGGGGCTGTTCGCCATCGATGCTGCGGCGCGATTGCTGCGGTCCGGCGCGACGGCGTCCGCGGGCGACTGAGGGCATCCACCGGCCCATCGTGTCGTCGCCGGTGCAACCCTCCTTGATCGAGACCACGCCGCCGACACTGCTCGGCCTGCTGTCCGCGCCGCTGGACTGCCTGTTCACCACCGGATTCGCGCTGTCGCGCACCGGCGTCACCCAGTCCGCGCCGCAACCGACCCGGGAGTAGGTATTCGCTGCGCTCCCACTGCCCGCCTTGCGATTGGTAGCTTTGCCCTGCCGTGGGTGATCGACTGTCGCCCAAGCTATTTCAATCGAAAGGTGTACCCGTGAGACTTCTGGTGGCGAAATTCGGCGCGGCCCTGGTGGCTACGGCTGCCGTCGGACTGGCGGCCGGACCCGCGGCGGCGGCGCCGGGTGGGCTGCCGCTGGAGCCCACCCCCGCCGCCGCGGAGCAGGTTCTGCTCCCGGATTCCGGCTCCGCCTCGGTCTACAACAATTTCATGTGCCAGCTGCGCACCATCTCGGCCCAGGTGCCGTGCATGTACGCGTAGCCGATATCGGCTGCGCCGGAATACAGTTCGCCGACCGGGGCCGGACGGTCGGCGAACGACTGCCCTACCGGGCCGGGACTAGCCGGTCCAACTCTGATAGATGTCCAGCACGCGCCCCTCGCGGGTGCCGGGGGCATTGACGTACAGCGTGACGGTGCCGTCCGGATGTGCCGCGGGCTCGGCGATGACCTGGCGCAGCGAGGCGTGCACCCCGCCGTTCTCGTCGCGGTAGATCTCGGTGTCGCGGTGCAGGCCGGCCCCGATCCGGTTCAGCGGTACGAACATGGTGATCAGCGCCGGGATCGGGCCGTCGGCCAGTGCCGCAGTTTCCCGGTGATCGAGTCGCAGCCCGATCCGCTGCTGGTCGGGCTGTGCGATCGGCTCCATTGCGGCGGCCGTTCCCGCGCCGAGGCCAACGGCCGCGGCGGCGAGGGTGGCGAGGGTGGCAGTCCTGATGATGGCGAATCCCATGAACACGCTCCTGGGCCGGTAGCGGATGGACAACGCACCGAGAGTACGCATCGGCAATCATCCAGCGACCGATATTGCGGGCAAACCGATCGGCGTGTTGCCGATCTTGGTTGCTGCGGCGTGCATCACTCCACTACACCCTGTCGTCGACCTGATCCCGGCGGGCTGAGAGACTGGAGGCCGTGAGTTCTTCTCCGCGCGTGACCAGGGCGTCGGTGCCCGTTTCCGCTCAGCTCTTCGACCGGGCTGGTTCGGTGATCCCGGGCGGTGTCAATTCGCCGGTGCGAGCGTTCCATTCCGTCGGCGGCACACCGCGGTTCATCGCCTCGGCCAACGGTTACACGCTGACCGACGCCGACGGCAACGACTACGTCGACCTGGTCTGTTCCTGGGGCCCGATGATTCTCGGCCACGCCCACCCGGCGGTCGTCGAGGCGGTACAGCGGGCGGCGACCGGTGGCCTGTCCTTCGGCGCGCCGACCGAGGCCGAGATCGAACTCGCCGAACTCATCGCCGAACGGGTCGAACCGGTGCAGCGGGTCCGGTTGGTGAACTCCGGCACCGAGGCCACCATGAGCGCGGTCCGGCTGGCCCGCGGATACACCGGCCGCACCAAGATCATCAAGTTCGCCGGCTGCTACCACGGTCATGTCGACGCGCTGCTCGCCGACGCGGGCTCCGGCGTGGCGACGCTCGGCCTGCCGACCTCGCCCGGAGTCACCGGCGCGCAGGCCGCCGACACCCTGGTGCTGCCCTATAACGACCTCGAGGCCGTCGCGGCCGCATTCGCCGCGCACCCCGGGGAGATCGCTTGTGTGATCACCGAGGCGGCCGCGGGCAATATGGGCGCGGTAGCGCCGCTGCCCGGATTCAACGAGGGCCTGCGCGGACTCACCTCCGAGCACGGCGCGCTGCTGATCATGGACGAGGTGATGACCGGGTTCCGGGTCAGCCGTGCGGGCTGGTTCGGCCGCGAGGGTGTCGCCGGTGACCTCTACACCTTCGGCAAGGTGATGAGCGGTGGCCTGCCCGCCGCCGCCTTCGGTGGCCGCGCCGAAATCATGAACCACCTGGCCCCGCTCGGGCCGGTCTACCAGGCGGGCACCCTCTCCGGCAATCCCGTCGCCGTGGCCGCGGGCCTGGCCACGCTGCGCGCGGCCGACGACGCGGTGTACGCGGCGCTGGATCGCAATGCCGAACGCCTCGGTGGCCTGTTCACCGAGGCCCTCACCACGGCAGGGGTCGAGCACCAGGTGCAGTTCGCAGGCAATATGGTGAGCGTGTTCTTCGCCGATCGCCCGGTGACCGACTACGCGGCCGCCAAGGCCAGTGAGACCTGGCGTTTCCCTGCCTTCTTCCACGCCCTGCTCGACGCCGGCGTGTATGCGCCGCCGAGCGCGTTCGAGGCATGGTTCGTATCCGCGGCGCTCGACGAGGACGCGTTCGACCGTATCGCCGCCGCTCTGCCCGCCGCCGCACACGCGGCCGCGGCCGCCACCCCCGAAGGATCCCACGCGTGAGTTCCGACCTCGACCAGCCCGACGCCTCGAAGCGCCGGTCAGATAGCACCGTCGCCCCCTCCGCCGAGGCGACTGCCGCCGCGCCCGCCGAGGCGCCTTCCAGCGACGCGGGAGTCGGCGCTCCCTCGGACGAGGTCGCCGCACTCGTCGAGGAGTCGGATGTTGCCGCGGAATCCGGCGCCGCTGTCGCCGATGCGGTAACGCGCACCTCCGCCACGACCACGCGTCACCGGGCCATCGCGGTGGACGAGGAGTCCGCGCCCGTCGATGCCGGCGTGGAGACCATCGTGCATGTGCTGCGCCACGGTGAGGTGCACAACCCGAAGGGCATCCTCTACGGCAGGCTGCCCGGCTTCAGCCTGTCGGTGGCCGGGCGCTCGCAGGCGGGCGCGGTCGCTCGGGCGCTATCCGATCACGACATCTCCATGGTGATCGCCTCGCCGCTGCAACGCGCGCAGGAGACGGCCGAGCCGATCGCCGCGCAGCACAATCTGATCGTCCGGACCGACGAGAACCTCATCGAGGCGGGCAATACCTTCGAGGGCCTGCGCGTTTCGGTCGGCGACGGCGCGTTGCGCAAACCACGGCACTGGTGGAAGCTGCGCGACCCGTTCACCCCGTCCTGGGGCGAGCCGTACCTGCAGATCGCGCATCGCATGCTGGCCGCGGTGAACAAGGCGCGGGTCGAGGCGGCCGGGCGCGAGGTCGTGCTGGTCTCGCATCAGCTGCCGGTCTGGACGTTGCGCCGGTTCCTCCAGGGGCAGCGGCTGTGGCACGACCCGCGGCACCGGCAGTGCTCGCTGGCCTCGCTGACCTCGCTGGTGTACCAGGGCGACACGCTCGTCGACATCGTCTACTCCGAGCCCGCTGGCGGTTCGGATCCGTCGGTGCACGGCGCATGATTCGCTCCACCGCGGCCGTTTCCCGGATGCGTCGAGTCTCGGCTCGGCGTATCGGTTCGGTGCTGCTCGCGTGCGTTGCCCTGATCGCGGCGCTCGCGGGCTGTTCGACCGGAACGGATGCGGTGGCCACCGGCGGCACCTTCGAATTCGTCTCACCCGGCGGCAAGACCGCTGTCTTCTACGATCCGCCGAGTGCCCGCGGCACCATCGGCACATTGTCGGGACCCGACCTGATGACGGCGGGCAAGACGACCTCGGTCGCGGATTTCCCCGGCAAGGTGGTCGTGATCAATCTGTGGGGTCAGTGGTGCGGTCCGTGCCGGGCCGAGGCGCCCGCGCTGGAGAAGGTCTACGAGGCGACCAAGGACAAGGGCGTCGCCTTCCTCGGCATCAATGTCCGTGATCCGCAGCAGGACAAGGCGCAGGACTTCGTCACCGATAACAAGGTCGGTTACCCGTCGATCTACGACCCGTCCATGCGCACCCTGCTCGCGCTCGGCGGCAACTTCCCGACCAGCGTCATCCCCACGACGCTGATCCTGGACCGCCAGCACCGCGTCGCCGCCGTCTTCCTGAAATCGCTACTGGCCGAAGATCTCCAGCCGGTCGTCGAGAACATCGCGGCGGAGGATTCGCAGTGACCGGAGGTACGTGCTGATGGTGCTCGCGAGCGTGGGGGATTCATTCCAGCAGACGGCGGCCACCGGGCCGCTGCTGCTCGCGCTCGGTGCGTGCGTGCTGGCGGGGCTGGTGTCGTTCGCTTCCCCGTGTGTAGTACCGCTGGTGCCGGGCTATCTGTCCTATCTGGCGGGTCTGGTCGGTGCGGAAGCACCGCCCGCGACGGTCGCCCAGGCCAAGAGTCTCACCGTGCAGCCGGGTGCGGTCGCCGTCGCCGAACGGGTGGCCACGGCCGACGAAACCAAGCGCGCGGTACGGGCCGGACGGCTCCGCGTCGCCGGTGCGGCGGGCCTTTTCGTACTCGGATTCACCGTGGTGTTCGTGCTGGCCACCGCCACCTTCTTCGGTGTGGTCCAGTCGCTGAACGTCAATCGTGAACTGCTGCAGCGCATCGGCGGCGTGGTCACCATTCTGATGGGCCTGGTGTTCGTCGGCCTCGTGCCGGCCCTGCAGCGCGACACCCGCATGGAGCCGCGCCGCTTGACGAGCATTGCGGGCGCACCGCTGCTCGGCGCGGTATTCGCGCTCGGCTGGACGCCCTGCCTCGGGCCGACATTGTCCGGGGTCATGGCGGTCTCCGCGGGGACCGACGGGACCACCGCCGTCCGCGGGGTCGCGCTCATCATCGCGTACTGCGCGGGTCTCGGCCTGCCGTTCGTGATCCTGGCGTTCGGGTCGGCGACGGCGCTGCGCGGGGTGGGCTGGCTGCGCCGTAATTCGCGGACCATTCAGATCATCGGGGGCATCCTGCTCGTCGCGGTCGGCATCGCACTGGTCACGGGAGCGTGGGACCAGTTCGTCGCCTGGGTGCGCGACGCGTTCGTCTCCGAGGTGACCCTGCCGATATGACCGTGACCGACACACCCGCCGCCACCGCGGCCACCCCGCCGCCCCGCCAGTCGCTGCCGGGCCGCGCCTGGGCGCTGCTGCGCAATGCCTGGCGTGGACTCACCAGCATGCGCACCGCGCTGGTGCTGCTATTCCTGCTGGCGCTGGCCGCGATCCCCGGCGCGCTACTGCCGCAGCGGAACCTGAACGAGCAGAAGGTCGCCCAGTACATCGCCGACCGCCCCACGCTCGGACCGTGGATGGACCGTTTCGAGCTGTTCGACGTGTTCTCCAGTTTCTGGTTCACCGCCGTCTACGTGCTGCTGTTCATATCGCTGGTCGGCTGCATCCTGCCGCGCTGCCTGGACCACTACCGCGCATTGCGTACCCCGCCGGTGCGGGCGCCGCGCAATCTGGCCCGGCTGCCGCTGCATCATGCGCAGACCGTCGCACGGACACCGGAGCAGGTGATCGAGCGCACGCGAACCCAGTTGCGCGGCTGGCGTACCGAGGTGCGGCCGGGCACCCGCGACGGTGAGGTCACGCTGTCGGCGGAGAAGGGCTACACGCGCGAACTCGGCAATCTGGTCTTCCATCTGGCGTTGGTCGGGCTCTTGGTGGCCATCGCGGCGGGAAAGCTGTTCGGATACGAGGGCAGCGTCATCGTCATCGCGAATAACGGCCCCGGCTTCTGCACCACCTCCCCGGCGGTCTTCGACTCGTTCAAGGCGGGCAACGTCAACGACGGCACCGGGATGACCCCGCTGTGCGTGCGGGTCAAGGACTTCGAGGCCGACTACCTGGAAAACGGTCAGGCCGAGATGTTCACCTCGAATATCGAATACCAGGCCGGCGCCGACCTGCAGACCGACACCTGGCGTCGAACCGCGATCCAGGTGAACCATCCGCTGCGCGTCGCGGGTGACCGGCTGTACCTGCAAGGCCACGGTTTCGCGCCGACCTTCACCGTCACCTTCCCGAACGGGCAGACCCGCACCGAGACCATCCAGTGGCGCCCCGACGACGCGCGCACCTTCCTCTCCAGTGGTGTACTGCGTATCGATCCGCCCGGCGGCCTGTACGCCACCGATACCGAGCGCCGCCAGAACCAGATCGCCATCGAGGGACTCTTCGCGCCGACCGCCCTCTTCCACGGCAACCTGCTGACCTCGGCGTTCCCGAAGATGGAGGATCCGGCCGTCGCGGTGGATATCTACCGTGGCGATACGGGCCTCGATACCGGTCGCCCGCAGTCGCTGTTCGCGCTCGATCCGGAGCAGATCAAGCAGGGCAGGCTGACCAAGGAGGCGCGGGTCAATCTGCGTCCCGGCGAGTCGACCAGTCTCCCCAACGGCACCAAGGTGACTTTCGACGGCGCGCAGGAATTCGTGAATCTGCAGGTTTCGCACGATCCGGCGCAGCAGTGGGTGCTGGTGAGCGCCTTGGCGATGATGGCCGGTCTACTGGTTTCGCTGCTGGTGAAGCGGCGGCGTATCTGGGTGCGGGTCTACCCGTCGACCGATGCGGCCGGTACCGTTGATCAACGACGCACTGTAGTAGAGATGGGTGGGCTGGCCAGAACCGACCAGGCGGGTTGGGGCGGCGAGTTCGACCGGCTGCGAGCGCGGCTGCTGGAAGAGAAGACCGAGACATATGCGACGGGGGCATCCCCGGCGCGTGGCACCGAGACGACCCCGGCGCGCGACGCCGACCCGACTGGAGAGTGACCATGCCGATCGACGAGACCCTGGCGCGCTATAGCGATTTCGCGTTCAAGTCGGCGATCGTGGTGTACGCGCTGGTGTTGGTGCTGCTGATCTGGCAGTACGCGTCCGCGCGTGCCCAGCGGGTGGTGGAACGCGAACTCGCCATGGCGGGCGGTCCCGGCTCGGATCATCCGGTCGGCCCCGGCAAGATCGTCGAGCCCGAGGCCCGGCCGCTGTCCGAACGTCTCGGCAATATGGCGTTCTCGGTGCTCGTCGTCGGGATCGTGCTGCATGTGACCTCGATTGTCCTGCGCGGCTTCGCGACCCATCGCTTCCCGCTCGGCAATATGTACGAGTTCGTCACCATGGCGACCGCCGCCGCCACCGTGGTCGGCATCGTCTTCCTGCGCGAACAGCGCTACCGCTCGATGTGGGCGTTCCTGCTCGTCCCCGTGCTGATCCTGATGTTCCTGGCGGGCACCGTGCTCTACGCCGACGCCGCGCCGGTCGTGCCCGCGCTCAAGTCATTCTGGCTTCCCGTGCACGTCACCATCGTCAGTGTCGGCAGCGGCGTATTCCTGGTCTCCGGCGTCGCCAGCCTGCTGTTCCTCTACCGCATCCGCCAGCCCGAGGGTCAGGAATCGGCGGGCATCTTCGGCGCCATCGCCAAGCGCCTGCCCGACGCCCGCGCTCTCGACCGCCTGGCCTACAAAACCACCATCGTCGGTTTCCCACTCTTCGGCGCGGGCGTCATCCTCGGCGCCATCTGGGCCGAAGCCGCCTGGGGCCGCTTCTGGGGCTGGGACCCGAAGGAAACCTGCTCCTTCATCGCCTGGGTCCTCTACGCCGCCTACCTACATGCCCGCGCCACCTCCGGATGGCGCGACACCAAGGCCGCGTGGATCAATATCGCCGGTTTCGTGGCAATGCTGTTCAACCTGTTCATCATCAACATGGTGATCAGCGGTCTGCACAGCTACGCGGGACTGAACTAGGACCCGCGCTCGAATCTCGCTGCCGACCGGAACTGCTGTTCGATGTGGTGATAGCCGGCGGTGGGAAGTGTGATCCTCCAGGTTGAACTGGGTGAATCGGACAGTGATCCGCCATGATCGTCGGGTTTATGTCCGCATGTGTCCACAGAGGAAAGTGCTTGATGAAGTTCATGGGTAAGGCCGTCGTCGCGGTCGCGGCGGTGGGTCTTGCGGCCGGGTCGGTAATCGGTGCCGGCACGGCGAATGCGGCCGGTCTGCACGGCGCGATCGCGTTCAGTGCCGAGGACTGGAGCTACGGCACCAGTATTGATGCGGCGAGCCGCGACGAGGCCGTCGACGAGGCGCTCGCCGTGTGCAGTCTGGGCGGCGTCTCCGACTGCATCGTCTTGGTGGACTGGTCGGACGGCTGCGGCGCGCTTGTCTATACCGATGGTGCGGTGGCCACCGGCGCGGGCGCCAACCGTTCGGCCGCGCTGTTCGGCGCATATACCAGCCTCGCCCGGCACTACCCGCCGGCGATGCTGGCCAATGTCGGCTCCGCGGACAAGTCCGGGACGGAGATCAGTGAGGTGCTCTGCACCGCCAACGTGTACTGACCGCAGTCGGCGTGGAAGACCCGGAACCTGTTGGGGGTCGGGTCTTCCCGCTTTTCCGGGCGAATAGGACTTTGTCGGGCCGCCCTTCTCGTGTCACGGCTCTGGCATTCGGCATTCGAGGTCTCGAAACCGGATGACACCGTCCGCCCATACCAGCGGGGATGTCCGAAATGATCACAGAAACGATCCGCATGTCGACCGATCAGCAAACGCTGATCCCCTTACGCGATGTGCTCGCGTTGTTCGAGCCGAACAACTGGCGATGGACCGTCGAGGCATTCGACGGGTTCGGACGATTCCCCGCCGACATCACCTGGGCCGAGTTCCTGGACATAGTGAACGCTGAGGCAGCCGTATTCGACTGGAATGGAATCCTGCGGTTCGCCGACGGCGTAGTTCAGATGATCGACGGCCGGATCGTCGCGACGGACGAGAATGGCGCCAGGGTGGTGAAGATCGACGCGCTGGACAGCACCGAATACGAAGTCGTCATCGATCCGGCCTGGAGTGACGTGTCTGCGTTCGTTTCCCGGGTTGCCGCTGCGCAGTGGTGACGGGTCGAACGGCCTTATAAGCTCGCGACGCAGACGACGAATTTGCGCTGCTGGTAGACGATTCCGTGGTCGCCGGAGGAGCAGGTGTTGGCGTCGGTGGTGTCGCGTTTGATGTCCAGTACGCGGACGGCGTCGGGGGTGGTGGGGGTGGTGCAGTCGATGCGTTGCGGGTCGTGCGGGGTGAGTGCCATGCAGCCGCCGACAACCCAGTCGATATCCAGGCATAACGCGGCTCGGACCGAGCCGCGCAGCGTCTCGTTGTAGGTGTGGTCGGCGTCGGTCGGGCAGTGGCTGTCGGGGGCGGCGGTGTCGATGATCTTGTAGCGGGAATTCGCACCACCGCAGGCGGTCTTGCCGATGTGGGCGTTATCGCCGCTGCCGTTGAGTTCCACGCAGTCGCCGACGGTGAGTTGCAGACCGGTTGTCGCCTTCTCGACCTTGCCGCGATTGCCGACCGCGCTCGGCGTCGGTTCGGCCGCGGCCTTGGCCTCGCCTGCGACCAATGACAGCGTCGAGGTGCTCGCCGCATTATGGCTTTTGGCGGGTGCGGATTCGTTTCCGGTCATCCGCAGCGCGACCACCGCCACGACGGCGGTCGAGACCGCGGCCGCGACAACAATTCCCGTCAATGTGATACCGGCACGGATGCGTTGGCGCGGCACGTGAGTCCTCCAGATTTGTAGCACATCTCGAATCCGCGCACGACGCGGTCCGAAGTTGTGAAACTTTCAATTCGAAGATCACGCCCATGCATACACTATTCGGCGCGTGCGCGTCGAGCGGTTGTCCCGCAATGCTTTTCGCAAGATAGAAGCGCCCACCGCCGGTCAGGTGACCAGGTCACGATCCGATAACGACGAGGTTTCGGTCAGTGCCAGGTGGGCAACATGTACACGTTGCTGTACACGTCATCCGGTCCGATCGGCCGGGACGGTAGGTGAAAAGGACTCCTGAATGAAGCTCGGCACCTGGGCCGCCACCACGCTGCTCGCCATTGCCGCCGTGGGTATTTCCGCGGGAACTGTGAATGCGAAGCCGACGACGGAGTCGGCCCGGGAGGTTTCCGCCTCGGGTATCGAGCAGGGAATTCAGTACCGCACGGTGCTTTCCGATCGCCCTGGCATATCCACCACCGCCGTCGATCGCGGACGATTCGAGCTCACCGATGACAACACCAAGATCGTGCTGAGGTCCGACAGCGGCGAGGTCGTCACCGAACTGCCGTTGACCTTCGAGGTCTCCGGGAGCCGGGTATCGGTCGCGCAGGAGATCGCCGACAACGGCCGAAAGTTGACGCTCACACCGAAAGTCACCGCCGAGAACATCGGCGAGATGCAACCGATCAGCTCCATGGCCCGCTTGATCTCCGAGCTCAACAAGAATGTGGTCGGCGTGGTCGGCGGCGCGGTGCTGGGCGGTCTGCTCGGCGCCATCATCGGACTCGGCTTCTTCAGCATCATCACCGGCCCGATCGGACTGGTCGTCGGCGCGATCGCGGGTGGCTACATCACCGGCGGGCAGTCCTTCCTCGACGCGATGACGGCGGTGGTCAACGGCGAGCCCTGATCGGCGCGCATCCGCGCCGACCGCATCGGCCTGCGCGGCGCATCGCCGGTAATCGATGGATCCGCCCGACCGGTCTGAATTGTCCAGTGTGGCAACGGAGCTCGAGACCGCGGTGATTCGCCGGGCGGGACGCCCCGATCGGTATGGGACGATCTGGCGCATGAGCGGGGCTGACGGTGATCGGGTCGGGGTGTCGGCGTGGCCGCAGCAGTGGCGGTGGGATGACCGGCGGGTCGAGAGCTACCGCGCCAGAGGTACATCCGGTGTCCGAGTCGAGGACATCGAATGTGACGGCATCGCGGAATCCGCACTGTTGCTGCCGATGCGCAAGCCGCCGAAGTGGCAGGGTGTGGTGTTCCTGTTGGTCGGGTTCGTATTCCTCGCGCTGGCCGGGGTGCTGGCGGTGACCTCGATCCTGGATCGAGCCTGGGTCGGCCTGGTCGGGTTCCTGATGTTCACCGCTATCGGCGCTTTCGCGCTATTCGGCGCGTACGTCGTCTTGCTCGGACGCGCAGGGGTCGTGCCCGGTCTGCTGCTGACACCGACCAGGGTGATTTCCCGCACCGGTAGCGGGAAACTGCTGGCGGTGCCGTGGGCGATCATCTCCGATGTCCGCCCGTACACCCGCACCTTCAACTCGAAGAACTGGCACAACGTATTCGGCATCGCGGTGCACGACCCGGCCGCCTTCTGGACCGCCGCCGGATATCCGGCCGCACGGCGCCTGTCGCGCGCACTCCCGACCTCCGAGGTGATCCCGGCCGCGGACATGGTCATGCGAATGAACCCGCTGCTCGCCTACCACCTGGTCCGCCACTATTTCGAGCACCCGCAGGAGCGCCCGCATATATGCGGGGAAGTGCAGGGCAGGGGGTAGCGCAACGCGACCGAACGCCGGAAGCAGCGGCCTCCGGCGAACCGCTCAGCGCTCGGTGGAACCGTCGCCGTCGCGGTGCTGCCGGGACAGCCGCCACAGGAAGTCCGGATCGTCGTCCGGGCCGATGATCTGTTTGCGCTGGGTTCGGTACTGGGGTGAACGCGGGGTCTGGTCGGTTGGCCTTTCCGGGCCGAACGCCTTCCAGCACAGCACCGCGACCGCCACGACTGCGATGAGTGCCAACAGGTACGTCACGTCGCTCACCTCCTGCTATCGAGGGTAGCCGCGTGCGTGCCCCGCGTGCATCGTAGATACCGAATTGCCGGGAGAAGACCGTGCGCGGGCGTTGAAGCCGCCCGCGCGGACGGTGTCAGCGTGCCGTCGCCTCCGTAGTCAGCGACTGGAGGAGCTGGAGTACTTCGGATTCGCGGAATCGGCGGTGCCCGCCCGGTGTGCGCAGCGAGCCGAGGCGCCCCGCGTGGGCCCAGCGGGTGACGGTCTTGGGATCGACGTGGAACATCGCAGCCACTTGGCCCGGTGTCAGCAGGGTGTCCTGGCCGCCGACGGTGATCGCAGTCATAGCAAACCTCTCCGTTATCGACAGTTCCCTCATCAGATGGCGCCATCGTTGCACCCCAACCCCTAGGTACGCGAACCACCTACTGTTGGTAAAGGCGAAGTAATGGACAAAACGGATACGTGTCGGACCTCGGCGATGGGTGGGCGCCGAGGGCGCGCAATCGCTTCGCATACGCTGGGGGACGTGAGCGACGCAACTCGACCGGACGGCGCATCTGCCCAGCAAACCCCGAAGCCCGGCCGCAGGCTGGCCAGGAACCTGGCGCTGTACACGCTGGCGCGACTCGGGCTGGTCGTTGTCCTCGCCGCGGTGATCGTCCTGGTGGCCCGGCTGATCCGGGTGGATATTCCGCTGATCGTCGCCGCCCTGTTCGCGCTGATCATCGCAATGCCGCTATCGCTGACGCTGTTCAAGAAGCTCCGCGCGCGGGTCAATGAGGATATCGCCGTGGTGGACGAGAAGCGCCGCAAGGACAAGGCTCAGCTGCGCGCCCGGTTGCGCGGCGAGGACGGGGGAGCGCCGGAGTGAAGCAGTGCGATCGCAGCACCCCGCGCGACTGGGTCGACAACGCGGTGCGGCTGATCGACGCCGATACCCAGCGCAGCGCCGACACCCATCTGCTGCGTTATCCGCTGCCCGCCGAGTGGCGGATCGAGCTGTACCTGAAGGACGAATCCACTCATATCACCGGCAGTTTGAAGCATCGGCTGGCGCGTTCGCTATTTCTCTACGCGATCTGCAACGGCTGGGTCGCCGAAGGCACCACGGTGGTGGAGGCGTCCTCCGGTTCCACCGCGGTCAGTGAGGCCTATTTCGCGAAGATGCTCGGACTGGATTTCGTCGCCGTAATGCCCGCGAGCACCTCGCCGCAGAAGATCGCGCTCATCGAAGCGCAGGGCGGGCGTTGTCATTTCGTCCAGCGGCCGCCGGATATGTACACCGAGGCGGCTCGGCTGGCGGCCGAGTGCGGCGGCCACTACATGGATCAGTTCACCAATGCCGAGCGCGCCACCGACTGGCGCGGCAATAACAATATCGCCGAATCCATCTTCGAACAGATGGAGTTGGAGACGCATCCGGTGCCGGATTGGATCGTGGTCGGCGCGGGCACCGGCGGCACCAGCGCCACGATCGGCCGCTATATCCGCTACCGCAGGCATGCCACCAAACTGGCCGTGGTCGACCCGGAGAACTCCGCCTTCTACGGCGGGTACGAGACGGCCGATCGGGGCTATCAAACCGGAATGTCCTCGCGCATCGAGGGAATCGGCCGTCCTCGGGTGGAGCCGTCCTTCGTTGGTCAGGTGGTGGACCGGATGATCGAGGTCCCCGACGCCGCCTCCATCGCGGCCGCTCGGCATGCCAGCCGCGTTCTCGGCCGTCGCGTCGGTGGCTCGACCGGCACCAACCTCTGGGGCGCCTACGGTTTGATCGCCGAGATGCTCGCCGCCGGTCGCGCCGGCAGCGTGGTCACCCTGATCTGCGACGGCGGAGATCGCTATGCGGGAACGTATTTCGACGATCCATGGGTCGAGGAACAGGGCATGAGCCTGGTCGAGCCGACGGCGATCCTCGACAAATTCCACGCCACCGGAACCTGGACCGGATAGGTCCCACACCGTTCGCGGGTCACCGTATCCGCGCGGCCGCTGCGAAATCCGGATCGGCCTCGATCACCGGGGTTCCCGTATCGACGATGGGTCGGCAGCGGACGACGGTTCTGGCCGCGCTGTCCGAACCATCCAAGTCCGCATCGACGGGGAGTTCATCCTTACCGGCGCGGCTTCCGGCGCTGAGCAGCCCTGGAAGTACTACGACCTCGGCCCGGCTTGCCGGGCGACAGCGTCCGCTCGGCCGGGACGGGCATGTGCAGCTTGCTGGATCCGAACGCGATCCCGCGGCAGCGAATCTGGAATCTAGCAACGCTAGACGAGCTAGCAGAAGAATGTTACCGTTGCTCCAGCTTCTAGCGATGCTAGAATTCGAGGAGAGGGAAGCCGAGAATGCTCACTGTCACCGGCCAGATCATTGCCGCCGTCGCCGTTCTCGCCAATGCCGTCGTCTATGGCACCGATGTCTGCGGGGCCGTGATCACCAGGTCCGTGTACCGCAAGCTCGATGATGCGACCGTGACCATGAGTGCGGGATGGGGCCACTATTACGGCGACAAGCGCATGCCGGTTGTCGGCGCGGGCGGTGTGGTCGCCGCAGTGCTCACGCTGCTGATCGCGCTGTGGGCCGGACAGATCGGCGCCGCTGTCGCGGCGGGGATCACGGTAGCGGCACTGCTCACCTGGCTCGTCTTCTACGTCCGCATCGCCAAGCCGATCAATACCCAGCAGACCGCCGCTGCCCAGAGCGGCATCATTCCGGCCAATGCCCGTGCGCTGCAGGACAAGTGGGACAGCATTCTGAAGTACCGGGTCACCCTGCAGTTCATCGCCATTGCCGGACTGTGCGCTGCGCTGATCCTGTTCTGATCCTGGCTGATCGCCGGGGGTACACCTGATATCGAATTCACTGAGGAGTAACTGACATGATCTTCACCAGCAATGAACAGCAGTTCCTCGCGGAGGCCGGAATCGGTCGGCTCGCCACGGTGTCGCCCGACGGCGTTGTGCAGAATAACCCGACCAGCTATCGGGTGAACGCCGACGGCACGATCGACATCGGGGGCATGCGGATGCGTGCCAGTCGAAAGTACCGCAATGTCGAGGCGGGCAGCCGGGTGTCGTTCGTCATCGACCAACAGGTTTCATTGGAGCCATACGTGATTCGCGGCATCGAGGTACGCGGTACGGCCGAGGCGCTCGATGACGAGGAGCCGCCATTCCAACACCAGGAACGCGGGGTCATCCGAATTCATCCCGAACGGGTCATCTCCTGGGGCATCGACGGTGGATCCTTCGACTTCACCAGTCGCGGCATCGAGTAGTCGGGCATCGTCGGCGATCCCACCGTCCTCGAACGCACGGTAATCGGCGCTTGACCTATGGGAATGCGGGCGTGGTTCAGGGTGGCCACGGGCGTCAATTTTTGTTGACAGACCGCGGTAGCGTCAATCAAAATTGACGTCATGACTGAGGCAACCACTCTGGCGGCGGCCGCGGGCAGTCCCGACCCCCAGGTCGGGCTGCGCGCGGTACTCGCACTGCGTCGGCTGCTCGAACGACTCGAAGCGATCCAGGTCGACAACGCCCGGCAACAGGGCTGGTCCTGGCAGGCGATCGCGGAGGCGCTCGAGGTCAGCAAGCAGGCGGTCCACCAGAAGCACAACCGGAGAGGCAGGAGCCGCTGATGTTCGAACGGTTCAGCAAGTCGGCGAAAACGGCGGTCGTCATCGCTCAGGAGGACGCGCGGGAATTGCGTTCACCGAATATCGAGGTGGAGCATGTGCTGCTCGGCCTGCTGTCGCAGGGCGAACCCGAACTCAAGGCCCTGCTGGCCGAGGCGGGCGTCACCCACGACGGCGTGATGACCACCCTGGCCCAGCGCGGGCGGGGTGAACCGCTGGGCGAGCAGGACGCCGAGGCCCTGCGTTCCATCGGCATCGATCTCGATGCCGTGCGGGAAACGCTGGAGGCCAATTTCGGCGAGGACGCCTTGGACCGCGCGGTACCGCAGGAGCGCCGCGGACGCTTCGGACTCGGCCGCGGCTGGAGCGGTGGGCATATCCCGTTCACCCGGGACGCGAAGAAGGTGCTCGAGCTGTCGCTGCGGGAAGCGCTGGCCCGCAAGGAGAAGTGCATCGAGTCCGGGCATGTGCTGCTCGGGATCCTGCGCGCACCGAATCAGACCACGGTGGGTCTGTTCGGCGGCTCCGGACCGATACACGATCTGCGTCCGAAGGTGCACGCCCTGCTCGACCGTGCGGCCTGAACGGGCCGCGCCGGTGGCCGCCCGCGCGGAGCGGCCACCGGCGAATCCCGCGGGAAACCGGCATCGCGCCTTAGCATTGGCGCATGCAGCTTGTGATTCGGTTGATCATCAACGCGGTGGCCATCTGGCTGGCCGCCGCCTGGGTCGACAAGATCGATATCGTGACCCCGCCCGACGAGGGCAACGGCGGCAAGGTCGTGGTGGTGCTTGCTGTCGCCGCGGTGTTCACCCTGGTCAACGCCCTGGTCAAGCCGCTGGTGAAGCTACTGTCGCTGCCCTTGGTGGTATTGACCCTCGGCTTGTTCCTGCTGGTGGTCAACGCGCTGATGCTGATGCTGACCGCATGGATCACCGACGCGTTCTCCGACTACGGGCTGACGGTCGACGGCTTCTGGGCGGCGCTCCTCGGCGGCATCATCATCTCACTGGTCAACTGGGTGCTGGGAATCCTGGTCCCGGACAACGACTGAGCGATCGCCGCTCGGTTCGCCGACTAGGCGAGGCCGAGCGCGAGCGCGGTGACCGCCGACCACACCAGCAGGGCCAATCCGGAATCCCGCAGCGCCGGAATGAGTTCGAGGCCGTTCTTGCCCGAGCGCACCGGCGCGTTCGCGCGGATCGCCAACGGCAGGGCGAGCAGTCCGACCAGTGCGAACGGGGTGCGGGCGATCAGCAGCAGGGTGGCGACGAACGGGACCGCCAGCAGCGCCAGGTGCAGTGTCCTGGTGCGCGGGTCGCCGAGTTTCACCGCGAGTGTGGTCTTTCCGGATTCGGTGTCGGTGGGGATGTCACGCAGGTTGTTGGCGACCAGCACCGCGCTGGAGAAGGAGCCGACCGCGACCGCGAGCACCACGCCGGCCCAGTCGATGCGCTCGGCCTGGACGAATTCGGTGCCGAGCACGCCGACCAGACCGAAGAAGACGAAGACTGCGAGTTCCCCGAATCCGCTGTAGCCATATGGCTTGCTGCCGCCGGTGTAGTACCAGGCGCCCGCCAGGCAGCCAACGCCGATCAGTGCCAGCCACCACGCCGTGGTGAGCACCAGCACCGCGCCGATGACCGCGCCGATGGCGAGGCTGATGATCGCGGCATTGCGCACCGCGGCGGGTGAGGCCAGCTTGGAGCCGACCAGGCGCAGCGGCCCGACCCGCTCGTCGTCGGTGCCGCGGATACCGTCGGAGTAATCGTTGGCGTAGTTCACCCCGACGATCAGGGCCAGCGAAACCAGCAGTGCGAGAACGGCTTTCCACCAGACGAGGCCGTCGATGGAGGCGGCGGCGCCGGTGCCGGCCAGCACCGGGGCGATCGCATTCGGCAGGGTGCGGGGGCGCGCCCCTTCGATCCATTGCGCTGCAGTAGCCATGCGCTGAGCGTAATGCGCGCGGGCGGAATGTGTCCGCTCGCGGCTCCGTCCCCGGCCCGGCTAGGCCTCCGCCGCCGCCTTCAACCGCGTGAGACCCTTGTCGAAATCCTTGCCGATCATCTTGTCCATCGGCATGACCTTCGACAGCAGGCTCATCAGGCCCGCGTGCTGCCCGGTCATCCGCCACACCACCTCGGTGCCGGAGCTCACCGGGTTCAGCGCGAAGGTCACCTGATTGGTCGCCTTCCACGGCTTGATGAATTCCAGCCGGACACCGATCTCCCGCTCGGTGCTGTCGACGATCTCCATGCTGCCGGAACCCGCCTTACGATTGCCGACCCAGGCGTACTTCGCGCCGACGCCGGACTCCGCACCGGAGTAAGTGCGTTGCAACTGCGGATCGAGATCCTCCCACGGCGACCACTTGGGCCACTCGTGGAAATTGTTGATCAGTGCGTGGATGCGCGACGGCTCGGCCGAAATGACGGCCTGCCGGACCACTTCGAACTCAGCCATGCGCAGAGAGTATTCGATCTTGCGCGCAATCGGGGGTGAAAAACCATGGAGCCGGGGTTGATGTCGCTCGCATACGATGACCTCGGCATGTTTCCGGATCAGAGCGGCCCGCACCGCGATAGTCGAGTCGTGACGACGCCCGCAGGCGAATCGGTCGTGGTGGCCCTGCTGGGCGAGGTCGCGCTGCGCCGCGATGGTGTCCTGACGGCGGTGCCCGGCGCCCGTTCCCGGCTGCTGCTGACCGCTCTGGCCCTGCATCCGGGACGTAGCCGCAGCGCGCAGGGCCTGATCGATGATGTCTGGGGCGAACAGCCGCCGCGCGCGCCGATGAACGCGCTGCACACCCAGGTATCGCGGCTGCGCTCGGCACTGCCCGGCGGCGCGCTGGAAATCGGTCCGGCGGGCTACCGACTCGGGCTGGACGCCGATCGGGTGGATCTCACCCTCGCCGCTGCGCTGCTGCGACGGGCCTGGCGCGGCCACGAATCCGGTGATGTACCCGGTTGTCTCGAGGCGATCCGAGCGGCGCGGGCACTGTGGCGTGATGAGCCCGGCGCCGACCTGCCCGCCGGTGCCGTCGCCGACGAACTGCGGGCCGCGGCCGCGCTGCGACTGACCGAACTCGATGCCGTCGAACTGGTGGCCCGCGAGGCGGGCGGCGATCTCGCCGGAGCGCTGCGGCTGGCCCGGCATATCGCCGCGCGCGATCCGCTCGACGAACCGGCCCAGCTGACGCTCATGCGTCTGCTCGCAATGGTCGGCAGACCGAACGAGGCCCTGGAATCCTTCGCCGCCTTCCGCGCCCGGTTGGCCGAGCACCTCGGCGCCGACCCGGGAGCCGCGCTGGTCGAGCTGAATACCGCGATCCTGCGTGGAGAACCCGTGGGGGTTCCGGCCGCCGCGGATTCCCGGGAGATCAGGCCGGTCATCTCGATCGTGACCCCGCCGACGGAATTCTCCGCACCGCAGGCGATCGGGCTGAGGGCCGCACCGAATGTCCTGCTGGGGCGTGAACCCGATCTGACCGCCTTGGCGCAATCGCTGCGCACCGCCCGCGTGACCACCGTGCTCGGCCCGGGTGGCGTCGGAAAGACCCGCGTCGCCAATGAAGTCGGCGCCCTGGTGGCCCGCACCGGCCCGGTGGTGCTGGTGGAGCTGGCCTCGGTGCGCGCCGAGATGGCCGATGCCAGGGTCGAGGTGGAGGCGGCGATCAGCTCCGCGCTCGGTCTGAACGATCTCGCCTTCGATTCGTCGGTCTTGCGTGGCAGGCAGGCCATCGATGCCAGACAGCGGCTGCGCGACGCGGTGTCGGCGCGCTCGCTGCTGCTGATATTGGACAACTGTGAGCATCTGATCGAGGCGGTGGCGGTGGTGGTCGCCGACCTGATCGGTGCCGCCGACCGGCTCACCGTGCTCACCACCAGCCGCGCGCCGCTGATGATCACCGCGGAAACCGTCTACCCGCTGCCGCCGCTGACGATCGATCCGGCCGGCTCGCCCGCGACCGAACTGTTCGCGGCCCGGGCCCGTGCGGTCCGGCCCACGGTCCGGCTCGATCCCGAGATCGTCGCCCAGCTGTGCCACACCCTGGATGGACTTCCGCTGGCCATCGAATTGGCCGCCGCGCGCGTGCGGGTGATGAGCGTCGAGGAGATCAATACCCGGCTCGCCGACCGATTCGCGCTGCTGCGCCACGGTGACCGCAGCTCGCCGGAGCGGCACCGCACGTTGCACGCGGTGATCGACTGGAGCTGGAATCTGCTCGATCCCCCGCAGCAGGCCGCGCTGCGCCGACTATGCCGATTCCCGGCCGGTTTCGGGCTGTCGGCCGCCGAATCGGTGGCGGGCGGCCCGGAGGTCGGTGACGTCGCCGCCGCCGTGGACGGCCTGGTGAATCAATCGCTGCTCACCGTTCTGGACAACCCGGCGCTCGGCACCCGCTACCGGATGCTCGAGACGGTGCGGGAATACGGTGAGGAGCGCCTCGCCGCGAGTCCGGGCGAATCCGAACTGGTCGTCGAGCGAATGCTGCGGTGGGCGCACGATCTCGCCGATTCGGTGGCTGTCCGGTACCACGGCGGCGATCAGGTGGAGTTGGCGCTGCTGGTGGCCGCGGAGCTGGACAACCTGCTCGCGGCGCTGCGCTACGCGCTCGAGCGTCGCGACGTCCGCACCGCTTACACGGTGTTCCCGGTGGTCGGCACGCTGTGGGTGATTCGCGGTTCGCATATGGAGGTGGTCAGCTGGGCCGAGCGGGTGTTCGAGCTCGAAGAGCCGCTGATCGCCGACGGGCCGCGGGCCGATCTGGTGCTGACCACCTACGAGATGATGCTTCTGCACCTGTTCTACACCACCAAGGATATGCGCCGAATCGCGCAGCTGCGGATTCGGGTGCGCCGATTGCTGCGCGCCCGAACCGATCTCAGCGAGACCTATCGATTCATCGGCATGCTCATGCTCAGCCGGTCCGACGGGGCGGGGGTCGCGCGCCGGATCGCGGAGGCGATCCGGCACGGTGAATCGGAGACGCGGGCCATCGCGCTGCTGTTGCGCGCCAATGTCAAAGAGAATCTCGGCGATGTGCGCGGCTCCACCCACGACGCGATCCGTGCCCTGGATGTCTTCGGCCACGACAATGTCTGGAGCGTGGCCATGGTGTGCCGGCATCTGGGCCAGGTCTGCGGCCAGATCGCGAATTATCGGCAGTCGGTGTCGTACTACCGGCGCAGCCTCGAGCTGCTGCTACAGCTCGGTGTCTACGAGGACACCGTGGAGATCCGCGGCATGCTGGCGGCCTCGCTGATCGGGATGGGGGATAGGGAGCAGGCGCGCCGCGAACTCGAGATCGCCTTCGGCGCCACCGATATCGGTGCCGAGGACAATTCGACGGGGATACAGAACCGTCTGCACTCCAACGTCATGCAGAGCTCGGCCGAACTGGCCTTCGCGGACGGCGATAGTGCGGAGGGGCTGCGGCGCTATGGACGGGCGCTGGAGTTGTACGGCTGGCCGCAGGCGGTTCTCGGCCCGGGGCCCGGCGCCCTCATGATCGCGGCCGCGGCGCTGGATGCCAAGGTGCTCTACGGTGCCGCCGAGACCGGCGCCGCGCTGATGCGGCAGTTGCTCGAACTGGGCTTGTCGATGTTGTCCCAGTACCAGGACCTGCCGCAGATCGGTGGTGTCGCGTGTGCGATCGGCTCCTATCTGATCGCGTCCGGACGCGATCCCGAGTGCGGCTTGCGGCTGCTCGCGCTGGCACCCAAGGTCTATGCCCGCCAGGATTTTCCGTCGATGCGCCTGGATCGCCACCGCGCGCTGGCGGAGGCGACACTCGGCGACGAGCGGGTGGCACGGGCTGCGGCCAGGTACGGCGGCCGGGGCCGCCTCGATTCGGCGCGACACATCCTGAGCGTATTCGGCGAACTCCTCGAACAGCCGGGAACCCGCTGAAAGCACGAGACCGGCCGTCGTTTCCGATATTTCGGGAACGACGGCCGGTCGCATGATTGTTCGGGACCGCTCAGGCCTTACGCATATAGGTGCGCACGGTCAGCGGGGCCATCACCGCGCTGATCACCGCGGCGCCGACCAGGGTCCACCCGAAATGGGAGCCGATATGACCGTCGTTCATCAGATCCCGGCAGGCATAGATCAAATGCGAGACCGGGTTGACGTCGACGAAGGCCTGCATCCACCCCGGCATGGTGTTCGTCTGCACGAAGGCGGGTGAGCAGAAGGTGAGCGGGAACATGATCAGCATGGAATAGCCCTGCACCGCGGAGGCCTTATTCGCGATCACGCCGAAGAACGCCCAGATCCAGCTGGTGGCGAAGGATGCCGCGATCACCAGCAGTGCGGCGCCGACGACACCGACCACACCGCCGTGCGGGCGGTACCCCATCACCAGGCCCATCACCACGGTGAGCGTCGTGGCGATGAAGTAGCGCACCATATCCGCGGTGAGTGCGCCCGACAATGCCGAAATGCGGGCGATCGGCAGCGATTTGAAGCGGTCGAAGATGCCCTTCTCCATATCTTCGCGCAACTGCACGCCGGTGGTGACCGAGGTCAGGACGACGGTCTGCACCATGATTCCCGGGATGATCACCGGCAGATAGCTTTTCACGTCGCCGGATACCGCCCCACCGAAGATGTAGGTGAACATCACCGTGAAGATGATCGGCTGGATCACGACATCGAAGAGCTGCTCCGGATTGTGTTTGATCTTGAGCACCCCCCGGTAGGCCATGGTCAGGGTGTTGGAAACGGTCTGTTGCAGGGTGATCCGGCCCGCGGCCACCGGCAGCGGCCGGTTGACCGCGCCGGGAGCGGCGAGTGTTGCGGTCATGCCGCGCTCCGTTCGGTCTCGATATCTGCGTTGTCGTCGGCCGGGTGGCCGGTGATAGTGAGGAAGACCTCGTCCAGGCTGGGCTTGGAGACATTGATCTCGTCGACCGCGATCTCCCACTCACGCAACCGGATCAGCAGGTCCGTGGTCATATCGGCGTCCCGAAGCGGTGCGGTGAGCCGGCCCGCCTCCGGTGTGATCTGGGCGTCGGCGCCGAGGAAATCGCTGACGATGCGGCGGGCCTCGTCCAGCTGTGTCCGGTCGACCAGGGTCAGATGCAGTGAGGACCCGCCGACCGACGCCTTGAGCTCGTCGGTGGTGCCGTCCGCGATCACCCGTCCGCGGTCGATCACCGCGATCCGATCGGCGAGTTGATCCGCCTCGTCCAGATACTGGGTGGTGAGCAGCACCGTCGCGCCCTCGCGGACCAGGCGGCGGATGGTCTCCCACATCTGGGCGCGGGTGCGCGGATCGAGGCCGGTGGTCGGCTCGTCCAGGAACAGCAGCGGCGGCGTCGAGATCAGGCTGGCGGCCAGGTCGAGCCGGCGCCGCATGCCGCCGGAGAAGTTCTTCAGCGCCTTGTCGGCCGCCTCGGTGAGATCGAACTCCTCGAGGAGTTCGGTTGTCTTGCGGCGGGCGTCGGCCCGGCTCAGGCCGAGCAGGCGCGAGAAGATCATCAGATTCTCGGTGGCGGTGAGGTCTTCGTCGACCGAGGCGTACTGTCCGGTGACGCCGATCAGCGAGCGCACCGCCGCCGCGTCATCGACGACGTCGCGGCCGAATATGCGGGCGCTGCCGCCGTCCGGTCGCAGCAGGGTGGCCAGCATGCGGATGGTGGTGGTTTTGCCCGCGCCGTTCGGTCCGAGCACGCCGTATACCGCGCCCTGCGGCACCGCAAGGCTGACACCGTCGACGGCACGCTGCTCCCCGAACACCTTGACCAGGTCGTTCGCCTCGACGGCGAGCGCCGAAGTGGGTGTGAATGAACTCATGGGGAGAACTCTGCGGCCACCGTCTTGCACGGCCCTTGCACGGTGATGACGCGACCGCTTGCGCGGTGTCAGTTCGCGGAGCTGGCCAGCAGTTCGCGCAGCTTGGCGCGGTTCGGCTTACCCGGCCCGTGCAGCGGTAGCTCCTCGACCAGCGCCAGTTCCCGCGGCGCGGCAATGGCGTCCAGCTCACGAACGACGTACTCGCGCAACTCCTCCAGCGTCGGCCGGGCACCCGCCGTGGGCACCACCGCGACCGCGACCCGCTGTCCGAGCCGTTCATCCGGCAGTCCGAGCACCACGCATTCGCTGATCCCCGGGTGCGTCACCAGCACGGCCTCCACCACCTGCGGGATCACCAGCAGCCCGCCGGTCATGATCGCCTCGTCGAGACGCCCGGTAATGCTGAGCACGCCGTTGTCGAAGCTGCCCGCGTCCTCGGTGCGGAACCAGCCCGGCTCGGCGAAGGCCGGATGATCCGGCTGGCCGCGGTAGCCGGAGGCGAGCATCGCACCGCCGAGCAGCACCCGGCCGTCCTCTATCCGCACCTTCGTGCCGTCCAGCGGTACGCCCTCGTAGACGCAACCACCGCAGGTCTCGCTCATACCGTAGGTGCGAACGACGTTGATACCGGCGGCCTTTGCGCGTTCGAGGACCGGCAGCGGGGTGGCCGCGCCGCCGACCAGCACCCCGTCCAACTCGGCCAGGGCGGCCGCGGCCACGGGTGCGTCCAGCGATTTGATCAGCTGCGTCGGCACCAGTGCGGTGTAGCGGCGTGGGCCGCGCATGCCCGAGATGGCGCCCGCCAGCGCCTCGGGCAGGAAACCGCCTGAGACGTCGAGCACGGCGGGTTCGGTCCCGGCCTGAATGCTGCGCAGCAGGACCTGGATGCCCGCGATGTGATGGGTCGGCAATGCCAGTAGCCAGGTGCCGGGGCCGCCGAGGCGTTCATGGGTCGCGGCGCCGCTGGCACGTAGTGCGGCCGCGCTGAGCATCGCGCCCTTCGGCACACCGGTCGTGCCCGACGTGGTGACCACCAGGGCCACTTCGTCATCGATCGGTTCACCGGGGGAGAGGGCGTCGCTGAGGCGGCGGGCCTCGCGGCGATCACTGGTCGGGATCGGCAGCCACGCGGGGCCGTTGCCTTCCAACGCTTCTCGCAGATGCGGCATGACGTCGCCGAGACCGGAACCGGTCGGCATCGGCAGCGTACGCAATGTTCTCGTCACGACGGATCCTCGCCAGCGCTCGGCGTCGTGGCGAGCCACGCTGTGTCGTCGGTCGTGACAGGCCACGAATCGACCCTTGTGGCCAGAGGCGAAATGCCCATGGTCCGCTCGCTGCGCTCCCTCACAATAGGGATCGTGTCATGCCCGCGCCGCCGCGCGCGGAACGGGTCGGTTTGCTGGGGCGGCGCGCGCGGAGTGCGGCCGCCCCGGAGGAATGGGGCTCAGCAAGGCCAGACATCGAGACTGCGATTCACTCGTCGGACGGTACGAATCGGCGGCCACCCGGACATCGGCGGCCGGGCGTCCACCCGAGCGTTATCGTCCTCGCCGGGAACCGCCTTGGCAACTCGGCGCCGACGGCCGGGTAACTGGTCGATCTCTCAACTAGTCATCTGACCAGCGCGAATCCCGGCGGATCGGATGCTCCGGCGGGATCTCGACGAGCACGATCGGTACACCGTCCGGGTCGCGCACCCACATTTCGAGCAGTCCCCACGGCTCCCGGACCGGCGCTCTATCGATCGCGATTCCCTTCAGTGCCAACTCGGCTGCGGCATCGGCGATATCGCGCACCTGTAGCCAGATCGCCCCCTCGAAACTCGTCGATTCACCGGAGCCGCCGTGCGCCGCGACCTCCACCAGCGACTGTCCAGCGAAGAAAACGGTTCCGCCTGGATATTCCCGGGCGATGGCCAGCCCGAGCCCCTCGCGGTAGAACGCCAGGGTCTTCCGGTAATCCGCGGGCCGCAGAATCACCCGGCTGCTCAAGATCTCCATATCGCCAAGTCCGTCCGTTCAGGTGGCTCAGAAGTACCAGGGGTAGGGGGCCCAGTCCGGCGCCCGCTTCTCCAGGAACGCGTCGCGGCCCTCGACCGCCTCGTCGGTCATGTACGCCATCCGGGTCGCCTCACCGGCGAAGAGCTGCTGCCCGACCAGGCCGTCGTCGAGCAGGTTGAAAGCGTATTTGAGCATGCGCTGGGCCTGTGGGGATTTGCCGTTGATATCCGCGGTCCATTCCAGCGCAACGGTTTCCAGTTCGGCGTGGTCGACGACCTTGTTCACCGCGCCCATCTGATGCATTTCCTCGGCGGTGTAGGGGCGGCCGAGGAAGAAGATCTCGCGGGCGAACTTCTGGCCCACCATCTTGGCCAGGTAGGCGCTGCCGTAGCCGCCGTCGAAGCTGCCCACGTCGGCGTCGGTCTGCTTGAAGCGGGCGTGTTCGCGACTGGCCAGGGTCAGGTCGCAGACCACGTGCAGACTGTGCCCGCCGCCCGCGGCCCAGCCGTTGACCAGCGCGATGACCACCTTCGGCATGAAGCGGATGAGCCGCTGCACCTCGAGGATGTGCAGCCGTCCCGCGCGCGCCTGGTCCACCGTGTCCGCGGTGTCACCGCTGGCGTACTGGTAGCCGTTGCGTCCGCGAATGCGCTGGTCACCGCCGGAACAGAAGGCCCAGCCGCCGTCCTTCGGGCTCGGGCCGTTGCCGGTGATCAGCACCGCGCCGACGTCCGGTGTCATCCGGGCGTGATCGAGTGTGCGGTAGAGCTCGTCGACCGTGTGTGGGCGGAACGCATTGCGTACCTCGGGCCGATCGAACGCGACCCGCACGGTGCCCTGCTCGATATGCCGGTGATACGTGATGTCGGTCAGGTTCTCGAATCCCGGAACGGGTCGCCACAGCTTCGGATCGAAAGTCACGCCTGTGATTATTGCCCGCGCCGAAGTGTCCGGCGCCAGCGACTTCCATGCAATTCCCGACGGTTGCCCGGCGTGGCTCGAGGCGGTGGACTTGACGGTGTAAAACGAGACGTTACCGTGCAAGTATGAGCGAGCGAGTGAAACCTGTTGCAGAACGGCCGGTCGGTGGGCGGTCCGGCCCTCGCATCGATCGCAGCGCCGTGGATGAGAGCCGATACGAAAAGCACGGCGGCTTCCCCAAGGTGTCCCGCGCGAAGATCGGATCCAACTTCGGTCCGTTCGTCGAGGCGATGCGAACACTGCAGGACCTCGCGGTCTGCGTCGACGCCCCCGACGAGACGTTCGGCGACGCGCTCGCCAAGGCTCAGGAGCTGATCGACCTGCTGGAGCCCCATCGCGCACCCGAACTCCAAGGTCCCGCGGGGCGTGCGGTCGAACTGCCAGGGCGCGGCAGTCTGCTGCTGTTGCCGTGGCAGGTGGTGGAAGCCGGACCGAACGGCATCACGATGACGGGTACCTTCCGCCGATACCACCTCGGTGGCAACGGCGCAGCACACGGTGGCGTACTGCCGCTGCTGTTCGACGATCTGCTCGGCATGATCGTGCACTACGCGGGCCGCCCGATCAGCCGCACCGCGTACCTCCACGTGAACTACCGCAAGGTCACCCCGCTCGAGACGCCGCTGACGGTGCGGGGCCGGGTCGACCGGATCGAGGGCCGCAAAACCTTCATCACCGCCGAATTGTGTGATGAGCAGGGCAATTTGCTCGCCGATTGTGAAGGATTGATGGTGCAGCTGCTGCCGTGGCAGCCCTGAACGGCCGCTCCGGATGCGGTCCGGGCCGGGTCGTGCGAAGGTGAAGCGGTCGCGTTGCCGGGTGAGCATCGTGTGACCTTTCGCACCAGTGCGTATAGTGACGTGCGCTCGTTCATCGACACCGATCCGGAGGAACCTGAAAGTGGTTGCAGCACTGTCTGAATCCCTGCTCGACGACGCCAAGAAGACGGCTTTCCTTGCCGACGCCAAGGAGGTCCTCGACGCCGAGGTGTCGGACAAGGGTGGTGCGTCTGGCCTGGCTGTGAAGGGTGGCTACGCCGCGGTCAAGAAGATCAGCCCGTCCATCGTGCCCGACGCGCTGGAATCGTTGGCCCCCAAGCTCGTCGCGCAGCTGGACCCGTTCTGGCAGGAATTCACCGCGGCGGGTTCGGGTAGCTTCGCCGACCTGCTGGTCGCCAAGTCTGACGAGGTCGCCGAGGCGTTGCTCGCGGTCACCGACGCGCGCGCCGAGGCCTCGAGCCGTCCGGCGCTGCAGAAGGTCTACTCCTCCATGCGTTCCTCGGCCAAGAAGAACGTCATCGAGGCGCTGCCGCGGCTGGGTGACCTCGTTCAGAAGCACGCCGTGTAACTGCGATGCACTCGCGACGTCGCACGTCGAATCCCGTTGCCTCTACGGTGACTCGGCGTGCGACGCTCCGGCGAGGCCCGCGGCCACACCCGACCTCGCGCGACGCGAGGTCCACGGGAGTCCATCCGCGACTTCCCCGCACGGCGAACCCGCCGCGCGTCGGCGTCACTAATCGGCCCTGCTCGGCTTCATCGGGCGCGAGTCTTGTGAGTCCGTCGGTGACAAACGGAGCGAATCCGCCGCGCCGCATCCTCACTGTCCGAGACCCCGCTCAACCCCGTATGGAGCGAGTCCCGCGAGCGACCTGTTTGCGGCTGTCTGGCTGGCGAGTGGTTGCAGTGCATGTGATGCAGTCGCGAGTCCCGGTCTCTCCGAGGCAAGACATCCAGGCAGCGAACCGCCGTTCAACCGTCCGCCCCAGACCCGGCCCCATACGGAGCGAGTCTTACGAGCGATCCGTTCGCGGCCGTCTCGCTGCCGAGCGGTCGACGCGCATGCGCCGCAGTCGCGAGGCCCGATCTCTTGGGTGCCGGACATACAGGCAGACAACCTGCACTCCACTGTCCGCCCCAACCCCGGCCCCGCCCGGAGCGAGTCTTGCGAGCGATCCGTTCGCGGCTGTCTCGCTGTCGAGCGGTCGACGCGCATGCGCCGCAGTCGCGAGGCCCGATCTCTTGGGTGCCGGACATCCGGGCAGCAAACCACCGTTCAACCGTCCGCTCCCAACCCCGCCCCGCCCGGAGCGAGTCTTACGAGCGACCCGTTCGCGGCCGTCTCGCTGCCGAGTGGCCGAGACTTGCGACTGCGTCGCGTGCGCTTCGGCCGCTCGGCAGC
>NZ_JBFAHV010000023.1:0-160963 GCF_040654375.1 Nocardia sp. NPDC050710 | reverse complement strand
CAGCGCCACCTCGAAGGCGAACAACGCAGGCTGAGTGAACTCCGTCCGATCCAACACACCCTCGGGGCCGGCGAACATCAGATCCTTCAGCGCACGACCCAACAACGGATCGAACCGCGCGCACACCTCATCCAACGCCGACGCGAACACCGGAAACACCTCGTACAGGCCCGCACCCATACCAACCCGCTGCGCACCCTGACCCGTGAACAGGAACGCGGTCTTCCCCGAACCCGCCGTCCCCTCGATCGTGCCCGGCGAACCCGCCGCGAGATCGGCCAGACCCGCCAGCAACTCGTCCCGATCCCGGCCGACGACGGTCCCCCGACGGTCCAGCAGTGCCCGTGAGTCCACCAATGACCGTGCCACCGACCAGAGGTCGATCTCCGGACGATCGGCCAACCACGTCCGCAAACGCGCCGCCTGCGCCCGCAGACCCTCCTCCGACTCGGCCGACACCGTCCACGGCACCACAGCACCATCGGTGTCCGGCCCGGTCGAACCATGCTCGGACATCGAAATCGCCTGGGCGGTCGCCTCTTCGATGATCACGTGTGCGTTGGTGCCACTGATCCCGAACGACGACACCCCGGCCCGGCGCACCCTGTCACCGGCCGACCACGCCTGCGCCTCGGTCAGCACCCGTACCGACCCCGCGGACCAATCCACGTGCGGCGACAATGCATCCACATGCAATGTCGCGGGCAGAGTTTCGTGCCGCAATGCCTGCACCATCTTGATCACGCCACCGACACCCGCCGCCGCCTGTGCGTGACCGATATTCGACTTGAGCGAACCCAGAAGCAGCGGTTCTCCCGCACGGTCCTGCCCGTAGGCAGCGATCAACGCCTGCGCCTCGATCGGGTCGCCCAACGCCGTTCCCGTACCGTGCGCCTCGACCACATCCACATCCCGTGGATTCACCCCGGCATTCGCCAACGCCGCCGCGATCACCCGCTGCTGTGACGGACCATTCGGCGCCGTCAAACCATTGCTCGCACCGTCCTGGTTGATCGCACTGCCGCGCACCACCGCCAATACGTCGTGGCCCAGCCGACGCGCATCCGACAGGCGCTCCACCACCAGCACCGCCGCGCCCTCGGACCAGGCGACGCCATCGGCCGCGGCCGAAAACGACTTGCACCGGCCGTCGCGAGCCAGACCACGCTGCCGCGAAAACTCCTGGAACACCATCGGCGTCGCCATCACCGTCGCGCCACCGACCAAGGCCAGCGAACTCTCCCCCTGGCGCAGCGCCTGGCAGGCCAGATGCAGCGCCACCAGCGACGATGAGCAGGCGGTATCCACCGTCATCGCGGGCCCTTCCAGACCCAGCGCATAGGCCACCCGTCCCGAGGCCACGCTCCCCAGGCCACCGGTGAGGACATACCCCTCGACCTCGGGCCCGGCCTTACCCGTCACAGCCTCGTAGTCCTGGTACATCACGCCCGTGTAGACACCGGTGTCGGTGCCGTGCAACGACGTCGGGTCGATCCCCGCGTGCTCCAGCGCTTCCCAGGACACCTCCAGCAGCAACCGCTGCTGCGGATCCATCGCGGTCGCCTCGCGCGGGCCGATCCCGAAGAAGCCGGGATCGAAATCGCCCGCGTCATAAAGGAATCCACCGCGACGGGTATAAACCGTCCCCGGCTTATCCGGATCCGGGTCGAACAGCCGCTCCAGATCCCAGCCACGATCCGAGGGGAACTCACCGGTCGCATCCCTTCCGGAAACAACCAGATCCCACAGCGCATCCGGCGATTCGACGCCGCCGGGGAACCGGCAGGCCATACCCACGATCGCGATGGGTTCGTCCACGCGTACGCGGCGCGACACCCGTGCCGTCCTGGAACCGGAATCCGTTCCGTCGATCTGGGAGTGCAGGAGGGTGGCGACTGCCGCGGCGGTGGGGTGGTCGAAGACCAGGGTGGACGGCAACTGGACACCGGTGGCCTTCGACAGCCGGTTGCGGAATTCGACGCCGCCGAGTGAGTCGAATCCCAGTGCGTCGAATCGCTCGCCGGGGCTGATGTCTTCGGCGGAACCGTGCCCCAGCACGGCCGCCGCGTGCTCCCGAACCAGGTCGAGCACCACCTCGGCGCGTTGGGCCTCCGGTACCCGGCTCAGTCGTGTGGCCAGTGAACTCGACACGGCCGCGGTCCGGTCCGTGGTGCGGGGCAGGAAACCGCGCAGCACCGTCGGCACCGCACCATTGCCCGCTTCGCGCCGCAACTCGGCCGGGTCGAACCGAATCGCCGCCAAGTGCACGGCGGCGCGACGAGTGATGGCCGCATCGAACAGCCGCAGACCTTCGTCATTCCCGAGTGCGTGGAGACCGAGCCTTTCCCAGCGGGCGACGGCGCTGCGGTCCAAGCCACCGGTCATGCCGCCAGCGGAGTTCCACGGCCCCCAGCCCAGTGCTATCGCCGGCAATCCGTCGGCACGGCGACGGTGCGCCAGCGCGTCGAGGAAGGCATTGGCTGCCGCGTAGTTGCCCTGTCCCGCCGATCCGATCGTTGCCGCGACGGACGAGAACAGCACGAAGGCCGACAGGGCACGGTCGCGGGTGAGCTCGTGCAGGTGCCATGCGGCCGCGGCCTTCGAGCTGAACACACGCCGCAGTTGCTCGGTGGTCAGGCCCGCGAGGGTGCCGTCGTCGAGGACACCCGCCGCATGGACCACGCCGGTCAGCGGATGGTCGGCCGCTATCGAATCGAGCAGAGAACGAAGGGCTTCCCGATCGCCTACATCGCAGGCCGCCACTGCGACCGAAGCACCGGATTCCGACAGTTCGGTCACCAGTTCGCTTGCGCCGTCCGCAGTTTCGCCACGCCTCGATACCAGCAGCAGATGGCGGACTCCGTGTGTGGTGACCAGATGTCGAGCCACCAGAGCGCCCAGGCCACCGGTGCCACCGGTGATCAGGACGGTGCCGACGCCGAATGACTCGCCCGGCTCGACCTCGTGTTCCCCTCGTGCCCTCGCCAGTCTGGGCACGAGCAATGCTCCGGCACGCACCGCGACCTGTGGTTCGCCCGCCGCGAGCACCGCGCCGACGAGTGTCGGGTCATCCATGGCCGCGGCGGCCGACGGTTCGGTGTCGACGAGAATGAACCGGCCCGGATATTCGGATTGGGCGCTGCGCATCAGGCCCCAGACGGCCGCCGCGGCGAGATCCGTTACCTCGCCCGGCAGCGCGGCGCCGTTCGCGGTCACCACGACCAGCCGACTGTCGGCCAGACGATCCTCGGCCAGCCAGGCCTGCACCGTTGCCAGCACCATTTCCAGGTGGCCGCGAACGACCGCCGGATCGTCGGCGGCGCTGACCTCCGGATACCAGCTCACTACATCTGGAACCTCTTGTGCCGCAGCAAGTTCCGAGGGGCTCGGGTAGTAGGCGTCGATTCCGGCGACCGGCCCCGAACCGAGTACGGCCATCCGGTCCGCGGAAATACTCGCTGTCGCTGCCGACGCGGGCGTCCACTGGACCTCGTAGAGGTCGGCGGCATCCCCGGCCAGGGTGCCGCGCAACTGCTTCACGTCATAGGGCCGCATGACGACGGCGTCGACGGAGACGACGGGTCGTCCAGAATCATCAACGGCCGCTATGGAAATTGTCTCCGGTCCGCGCGCCGTGGCGATGACCCGCAGCGTCGTCGCTGTGACCAGCGGCTGGTGTAGTCGCGCTCCGCCCCAGCGGAACAGCAACCGGCCGGTGTCCGGATCGCGGTCCTGACCGCGCCAGGCGAGCCCGGCCAGGCCGGCGTGCATCACCAGGTCGAGCAGAGCCGGATGCAGATCGAACCGCTCCGGTTCGGGCGCGGCCGCCGTATCCAGGGTGACCTCGGAGAAGACGGTCTCACCCCGCTGCCATGCGGCATCGACACCGATCAACGCCGGGCCGTATTCGAGACCGGACACCGTGGCGATCCGCTCGGGAATCCCTGATGGGTCGAGAATTTCGGCGTCGATCGGCGGCCAGGCCTCGTCGAGCAGCTGGTCCAGCGGCGCGTCATCACCGTCCCACGAGGGGGCCAGCACACCGCTGGCGTTACGCATCCATTCGCCCGCTCGGCGGCCCACCTGACGGAAGTAGAAGCTGAACTGCCGTCGCCCGGCCTGATCCGGCTCCTGCACCGACACCTGGAGTTCGACCTCGTCGTCTTCCGACGGCGGTATCGGAGCCTCCAGGGTCAGCTCCTCGACGACGCCGCAATCTATCCTGCCGCCCGCGACGAGCAGGAACTCGACGAGGGCCGCGCTCGGCAGCACCACGGTGCCGTAGGTCATATGGTCGGCGATCCACGGATGGGTCGCCAGCGAGAACCGGCCGGTGAAAACGAACTCGTCCTTACCGGCCACCGGCACCACACCGGTGAGCAACGGGTGGGCACGGGTGTCGCCGGTGGCTTCGGGACGGGGCGGCAACCAGAATCGCTGGTGCTGGAAGGCGTATGTGGGCAGGGGAACTCGCCGTATCGCCCGGCGACGCAGCAGTGGCGTCCAATCCACCCGCACACCCGATGTGTGAGCGTGCGCCAGCATCGTCGAGAACTGTTGGAGCTCATCGTGATCCCGGCGCGCGGCGGCGGCCACAACGGTGGCCGACTCGGCGTCCGCCAGCAGGGTCTGCCGGGTCATCGCCGCCAGCACCGCGTCGGGCCCCACTTCCAGGAACCGACGCACACCCGAGGCGATCAACGTCTCGATGCCCGGCGCGAATCGCACTGCGGCCCGCACCTGCCGAACCCAATAAGCGGGTTCGGTCACTTCGTCCCCGGCAAGCTCACCGGACACATTCGAGACGACCGGCAGGCGTAACGGATGGTACGTCAACTCCTGTGCGACAGACTCGAATTCGGCCAGCATCGGCTCCATCCGATGCGAGTGGAAGGCATGGCTGACCCGCAGCCGCGACGTCTTCGCGCCACGCTCGCCGAATCGGGCCTCGATCTCGACGACCGAGTCCTCGTCACCCGAGATCACCAGAGCCGTCGGCGCGTTCACCGCGGCGACCGACACTCGGCCGGGATACTGCGCGACAATATCGTTGACTTCGGTTTCGGACGCTCCGACGGCCAGCATCGCTCCGCCCTCGGGCAACGCACCCATGAGACGGCCGCGCGCCGCCACCAACCGGCACGCGTCCTCGAGCGACCACAGGCCCGCGATGTACGCGGCGGCGACTTCGCCGATCGAATGGCCGATCAACACATTCGGGGTGACGCCGAACGACTCCAGCAGGCGATACAGCGCCACCTCGAAGGCGAACAACGCGGGCTGGGTGAACTCCGTCCGATCCAGCACCGTGACACCGGTACCGCCGTGCGCGGCGCCGCTGAACATGAGGTCTCTGAGCGAGCATTCCAGCACCGGATCGAACTGGGCGCACACCGCGTCCAACGCGGTCGCGAACACCGGGAATGCCTCATACAAGCCGGCGCCCATACCGATCCGCTGCGCACCCTGACCGGTGAACAAGAATGCCGTCTGCCCCGGACCGACGACGCCTGCGATCACACCGGTACCGGTTCCCGATTCGGCGAGATTCGCCAACCGCTCGAGTAACTCGTCCCGATCGCGACCGAGGACCACACTCCGCGAATCCAGCTGTGCCCGCGACGTCGCCAGCGCATAGGCCGCATCCGCGATATCGACCTGCGGCCGCTCCGACAACCATGCCCGCAGCCCGGCGGCCTGCGCGCGCAGACCCGTTTCGCCCTTACCCGACACCAGCAATGGGATGACCGGCACGGTAATTTCGATGGCTTCCGCGGCGGTCGCAACCGGTGCCGCAGGCGCTTCTTCGAGGATCACATGCGCGTTGGTGCCGCTGATCCCGAACGACGACACACCCGCCCGGCGCACCCGGTCTCCGGCGATCCACGGTTCGGCCTCGGTCAGCAGACGCACCGCGCCCGCAGCCCAATCCACGTGCGGCGAAGGCGTTTCGGCGTGCAGCGTGCGCGGCAACCGCTCGTGCCGCATGGCCTGCACCATCTTGATCACACCGGCCACACCGGCGGCGGCCACGGTATGGCCGATATTCGATTTCAAGGAACCGATCCGTACCGGTTCGAGATCGCCACGATCCTGTCCGTAGGCGGCGATCAAGGCCTGCGCTTCGATCGGATCACCCAGGGCCGTGCCGGTCCCGTGCGCCTCCACGGCGTCCACATCGACCGCCGAGAGCCCCGCATTGGCGAGGGCCTGCGCGATCAACCGCTCCTGCGACGGACCATTCGGCGCGGTCAGACCATTGCTCGCGCCGTCCTGGTTCACCGCACTACCGCGAATAACGGCCAAGATATTGTGGCCGAGCCGCTGCGCATCCGAAAGTCGCTCCAGCACAAGGACGCCCGAGCCCTCCGACCACGCCACACCATCGGCGGCAGCCGAGAACGCCTTACAGCGGCCATCCGGCGACAGGCCGCGCTGGCGGGCGAAGTCCACGAACAGATACGGGCTGGCCGCGACCGTCACGCCACCGGCGAGAGCCAGCGAGCTGTCGCCCTGGCGCAGCGCCTGGCAGGCCAGGTGCAATGCCACCAGCGACGACGAGCAGGCCGTATCCACCGTCACCGCCGGGCCTTCCAGGCCGAACACGTACGCGATGCGCCCCGAGATGACGCTGTGCGACGTGCCGGTCAGCCGGAAACCCTCCAGGTCGCCGGTCACCCGGCGCGAGTAACCCGAGGAACAGGCACCGGCGAATACGCCGGTATCGCTGCCCCGCAATGACATCGGGTCGATACCCGCGTCCTCCAGGGCTTCCCACGATGTCTCGAGCAGCAGCCGCTGCTGCGGATCCATCGCCAACGCTTCGCGTGGGCTGATGCCGAAGAATCCGGGGTCGAAATCGCCTGCATCGCTGAGGAATCCACCGTGGCGCGTGTAGACCGTTCCCGGTTTGTCGGGGTCCGGGTCGAACAGCCGGTCCAGGTCCCAACCCCGATCGGTGGGGAATTCGCCGATCACGTCCCGGCCCGCGGTCATCAGATCCCACAGGTCCTCGGCGGACCGCACACCACCGGGGAATCGGGCGCCGATGCCGACGATCGCGATCGGTTCGTCCGTGGTCGTGCGCCGCGAGACCCGATGCTTGCCCCGGTCATCTCCGGTAACCCGGGCTCGCAACAGTGCCGCGACCGCATTCGCGGTCGGATGGTCGAAGATGAGCGACACCGGCAGCGGTACACCGGTGGCCCGCATCAGTCGGTTCCGCAGCTCCACCCCACTGACGGAGTCGATACCGAACTCGGTGAACGGCAGGTCAGGATGAATCGATGGGGCCGACTCGTGGCCCAGTACGGCAGCGGCGTGCCCGCGAACGATATCGAGAACTACTGCCTCGCACTGATATTCGGGGGTCGCCGACAGAGTGCGGGCCAGCGGGCTGTCTTCCCACGCTCCGGTCTGTCTATGTCCCTCGGAGATTTGCTCCTCGATGGCCGCAACGACGTCGGTAGCACCTGAAGTGACCTGCGCACCCGCCGAATAGTTGTCGCGCTGGAACGCGTAGGGCGGCAGGTCGATCCGCCGCCCACCGGAAACCAGCGCGCGCGGTTCCACCTGAAAACCGGCGCAGTAGGCCTGTGCCAGCGACGCCATGAAACGTTCCGGGCCGCCCTCGCCGCGCCGCAAGGATCCGACAACGGATACGCCCTCGGCCGCACCGGCCGCCTCGGCGGTCAGGGCGATACCCATAGTGAGGACCGGATGCGGACTGACCTCGATGAATCCGGTGATACCGTCCCCGATCAGCGCCGTCACAGCATCGGTGAATCGAATCGGTTCCCGCTCGGACCGATACCAATATTCGGCGTCCAGTTCCGCCGTATCCAACCGGTCGGCGAATACCGTGGAAAAGAACGGCACCGACCCGGATCGCGGGCGGATCGGCTCCAGTTCCTCGAGCAGCCGATCGCGGATCCGCTCGATCGCCTGCGAATGCGACGCGTAATCGATCGGAACGCGGCGGGCCCACACGCCGTCCCGGCCGCAGTCGGCGAGGAATTCCTCCACCGCCGAGACGTCACCGGAAATCACACTGTACGCCGGTCCGTTCACCGCGCCCAACGACAGCCGATCCCCGTACGCCGAAAGACGTTCTCGGACCGCATCCGCGCCCAGTCCGACCGAGACCATACCGCCGTGTCCGGCCAGCTCATCGGCGAGCGCCCGGGACCGGAGAGCCACCACACGCGCCGCATCGGAAAGCGACAGCCCACCGGCAACGTGGGCGGCGGCGATCTCGCCGTGGGAATGGCCGATCACCACATCCGGCTCCACACCGGCCGCTCGCCACATCCGGGCCAGTGAGACCATCACCGCGAACAGCGCCGGCTGCACCACATCCACGCGATCCAGTGCGGGGGCATCGACTTCGCGGCGCAGCACCGCCGTCAGCGACCAGTCCACATACGGCGCGAGCGCGGCTTCACATTCCGCGATCGACTCCGCGAACACCCCGCCCGAATCCAGCAGTCCGAGCGCCATACCCTGCCACTGGCTGCCATTCCCCGGGAAGACGAACGCGACTCTTCGCAGCTCGGCCCGCCCGATTATCGGCTCGATCGCCACAGCGGGCACGGTCGGGTCGGCCAGGGCTGCCAAACCGGCCAACAGCTCCGTCCGATCCCGCCCGACAACGCCTCCGCGCCACTCCATTTGGGCTCGCGTAGTCAGCAGCGAATGCGCCACATCGACCACATCCAGCTCCGGATGGCGCAGGAGCCACTCCCGCAGCCGGGCCGCCTGCGCACGGACGCCGCTCTCGCTACGTGCCGAGACCGCCCACGGCACCGCACCGGCCCGGCCGTCCACCGTGGACGCGGTGGACACGACGGCGGGTGCTTCCTCCACGATTACGTGGGCATTCGATCCGCCGAGGCCGAACGACGACACACCTGCCCTGCGAACGGTCGCCACAGGCCAGTTCTCGGCGCTCGTCACTACGCGTAAACCCAAGTTCGCGAGTGGAATTCGCGGATTCGGCGTCTCGAAGTTCAGGCTGGCCACCAGTTCTCGGCGGCTCAGACAGAGCACGGCCTTGATGAGACCCGCGATACCGGAGGCACCGTCCAGATGTCCGATATTCGTCTTGACCGATCCGACGGCCAGCGGCGCATCCTGTGCCCGGCTCCCGCCGTAGGTCTCGCCGAGCGCGGCGGCCTCCACCGCATCACCGGCGGGTGTTCCGGTGCCGTGTAATTCGACATACTGCACCGACGACGCCTCGACATCTGCCGCGGTCAGCGCGGAGCGGATCGCCGCCACCTGCGCATCCCGGCTCGGGGCGGTCAGCACTCGGCGTTCGTCGCCGGTGTCGACCGCACTGCCGCGGATCACGGCATGAATCCGGTCGCCGTCGGCGACCGCCTGCGCCAGTGGTTTCAGCACCACCATGCCGCCACCCTCGCCGCGCACGAATCCGTCGGCCCGCGCATCGAAGGTGCGGCAGGCGCCGAGCGCCGACTGCTCGATACGCTCACCACTCGGCGGCGACAGAATCAGGTTCAGGCCGCCGACCAGGGCCATATCGCACTCGCCGCTGCGCAGGCTCTCACCGGCCAGATGCACCGCGACCAGCGAAGATGCCTGGGCGCTGTCAACCAGGATGCTCGGGCCGCTGAAACCGAAGTAGTTCGAAATGCGGTTCGCGATGATGCCGCGTCCGACACCCCAGAGCGAATGGCGGCTGACGCCCGGTCCACCCTGGGAGGCCACGATTTCGGCGAAATCGCTTCCGGTGCAGCCGAGGAACACACCACACCGCCGGGCGTCGCGCGCCGTGGCGGCCAGGCCCGCGTCCTCGAGCGCCTCCCAGCTCAACTCCAGCGCCAGCAGCTGGTGCGGATCGATAGCCCGCGCCTCATCAGGCGTGATCCCGAAGAAGTCCGCGTCGAACTCCCCTGCGGTGTCGACAAATCCGGCCCGCTCGGTGACGCTACCCCGTCCGGGGGGAGCTGAGCCGATCGCCGCGCGCCCCTCGCTGAGCAGCTGCCAGAAACTGTCGAGATCGGCCGCGCCCGGCATTCTGCAGGACATGCCAACGATAGCGACGTCGAACGCCGATCCGGTCACCTCTGAAGTTCCTTCCTAAGGCACGCTGTGACCCCCCGTAAGCGTCTGACGAGTGTGTTTGTTGTCGGTCGGCATCGACATCCGCGATGCGAGACGGCATGAACTTCGCGGCCTCGGCCGCCGGATCGTTGAAGACGAGCGTGGCAGGCGAGTCCCGTTCGGCTGCCCTGGCCGGCCGGTCACGAAACCGCACATCACCGAGCGTTTCGAGTCCCAGTTCGATGAATGACGCGCCGACCTCGATCTCCGCGAAGGAGCCGGACCCGTCAAGGGCGGCCAGCGGCACTGCAATCTCATCGAGATCCGAACTCGCTGAGTCATTTTCGGAGACGCACGCCAATCGCCCGGTCAGCAATGCGTTCTCGATTCCGCGTCCCCCCGCGACTCCTGGGCGTTGGCGCTCGGTGGCCACCCGGAGCCTCCCGCGATATCCATCCGGATCGCGGAGCAGGTCACATACTCACCATCAATTCGTAGGTCTGACTGAGGAGTTCATAGGTAGGTCGACGCAGAAGATTCCTGCTTCGACACAACGGATTTCGACGCCGTCGAGGCTCAGCGAAGTGCCCCGAATGATGCGGCGCGTCTTCCGCGGGCGGCCTGGGATCCGAGGAGATGGCGCAGGCCCAGAATGGACATAACTGTGTCGCCGGGCTCAGTGGAGCAATTGATCAGCGAAAGGACTGACGCGCTACGTTGGCATGCCAGAGGATTGGGGGCGCGAGCAATAGGGGCGGTGCCCGAAACGCGCTCTGCGAGGTGCGCACATAGCGCCTACGCTATGGCTACGTGGATCGGCACAGTAATCCCTCAGATTGTCGAACAGCGAAACACGAATCATCGTACTGGACAGTAATTTGACGATCTCGAGCTTGTCAACCGTTCAGTAGCTTCCCGATGGCTACCTTGGCCGGGACGAGTCGCGGGCTCGATCGAGGCGGCGATCACCAGCCACCTCCGGCGTGATTGTGCAGGCAAAGCATTGGCCTCCTCGTGGCGTCAAAGCATCAAAAAATAGCAGACCCCACCCGACCGAACCTCCCAAATATGGGAAGGCGAACCAGCCCGTGTTCTGATCGTTACTCCGACCGGAACTCCACCCGAGATGCTAGGCCAGGGTATCGCGGACGTAGCGGGTGCCGGTGCCGGTGCGGGCGGTGAGCTGGCCGAAAGCCGCTCAGGTGTAACGGATTTCACCACTGGAGCGTTTCAGGCGGCATTCATGGTCGCACTCCGATGATTCGGTGCGGCCGTCGCGGTCGTTGCGGCGCAACGGTTTTCCTCGGTAGCCCACGCGGTAGCGGATGATCGCGCCCAGCGGGTCGATCAGGGCGACGGGCCGCCGAAGTGGTTGCGGTCGATGCGGGTGACCCACGGCCGACGTGGTGCACTGTCTCAGGCAATCCGGCCGCATCCGACTCGACTATCAGTGCCGCGCCGGTAGATTCGGGCGATAGTGGCGACCGCATCTGTGGCGTGGCGGGTGTACGGCTGGACGACAAACACTTTCTTCGAGAGTCGCGGCCTGCCAGTCCGGAACCCCGACCCTGGTGGATGGCACGATCGGACCATGAATCACCTGAACAGCCGGTTCGCGGGACACCTCGATTTCGGCGACGACTCGATGGCCGGTGCCGTACTACCCGCTGGAATAGATGGATTCGGAGCGGGTGCCTGGTATTGGATCCATGGTGATGAGACTCTGAACCAGAGCGAACTCGACAAGGCAGAGGCCGCTCTCCTCGACGTGAAGGCTCTGGTCGCTGCGGCCTTCGTCGCTTTCGCCGCCGAGCTGACCGATCCCCGGTCGACGACGTCATTGTTTCGCGACGTTCATCTCGAGGAGATCCCCGAAGAGATGGTGTGCGACTTGTTCGACGTGGACACCTGTGAAGCTGTTACCGACAAAGTCTTCCTCGACCATCTACTCGTCGTCGGCATTGCGATCAGCCCCGCGGCGACGGAACGTGTTCTCGCACTCGACTTCGCAATCGGCGCCGACAAGCCCACCGACCAGCTGCTTGTCGCCGTATGGGATCGGAACAACACCGTTACCGTCCACCACGAAAGTTGAGCCCGGCGAATCACCGGTCAGCAGGCGCTACGCCATATCCGGTGTTCTCCGGCGCATGCGAGTTGCGGTGAAGCGGTAAGTGAATCAACGGAAACGTCCCGGCCTCACCCGGGCGCAATCGCACCTCGACTACGATTGCACGTACGAAATCCGCTGACATCCAAGGATGTTCGACTCGTCCGGCCAACCAGATCGCAAACCGTACCCAGTTCGCGTCGGATGCAATTGGCGGCACTCGAGGTAATCGCCAAAAATCCAATGAGGTTCGGGATACCCCCGGTATGGATGATTCATCGGCGGCCGATCCGGTCGGGGCCGAGCAGGCTGGCGATGCCGCACCTGGCCGCTGGCGAGGGCTCGAAGTAGCGGCGCAGGTTCTTTGCAAGGATTGCGGTGGCGGGACTCGGCCATGAATTCGAGCAGGCTGACGCCTGCCTCGCCGAGGTGTGCCAGGGCTATGCTGAAAGGTACGGACCGCCGGGTTCGGCGGTGACGCCAACCATCCAGCGGAGGTTCCGCCATGACCATGTCACCAACCGTGCACACGTGCCTACGCGATGCAGGTGTCGAGTATGAAGTTGTGCGGCATCCGCACAGCCATAGCAGCAACGAGACAGCCCAAACTGCGGCTATCCCCGGCGACCAACTCGCCAAGACAATTCTCCTCGAAGACGACCAAGGCTACGTCGGCGCCGTACTGCCATCCACCCATCACCTGCGGTTGCCGAAACTGTGGGACCAAACCGGACGGCAGCTATCGCTGGCCAAGGAGTCGGACATCCGCGAAGTCTTCAAAGACTGCGAAGTCGGTGCCATACCTCCCGTATGCACCGCTTACGGCATGAAGACACTGGTGGACGAACGCCTGAGCACACAACCTGACATCTACTTCGAGGCCGGCGACCACGAGACGCTCATCCACATGCGCACCGAACAGTTCATGCGCTTGATGGAAACGGCGGAAAAGGTTCGCTTCTCCTAGCGCATGCAGAGTTCCGTGCCGTGATCACCCGAACGCGTGTTCTTCGGCGACAACTACCTCGGACACCGATCTCGTGTTCACATGGGAAGACCGGGCGGCCGGTCCACCGGACTCGATCCGAGAGCGGCTCGAGCGGCCGACAGCCGTGCAGGGTCCGCGGCGCGGCCTATCTACTCGGCGACGATGTAGACAGTGGATACGGATCCGGAACTCGAGCCTGACCGAGGTCCCGAATCCGCTCCCGAGGAACCGCGGCGGAGGTCGACCGCCGACTGCCGTGATCGGGTCTACGGGGTGCGCAAGCTGGGTCACGCAGCCGGACGTGCCGGTCACGACATCGGCCGTGCCCGTCCGTTCTCACACCGATCACCGGGGTGGCGGCGTGAACCCGACCGGCCACTGTGTGCTCTCGTCGTACACCGCGTCGCTGAGGTTCGCGCCGGTGAGGTTGGCGCCGGTCAGTTTCGCGCCAGTCAGTTTCGCGCCAGTGAGGTTCGCGCCGGTGGGCTTCGCGCGGTCCACGTTCACGCCGGCAAGGCAGGTACCGCCGAGGTCCGGTCTTTCGCGACGTCGGTCGTGGAGGACATCGCGCCGCCCGATGACCGTCAGAGCCGCCTGGATGTCGACCGGCGCCGGGCCCGATGCAGGGTTTCGCACTGGGACATGGTGGTCTGGGTGCGCAAGAACGCCGCGAGCACCGCGAACACGGTCGGATGATCCGCCGGGAAGTCCTTGGCGAGCCGTTCGAGCAGGTAGACGCCAGCGAGCCGGACATTGATCCGGTCGGAGGCCACTTGCTCGGCCGCGAGACGGAAGCGGTCAGTGACCGCGGTCTGCTGCGACAGCGCGTTGGTTGTACGCAGGGACTGACCGGTGAACCACAACGCGCCGACGGCCGCGCCCGCCGCGCCCAGCGTCCCGACAGTGGTCACCATCGCAGCCACCTTCATCCACCCTGACCAGTGCAGCGCCCGCCGCCACCGTTGTCTGTGGTGCAGGGCCACGAGATCGACGGCTACATCGACCGCAACTTGTTCACCGACGGGCAGACGGGTGATCAGCCAGTACGGGCGCGCCCGCGAACGTCTCGACCTGCCGAACATCAACAAGCAGATCGCCAAGGCCGAGAAGATGATCGCCGGTGACCAGCCAGTGAAAAAGGACAGGTTCGTCAGATTCACCAGCAAGGCGATGGTCCTCGATCGAGGGGTGCAGTCGATCCACGAGAGCCGTGTGGTTGCCGACTGCCGTGCCCAGGACAGCCCAGTCAAGACCGACGACTCCGCGCTCGTCGTCGCTGGGAATGCGGTGTGAGCGTGAGCGTCCTATCCGGTGATGCTGACGGCAGTGCGGATGGTCGCCGCACACAGGGCTGGGTCATCGATCATCGGTACGTGCCCGATGCCGGGGAGTTCTGTGTATCGCGCATCGGGGATGCGTTGCCGTGCGATTGCTCCGTTGACCGAGGGTGGGAAGATGCGGTCCTTCTCCGACCAGGCAAGTGTGATGGGGCATGGCAGCGTGGGCATGGGTGCGACGCTTTCGTCGGTGCTCAGTATGTCGTAGGCGGCCGGGCAGTCGACGAGATCGTGCACGGCGCCCAGCGCCTGGGCCGCAGTGAGGCGATCACCGTGTACCGCAACGTCATTCAGGATCAGCCTACGGATAGCAGCCGAGCGAAGCATCAGCGGGGCGAGTCCGTGTCCGACCTCGGCGAGTCGTTTCGCGCGGCGGAGCTTGTTGGTGGCGGTGGTTTCGTCGGCGGTGCCGGGTGTCCAGAATCCTGCCGGGGACAGCGCACAGACCGAGCGGGCCCGTCCGCGGCGGGCGAGTTCAATGCCCATCCAGCCGCCCAGCGAGTTTCCGGCGATGTGCACCGTGCTCACGCCACGTTCATCGAGCAGTTGTTCGGTGACATCGACGAGGTGCTTGATCGTCGCCGCGCCCTCGATGCGCCCACCTCCACGGTGCCCGGCGGCGGTGGGCACGAGGAGATCGAACTCGTTGGCGAGCAGCGGAACGACTTCGTCCCAGGCAGCGGCCGACATCGTCACGCCGTGCAACAGCAGTAAGGGATCTTTGTTCACAAGCAGTTGCTCCGACCGAACCGACGACTCAGGAAAGGCGCTGGAGCCAGTCGATTCGGTGCCAGCGCACCTGCGCAGTCTGCGCACAAGCGGTGTTTGCTGTCAACGTGATCGAGGATTCGTTGTGGTGGGAGCGGAGTTCGGCAGGTACCGAGGCCCGCTGCGGTGGAGCTCTCGCGAAGGCAGCCCCCTGTCCGCTCGCAAAGGCACAATTCTCGGCTTTGCGTTCGTGCGAGCGTCCGATTCGTCCCTGGGGGAGGTGGCGCATCTCGGTCGTCAGTCAAAAGGACCGCCTGTGGCTGCATGGCCCGGGGCTGGCCAATTTCCGCAGAACCCGAATCGCGCTCCCACCACCGCATGCCGAGGGCACGGGGAAGGCCCAACTGTAGTGGCAAGCACCCGACGGTGGCTCAGTTATCGTGGCAATGGCCCAACATCGCCGACAACGGACTTTTGACACCATGCCGTCCTGAATCGCGCGGCGCGGCAAAGGGTTTCCCACCTCTTCCAGCGCCGTTGAGCAAGCGTTGTCGTGCACTGAGGTCGGACGCGGCAGTGTCGTAGGCCAGCGCGACCGCCATGCCCCGGGTTGGCGATCGCAGTAGGCGACGACGTCAGTCAGCCACTCCAGCAGCACGCTGCGGCTATCACCCGGTACCGGTCAGGTCACGGGCATACCGCCCGAGCACCCATTCTCGGCGCCGATCACGAGGAGACGCTGATCGTGCTTTCCAACCTGGCCACCTCCCGCGCCATGATGGGTGACTACACCGCAGCAGTCGCCGACTACCAGCAGGTGTACGACAGGCGAGCACGTGTGCTCGGCCCCGACAACCCGGGCACACTGCGAACGCTGGAGATGCTGGCCGACACCCGGGCATCCGCCGGAGACCACGAGGGCGCCGCCGCCGACTTCCAGCAACTGCTCGACACGCGCAACCGAGTGCTCGGCCCGGAGCACGAACAAACCCTACGAACCCGTGGTGACCTGATCCACCAACAGAGCCTGCTGATCACAGCTCAACAGCAGACGCCAGACCAGGAAGTGGACAATTAGCCTGTCCGGAAAACCGTGAGGCGCGATTGTACGGTCGATGCTCGACCCTCTTACCTGCGATGCGACAGATCAGATGAGAAACACCAGCTCAGGTACCGGTTCTGACCGAATCGCTACTGACACCTCATGTCACCTCGTACCGACACGGCTGACGTATCCGCAGGTCAGCGCACCGACATTCTGACGCCGCCGCTCATCAGCCACCAACAGCTCAGCGGAAGGTCGAGCACCGGCACGCTACGTGACCCGACGAACTTCAACGATCAATGGCGGCGAGTGCGCACCGCGCTCAGGATCTCCGAGTCGATCACCGGGCACTCGTTCCGCAAGCTGCTCATCGACCTCGGACTGGACGCGGGACTCTCGGAGGTAGTGGTCGCCGACCAGGTCGGGCACGCCAACCCGAGCGAGACCTCAACGCCTGCGCTACCCGCTGGCAGCCGAGCAAACGATCGCCGCCACCATCCAGGACGCCGTATCCCAGCACAAAAGGTCGAGTAAAGGTCTTGAAGGCCGAAAATGGCCCAGGGCAGAGAGACCGAAATCTCTCTGCCCTGGGCCGTTTGTAGCGGGGACAGGATTTGAACCTGCGACCTCTGGGTTATGAGCCCAGCGAGCTACCGAGCTGCTCCACCCCGCGTCGGTAAACACAACATTACACATGTCTACGCACAGAAGGCAAATCACTACACTTTTCCCCTATTCGGCCAGGTCAGAGGCATCTGCGGCCACATGATACGAGGCGGATCGCAGAGCGAAAGCGGGCAACTTCACACCGAATCCCCCGTGCTGACATCAGGCACTCCGAGCTGAACAAGGCGCACAACAGCACTCGATATGCCATGCCAGCAGAGTGCGCATCGGCGACGATTTCAGCCCGCGCGCATGCGCGCGTGAGCCCGGTCAAGACCTTCGAACGTGACTCGAGTCACTATCTCTGGGTGATCTCGGGCACATAACGATGCTATAACTGACCGTCCGGAATCCATTCCTAAGGCATTTACGACCTGCACGAATGTGTGAATGCGGGTTATTCGCTTCATACAATTCGCACGTTATCAAGATGTGATCTGCCTGGATTTCTTCGTTACCGTCGATGCACGGCCCGGAGGCAATCCGCGGATGGGCTCGAACTCGTACCGCTGAACACCGGAGACCCTGTCCCGCGGTACGAGGATCCCCGACCTCCTGGGGACAGGGACGGCGCGACCACGCCGAATCGGTGGGCACAGGGAGGGAAAACACCATGTCTGAGAACCGGAAGTTCAGCACCCGCGCCCTCGGCTTCGCGGCCATGACCGGCGCCCTTGTTGCCGTCCCGTTCGCACTCTCCACCGGTACCGCCTCGGCAGCGCCCGCCCACAACTGGGACGGCGTCGCGCAGTGCGAGAGCGGTGGTAACTGGGGGATCAACACCGGCAACGGCTACTACGGCGGTCTGCAGTTCTCGCAGAGCACCTGGGCCGCCAACGGTGGTCAGGGCTCGGCCAATCACGCCAGCAAGGAAGAGCAGATCCGCGTTGCGGAGAATGTGCTCGCCACCCAGGGTCCCGGTGCCTGGCCGACTTGCGGCAAGTACCTGCGCGCCGGTGATCCCGAGCCCGCCGTGACCCCCCAGCCGGAGCAGGCCCCCGCCCTCCCCACTGAGCTCCCCAACAGCACCCAGTCCGCCGTCGACCAGGCCAAGAGCGCCGCGGGCGAGCTCGCCAAGCAGTACGGCCTGGAGTCGCAGTTCCAGGCGATCCTGGCGCAGAACAGCGCCCTCATCGACTCGCTGGGCCGCTGACGCCGAACCCGTCACGAACCAGCGTCAACAGAACGGCGCCGCTATCACTGGGGATAGCGGCGCCGTTCTGTATTCAACGGTCCCCGCGGATCAGCGACCCGCTTCCTGGTAGGCCTTGACCGCGGCTTCCAATTCCTCCAACGCCTTGCCGAAGTCCTGGAAATTGCCCGAACGCATGGCACTGCGCACGTTCTCGATCTTCCGGTTCAGCTCCGTGGCCGCGGCATCCTTGGCCTGCGACGACCCGGGGGGCGGGGTGACCGTACCCGGCAGCGAAGTGGCGCCGGTGGTCTGCGGCTGCTGGACACCCTCCGACGACGGCGGCGGCGCGGTACCCGGTTTCGGCCTGGTGGCCGGATCCCCGCCGAACGGTGTGGCCAGCGCACCCGCGCCCGGCAACACCTGGTTCAATGCCTCGGCCAGGGTGGCCGCATAACCGACCTTGACGCTGCCCGCCTCATCGCGGTAGCTCACCAGCACGCGCAGCAGCTGCGGGAACGTGGAGGTGGTGGGGCCGGTATTGCGTTCGTTGTAGAACGGCTCCACATAGAGGATGCCGCCGTCGGCGACCGGCAGGGTCAGCAGATTGCCATATTTGATCTTGTTGGAATTCGACAGCAGGGTTTTCTCGCGCGAGACCTGGTCCGCTGTCGTCATGCTGTTCTGGGTCTGCTGTGGGCCCTGGGTCTGGGTATCGGTCGGCAATCGCAGGATCGTGAACTTGCCGTAGTTGTCCGGATCCGAGCGCACCGAGATGTAAGCGGACAGGAACTGGCGGTTGTAGCCGACCATGGCACTGGTCAGGTTGAACACCGGCTTATTCGTCGCCGGATCACCGAGCAGCGCGTAGTACGGCGGCTGGTTGAACGTACCGCCGCCCTGCGCCTCGACGGTCGGGTCGGCGGGCACCGACCAGAACGCGTTATTGGTGAAGAACTCGCGCGGATTGTCCACGTGGTACTTCGTCAACATCTCGCGCTGCACCTTGAACAGATCCTCCGGGTAGCGGAAATGCGCACGCAGCTCCGTGGAGATATCGCTCTCCGGCTTGACCACGCCGGGGAACACACCGCGCCAGGCCTCGAGGACCGGATCGGAGGGATCCGTCTCGTAGAGGGTCACGGTGCCGTCATAGGCATCGACCGTGGCCTTCACCGAGTTGCGGATGTAGCTGACCTCCTTGCGGGGCAGCAACCTGCCGGTCTTCTTATCGATGCTGTCCTCCATCGCGCCCTCCAACGAGGTGGTCTGCGCGTAGGGGTAGTTGTCCAGGGTGGTGTAGGCGTCCACGATCCAGACGATCCTGCCCCCGACCACGGCCGGATAGGCGTTGCCGTCGGTGGTCAGCCACGGCGCCACCTTCTGGACCCGCTCCTTCGGGCTGCGGTTGAAGATGATCTTCGAGTCGTCGCCGATGGCGCCCGAGAACAGGATGTTGCGCTCGGCGTACTTGGCGGCGAAGGCGAGCCGGTTGAACCAGTTGCCGATCGACACGCCACCCTTGCCGTCATAGGTGTACGAGGCGGTGTCCGAATCGTATTCGCGGGCGCCCTGGCCACCGACCGCGCCGACGATCGCGTAGTCCGGGTTGGACTGCGAGATCAGCTCGCCGTAGTAGATGCGCGGCTGCTCGACCTTGATCCGCTGCTTGTCCGGCGCGGTGAACAGATCGCTGACCATGAAGATCGGGTAGCCGCTGTCGCTGCTGCCGCCGGTGGTCGCGTTCGGGTCCTCCGACTGCGGCTTGTTGACCCGATTGGCCGGGGCCGCGACGAAGCCGTTGCCGTGGGTGTAGACGGTGTGCTTGTTGATCCAGTCGGTCTGGTTGCCGCTCAGCGCGGACGGATGCAGCTCCCGCGCCGCGACGATGTAGTCCTGCACATCGCCGTTGAGGTTGTAGCGGTCGATGTCCAGCGACTCCGGGAAGCCGTAGAAGTTCTTCAGCTGCTGCAACTGGGTGAACGTGGGCGACAGGATATTCGGGTCCAGTAGCCGGGCGTTGCCGATGGTGGCCGCGTCGACCGGCACTTCGAGCGGGTTCTTGCGGCTCTCGCCCTTGTAATCCTTGTAATCGATCTTGTCGTCGGTGATGCCGTACGCCTGCCGGGTCGCGGCGATATTGCGCTCGATGTACTCGCTCTCCTTGTCCGCCGCATTCGGGCGCACCGAGAACTGCTCGACGATCAGCGGGTACACCGCGCCGACCAGAATCGAGGAGAGTACGAGCAGCGCCGCCGCCATGGCGGGTACCCGCAGATCGCGCAACACAATGCCCGCGAAGAAGGCCAGTGCGCACAGGATTGCGATGGACATCAGGATCAGCTTGCCGGGCAGCACCGCGTTGATATCGGTGAACGAACCACCGGTGAAGGTCGTCTTCTTGCGGTCGCTCATCAGCAGGTCGTAGCGGTCGAACCAGTACGCGACCGCCTTGAGCAGGACGAAGAGTCCGGCCATGACGGCGAGCTGGATGCGCGCGGGCCTGGTCAGCGTGCCTTCGCGGCCGGTGAGGCGCAGGCCACCGAAGATGTAATGCGTGACCAGGTTCGCGAAGAATGCGATGACCACCGCGACGAACAGCCAGTTCAGCACCACTCGGTAGAACGGCAGGTCGAAGGCGTAGAAGCCGACGTCCAAGTGGAACTGCGGGTCCCGCTCGCCGAACGAGCCGCCATTCAGGAACAGCTGCAGCGTCACCCACTTCGACTGCGCCACCAAGCCGGACAGCAGTCCGAGTAGCACCGGGATGCCGATGCCGAACAGCCGCAGCCTGCTCATGATCGTGGTGCGATAGCGCGCGATCGGGTCATTGGGGCCCGCCACCGGCACGAAAACCGGCCGGGTCCGGTAGGCCAGCAATAGCGCTAGCCACACCACCAGACCGACGAAGAGCGCCACCGCCGCGAACAGGATTACGCGACTGCGAAGGACGGTGAGATACACGCTGCGATATCCGACCTCACCGAACCACAGCCAGTTGGTGTACGTATCGGTCAGCCGCGGTCCCAACAGCAGTAATGCCGCCAGGATGATCGCCGCCACCAGCAGCACTCGGCTGCGGCGGGACAACGAAGGTAAGCCGGTGGGGGGCCGCATGCCCACGATGCCACTCTCCAAGGTCCGGCGGCGCCCGTACCGTTGCCGGCCGATGCACCGCAGTCCGATGTTGCGGGTGGTCCTTTCGGACCGTCTGGCGCCCACTCTACGGAAACGGACATCGAATGGGCTCGCTGACCTTGTTCAGCACCGGAAACACGATTCCGGCGGCTTCGGTGAAATCGGAGAACCGGTGATGCGAGGATGTTGCGGTGACCGCAGACCTGCACGCCGAACTCGTCCTCGCCCGCTCCGTCCGGGAAGTGGCGGAATTCGCCGACGCCGAGGGCTGGGGCCGGCCGCCGCAGATGTTCGCGCTGGTACCGACCGCCGATCTGGTCGCCGCCGAACCGGGACTGCTGGACCAGTTGGACCAGGGCAACGAACTCACCCCGATCGCCCAGGAGGCGTTCCCGGACGACATCACCGGCGGGTCGATGGCGCTCGACGAATTCCTCGCGACCACCACCTGGCCGCCCGCCGTCCAGGGTTGCGTACTCGTCCAGGAAATCGTGGTGCTGCCGCCGGATGCCGAGAGCACCCTGGACGACGCGCTGGCCCCGCTGCTGGCCGATCACGAGGCGGCCGACGCGGCCGCCCGCGCCGCCGCGGAATCGCATCCGGAACGTCGTGAGGCCCGGCTCCTCGCCGCGGTGCTGCGCGAGGGCGCCTCGCTGTGCCTGCTTCAGCTGCGTCCCGAGGATGACGACGAGTTCGGCGACCTCGACCTGCGCACCTATCCGAATCTGGCGCCGAATCTCGTCGAGGCGCTGCACCACACCTTCGAGTAGGAGCTATCCGCAGCTCACGGTTTCCCGGCCCGCGTTGATATCGCCGAGGGATTGCACCGCGCCCTCCAGGTTCTCGACCTTGACCAGCCGCAGTCCTTCGGGTGTGCGCTGACGGGCCTCGTTGCAGTTGGCGGCGGGAACCAGGAAGGTTTCGGCGCCCGCATCGCGTGCGGCGATCATCTTGTACTGGATGCCGCCGATCGGTCCGACCTTGCCATCCTGGTCGATGGTGCCGGTACCCGCGACGAACTTGCCGCCATCCAGCTCGCCTGGGCTGAGCTTGTCGATGAGGGCGAGGCTGAACATCAGGCCCGCGGACGGGCCACCGATATCGGCCAGGTTGAAGGTGACCTCCATCGGCGGCCGGGCGCCCTCACCCGGCGTCACGCCGAGGTAGCCCTTGGTCGCGTCGTCCGGGCGGGCGGCGAGGGTGATGTTCGCGGTCTGCTCGGCCGCGCCACGACGGAACACCACGGTGAGCTGGCTGCCCGGCGGTTGCGTGGACACCGCGGTCACCACATCCTTGGGGGTGGCGATCGGTGCGCCGTTCATGCTGATCAGCTCGTCGCCGGGTTCCAGCACACCCTTCGCCGGGCCGTCGCCGACCTTGCGCAGCAGCACCACCGTCGGCAGCTTCAGATAGTGCAGGGCCGCGACCTCGGCATTGCCCTCGGAATCCTTGAAGTCCTGCTGGTTGGACTTGTCGATCTCCTCGCGCGGAACATTCGGCGGGTAAACCTCGGCGCGCGGCACCAGCCCGTGCTGGCCGCTGGCCCAGAACCCGAATGCCTCGAACAGATTCAGCCCGTCGCGCACCGAGACGGTGGTCATATTCAGCTGGCCGGTCGTCGGGTCGACCGCGGCGCCCTGCACGTCGACCACCTGCTTGCCGTCGACCTCGCCCAGCGTATCGAAGGTGGGCCCGGGGCCGAGTGCGACGTACGGCACGGTGACCACACTGCCGACGACACCGAGTACGAGTACCGGGACGAGGGCGGCCACCAGGGTCATGATCCGACGATTCACCTGGTCCACCATAGTGATGGACTCGGCGCCGGGGCGGCGGAGGCGGACTTTCGCCGCTCGCGCCCGCACTCGTTCGCCCCGCGCGAACACGGCGCTCGAAGCGGTGGAAGCCGGGCTGCCGCACGTGGCTCGCCCCTATCGCGCGCGTAACGTTAGCTGTATGACTGACCTCCCATTCGGATTCTCGAACCGCGATGACGATGACGCGCGCAAGCGTGGCGAGGACCCGAGCGGCGCCGATCCGAACAACCCGTTCGGGTTCGCGATGGGCGGCGCGGGCGGATTCGACCCCTCGCAGTTGGGGCAGATGCTGACCCAGTTGGGTCAGATGCTCACCGGTATGGGCCAGCCGGGCTCGGCACAGGCCGGTCCGGTCAACTACGACGTGGCCAAGCGACTGGCCCGCCAGCAACTCGGGTCGAGCGTGACCCCGGTCAGCTCGAGCACGTCGAAGGCGATCGCCGATGCCGCGCACCTGGCCGAACTGTGGCTGGACGGCGCCACCACGCTGCCCGCGGGCGCGACCAGAACCGTCGCGTGGACGGCCAACGACTGGATCGAGGAGACCCTGCCGACCTGGAAGCGCCTATGCGATCCGGTGGCCGAGCAGATCTCCGGTATGTGGACCTCCCAATTACCCGAAGAGGCCAGGGAATTCGCCGCCCCGATGGTCGGGATGCTGGGCCAGATGGGCGGCCTTGCCTTCGGTTCGCAGCTCGGGCAGGCCCTCGGACAGCTGGCCAAGGAGGTGCTGACCTCCACCGATATCGGCCTGCCGCTCGGGCCGAGCGGGACCGCGGCGCTGTTGCCGTCGGCCATCTCGGAATTCAGTGCCGGGCTGGAGCAGCCCGAGAGCGAGATCATGGTGTTCCTCGCGGCCCGCGAAGCGGCACATCAGCGGCTCTTCCACCATGTGCCGTGGCTGCGCCAGCAGGTGCTCGGCGCGGTCGAGGATTACGCACGCGGCATCAAGATGGACTTCTCGGCCTTGGAGCAGGCCGCACAGGGCATCGACCCGATGTCGCTGAGCGATCCGTCCAAACTCGAGGAGATCCTGGCGCAGGGCACCTTCGAACCGCAGACCACCCCCGAGCAGAAGCAGGCGCTGGAGCGCCTGGAGACGCTGCTCGCCCTGATCGAGGGCTGGGTTCAGGTCGTGGTCACCGAAGCCGTAGGGGATCGGCTCCCCGGTGCGGGCGCACTGGCCGAGACCCTGCGTCGCCGCCGCGCCACCGGCGGACCCGCCGAACAGACCTTCGCCACCCTCGTCGGCCTCGAGCTACGTCCGCGCAAGCTGCGCGAGGCGGCCGCGCTATGGCAGCGGCTCACCACCGACGCGGGGATGGAGGCGCGGGACGGCGTCTGGGCGCATCCCGATCTGCTGCCCGATTCCGACGATCTCGACTCCCCCGCCGCCTTCATCGATTCGGTGATCGGCGGCGGCGCCACCGCCTTCGACGATCCGCTGGCCCAGCTGGCGGAGACCGAGGCACGCGAGGCCGCCGAGCGCGCCGCGGATGAGGCGAAGGACAACGGCCAGGACAACGGCGCGTCCTGAAAAACTGTCCTGTGAATAGCGCGAATTCCTGTTGATAACCACGGGATTCGCGGCTTTCGCGCGGTGGCCCGCCGCGCATACTTCCTGGCATGACGACGAATCGCGCACAGGGGCCGATGCTGAATCCACGGGTGACCGTGCTGGTCCGGCCCTCGGGGGTGGTGCAGCTGGGGTGGGATCCGGAGCGGGCGTTGCTGTTGGATCCGCCCGGATTGGATACCGAGACCGTGCTGACCTTCCTGCGGCTGCTGGACGGTTTGCAGACACGGCCGCAGATCCTCTGGCGGGCCGGGGAGTGCGGTATTCCGCCGGAACAGGCGATGGCGCTACTGGCCGAGATCGACGAGGCCGGATTGCTGGTACATCCGGAGAGCCGGGACGGTCGGATTCGCTCGGTGCGACTGCACGGGTTGGGTCCGCTGTCGGACGCGCTGACGACGGGATTGCGGCGGTTGGGTATTCGGCCGACTCGGTCCCGCGGGTACGCACCGGATACCCCGATCACCGGTTGGCAGGCCGACCTGGTGGTGCTCGCCGATGACGTGGTCGCCGACCCCCGGCTGACGAATGACCTTGTGTTGCATCGGATCCCACATCTGCAAGTGCGTATTCGAGACGGGAAGGGGATCATCGGTCCCCTGGTGCTGCCCGGCGAGACCAGTTGCCTGCGCTGCGCGGATCTGACCCGGACCGACTACGACGCGGATTGGCCCCACTTGGCCGCGCAGTTGCTCGGCCGGGTCGGACATGCCGCGCCTGCCGCGATCGCGGCGACCGCCGCGCTGGCGTTGAACGAAGTGGAATCGATTGTGGCGTGTTCGGCCCGCCGGGCGCCCGCGACCCTGGACACCACGCTCGAGCTCGATCTGGATTCACATCTGATCGCGCAGCGCTATTGGGCGCCGCACGAGGCATGCGGCTGCCGCGCGGTTTCCGCGGGCGCCTCGGCGTGATCACATCGATTCTTATACTCCGCCAAGGAAAGAGATCACATTACGATGGCAAACCCACGGTTCCGTCCGCCATGATGGGTACGTGTCTGAGATCGTGCGTCGTCGCTCATCCCGCAATGCCAAGTTAGCCAAGATTCCGCTCGGGATCGCCGGACGTGCCGCGGTCGGGTTCGGCAAGAAGCTGGCCGGTGGCGACAAGTCGGAGATCAATGCGCAGCTGAACCAGAAGGCCGCCGAACAGCTGTTCACCGTGCTGGGTGAGCTCAAGGGCGGCGCGATGAAGTTCGGCCAGGCGCTCAGCGTGATGGAGGCCGCCGTCCCGGAGGAGTTCGGCGAGCACTATCGCGAGGCACTGACGAAGCTCCAGGCCGCGGCCCCGCCGATCCCCGCCGAAACGGTGCACCGGGTACTCGACCAGCAGCTCGGCACCCAGTGGCGCCAGCGCTTCCAGTCCTTCGACGACGCACCGGCGGCATCGGCCAGTATCGGCCAGGTGCACAAGGCGGTGTGGTCGGACGGCCGGGTTGTCGCGGTGAAGGTGCAATACCCCGGCGCGGACGAGGCGCTGCGCGCCGATCTCAAGACACTCTCGCGGATGACCGGTCTGATCGCCTCGGTCGTCCCCGGCGCCGATGTGAAGCCGATCCTCGCCGAGATCACCGAACGCACCGAAGAAGAGCTCGACTACCGCAACGAGGCAGCCAACCAGCGGGCCTTCGCGAAGGGCTTCGACGGGCATCCCGAGATCGTGGTACCCAAAGTGGTGGCCAGTGCGCCGAAGGTCATCGTCACCGAGTGGCTGGACGGCACCCCGGTTTCGAAGATCATCGGGGCCGGCGTGGAGGATCCCGAAGGCACGCTGACCCTGCGCAACCGGGTCGCCCTGCTGATGGGGCGCTTCCACTTCTCCTCACCGGAAACCGTCGGCCTGCTGCACGCGGACCCGCACCCCGGCAACTTCATGATGCTGGAGGACGGCAAACTGGCCGTCATCGATTTCGGCGCCTGCGCACCGCTGCCGAACGGATTTCCCGATGTCCTCGGACGGATGCTGGCGCTGGCCGTCGACGAGCAGTTCGACGAACTCACCGAGCTGCTGTACGACCACCGGTGGGTCATCCCGGGACGCACCATCACCGATCGGGAAATCGCCGACTACCTGCGCCCGTTCACCGATCCGATCAAGACCGACTCGTTCCATTTCACACGCCGCTGGATGCAGCGGGTGGCGGGCAAGGCCTCCGACATCGGCAGCCCGGAGATGAAAACCGCACGGGCACTGCAACTGCCGGCCGAGCACGTGATGATCTTCCGGGTGCTCGGCGGCTCGGTGGGCATCCTCGCCCAGCTCGACGCGGAGGTCCCGTTCATGCAGTTGGCCACCACCTGGCTGCCCGGGCTGCGCGAGGAGCGCTCGGCCAGCTGAGAACTCACCCGGCGCACCACTTCTCGGCACGACACCCGGCGGGAAGGCGCGAATCGTGCCGACAAGTGGTGCGCCGGTGCGGCGGCGACGGTTGTCACGCCGACGAAAGGCGCTGTCTCGGAACGCAAACGAGCCGCCCACCGGATCATGCGGTGAGCGGCTGGTTTGCTTTCTCGTTCCTGGGCCCTGCCTGGGCCGGACAGGCATGGCGAGGCCTCAGCGACCGGAGGGAGGGAGGACATCGGTCCGAATCCCGGGCTCATGACCGCACCTCGCGGTGCGTGGTGTGGCCATGAGCCCGGGTGACGTAGCCCCTGGTTCGTTCCCGGATCATGCCGAGATCGCAACCTTGCGCGGGCGACCACGCGGACGCTTGCGGGCGATCACGACACCCTGGTCGAAGATCTCACCGCCCCACACGCCCCAAGGCTCGCCCCGGTCCAGGGCCGCGGTCAGGCAGCCCTTCTGAATCGGGCAGGACGCGCACAGCGTCTTGGCCTGCTCCAGTTGCGCCGGGCTCTCGGCGAACCAGAGATCGGGGTCTCCCGCCCGGCAGGGCAGGACTTTGGTGACCTCCCGGGAACGGGTCGGCCGTGCCACGGTTCGGCATGTCACTTGAGTAGTGGCCGTCGGCCAGCTCTCGGCGGTGAACACGTCGTTCTCCTTCAGCTTGTTTGCAGCGGTTCGTTACTTTCTCCACGAAACCGGTGGCAATCGGCTGAAGAGCCGCTTAAAAAGACTGGCCACGGTTTCGCTTCGTGCGATCCGTGGCCAGGAGGTCTGGGAGGTGTCCCCTACCTAGATCGACATCTGTGTCGATTCCTGATCACGGTCGCTGGGTGTGCGTTGCGGAGGCGGGCTGCCCGCATTTCGGTGTCTGCCGGACGATCCAGCAGAGCGACTGCCGGCTCATATCCGGCACCGAATGCGAAGGCACCGGCCGCTTCGATAGCTGTCGGGTGCCAGCTTCCGCTGGGCTTGTCCTGACGCAGGACGCAAATCTGGCGATGCGCGGGTGAAACAGCCGCGTGCGTGCCGAAGGCGCCTACGAAGGACAGACCGGTCCCCTGCAAGGCGAGGGTCCCCCGGGAGGCCGACACGGGCGCATTCACCGCAACGCTGAGAGCGCTGAAGCTTGTGAAGTCGTTCATTGGTCTGCCTCCCTCCTGTTCTCGTAATCTGTCGGAACTGCGCTGTGTGATCGCAGAGCGCGCCGGAATGCCCTCCCGGTGCGTGATTCCCACCATATGCAATGTCGGCTGAACCGACAACCTATTTTCTACCTGCGGTTTTGTGATGTGGATCGAGTTCGCGACCTGACGATGGCGAGTACATCCGCGCCGTACTGGACGATCTTCTTCGCGCCGATCCCCGGAATCGCCTGCAACGCCTTGTCATCGGCGGGCAGCTGTTCGGCGATGGCGGTGAGCGTGGTGTCGGTGAAGACCACGAACTCGCGCACCCGCAACGCCTCTGCCTTCTCGCCGCGCCACTCCTTCAACGCCTCGAGCAGCACCGTGTCGAGCTCGGCCGGGCAGCGACGGCACCGACCGAGCATGGTGGCGTAGGTGCCGATCAACGGTCTGGCGCAGACCCGGCAGTACGGCCGAACCCCGTTGGCGTCCTTGGTCGTTGCGGACGTCGCGATGCGGGAGGCGGGTGAATCGTCGGGGACCAGGCCGTTGAGGAATCGGGACCGCCGCCGGGTGCGCCTGCTGCCCTCGTTGCGTGACAGCGCCCAGGACAGCCGCAGATATTCGCGGGCCCGAGTGACACCCACGTAGAGCAGCCGCCGCTCCTCCTCCAGCGCCGCGAAATCAGCGACGGAACCGTCATCGGCGAGCACATGGGCGATCGGCAAGGTGCCGTCGGCGAGACCGACGAGGAAGACCGCGTCCCACTCCAGCCCCTTGGCCGCGTGCAACGAGGCCAGCGTGACGCCCTGCACGGTGGGTGGATGCCTGGCCTCGGCGCGGGCGGCGAGTTCACGCAGTAGACCGGGCAGATCCAGCGCGTCGTCCTGGGCGAGCAGTTCCTCGGTGAGGCGCACCAGCGCGACCAGCGATTCCCAGCGTTCCCTCGCCTGTGCGCCCGCGGGCTCGGTGGCGGTCAGCCCGACCGGGGCGAGGACCGCCTTGACCAGGGTGACCAGCGACTTGCCGCTACGAGCCTGGTCCGGGAGGTCCGCACGGGACGCGGCCTGCCGCAATACCGAAACCGCCTGCCTGACCTCGGCCCGCGCGAAGAAGCCCTCGCCGCCGCGCACTTGATACGGGAGGCCGAGCTCGGTCAGCGCCTGCTCGTAGGCCTCCGACTGCGCGTTGATCCGGTACAGCACCGCGATCTCGGCGGCCGGGGTACCCGCCTTGATCAGGCGCTTGATCTCCATGGCCACCGCGGTCGCCTCGGCCGGTCCGTCATCGTGTTCGGCGAAGATCGGCTCCGGGCCGTCCGCGCGCTGGCCGATCAGCTGCAGTCGGGTGCCCGCGATCCGGCCGCGCGCGGCGCCGATCACCCGGTTGGCCAGGGAGACGACCTGCGGGGTCGACCGATAGTCACGTTCCAGCCGGACCACCGTCGCCTCCGGAAAACGCCGGGAGAAGTCGAGAAGATAGGCGGGGGTGGCGCCGGTGAAGGAGTAGATGGTCTGGTTGGCGTCGCCGACCACGGTCAGATCGTCGCGATTGCCGAGCCAGGCGTCGAGCACCCGCTGCTGTAGCGGGGTGACGTCCTGGTACTCGTCGACCACGAAACTCCGGTAGCGCCCGCGGAATTCGTCGGCGACCGCCGGAAAATCCTCCAGCGCGGCGGCGGTGTGCAGCAGCAGATCGTCGAAGTCGAGAAGCAACCCGTCCGGCGAGGTCTTCAGCGATTCGTACCCCGCGTAGACCTCGGCCACCCGGGCCGCGTCGTACGGGATATCGCGGTGTTGTCCGGCCGCCGCGGCCGGATAGTCCTCCGGGGCGATGAGTGAGGCCTTGGCCCATTCGATCTCGCCGAGCAGGTCGCGCACGCTCTCGGTGGAGGAGGAGAGCCCCGCTCGATTCGCCGCCTGCGCGACGATCGGGAACTTGCCGTCGATCAGTCGCCACGGCACATCGCCGACGATCTGCGGCCAGAAGTACTTGAGCTGGCGCAAGGCCGCCGCGTGGAAGGTGCGCGCCTGCACCTGATTCGCCTCGCCACCGAGGCCGAGCTCACGCAATCGGCCCCGCAACTCACCCGCCGCCCGCGCGGTGAAGGTGACCGCGAGCACCTGGTCGGCCTTCACATGTCCGGCCGACACCAGATGTGCGATCCGATGGGTAATGGTCCTGGTCTTGCCCGTGCCCGCCCCCGCAAGCACGCATACCGGGCCGCGCGGGGCTCGCACGGCGGCGGCCTGCTCGGGATCCAGGGCGGCGAGGTCGAGTGCGGGCACGGGGACCATCATGACAGCCCCCTCCGACAACCCCGTGCCGCCCGCACAACACCCGGACCGCATCGGCTGTCCGCCACCCACTCGCCCGCATCACCGCTGTGGCGCAGTTCTCCCACGGTCACACGCTTCCGAATCGAAAGCCCGGTCACCGTGTCGTGACGAACCTTGGGCTGTGACGCGATCGGACACGCAGGAGCGAGACACACCGGCCGCGCGGAATCCCGCTGCAATTCAACGGTTTCCGTCGGTCGCCGACTGTAGTGTGAGCCCACCTCCAGCCGAGGGGCGATGGACATGGTCCGACATCGCGCCCAGGAAGGAGGTGGTGGGGATGGCGAAACATCGCCGAGTGGCGAAACATCGCAGACAGGGAGAGCCCCCGGTCAACCGCGGCATAATCTTTTTGGCAACTGCCGTGATCGCCGGGGCGCTCGTCTACTTGGTCCGCCGAGTGCGGGCTAGGTAATTCCCACCAGGTGGGGCGCTGTCAGCAAACGGCGTCCCACCGCTCGGCATCACTCGCGTGACAGCACAACTGTACCCACCGAGGTGCGTAGAGTCGACCGTTTCGCCGCAGGTCGGGCGGTCAGTTCGGGGTGCGATCGCGGAGTCGGCGTAGTGCGTCGGCGAAGGTTGAGGTGCCCGGGCCGAGCGGGGCGAAGAATTCGTGGTCGCAGGATTCCACCGAGACAATGGCTCGATTCGCCAGTGCCGCACCGGCTTCGGTGGGGACCAGGGATTTCGCGCGGCGGTCGTGCGGGTGGTCGCGGCGTTCGATCAGGCCCTTGTGCTCCAATGTGCGCAGCACCTGTGAGGTCATCATCGGGTCGGTGGCGGCCTGGGCGGCGAGGTCGCGCTGCATCACGGGCTCGTCGACGGCGCGCCCCGCCAGGTAGGTCAGCGAGGCCAGCAGGACGAATTGCACGTGGGTCAGGTCGAACGGGGCGAGGGCCGCGCGCTGGGCCGCCTGCCAGCGGTTGGTCACCTGCCAGAGCAAGAGCCCGGGACTTTCGTCGGCCTCCGCGAACCGGCTGCGCAAACCCTCATCCGATGCATCCGCACTCAATGACTCTCCTCACTCGCCGGATCCGGACGGGACACCGCATCCTCGCATTCCGGCCGCGCGCCCGACGCGATCATGCCTCGGCACCGAATAATGCCCATACATCCCGGGCACCGGCGTCCGGGCGAGGATCATCGAGCATCGCCCGCGCGATCACACCGTAGTCGTGTGCGCTGAGCTCGATCAGTCCGCGCCGCAACACCATTCCCCAGTTCGGCACAGCCGTGAGGCCGAGTTCGTCACGCAATGTATCGATGGGCGTCGAGCGGGCCTCGGTCCGATAACTCACCGCACGCCGCCACGGCTGGAAGCAACCGCCCTCCCCCTGCGATTCGGCCCGCCAGGCCGGGCGGTCGTCGATGGTGCCGATAGCGGTGAAGGAACGGACCGGGGCGCCGGTCCGCATGCCCTCGCGCGGCGAGTAGTAGACCAATTCGTCGCCGGGGCGCATCCGCTCCACCGCCGCGCGCTTGCCGTGATCGGCCTGCGCGATACCGAGTGCGACGCCGCGCCGGACATGTTCGTATGAAACCACGGCCAGCCAGTACTTGGTCATACCGTCACCACCTCGGCCGCCGCGACCAGCGCGTCGAGGTCGGGCTGTACGGATTCGGCGAGCCCGCCGCCCATGATCGTGGTCCACAGCCAGGACAGCGGACCCTCGATCGAGATGGTGACCGTGACGGTGGTGCGGTCGGCGTCGGTCCCGACCTGGTGATCGACGATCAGGCGCGCGCCGACGAGCTTGGAGACGTCCACGAATTCGGTGTCGCTGAGCCGCTCGACGATGAACCCGACCTTCGGTCCACCCTTCGGCTTCAGCGTGCCGGTCGCCCCCTGCTGGAACGGTCCGTCCAGCCGGGCCCATTCGGTGTCGGCGTTCCATTCCGGCCAGGTGGCCATATCGGCCCACTTCGCGAAGAAGGCGGCGGGTGCGGCGGTCGAGGTGGGCCGTGCGGCGGCGATGATCGTCATGGATTTAATATGCGCGCATACTAAATCTCGCGCAAGTCGTGGAACAGGAATGGACCGTCTGGCGTTGAAGGGTCCGTGACTGACGCGAACCCCACCCTGACCATGTACTCGACCACCTGGTGCGGCTATTGCCGCAGGCTGAAGAAGCAACTGGACGAGTCAGGCATCAGCTACGCCGAAATCGATATCGAGCAGGATCCGGCCTCCGCCGAATTCGTGGGCAGCGTCAACAACGGCAACCACGTGGTGCCGACGGTCAAATTCGCCGACGGCTCCACCGCCACCAACCCCTCCCTGGCCGACGTCAAAAAGGTCCTCGCCACTCTCTCCTGACGCCGGGTCTCGCGACCACAGACCTTGTCAACGCCGCACAGCAGCTACAACCCCTGTGGGGCGTTGACAAGGTCTGTGGGCTCAGTCGAGCGCGGCCCAGGATTCGACAATGGTGCGGGCTATGGAGATCGAGCCGGGGAGGAGGAGGCGGACGCCCTCTTGTTGTGCGGACCAGTCGCCTGCGGAGAGGGCCGCGCGGACCTCGGCGCGGGTGAACCAGTGGGCCTCGGCGATTTCGCCATCGGAGAAGGCCAGTGGCTGTTCGGGATTCGCGACGGCGGCGAAACCCAGCATCAGGGAGCGGGGGAAGGGCCAGGGCTGGCTACCGAGGTAGTGGATTTCGCGGACGTCGAGGCCTACCTCCTCCTTCATCTCGCGCTCCACGCATCGCTCCAGTGATTCGCCTGCCTCCACGAAGCCGGCCAGAATCGAGAACAGCGTCTTCGGCCAGGCATGCTGACGGGCGAGCAGTATCCGATCGGCGCCGTCGTGGATCAGGCAGATGACGGCGGGGTCGATGCGGGGGAACTCCTCGTGGCCGCTCTCGGTGACCCGGGACCAGCCGCCCTTGGCCGTCACCGTCGCCGAACCGTCGGCGGCATGGAAACCGGCTTTGTCGTGCCAGTTCAGCAGTGCGACGGCGGTCGAGAGCAGGCCCGCGGTGAAGTCATCGATGCCGCCGGCGAGCATGCGTAGATCGGTCAGTTCGCCGGACAGCTCGTTATCCCGGACGGCCCACAGGTGCCTGCCCTCGCCGATGCCGAGGAAGACCGCGGCGGGGCTCGGCTCGGCCGAGAACTCGACCGCCGCATCCAGCACCAGGGCACCCTCGGCGAACCGAACCTGACCCCGCCGGTTCACCCGCAGCAGCCGCGCCTCGGCCCACCCGCCCTTGAGCGCCTGCTCATCGGACCGGACTTCCTCGGCCCGATCGACGGCGGAACGCGACAGCAGCGGCACAGCATTCAGCTCAAATGACACGCTTCGACACTAGCCTCATTTGGCCGCGCGCCGGATATACAGCAGCTTGTCCCCGGCCTCGATGGCATCAACCTCCGGCTCACCCACCCGGATCAGGTCACCACCGCGCACCACGCCGAGCACGATATCGCTGAGATGACGTGGGGAACCCCCGATCTCGGACTGCTCCACATCGCGTTCGGCGACCGCGAAACCCTGTTCCGGAGTCAGCAGATCCTCCATGATCTCGACCACCGTCGGGGTGGTGGTCGCGATGCCGAGCAAACGGCCCGCCGTCTCCGAGGAGACCACCACCGAATCCGCGCCGGACTGGCGCAGCAGGTGGGTGTTCTCCGCCTCGCGGATGGCGACCACGATCGTGGCGGCCTTGTTGAGCTCGCGCGCGGTCAGGGTGACCAGGACGGCGGTGTCGTCGCGATTGGTCGCGACCACCACCGACGCGGCGTTCTGCACGCTCGCCAGCCGCAGCACATCGGACTGGGTGGCCGAACCGTGCACGGTCACCAGCCCGGCGTTCCCCGCCGCATCCAGCGCCACCGCGTCGGTATCGACCACCACGATGTCGGCGGGCTGCACACCGTCGGCGATCATGGCCTGGATCGCGGTCCGTCCCTTCGTGCCGTATCCGACGACCACGGTGTGATTGCGCACGCTGTGCCTCCAACGCTGAATCTTGAATGCCTGCCGCGAACGCTCGGTGAGCACACCGATGGTCGTACCGACGAGCACGATGAGGAAGAGAATTCGCAGCGGCGTAATGATGACGATATTGGCGAGCCGAGCCTCCGCGGAGACCGGGGCGATATCGCCGTAACCGGTGGTCGACAGCGAGACCGTCGCGTAGTAGAGCGCGTCGAGGAATGAGATGTCGTCGCCCGCGTCGTCGTGGTAGCCCTCGCGACCGAGAAAGACCACCAGCGCCGCGGTGAACAGCAGCCCGATCGCGAACAGCACCCGCCGGATCAGGGAAACCCATGGGCTGGTCTGGATTTCCGGGATGCGCAGCAAGCCGACCAGCGCAAAGTCCGGCCGACTGGATAACCCGAGCCCCCGCGACCTGTCCCCGAAGTCACCCAACACCGGTGTCACCAACCCTGCCGCTCGTCGAGCCGGCTATCTCCAGCATTACCTGTCCCTCCGGCACAGCACGGGAGCCTACCCGGTTGCCGCGCCGCCGCTCGGACTCGACGCGAACACCTGGTGAATGTCAGGGTGGGGCATGGCAGATAACGCGCCCGACTCCGGCCGCCGACCCGCACTTGCCCTCGCCGCCTTGCTGTTCAGCTCGGGCGTGCTGCATTTCGTGATGCCCAAAACGTACGACTCGATCGTGCCGAGGGCGCTGCCAGGCCGGGCCCGCGACTACACCTATGCCTCCGGCGTGGCCGAACTCGGAGTCGCGGCGACGCTGGCGGTGCCGCGCACCCGCGGCCTGGGTGGGCGGCTGGCGGCACTGCTGTTCATTGCGGTGTTCCCGGCCAATATCCAGTTCACCGCGGACATGCTGGCAAGTAAGAAGGCGTCGCGGCTGGTCAAGGTGGGCTCGGTGCTGCGGTTACCGCTCCAGATTCCGCTGATCACCCAGTCGCTGAAGGTCGGCAGGAAGGGCTGACCCCGGCGGCGGCGCGCGCGTCGTGTGGCGCGGGCGGTTTCGCTACGCGTCGGGTTGCGCCCGCGGCGGCGCGGCGGTGCGAATCAGCTCGGCCAGTTCATCCGGGCCCGCCAGCTCGGCAGGGGCGATGGTGCGACCCGAGCGCACGTAATGGAAGGCAGCGCCGATCTTTTCGAGCATCTCGGCTTCGATTCCACCGGTGCGGGCCGCCATCAGCCGCGCCCACGCCAGCCGATAGATGGCCAGCTGCATCGCGACCGCGGGCTCGTCGGCCGGGCCGGGTTCCGCGCCGGTCTTCCAGTCCACCACCACCCAGCCGCCGCCCGGTTCGGCGAAGACCGCATCCATCCGGCCACGGATGACCGTGCCCGCGATCGAGGTCTCGAACGGGACCTCCACCTCGAGCGGGCTGCGATGCGCCCACGGCGAGTTCAGGAACGCGTCCTGCATCCGGGTCAGCTCGTTATCGGCGCCCGCATCGGCGGTCTCGGGTTCGCCGACCCCGGGCAGTTCGTCCAACCCGATCAACCGGGTGCCGCCGAACCAGCGCTGCACCCACGCGTGGAACGCGGTACCGCGGCGGGCCAGCGGATTCGGCGGGAACGGCAGCGGACGCCGCAGCCGCCGAGCGAGTTTCGCCGGATCGGCGCGCATCTCCACCAGCGCCGTGGCCGGAATCTGCCCGGGCAGCTCCACCTCCTGCGCCGCCGCCTGCCCCGCCTCGAATTCGGCGAGCAACGCATCGACATCCGCCGCCCAGCCGTCGGGATCGTCAGGGTCACCGGAGAATTCGGCGGGCGGAAGGTAGTCGTCCGGCGGCGGGACGAAATCATCCGGTAGCGGGGCATGGTCATCCGACAGCGCGGCGAACTCCTCCGGCACGCCGAACTCGACCAACGGCACATCCACGCCCTCGAATCGCCCCGGCTCATCGGCCGACAGGGCGAAATCGCCCGACGACGGCGCAATGCCCGGCGGCGGCACAAAGTCGTCCGGTGGCGGCACGAAATCATCGGACAGCGGGACGAAATCGTCCGGCGGCGGCACGAAATCGTCCGGTAGGCGGGCGTGCTCATCCGACAGCGCAGCGAACTCCTCCGACAACCCGAACTCGACCAGCGGCACACGCTCACCCTCGGATCGCGCGGGCCGGTCCGTCGAGGAGGCGAGTTCGCCCGGGGGCGTAGCCGACCCTCCTGGTGACGCGATGTCGTCCGACGGTGGTTCACCGCCGGGTAGCAGAACACGATCATCCGTTGGCGCGACAACCTCGTCCGGCCGCGGGGGTTCGATGGTCGAGGGTGACGACGCCGGGTGGCGCGTGGAGGTGAGCGACGTGGCGGCGGATGTACGCGAGGGTGCGGTGGGGGTGGCCGAGGTTCGGGGTGGGGTGGTGGGGTTCGAGGTCGCTATCCGGGATCGGAGGTCCGCGAGGGCGGCGCGGACCAGGGCGGCGCCTTGTTCGACGGGGTCGCGGCGGCGGCCGAGGGGGTCGCGGGGCCACTCGGCGGTGGTGGGGTTGTCGGTGAAGGGGTTGACGGCGTCGACGTCCGGGGGGTCGTCCCAGCGGGCGATGTCGACGGCGCCGTGTACCGGGCTGTCGGGGGCCTCGCTGGCATGCTTCAGTTCGAGCAGGAAGTCGGAGGGGCCCTTGGGCGATGATCCGGTCTCGGCCCAATGGTGCGCCGAAACGAGTAGTACGCGTTCGGTTCTGGTGAGGGCGACGTAGAACAGGCGGCGTTCCTCGTCGATCCGTCTGCGTTCCAGGGCCTCCTTATGTGCCTTGATGGCCCGTTCCAACTCGGCACGGTCGTAGAGATCGGACAGGTCGAGGACCGGAACGCCCTCGGCGGCGTCGTCCTGGATTCGGTCGCCGCGCAGCGTGGTCGGGAGTTCGGCGAGTGCGCCGAGCCAGGTACCCGAGGCGGTGCCGGAGGGGAAGACACCGCGCACCACATGCGGCACCGCGACGATCTCCCATTCCAGGCCCTTGGCCGCGTGCACCGTGAGCACCTGCACCCGATCCCTGGCAACCTCGACTTCGCCCGGCTCCAAACCGTTTTCGACCGATTCGGCGGCCGCGAGGAAGGCGAGCAGGCCGCTGAGCGAGGCGCCCGCATCCGCCGCGTATCCGGCGACCACCTCGGCGAATGCGTCCAAATGCTCACGTCCGGCACCGGTTCCGGCCATCGCGCGACGCGCCTGCGTTTCCACCCCGACACCGATGGTGCGCTCCACATCCGCGACCAGCTCGGCCAGCGGCTGGCCACTGCGTTCCCGCAATGCCGCGAGTTCGCGGCCGAGCGCCTCGATGCGGGTGTAACCGGATTCCGAATACTTCTCGGCCGGACCGGGATCGGCGATGGCATCGGCCAGTCCGGCCTGCTCCGCGGGCTCCGGCGCGACCTCGCGCAGGGCCGTGGCGAGGGTGGAGCTGTCGGTGATCTCGTCGGTATCGCCGCCGGAGAGCCTGCTGATCGACAGATCGCGGGCCCGACGCGCGAGCGCCGCGATATCGGTGACGCCGATCCGCCAGCGCGCGCCGGTGAGGATGCGCATCGCGGCACTGCCCGCCGCTGGTTCGGCGATGAGCCGCAGGGTGGCGACGATATCGGCGACCTCCGGCGTCGCGAGCAGCCCACCGAGCCCGACGATCTCCACCGGCAGCCCCCGCTCGCGCAGGGCCTCCGCGAGCGGGGGGGCATCGGCGTTGCGGCGCACCAGCACCGCGGAGGTGGGTGGCGGCTCGGCAGCCTCGCGGCGCGCCGCCCATTGCGCGGCGATCTGCTCGGCCACCCAATCACGTTCGTCGGCAACGGTTTCGGCCAGTGCGAGGGCGACGACACCCGGTCCGGCACCGGGTTTGGCGCGCAGCGCGTCGACGGTCACCCCGCCCTTGTCGATCGCGCTGCGGCGCAGCGGTTCCGCCACCAGATTCGCCAACGCCAACGCCTCCGGCGGATTACGCCAGCTCGTCAGCAGCGGCAACGTCGGCGCCGGAATACCGGGCGCGCTGGGGAAATCGGTGGCGAAGCGTGGCAGGTTGGCCGCCGAGGCCCCGCGCCAGCCGTAGATCGACTGCATCGGATCACCCACCGCGGTGACCGCCAAACGCCTGCCGCCACTTTCGGGGGTGCCGACAGCATCTTGCGCCTGCTGTCCCGGTCGGCGTGATCCATCGGAAGAGGTGACCGCGCCACCGAAGAGGGCGGCGAGCAGGATGCGCTGGGCATGGCCGGTGTCCTGGTATTCGTCGAGCAGGACCAGGCGGAAGCGGTCGCGTTCGGCGACGCCTACCTCCTGGTGTTCGGCGGCGAGCCGCGCCGCCAGCGACATCTGGGCACCGAAATCGAGTGCCCCGCGGCGGCGCAGGGCGGCGGCGAGCTGCTGCACCAGCGGGAGCAGGGCGACACGTTCGCGTTGGACCTGAACCAGTCCGAGCAGCGCCTGACTCGGCCCGCCGCGCTGGCGCGGGCCCGCGGGCAGGGTGTGCACCAGCTTCTCCAGCTCGGTATGCGCCTCGGCCAGCTGTTCGGGCTCGACCAGATGTTCGGCGAGCTGACCGGATAGCGCCAGCACCGCCTCGGTCACCGAGACCGGGGTGCGGTCGGTATCGAGATCGCCGTCCCAGGTGCGCACCACCTGGTGCGCCAATTGCCACAGCTGGGTCTCGGTGAGCAGCATGGCCGAGGGTTCGACCGGCAGCAGCAGCCCGTGCTGGGTGAGCAGCCGACCCGCGTAGGAGTGATAGGTACTGATCTCGGGTTCCGCGCCGGATAGCTGCGCCCGCAGTTCGCCGGTCGAGTCCAGTTCCCGCAGCAGCGGAGCACCTGCCAGCCGCGCCAACCGGGTACGGATGCGAGAGGTCAACTGCTGGGCAGCTTTTCGGGTGAAGGTCAGGCCGAGCACCTGATCCGGCAGCACCAGCCGGTTGGCCACCATCCACACCACCCGTGCGGCCATGGTTTCGGTCTTGCCCGCCCCCGCCCCGGCCACCACCAGCGTCGGTCCCGGCGGCGCGGCAATCACCGCCGCCTGCTCATCGGTCGGCGGCGGCAGCCCCAGCGCCTCCGCCAACTGATGCGGTGTCACCCGCGTCATGTCGGTGCCCCGGTACCGTCCGACGATCGGGTCCGCGGCGATCCGCCACCGGCGGGGCGCACTTCACGCGGAACCGGGCCCCTCCCAGCGATCGTCCGAACCCCGCACGCGGCCATGGCCTCGATCATGCCGCGTATCTCGGGTAAAGCGTGCGATACGGGCGGCCGCACCCGGTCGCTCTCATTCGTCGGTCACCTGTCGGCCGGTGTCCTGGACCGGGCAGCTGCCGGAGACCGCGCAGTGGCGGCAGCCGTCATTACGCATGGCGAGGTAGCTGGGGCCGCGGGTGGAGGCGGCGGCGTCGTGGATGGTGGTGCGCCACGTGTCGAGGGCTTCGGCGTCGAGGGGGTTCTGCATGCGCTGGGTGGCGCCCTCTTTATTGCTCGGCTTGGCCACATAGACGAGGCGGGCGCCGCCGGGTTCGCCCGCGGGCATCGTGGTATCCCCTTGCCCGCCCTCGGATTCGCCCGGTGCCGTGGTCTTTTCGCCGAGCGCCGGGTCCAGCGCGCCCATCGCGGCGGCCACCTGGTAGGTGGCGAGCTGGGCGTGATCGGCGGCGGCCTGTTTGGTGATCGGGGTCTTGCCGGTTTTCACGTCCACGATGACGAATCGGCCGAAAGCATCGCGTTCCAGGCGGTCCACCCGGCCCCGGATCCGCACCGCGCGTTCGTCTTCGGTGCGGGCGGGCAGCTCACAGTCGACCGGAACCTCGACACCGGCCTGGGTGAGCTCACTGCGGGTGTTGCGCACCCACGCCATGAAGGTCTCCAGCATCGCCTCGGTGCGACGCAGCTCTTGACGCGAATGCCAGCCGGTACCGGGATCGACGGACTGCCACGCCTTTTCCAGAGCCGCCCGCACCTGGGGTTCGGGTACCTTACCCGCCAGGGCCTGCACCAGGGTGTGCACCAGATTGCCCTTGACCGCATGCGGGTTGTCGCCGTCGGTGCCGCCGTGGCGTTCCAGTGCCCAGCGCAGCGGGCAGGTGCGCAGCAGTTCCACGGTGGAGGGCGAGAGTGCGACCGCGGTCTCGTCGTCGTCCCAGAGCGGGCGCAGCGAACTGAGTTCGCCGGTGCCGTACCACTCTTCGGGGTGAGTGCCGCGCACGCCCGCGTGCGCCAGCCGGGCCAACTGGTGCGCCGCGCGCCGCCTGCGTTCCGGATCGGCCTCGGAATCGCAGACCACCCCACGCAATTCGGCGACCAGGGCGTGCATGACCAGAGCGCGCCCAGGATCGGCGACCGGCAGTATGCCCGGCTCGTGCTCGTCGTCGTGGCCGAGTAGTTCACCGAGGAAACGGGACGGCACCAGATCGCGTTCGCCGGAGACCGATTCGACGGCGGTGACCAGCAGCGACGACCGGGCTCGACTGCACGCGACCAGTAGCAGCCTGCGTTCCTCGGCCAGGATCGGCGCCGCCCGGCTCACCTGCTCGCCCTCGATGGCGATGCCCGCGGTGAGATCGACCAGATCCTCGATATGCAGCAGGGTGCCGCGCGGCCTCGGATTCGGCCAGATGCCTTCCTGTACGGCGGCGACCGCGACCACATCCCATTCCCGTCCCGCCGCGGCGTGCGCGCTGAGCAGCGCGACCGCCTCACCCGGCGCGGTCAGCGGCGCGGTGTCCTGTGGGATCTCCTGCTGGACAAGGTATTCGACGAAGCCCTCCAGACTGGCCCGCGGCAGTCGGTCCACATAGGCCGCGGCGGCATCGAAGAGTCCGACGGCGGCGTCGAGGTCCCGGTCGGCCTGCATGCCCACCGCGCCGCCGCGTTCGGACTGCGCGACCCAGCGTCGTTCCAGCCGCGACGCGATCCACAACGCCCACAGCACATCCTCCAGGCCCGCCCCGCCGCGCCGGGCCTTGCGGGCCTTGTCCAATGCGTCCAGCACCCGCTTCAGCGGCGCCGCCTCGACGTCGGTCAGCCCGGCCAGCAGGTCTCGATCCCCGGCGCCGACGAGCAGGTCGCGCAGCACTTCCGCAGAGGATTGATCGATCAAGGCGTCCCGTTCGGAGCTTTGACCTCGCCGTTCGGGATTCGATGTATCCCGTGCAGCCTCCTCCTCGCGCCGAGCGTCGGGCGCGGAATCCCATTCGGATTGCTCCACTGCCCGTTCGCCGACTTCATCCATCCGTTCGGAACCGGAGTCGGTCCGATCGGCTTCATCGGACCCGGTTCGATATCGGATCTCCTTGATATCGGACTGCTCACCGGCCTCGAGGCCCCAGTCCACATCGCTGTCGCGGCGATCGGCCACATCACCCGGTCGCTCGGGTTCGTAAGCCGCCCACGCGGGTTCGCCACCGGCGGTCACGAATTCGTCGTCGGCGACATCAGCTAATGCTCCCGGGTCGAGCGCGGAATCGGCGTATTCCCAATCCGATTCGCTGATGAACCGCTCGTCGTCGGCGAACGGCGGGTCGTTGGTCTCACCTTCGGTATGCGCTTCGAGCCGACCGGAATCATCATCGTCCGGTGCGGATTTCGTCCTCTTGCGCGCGGTTTCCAGCGCACTGCGCCGAATACCGCGCCGCAGCCGCCGCAGTGTGATCTGATCGGCGCCACCGAGTGGACCGCCGAGCAGGTCGAGGGCGTCCTCGGCGGAGAACAGCTCCGCGGCGGCCCGCGGTCCACGTTCGTCCGCGAGCAGCGCCCGCAATGCCAGCAGCATCCATGCCGCGCCGCGCCGCCGGGCCAGCGGCACGTCCAACGCGGGCTGCTGCACCGGAACGCCCGCGGCGAGCAGCGCGCGCCGCAGCGGCGCCAGCGAGAGCGGCACCGATCGAACGATCACCGCCATCCGCGACCACGGCACCCCGGCCGTGAGATGGGCCCGCCGCAAATGGTCGGCGATCAGCCCGGCCTCCTTGGCCGGGGTGGCCAGAACCCTGACCCGCACGGCGGCGCCGCCATCCGCCGGTTCCACATCACGGGCGGGCAGCGTAAACCGTTGCGGCGCACTGCCGGGCAACTTCGCGGCGATGCGCGCGACCGCGAGTTGCACCGCACCGCCCGCGCGATGGCTGTCCGCCAACACAATTCGACGTTCCGGCGGTACGTCCAGGTCTGCGAGGAAGCTGGAGTCGGCGCCACGGAAGGTGAAGATGCTCTGGTCCGGGTCGCCGGCGACCACCGCGGTGTGCGCGGCATTGCCGATCACCCGTACCAGCAGGGCGGCCTGCGGATCCAGGTGCTGGGCGTCGTCGACCAGCAGATATCGGATCCTGGCTCGTTCGGCGGCGAGGAGATTCGCGTCACCTGCCAATGCGTCCAGGGCCGCGCCGACCAATTCCGCGGCATCGAGGGCCGGGGCGGTGGCCTCCGGCGCCTCCACACCGACCGACCAGCGCAGCAGCATCGTCTGCTCGTACCGCACCGCGAACCGGCCCGCCGCCACCCATTCCGGCTTGCCGTGTTCGCGGCCGAGCCGCACGAGATCTTCGGGTCCGAGCCCGCGTTCGGTGGCCCGGAGCATGAGATCACGCAATTGCTCGGCGAACCCACCGAGCCCGAGTGCGGGCTGCAACCGCTCCGGCCACCGACCGGTCGCCCCGGCCGCGATATCCGTCAAGTCCCCGCGCAGCATTTCGCGCAGCACCGCATCCTGCTCGGCACCGGTCAGCAAACGCGGCGGCGGGTTGCCGTGCGCGGTGGCGTGCCTGCGCAGCACCGAGAAGGCGTAGGAGTGCAGGGTGCGCACCAGCGGTTCCCTGGTGGCGCCTGGCACGCCGCCCTCGGTCCCGCCCGGATCGGCCAGGCGCGCGGTGATGGCGTCGCGTACGGCACTCGCGGCCTGTTTCGAATGGGTCAGGAGCAGCACCGACTCCGGATCGGCTGCCGCGGCGATGCGCTCGGCGGCCAGATCGATCAGCAGGGCCGTCTTCCCGGTGCCCGGCCCGCCGAGCACCTGCCAGGGCCGCCATCCCGGCCGGATCGGCCCCACGGCCGCGGTGGCTTCGAAGAGCGCACGTACCTCGGCACCCCAGAGCCGAGCCCCGGGTGCCGTTGCGTTCCGGCGAACAAGTCGCACCGCGCTATCCGATCGCACCACGCGGGCTATTGCAACAGACGGGGCCGACACGATACGCGCTCCCCCGCCTCTCCGCGTCTTTTACCGGCAGCCGAGTGCCGGACGGGCTCACCTCGGGCATGCGGCCGAGTTGTGGGCGTGCCCGATGAGGATCCGTGCGCGCATGAGATCAGGTGGTCACGTTGGCGGGCCTACTCCGCCGAAGCAGCGGTACGAGTTGACCAGCAACAGGTGCACAGCACAATAGCTGGTGTGTCGACTCTTCACGTGCACCGCTTCGGTCCCGCCACCGGACCGCTCGTCCTCGCCCTGCACGGCCTGACCGGTCACGGGAAGCGCTGGGCGGCGCTGTCGGACGAGCACCTGCCCGAGGTCCGCGTCATCGCGCCGGATCTGCGCGGACACGGGAGGTCGACCGCGCTGCCGCCGTGGACCTTCGAACGCATCGTCACCGACCTGGTCGAATTGCTCGAGGCCGAAACCGACGAGCCGGTGCTGATCGTCGGGCATTCGTTCGGCGCGGCCACCGCGCTGCACCTGGCGCACCGGCATCCGGAACTGGTGCGCGGGCTCGTGCTGCTCGACCCTGCGATCGCACTGGAGCCGACGCTGCTCAACGACATCGCGCTCGGCACCCTCGCACACCCCGACTACGACGATGTCGAGCACGCCCGCCGGGACAAGCTGGCCAGTGCCTGGGCCGACGTCGAACCCCATGTGCTCACCGCCGAACTCGACGAGCATCTGACGCCGACCACGGGCGGCCGCGTCGGCTGGCGCATGAGCCTGCCCGCCATCACCTCCTATTGGGGTCAGCTGGCCCGTGACTTCGTGCTGCCGCCCGCGGATCTGCCCACCGTGCTGGTACAGGCGATGAAGGTGCAGCCGCCGTTCGTGACACCGGAGTTCCGGTCGGCGCTCGCCGCGCACCTCGGCGCACGGCTGACCGTGCACGAGTTCGACTGCGACCACATGGTCGCGCAGGCCCGGCCTGCCGAGGCGGCGGCGCTGGTACGCGCGGCGCTGGGCTGAGCCGTGCCCACCTCGGATGCCCAGATCGAGCTGGTCCGCGACCTGGTCGCGCGGATTCCGCCGGGGCGGGTGGCCACTTATGGCGATATCGCGGCGGCCGCCGGACTGTCCACCCCGCGCACCGTCGGCTGGATCATGCGCACCGATGCGGCCGATCTGCCCTGGCACCGGGTAATCGGCGCGGGCGGTAAGCCCGCCGCCCATCTGGCCCACCGTCAGCTGCGACTGCTGACCGAGGAGGGTGTGCCGATTCGGGACGGCCGGGTGGATCTGAACGCTGTGCGTTTCCGGTTTGCCGAACTACCGGATCGGTAGACCGGGCGGGGGTTAACGTTGAAGTATGTCCACCCGCCTGGCGTGTGTCGTGTTCGATGCAGACCGGCCGCGGTTCGTCGCGGGCTTTTGGGCCGAGTTGCTGGGCTGGGCTGTGACCGTCGATCGCCCCGACGAGGTGGATGTCGCGGCGCACGATCCGGACGGTCTCGAGATCGCGCTGACATTCCTGCCCACCGCACAGCCGAAAAACGGCAAGAATCGCATCCACCTCGACCTGGCCACCCGATCACTGGATCACCAGCGGGTTCAGGTGGATCGGGCGCTCTCGCTGGGCGCCCGGCGCATCGACATCGGGCAGGGCGCCGTGCCCTGGGTGGTGCTCGCCGATCCCGAGGGCAACGAATTCTGCGTGCTGGAACCGCGGGAACAGTACGTCGACACCGGCGCGGTCGCCGCGATCGTGATCGACACCAGGGATCCGGTACGGCTGGCCGAGTTCTGGTCCACCGCCTCGGGCTGGCCGGTCACCTACGGCGGGGCGCAGATCGCCGGGTTGCGGTCGGCGACGGGGGTCGGCTCCTGGCTGGAGTTCGTGCGCACCCCCGACGAGAAGTGCGGGCGCAACCGGCTACACCTCGACCTCACCTCCTTCCCCGCCGACGATCCGGCCAAGGAGGTGGCCCGGCTACGCGCCGCGGGCGCGACCCCGCTGTCGACCGGGGGCGGTGGCGGTGGCGCACCCGGGCTGATACTCGCCGATCCGGAAACGAACGAGTTCTGTCTACATCGCCCGGCACCCGACTCCTTGATCGCCTAGCCGACGATCCGATTGCGGCCTGCCGACGGCAAGGCTGCGCTGCGTGGATCGATGCCACCGACGAATTAGCATGTCGCCCATGCTGTACCTAGCTTCGGGTTGTTCCCGATGACCGCCACCGACGCCATTGTGCTGGCCGGTGGACGCGCCAGCCGCATGGGCGGAATCGACAAGCCCGCGATCGTCATCGGGGGCCGTTCGATGCTCGATTCGGCGCTCGCCGCGGTCGCGGCCTGCGCGCGCACGGTGGTGGTCGGGCCGCATCGGCCGGAGCTGAATCCGCGTGTTCTCCAGGTGCGGGAGGTACCGCCGGGCGCCGGTCCGGTGGCCGCCATCGAAGCCGGGTTGCGGGCGCTGAGCGCCGATGCGGCGCCGCTGGTGGTGGTGCTCGCGGCGGATATGCCGTTCCTGACCGAGGCCGCGATCGCGAAGCTGCTGCGGCACGAGGCCGAAACCGGCGCCGACGCGGTCTTCGCCGCCGACGAATCCGGCAGGCCGCAATATCTGATCGGAGTCTGGCGCCGCACCGCGCTGGTCGCCGCGCTCGACAGCCTGGACACGCTGATCAACCAGCCGATGAAGGCCCTGATTCCGGCGGATACCGTCATGGTCGGTGTCTCCGGTGTGGCCGATGTGGATACCCATGACGAGGTGCGCCGCGCGCGGACCGAGGCCGAGGCCGCAACGCGAGAGACGCAGGTGGGTACCGCGGAATCGGCCCCACTGCCGCCCCTCGAGCTGGATGAGGCCCGGCGCATCCTGCGCACCACCCTGACCCGCCTGACGGCGTATCGGACCGAATTGCGGTCGGTGCGCGGGGCCACGCTCGCGGCCCCGGTGGCCGCGCACGGACCGCTGCCCCGCTTCGATGTCTCCGCGATGGACGGCTACGCGGTCGCCGGTGACGGCCCCTGGCAGCTGCGCCAGGACATCGGCTTCGCGGGCGGCAAACGCCCGGTAGGACTGCTGCCCGGCGAGGCGGTGCGCATCGCCACCGGCGCGCATGTACCCGACGGCACCTCGGCGGTGCTGCGCGACGAGTTCGCCCGGGTAAGCCCCGAGCAGATCCTGTACCGACTCCCGGACACCCCGGCGCGCGAGGACATCCGCCGCCGGGGTGAGGACTGCGGACCGGGCGATCTCGTCGCCGCGGTGGCCACCCCCGTGACGCCCGCGCTGATCTCCGCGGCCGCCAGTGTCGAGGTCACCGAGGCGCTGGTGCGCGGCCCGGTGCGGGCCCGAATCGTGATGACCGGCGACGAGATTCGCAGCGAGGGGCCGCTGCAGATCGGTCAGACCCGGGATTCGATCGGGCCGATTCTGCCGGACATACTGTCCCACTACGGAATTCGCACCGTCGATCGAGTGCACTTGCGCGATACGCCGACCGGTTTCGATGAAGTACTCACCGCGACAACCGATATCGACCTTCTCGTCATCGTCGGCGCTACCGGCGGCGGTGCCGCGGACCAACTGCGCGCCGCGGTGGCACGCGCCGCGGCCACGCTACCGGTGCACCGCTTGCGGCTGCGTCCGGGCGGCTCCACCCTGGTCGCCGAACTGCGCACCGGCACCACGGTCCTCGGCCTGCCGGGTAATCCGTTCGCCGCCGTAGCCACCCTGATGGCGCTGGCCGCCGCCATCGTCGAGGGCCGCACCGGCGCCCAGCCCGCCCGTGCGCTCACCGGCCCGCTGCACAACGCCGCCGACATCACGGCCGCCGTCCCCCGCATCGTCCCCGCGCGCATCGCCCCGGACGGCGGATGGCTGGGCGACCCGCAGATCCGCACCGCCCACCTGGGCGGCCTGATCGATCGCGACGGTCTGGTCATCGTGCCGGCCGAGGCGGTCGACGGCGCCATCGTGGAATTCCTGCCTTTACCGGCCTGAATATCGCCGCACAATAAATATCCGCATTTCCTCTTCCGGTACTGATGTCTGCTCGCTATGGTGTTCTGGTTAGGCGAAACCAATCACCCGGAAAGGACCGAGTGGAAAATGGCTGAAAAGTCGAAGAAGACGCCTAAGAAAATGCCCAAGCAGATGCCGAGGCAGCAGCAGCAACAGCAGCAGCGCCAGGAGCAGCAGGGCATGAACCGAGCTGGCGCGAACGAAGATCAGCGCGAAAGCCAGCAGCGGCGGCCGCAGGACCGCGGCTACTAAAAGTTCGTACTACGGCCGCCGGTGACAGCAGCACCGGCGGCCGCGGCATGTTTTCCGGAATTTTCGAATAATCCGCCGATATCCGAGTATTCATGCACCGAGGCGCAATCGTTATGCCGCGACATCGGATTCAGGATCCACCTCGGCGTGCGACGATCGGGTCCGGGATCGGCACCGCGGGGCAACGCAGATGCCTCAGCCGCGCGGCGCATCACACGAACAGCAGGGCTCCGCAACGCCATCGGCGTAGGTGCGCAGGGCCGATCCGGATGTACGACGGCGAACCCAGCGGCGGGCGCACCGGTTCCGCGCAGCGTGCGTCGAATGCTGGCGAGCAAGCCCTTCTCCGGTTCTGCTGGGAGCATGGCTGTTCCATCTCATGCCCGCGGCTACGAATCCTTCGGCGGCGCGATCGGTCGCACCACCGCCGACTCCACCCCGGAGTGGACCTACCCGCCGACCGCACCGGCGGATACGCCCAACATCATCGTGGTGCTGATCCCGGCTACCCGGGCCTGCGACTGGAACTGGCCGATGACGTGCTCACGCTGCCGGAGATCCTGCGCGGCAACGGATATGCCACCTACGCGGTCGGCAAGTGGCATCTGGTGCGCGACGCCACGATGAACCCGGCGGCACATCGGGATTCGTGGCCGACGCAGCGCGGCTTCGACCGCTACTACGGTTCGCTGGAAGGACTGAACTCCTTCTACTACCCCAACCAGCTGGTGTCGGACTCCTCCGTGGTCGATGTCGAGGAGTATCCGGAGGGCTACTACCTCACCGACGACCTGACCGATAAGGCGATCGGCTATATCAAGGATCTGCGCGCACACGATTCGGCCAAGCCGTTCCTCCTGTACTACGCGCACGTCGCCATGCACGGCCCATTGCAGGCCAAGCCCGCGGATCTGGCGAAGTACCGCGGCCGCTATGCCGAGGGCTGGGACGAGCTGCGGCAGAGCCGCTTCGCCGCACAACTCGCGCAGGGCCTGTTTCCCGTTGGCACCCAGCAGAAGCCGCGCAATACCGAGCCGGGATATGAGGCAGCGGAATGGGATTCGCTGTCCGAGGACGAGCAGCGGCGCTTCGCCCGGTACATGGAGGTGTACGCGGGCATGGTCGACAGCATCGACCAGAGCTTGGGTCGCATCCTCGATGTGGTCGAACAGCTCGGCGAGCTCGACAACACCATCGTGGTCTTCACCTCCGACAACGGCGGCACCGCCGAGGGCGGCCCGGAGGGCACCCGCACCTACTTCGCCCAGTTCGCCCATATCGACGACCCGGACCGGATCGGCGACATCCCGCACGACGAGGAATTGATCGGCACGGCACGGCTCGGCGTGCACTACCCACGCGGCTGGGACCAGGCCTCCAATACCCCGTTCCGCTTCTACAAGGGACAGACCTTCGCGGGCGGGGTCCGGGTGCCGCTCATCGTGTCCTGGCCCAGGGGATTACCGCGCACCGACGGCGACAATGGCATCCGGCACGAGTACGCCTACGTCACGGATCTGGCGCCGACCCTGCTGGATCTGGCGGGATTGTCGCGGCCCACAGTACGTAACGGGCTGCCCGCCAAGGAGTTCGACGGTATCTCCGCCGCCGAGCTGCTGCGCGACCCGCACGCACCGACCCGTCACACCGAGCAGTATTCGGAGATGACCGGGCACCGTGGCTTCTACCGCGACGGCTGGAAGTTGCTGTCGTTGCATGAACCGGGCGCGGATATCGATGCCCCGAACTGGCAGCTGTTCGACGTCCGCGCCGATCCGACCGAACTGCACGACCTGTCGGCGCGGTTCCCGGAGAAGGCCGCCGAACTCGCCTGCGCCAGGACTTCCGCATCGTGATCGGCGGCGACCGGGTCGCCGAACTTCGCGACCAGGTACAGCTGGTGGGTATGTCACCGTGGACCGGCATCTCCGTCGGCGTCGACGCACGCGGCCCGGTCTCCTGGGACCTGCGCGAACGTCGCGGCCCGTTCCGCTATACCGGCGACCTGCGCGCGATCACTTACGCCCCCGGCCCGATTCGCGTCCCGCAACGCACCATCGAGTCGGTGGAGCGCGAGGCGGAGTTCATCGCGGAATGAAAGGTGCACGGGCCGAGTCGCTTACCCGCGAGGTAATTGTCCAGTGGGTGCGCCGGAGTTACGTTCGGCTGGTCGCGCCCGCCGGGCGACGGCGGCAGCCGCCGGGCCGCCCGAGGTCACACCGGCCGCCGCCTCCGGGCCCGCCGCTTCCCGCGGTGCGGCAGACACCGAAGGAGCCCGTCATGTCCGCCTACGGCTTCGCCCACCTCCGCAGTCGCCGACCACACCCCGAGATCCTGGAGTACCTGGAACGTATCCAGGCCACGCTGGATCCGTTCGACGGCCGCTTCGTCATCCACGGCCCGCCGGTCGAAGTCGTCGAGGGCGACTGGCCGGGCAGCATGGTGCTGATCGAGTTCCCGACGATCACGGCGGCGCGGGAGTGGTATCACTCGCCCGCCTACCAGGAGATCCTGCACCTGCGCGCCGATCACATCGACGGCGATCTCCTGCTGATCGAGGGTGTCGGCGCGGATTACGACCCGCGCAAACGTGCCGCCACACTGCGCACCGAGGCCAGCGCGCGAGGCTGAGGCCGACGAGCCGACTTTCGGGCACCGCTCTCGGTCGGATACCGTTTACCAGGCACAATTCAGCCCTGCTCCGCTACAAAAGGATGCGCCTGATGGACGACAGTTCCCTGATCTGGGACGACGGTGCGCTGGTCACCATCGACCAGCGCGGACTGCCGCACGAGGTGCGGGAGCTGCGCCTCACGACGGTTGACCAGATCATCGACGCCATCAAGACGCTGGCCATCCGGGGCGCCCCCGCGATCGGCATCGCGGGCGCCTTCGGCGTTGTCATCGCGACCGCCGACCACACCACCGATGGGGTGGCCGATGTGGCGGCGGTCGAGGCCGAGGCCACCCGGATCGCCGAGGCCCGGCCGACCGCGGTCAATCTGGCCTGGGCGGTGCGCCGGGTCGTCACCAAGGTGCCGCTGGGCGCGGACGCGGTACTCGCCGAAACCCTCGACATGCTGGCCGAGGACGGCAGGGTCAACCGTGCCGCCGCGACCAATGCCGCCGACCTGGTCCGGGATCTGCTCGGTGACCGGCCGGTGCGGGTACTGACGCACTGCAACACCGGCCGCCTGGCGACCAGCGCGTTCGGCACCGCCATCGGCACGCTGCGGGTACTACACGAGCGCGGCGCGCTCACCGAGGTGCTGGTCGACGAGACCCGCCCGCTATTGCAGGGCGCGCGGCTGACCGCGTGGGAGCTGGCCGAGGCGGGCATTCCGCATCGGCTCACCATCGACTCCGCCGCCGCCTGGGCCATGGCCACCGGGCAGGTGGACTGCGTACTGGTCGGCGCCGACCGCGTCACCGCCGATGGCGATGTCGCGAATAAGATCGGCACCTACATGCTGGCGCTGGCCGCCCGTCACCACGGCATCCCGTTCATCGTGGTCGCACCCGAGTCCACCCGCGACCCGGATATGGCGTCCGGTCGCGACATCGTGGTGGAGCAGCGGGCCGCCGTCGAGGTGACCGGATTCGGCGGGGTCGCGACGGCACCCGCCGGGACCGAGGTCTTCAACCCGGCCTTCGACGTGACGCCGGGCAATCTGGTGACCGCCGTCGTGACCGAGCTCGGCGTGGTGCACGGCGCCGCAGCCGGATCGTCCGGATCAGGTGCGGCCATCGCCGGAATCGCCCGCGAGCTGTACCACCGCGGCTGGATGCCGGGCACCGCGGGCAATATCTCGGTGCGGACCGGGGATTCGGTGGTCGTCACCGGTAGCGGCCTGTCCAAGGGCGAGCTCACCGCGGACGATATGGTCACCGTTCGTGTTTCGGACTCGATGCCGGTATCCGAACAGCGGCGCAGGCCCTCGGCCGAGACCACGATCCATACGGCCGTCTACCGGGCCACCGGCGCCACGGCCGTCGTGCACATCCATCCCCCGTACGCGACCACGCTGTCTACCCGCACCGGCGAACCGGACGAGATCGGCACGCTGCGGATCACCGACTACGAGCTCATCAAGGGTCTCGGCGGCACCGATCCCGGCGTGATCGACATCCCGATCTTCCCGAATTGGCGCGATGTCGCGCGCATCGGTGCGGACGTCGAGCGGTATCTGACCGAGAATCTCGACGCCCCACCGGTATTCGGCATCGCGGGTCACGGCATCACCGCCTGGGGGGACACTCTCTCCCAGGCTCGCGACCGCGCCGAATGCCTGGAGGCACTCTGCGAACTGGTGACCCGAACCGGGCGACGGCGCGCCTTCGCCGCGGACGCCGACCTTCTCGAGATTGGATTGACATGACGCTGCTGCAGGTAATGGCCGCCGACAATGCCGCCGAGGTCCGGGTGCGGACCACCGACGACGCGGTGATCGGCGCCGAATTGGCCTCGCACGGAATCGTTTTCGACCGCTGGCCGGTGGTGGAGAATGCCGCCTCGGTCTCCTCGGACGAGCTGCTGGCCCGCTACGCCGACAATGTCGCCGAGCTCAACGCGTCCGGGCGCTACAAGCATATCGATATCGCGCGCATCCACCCGGATGACACCGATCCGGAATGGCCCGCGATCGCCAAGGGCGCGCGGGAGAAATTCCTCAATGAGCACCGTCACGCCGAGGACGAGGTCCGCTACTTCGCGGCCGGGCGCGGCTGCTTCTACCTGCACCTGGGCCAGGAGGTGCTGGCGGTCGTATGCGAGGGCGGCGACCTGCTCTCGGTGCCCGCGGGCACGCTGCACTGGTTCGACATGGGCACCCGCCCCGACTTCATCGCGATCCGGTTCTTCGAGGAGGAGGACGGCTGGGTCGGCGATTTCAGCGGTGACCGGATCAGCGAGGGATTCCCGACCCTCGACGACCTGCTGACCGCATCGTGACCGTCGCGGTCGTACTCGATATCGAGGGCACCACCAGCCCGACCAGCTCGGTGCGGGAGGACCTGTACGGCTACACCCGGGCTCAGCTGCCCGAGTGGCTGGCCGACAATCACACCGGCGTCGCCGCACCCGTCATCGCGGGCACGAGGGAGCTGGCCGGGCGCCCCGACGCGGATCCGGCCGAGGTGGCCGAGATCCTGCGCGGCTGGCTCGGTTCGGATGTGAAGGCCGAGCCGTTGAAGACCGCGCAGGGCATCATCTGCGCCGAGGGCTTCCGCTCCGGAGCGCTGCACGGCGAGTTCTTCCCCGATGCACCGCCCGCACTCGCCGCCTGGCGGGCCGCCGGGCTTCGACTGTACGTCTATTCCTCGGGTTCGGTTCGCAACCAACAGGATTGGTTCGCCTTCGCCCGCGGCGGTGAGCTCGGTTCGCTGATCAGCGGCTATTTCGATCTGTCCACCGCGGGTCCCAAGCGCGAGGCCGCGTCCTACGACAAGATCGCCTCGGCGATCGGCGTCGCGGCCCCGGAGATCCTGTTCCTGTCCGATCATCCGGATGAGCTCGACGCCGCCGTCGCCGCGGGTTGGTCGGCCATCGGAATCCATCGGCCGGGGGAACCCAATCCCGCACGCCCACCGCACCGCTGGGTGGACTCCTTCGCCGAGATCGAGATCCCCTGAGCCGCTGATACGCAGCCCCGCCCTCGGGCGGGGCTCAGGACCCCGTGACCCGCACCGGCGTGCGGACGGCGCCGAGGTGCCCGTGCTGAACTGTCGCGAAGATGCGCCGCGCATGGACCGCGACGGGACTTGTCGACCAGGGTGCCAGTGCGGTGGTGAACATGAGCTCGCACCAGGACAGGGCGGGCACCTCGCCTGCGGCCAGGGTTGCGATGAGCGACATTTCGGTGTCGTGCCCGGCCCAGGCCGCGAGCAGCCAGGACGCATCGAGGCGGCCGAGGAACTCCTCGGAGTCCTCGGGCGAGCCGTGCGGCGTATCGACGGCCAGGTGCACGCAAGCCGCGATGGCGTGCCGCATGCGCGCGTCGAGGCCGACCGCGTCGCGCAGCAGCAGGGCCTCCAGGGCGGCCCGCAACTCCACGCCGGGGTCGATCTGCGGGGTGATCGGGCCGGACGGTCCGGTACCACCAGCATTGCGCGTCATCTGAGCACTCTCCTTCGAATCATTGTTCATAGCTACGGATCGGAGATGGCGCCCATGCCGGTTCTCCGTTTCGCCGTCGACCAGGCTGACCAGCGCCCCCGGGTTCCAATCGAGCCTGCCGAAAACCTGGCACCAGTCCACGGCCGGGTTGTCCGCGGAGACGACCAGATCCAGTGCGAGCCCGGACATCGAGGCCGCACATGCCAGGGTGACCACGTCGATATCGGGTTCGGTGACAGTGAGGTGAAGGGTGGCCTCGGGATGGCCCGAGTCCGCTCGGGCCCGGCCCGCCAGCCAGACGGCCCTGGCCGCGGCCGCCATCGCGCCGGCGAAGCTGTCGCCGTGCGGGTGGTCCGCGTCGCTGTCCAGGAACGGGCCGTACCAGAGCGCGCGTCCCTCGTCTCCGCAGACCGCGAATGTGCCGTTCGTGCAGTCGGCCGCCGCCGCCAGCGTGATGTGAGGTATCGAGCCGACGTCATCAAGCATGTGCAATCAACTCCCCGCAATGTTTCCGCAATCCACAGTTGCCCGTCTCACCGAATCACAACGTTGTAATTAAATCCCGAACTCGGCGATAAACGGATCAAATACGTTCACCGAATGGTTGTCCAGATGATCTCGAACATCTGCCGCACCCTGTGAAGTATGTGCACCGGCCAGTGCAAATACTGACCGGACTCATCACGCATCCGGGTATCGCATATGCCGCGCAAAAGGGTCGTCACCGGCGCCGCTGCCGGTACTGTCACGGCATGCCATTCGTCCAATCAGGTTCCGCCACAGTTCATTCCGGCCCAGCCGGACCCGAAGCCCGGCACTGCCGCCTGCCCGCGGACTTTTCATGGAAAGGTCTATGTTCGAGCCCCCCGCGAAAGCCATCGACGGAGGCCGGATCGACGTCGTGACCTGGGATGCGTGCGAGCACAGCCGCACCGAGGCCGCTACGGCGCGTCGCGCACAGCCCTACTCGCACCCCGATCGCATGCTCGGCCGCGCTCTGCTCGACACCGAAACGGGTTCTCGAGGTGTGGCCGGATCAGTCGGCCCCGCGGGATCCGGCGGCGGATTTCGAAGCCCCGGTGGCCACAGGGCACGGAATGCGGATACCGAGGAAGAATTGGACCCTACCCGGGTGATTTCCGGAATCGACACGGAACATTTGGACGTCCAAGCTGTAGCAGTCACCTGATTCCAGATCACGCAGGTGCATATGCGGTCGATCCCGTCCGTATGCGGTGCCGCCGGCGGCCCACATGCTCCGGAATTCGGCGAACTCGCCGAGTTCGTCGAGCAATTCGGTGGACCACGCGGTGTCGCCGGACTGCCCGATCAGCCCGCGCAACCATTCCACGGTCAGCATGGCCTCGCGCTCCCACTCGACCATAACCCGCTTGGACAGCGGGTTGCCGAAGAACCAGCGCAGGACATTGACATCCTCCACCAAGCCGGGGAATGCCGCCGCATACGAATCATTACAGGACAAGATGTTCCACCGGGTGTCGAGATAGCCGGCGGCGTTCGGCTCGTGGACGGCCAATCCATTGCGCATATCGTCGTTGATCTCGGCACGCAGGTCGTCGACCGAAGGAAACGAATCCGCGGCCAGCCCGGCCAGATCGAAAAGGTGTCTGCGTTCGGCGTCGGCGAGCGGGCTGATCCGGTTCAGATAACGGATCAGCGCCTCGACTACGGCCTTGGTGGGACGATCACGGTCGCCGCCCTCCAGATGGGTGATGTAGCTGGAACTGACGCCTGCGGCAAATGCCAGCTTTTCCCGAGATATGCGCCGGTCGTCCCGAAGTCTGCGCAACAACCCACCGAAGGTGGGCGGTTGCAATAGATTCCTTACCCCGACGTCGGTTGTTTTGCGTGGCACAGCAATCCACTCCTATGAAACTGTAGACGTATCAACAAACTGGGCACTTCTGCATGAATGACAGGTTGAACCGTCCGGGGTGGCACCGGCACGGATACGGCTGGGCTCGGCATGGCTCCAATCGTCAACGATGCGGGCGCATGCCCATAGCGCAGGATAATAAACGATATTGTTTCTTTATATTCGAAGCAAACACAGTGTGTCGGCTACATCACAGCAAAAGGCGGTGCCGTGAATCGGGCACTCGGAGACGGACATTGGCCGCCGCACCGGCCCCAGATACCGGAATTACAGCGCGCCCGGCCCCGGTCCGCGCCAGCCTCCCCAGACCAGGCGGGCACCACCCGGAGTAGGTCTCCCGGACCCCGAACAGGTCGATTTCGGAGAGGGAAAACCATTGCGCCGCAATACCTTCGCGGTCGCGGCGCCATGGCGGCCCGCATCGGGATCGAGTCCACGCCCTTCGCGACACGGCTGTGCGGAGCGCGCGGCTTTCCATTGCGTAGGAATAGATTTCGGGTCCCGGCGGGAGGAGAACAGCTCGATGCCGACTCCTGCCGGACAAGCCCCGTCCGCTCGCCGACCACACCGCGGATCACCTCAGCTATGAACACGGGATCGATTCCGTTGCGCTGCACCAGCTCTCGTCGAGAGTGGCCATCAAGTCGACTGGATGCACCCCTCGAAGCGCCACCGTCGGGTCTTACGCGCTCGATCGGGCCGCGGACCGACGCGACGACAACCGCGTCCCCGCACGGCACACACTCCCGGATCCGAGCGCCATCGAGGTCCCGAGCGAGTCCGTCGAGCGCTCCGCGCGGAGCCGAGCCGGGCGATGCACGACCCGTCATCCAGCCGACGGGATCGAGTGGACGCCCCTCGATCGCCGAATCCGGGGCACGGAACCAGACCGGCCTCACCTGGGACGTCGATTCGCCGGACGAACACCCCATCGATCTGCGACCATCGAGCAGACCGAACGATGGCTAATCATCGGCGAACCGAAAAAGGGGAGTGGGAACCGCCGCGCGGCGACCCGCTCGCCGACCGCCGAAACGCGGCCGGAACCCTCCCGGTGGCCGCCGAAAACGTGTTAACAAATATTAAGCAACGGAGAACCCCCGGTTTCCAAAGCATCACCGGTAAGGCCCCGAAACACCGTCCCGATGTGGCGTTTCGGCCGGTCAGACTGCATCGGCCCTGGTCGCATCGATGAATACGGCGTTTCCGCGCAACCACACAGTGACCGTCACGTTGCGCCGACCTCACAACTCACCGCCCCCATGAGCGCGCTGTGAGAGAATCGTTTGGCCGCGCGTCGCGACCTCCTTACAGTCGGTGCAACAGCCCGACTCAACTGCTCGAAGGGGGCGTCGTGGTTAATTCACGCACTCGAAATTCGGCACCCTCCGACGGGGCGGGTCTGCCATCCTCCGATGCCGGCGACGCATTGCTCCGATTGGGGAAGTACTTTCAGCGCGGTGAGGTCTCGGCCGACCACCGCAGCCTGCACAAGGTCGGCGGCCGTGGTGCCGACGAGTTCTATCGGGACCGCTGGGCGCACGACAAGGTGGTGCGCTCCACCCATGGTGTGAACTGCACCGGTTCGTGCTCGTGGAAGATCTACGTCAAGGACGGCGTGATCACCTGGGAGTCGCAGCAAACCGACTACCCATCGGTCGGCGCGGATAAGCCCGAGTACGAGCCGCGCGGCTGCCCGCGCGGCGCGTCCTTCTCCTGGTACACCTATTCGCCCGCGCGCGTGCGGTACCCGTATGTGCGCGGCGTATTGCTCGAGCTGTATCGGGAGGCCAAGGAGCGGCTCAAGGATCCGGTGCTGGCCTGGGAGTCCATCGTCGAGAACCCCGAGCACGCAAAGCGCTACAAGTCCGCGCGCGGTAAGGGCGGGTTCGTGCGCGCCGAATGGTGGGAGGCCGCCGAGATCGCGGCGGCCGCGCACGTGCACACCATCAAGCGCTACGGCCCGGACCGGGTGGCGGGCTTCTCCCCCATCCCGGCCATGTCCATGGTCAGCCACGCCGTCGGCGCCCGGTTCATCTCGATGCTCGGCGGCTCCATGCTCTCGTTCTACGACTGGTACGCCGATCTGCCGGTGGCCTCGCCGCAGGTATTCGGCGACCAGACCGACGTGCCGGAATCGGCCGACTGGTTCGACGCGGGCTACCTGATCATGTGGGGCTCCAACGTGCCCGTCACCCGAACCCCGGACGCGCACTACATGACCGAGGCGCGCTACCGAGGGCAGAAGGTCGTCGTGGTCTCGCCCGACTACGCGGACAACACCAAATTCGCCGACGAATGGGTGGCCGCCAGGCCGGGAACCGATGCGGCGCTTGCCATGTCGATGGGGCATGTGATCCTGAAGGAGTTCCTCGTCGAACGCGGTACCCCGCGGTTCCTGGACTACATCAAGCGCTACACCGACCTGCCCTACCTGGTCTGCCTGGATGATCCGCAGGGCTGGGACAGCGACGGGGTGTACCACCACGACGGCGCCATGGCCGGAAAATTCCTCACCGCGGCCGATCTCGGCCATACCGACGAGGGCGCGGCGCATAAGCCGGTGCTGCTGGACGACGCGGGAAATCCCGTGGTGCCCAACGGTTCCCTCGGCCATCGCTTCACCGAGGCGGATGCGGGCAAGTGGAATCTGGACCTGGAGGGCGTCGACCCGCTGCTGAGCCTGTACGACGCACCCGGCCGGGACGCGATCGCGGTGCGACTGCCGCGCTTCGACACCGATACCGCGGGTGTGCTGGTGCGCGGCGTACCGACCATGACGGTGGCGGGCAAGCGGGTGACGACCGTCTTCGACCTGCTGCTGGCGCAATACGGCGTCGGCCGTGACGGCCTACCCGGCTCCTGGCCGACCGGATACGACGATGCGACCGAGCCGTACACCCCGGCCTGGCAGGAGGCCATCACCGGCGTGCCCGCCCAGCAGGCCGCACGGATCGCGCGCGAATTCGCCGATAACGCAGACCGTTCCGGCGGGCGATCGATGATCCTGATGGGCGCGGGCACCAATCACTGGTTCCACTCCGATCAGATCTACCGGGCCTTCTTCACCCTGACCCTGCTCACCGGGTGCCAGGGCGTGAACGGCGGCGGCTGGGCGCATTACGTGGGGCAGGAGAAGTGCCGCCCGGTGACCGGTTGGGCCACACTCGCCTTCGGTCTGGACTGGCAGCGCCCGCCCCGCCAGATGCAGGGCACGGTGTTCTGGTATCTGTCCAACGACCAGTGGCGCTACGACCCGTTCACCTCGCAGTCCTTCGCCTCCCCACTCGGCAAGGGCAAGTTCGCGGGCCGGACCGCCGCCGACAATATCGCGCTGGCCAGCCGACTCGGCTGGATGCCGAGCTACCCGACCTTCAACCGCAATCCGCTCGATCTCGTCGACGAGGCCGAGGCCGCGGGCAAGTCGGCGGCCGACTACGTGGTCGACGGGCTGAAGTCCGACGAATTGCGATTCGCCTGCGAGGATCCCGACGCACCGGAGAACTTCCCACGCTGCCTGACGGTGTGGCGGGCCAACCTGCTCGGATCCTCCGGCAAGGGTAACGAGTACTTCCACAAGCACCTGCTGGGCGCGGACTCCAATGTCCAGACCACCGATGCCACCGGGGTGCGGCCGCAGGAACTGGTCTGGCGCGAGGACGCACCGACCGGGAAGCTGGATCTGCTTCTCTCGCTCGACTTCCGGATGACCAGCACCACGCTGTTCTCCGATATCGTGCTGCCTGCCGCCACCTGGTACGAGAAGCACGACCTCTCCTCCACCGATATGCACCCGTTCGTGCACGCCTTCTCCCCGGCGATTTCGCCGCCGTGGGAGGCGAAGACCGATTTCGACGCCTTCCACCGCATCGCCCGCGGCTTCTCCTGGATGGCCGAAAAGCATCTGGGCAAGCGCAAGGACGTCGTCGCGGTGCCGCTGCAGCACGATTCGCCGGACGCCCTGGCGCAGGCCGGTGGCCGGGTGCTGGACTGGAAAGCCGGTGAGTGCGAACCGATTCCGGGTAAGACCATGCCGAAACTGGTGGTGGTCGAACGGGATTACCCGAAGCTGGCCGAGAAGATGGCGGCGCTCGGGCCGCTGATCGACACCCTCGGATTGACGACCAAGGGCGTGACCACCCATCCCACGGAGGAGGTCGCGTACCTGGCCGGCGTCAACGGCACCGTGGTTTCCGGTGTGGCGCAGGGCCGTCCGTCGCTGGCCAAGGACACCCACGCCGCCGAGGCCATCCTCGCGCTGTCCGGCACCACCAATGGCAGGCTCGCGGTGGAGGGCTTCGAGGCACTCGAGCGACGCACGGGCACCAAGCTGGCGGATCTGGCCGCCGAACACGAGGGCAAGCGAATCACCTTCGCCGATACTCAGGCTCGGCCGGTGCCGGTGATCACCTCACCGGAGTGGTCCGGCAGCGAGACCGGCGGGCGGCGGTATTCGCCGTTCACCATCAATACCGAACGGCTCAAGCCGTGGCACACGCTCACCGGACGCCAGCACTTCTACCTGGACCACGACTGGATGATCGAACTCGGCGAGCAAATGCCGATCTTCCGGCCGCCGCTGGATATGACCGCGCTGTTCAGTGAGCCCGGTGTGGGCAATGTCAGCGACAAGGGCGTCACCGTGCGGTATCTGACGCCACACTCCAAGTGGTCGATCCACTCCGCCTACCAGGACAACCTGCACATGCTGACGCTCTCGCGCGGCGGTCAGTCGATCTGGATGTCGGAGAAGGACGCCGCGAAGATCGGCGTGGCCGACAATGATTGGATCGAGGCGATCAACCGCAACGGCATCGTTGTCGCTCGGGCCATCGTGTCGCACCGGATGCCCGAGGGCACCGTGTTCATGTACCACGCGCAGGACCGGGCCGTGGATGTGCCGCGTATCGAGGGCACTCCCGAGGTCGGCGCGGCGCGCGGTAAACGCGGCGGCATCCACAATGCTCTCACCCGAATCATGATCAAGCCCTCGCACCTCATCGGCGGGTACGCGCAGCAGTCCTTCGCGCTGAACTACCACGGGCCCACCGGAAATCAGCGCGACGAAGTCACCACTATTCGGCGTCGCTCGCAGGAAGTGGAGTACTGACATGCGTGTCATGGCACAGCTGGCCATGGTGATGAACCTGGACAAATGCATCGGCTGCCACACCTGCAGCGTCACCTGCAAGCAGGCGTGGACGAATCGCGGTGGCACCGAATACGTCTGGTTCAACAACGTGGAAACCCGCCCGGGACAGGGCTATCCGCGCCAGTACCAGGATCAGGAGAAGTGGAAGGGCGGCTGGACGCTCACCAAGCGCGGCAAGCTGACGCTGAAATCCGGTTCCCGGATGAAGCGCCTGCTGAATATCTTCGCCAACCCCGACCTGCCCACGGTGACGGACTACTACGAACCGTGGAGCTACGACTACGACAACCTGCTGTCCTCGCCGCCGACCGACACCACCCCGGTAGCACGGCCGAAATCGCTCATCACGGGCGAGGATACGCAGGTCACCTGGGGCGCGAACTGGGACGACGACCTCGGTTCCGGCCCGGAACAGGTCGGCAAGGACCCGCTGCTGTCGCGGCTGTCGGAGCAGGTGAAGCTGGAGTTCGAACAGACCTTCATGTTCTACCTGCCGCGCATCTGCGAGCACTGCCTGAATCCGTCGTGCGCGGCGTCGTGCCCCTCCGGCGCGATCTACAAGCGCGCCGAGGATGGCATCGTGCTGGTCGATCAGGACAAGTGCCGGGGTTGGCGCCAATGTGTCACCGGCTGCCCGTACAAGAAGATCTACTTCAACCACAAGACGGGTAAGGCGGAGAAGTGCACCTTCTGCTACCCGCGCGTGGAGGTCGGGATTCCGACGGTCTGCTCGGAGACCTGCGTGGGACGGCTGCGCTACATCGGCGTCATGCTCTACGACGCGGACAAGGTGCAGGAGGCCGCCTCGGTCACCGAGACCAAGGATCTGTACCCCTCGCAGCTCGGGGTCTTCCTCAACCCGCACGACCCGCGGGTGATCGCCGAGGCCGAGCGCGCCGGGATTTCGCCGGAATGGATTCAGGCGGCCCAGGATTCGCCGGTGTACAAGCTGATCGTCGATTACCAGATCGCGCTGCCGCTGCATCCGGAGTACCGCACCATGCCGATGGTCTGGTACGTGCCGCCGCTGTCACCGGTGGTGGATGTGCTGTCCGAGACCGGGCACGACGGGGAGAACGCGTCGAATCTGTTCGGCGCCATCGACGCGCTGCGGATTCCGGTGGAATACCTGGCCGAGTTGTTCACCGCGGGCGATGTCGGACCGGTGCGCGCCGCATTGCAGCGGCTCGCGGGCATGCGGGCGTTCATGCGGTCGGTAAATCTCGGTGAGGAGCCGGATCCGTCGATCGCCCCGTCGGTCCGGCTGGAGCCCGAGCAGATCGAGGCGCTCTACCGCCTGCTCGCCATCGCCAAATACGAACACCGGTATGTGATTCCGACCGGTGCCGGATCCGAGGCGCACCAGCTCGACGCGCTCGCCACCGGATGCAGTCTGGACAACGACGGCGGACCGGGGATGACCGCCTTCGACCAGATGGTGGAGAAGTTCCACCTCACCGACACCAATGGCGCTGCGCCGGAGGAGAAGTCGAACCGGATCAACCTGCTGAACTGGGACGGTAAGAGCACCGCGGGATTGCTGCCCACCGCCGCAGCGGCGGCGAACGGCGCGGGTTCGAACGGCGCCAACGGCAGCGGGTCGAACGGCGCGAACGGCGCGCAGAGCAACGGCAGCAACGGGGCTGCCTCGAACGGCTCGACGGACCATGCGGGCAACGGCGCCGCGCATGGTTCGTCGGCCGACTACAGCGCAACCGCGGCCAACGGGATGCCGCGATGAGTCTGCTGAAGATTCGGCGTCGCCCCGAACCGACCGTGCAGATGTCCGAGCGGGATCGCCGCCTGGTGTGGCGGCTGGCCGCCCTGCTACTCGACTATCCCGGCCGCGACACCCTGGCAATGATCGACGAATTGTCCAGTGCGGCCGCGCAACTGCCCGATCACGTGCGTCCGCAGATCGACGGGCTGCTCACCCACCTGCGCGTGACATCGCCGATCGAGCTGGCGGCGAGTTACGTCGAGACCTTCGATCTGCGCCGCCGCGCCAGCCTGCACCTGACGTTCTACGCCTACGGCGACACCCGCAAGCGCGGTATGGCGCTGCTGCGGTTCAAACACGCCTACCGGCACGCGGGGGTGGAACTGGGCGATCACGAACTGCCGGACCATCTTCCGGTGCTGCTCGAGTTCGCCGCCACGGTCGACCCGATCGGCGGTGAGCGCCTGCTCGGCGAGCACGTGCCGGTGATCGAACTGCTGCGACTATCGCTGTCCGACAGTGGTTCCCCGTACGCCGGGGTACTCGGCGCGGTGGTGGCCACACTGCCACCCCTGACCACGGCCGACCGGCGTCGCATCGCCGAACTCGCGGCCCAGGGTCCGCCCGAGGAAGAGGTCGGGCTGGAGCCCTTCGCCATGGACCCCACGATGTTCGCCCAGTCGGAAGGCCGCCGATGAACTTCACCCCGCATCTGCCCACCGAGCTGTGGCTGATCCTGCCGTACGTGGCCTTCACCTCCTTCGTGCTCGGCCACATCTGGCGCTACCGCAACGACCAATTCGGCTGGACCACACGCTCTTCCCAGATCTACGAGAGCCGCCTGCTGCGACTGGGCAGCCCGCTGTTCCACTTCGGGATGCTCGGCGTGATCGGCGGGCATGTGCTCGGCGTGCTGATTCCGGAGTCCTGGACCGCCGCGGTCGGCATCTCCGAGCACACCTATCACGTGATCGCGGTCGGAGCCGGTTCGGTCGCGGGTCTGGCGGTGCTGGCGGGCGTCGGCATCCTGCTCTACCGCAGGCTCACCGTGACAGCGGTGCGCAAGGCGACCACGGGCAATGACAAGCTGATGTACGCCCTGCTCGCGGGTGCGCTGGTGACCGGCCTGCTCAATACCTGGGGCAGCAATCTGCTGTGGGGCACCTACAACTACCGCGAGACCGTATCCCCGTGGTTCCGTAGCCTTTTCACGCTGAATCCGGAACCCGAGCTGATGGTCGATACGCCGTGGACCTTCCAGCTGCACGGTCTGGTGGTGCTGGCGCTCATCGGGCTGTGGCCCTACACGCGGCTGGTGCACATGTTCAGTGCGCCCATCGGCTACCTCACCCGGCCGTACATCGTGTACCGCCACAAGCAATCCAACGCCCCCGACACCCGGCGCTACGCCGGTGCGTGGGATGCGCCGGTCACGCCGGAACGCTGGCGCTGAGAACGCACTTCTCACCCGAACCGGCCCTGTAGTCACGGCGACTACGGGGCCGGTTCGGATTCGTCGTCCCGGGCATTCCGGTATTCACCGGGACGGAGACGGTGAATTCGGTGGTCAGGCCCGATCGTAGGCGTCCTGTAGCACCGCGAGGTCGAGCTTCGACATGGTGCGCAGCGCGGTGCCGACGGCTGTGGTCTTGGCCGGATCGTCCCCCATCGTCAGCTTCGGCAGAGCGGCCGGGACCACCTGCCAGGACAGGCCGTAACGGTCGGTCAGCCAGCCGCAGGGGCCGGGCTCGCCGCCCTCGGTCAGGGCGTCCCAGAGCCGGTCGACCTGCTCCTGCGTATCGACGACGACCTGGATCGAGGCCGCATCGGTGAACGGATGGCCCGGGCCGCCGTTCATCAGGGTGTACGGGTGGCCGTCCAGTTCGATCGACACGATGAAGGCCGAGCCGTCCGGATGCCGGGTGATATCGACGATCCGTGAATCGTCCACCAGCTCGACGTAGCGGTTGGCGGCCTGCTCGGCGTCGGACTCGAACCAGAGGAAGGTGTTGACGGACATGATGTGCTCCTTGCGCTGTGGGTGACTTGCTGTCACCCTTCGGTCGGAGCCGATTCCCCCGCCTCGACACATCTCGGCATTTTTCTCAGAGATTTTTTTCGGGCTGTTATGCCGCGGGTCGAGCACAATCCGGAGCGGGCGCATCCTCGAACAGCGGACTCCCGATCGGCACCGCGTACGCCACGTCCAGCACCACGGGTTCGGTGCCGAGGTTCTGCCCGATGTGGACATTCCACGCACCCGCTGGTTCATCGATGAAATCCCCGGTCCGATACACCGTGGCCACGCAATCCGGTCCGGGATGCGTCAATGTCCCCGCCCGCACGAACCCGAACACCGGTCCGTCGTGAAAATGCCACCCGGTCGCACCGCCCGGCGCGATGGTGATCTCCCGAACCACCAGATCCGTCCCCGCCACCATCGGCGACAACCCGGCGGGAATCTGCGCCCGGCCCAGCGTCACCGCCGTGACACCCGTACCGGGCGTCGCCCCCGCCTCCCCGAACAGTGAGGTACCGACCAGAGCCATTCCGATCGTCACCGCGGCCACGCGCGGAAATCGCGTCATCGCTGCAGCCTAACCATCACCCTCAGGTCTATCTCCCCCGTAGCCACCATTTCGCGCATTCGCGCGACGGCCGCGGCCCGCCATCGGCGGTTCACGATCTCGCGCAGCGCCGCGTCGACGGTATCGCGTTTCGTCGTGGTGCCCAGGTGGCGGGCGGCCTCGGCGAGCGCCTCGTCGTCCACATCGATGACTGTTCGAGCCATGCCGTGCCTCCCCTCGATGCTGCCAGCCGGATCCACGCAAGGCCAGCTTGCCCTCGTTACGCCTTGGCCGGGAGCGATCGGGCGTAGGCGATGCCGCGATCGACCCATTCGCGCAGGGTGGCATCGTCCGCGACGGCGTCCGCGGTGACGCGCAGCCAGCCGTCCACCTCGCGGCCGCCCATCACCATCGAGTGCACGAACTCGCGCTCCAGCAGGTCGTTGCCGTCTTCCGGGTCGATGCGTACCAGCAGCCCGCCCTTACCGCTGGCCGCGACCGCCATATTGCCGCCGATCAGGAACGCCAACCCGCCGAACATCTTCTTCTCGGTCAACTCGGGTCCGGGCTCGATCAGCTCCCGGATCCGCTCGGCCAGCTCCTCGTCGTATGCCATGGACTCATTGTGTGCCAGGCCACCGACAGGATCCGGACTCTTGATGCGCTACGCCCCCAACGCGGCACAAGACCTCGCCGCCGGGATCGGCCTCGATGAGCAACCGTTCACCTAGCTGCCGAGGCGCTGAGCGATCGCGGTCCGCAGCACCGACAACCCACCGCGCACCACCAGCCCTACCGCGACCAGCGGGGCGAACACCAGCCACGGCGAGTGCCGGTGATAGTCGCAGTAGAACCGCAGCGCGCTGCGGTGATGGCTTCGGATCTTGCGGAACGGCGCGGACCGCATACTGCCGCCTTCACGATGGCGGATCTCGACGTTCGGGTCGAGCACGACCCGCCACCCGGCTCGGTGCATATCGAGCGCCATCTTGGTTTCCTCGAAATAGAGGAAGTAGCGGGTATCGAACCCGCCGACGGCGTCGAATGCCTCGCGCCGGAACAACATGCAGCAACCGGAGATCCAGTCGACATCGCTGATCGCGGTCACCGGATCGCCGAAGTACGCCCGGGTCGCGGGATTGCCTGGCCACACACCACCGAGCAGGGCGTGCGCAATCCCCACCGCGAGCGACGGGAACCGACGCCCACTCGGGTAGGGCGTTCCGTCCAACCGGGCTATCCGCGGCCCGATCATGCCGATCGTCTCGTCGGACCGGGCGGTGTCGACGAGCAACGCAATCGAACCCGGTGCGAGGTGAGTATCAGGATTGGCGACGAGGATCCATTCGGCATTCGTCGCGGCCGCGCCCTGGTTGATCGCGGCGGCCAGGCCGACGTTCTTGCGGTTGCGGATCACCGTCCCACCGAACTTGTCGACGATATCGGCGCTGTTGTCGGTCGAAGTGTTATCGACGCCGATCACCGTGAGCGTCAGTGGCTCGACTGCCGCCGGAAGCGATTCCAGAAAGGGCGGCAGATCCTCTGCGCTCTGGTAGGTGACGAGAACCAGGCCGACGGTCTTGTCATCGCGAGCGGGCATGGCCGCGAACCTAGCACGCCGCAGTGCGTTCTGCGGGGCCGATCCTGAACCTCCGGACAGCCCCGTCAGGCGGGCGGCACGACAGTCTTCAATACGTCGTCCAGTGCGGTGGCGGAGACGCCGAAGGTGGTGCGCATGGCGCTGTCGTCGACGGTGAACTCCCGGTGCGACATGTGGTAGGTCTCGAAAAGCTCGGGCCAGAAGGGATCTGCGTTACCGAGCAGGGTGAGTTCGCGGTCCGTCATGACCTCCAGCCGGGGCGCGGTGACGCCCGCGAGCTCGGCCAGCCGGGTGGCGGCCGCGCGGACGGTGGTGGTGATGACCGGGGCGTGCCAGGCCTGACCCCACGCCCGGTCGTCACGGGCGACCGCGACCAGCGCGGCCGCGGCATCCTCGATCGCGGTATAGGGGTGCGGGAGGTCGAGGGCCTGCGGGACGAGGGCGAGTTGCTCGCCCAACACCTTGGGCTGCACCAGCAATGAGAACACCGAGACCGCACCGGCCCCGAGGAACTGCCCCGCACGGACCTCGGTGACCCGGATCCGGCCCGCATCGTGGGATGCCTTGGCCTCGTGCCACATCCGGGCCCGCACCCGTCCCTTGTGTCCGGTCGCGGCCAGTGGCGAATCCTCGGTCAGCGGTCCGTCCGCCGGGCCGTAGCCGTACAGGTTGCCCAGCATCACCAGGTTGGCGCCGGCCTGTTCGGCGGCTGCCCTGATCGCGCCGAACAGCGACGGAACCTCCTGCGGCCAGGTGTGATACGCGGGCATCGCGGTATTGAAGACGGTCTCGGCGCCGCGCGCCAGCTCGGCGAGCGCCGTCGCATCGGTGGCGTCGGTGGCCACCAGCTCGATATGCGAGTGTTCCGGACCCGCGCCGCTGCGGCTGACCATCCGCACTCGATCGCCGGATTCGGCGAGCAGCAGGGCGGTTGCCGTGGCGGTACCACCATGGCCGACGATGACATGCAAAGGCATGCGATTTCCCTTCTGAGACAAGGCGATTTGGGCGATCGATGACTTTCGCCGATCACCTGACCTCAACATTGCCCGGCGGGTGCGAGGTAGGCTAGTGGCCCGCTTGCCATCTATCCCAAGGATTCGGCCATGAAGACCGTCGCGGTTGTCGCCGTCCCTCCGGTGAAGGCCTTCGACCTGGCCATGCCCGAAACCCTGCTCGGCTCGGTGATCGTGGATGGTGAACCCGGCTACCGAATCGTGGTCTGCACCGCCGAACCCGGCGTGGTTCCAGCGGCACTCGGCGGGTTCGATGTGGTGGTGCGGCACGGCCTGGAGTTCCTCGATGAGGCCGATATCGTGATCGTGCCGAGCACCGGCGCCCGGGGCACCGCCGACGCGGCCACCCTCACCGCGCTACGCCGCGCCGTCGACCGCGGGACACCGGTCACCTCGATATGCAGCGGTGCCTTCGTGCTGGCCCAGGCCGGGCTGCTCACCGGACGCACCGCGACCACGCACTGGGGACTGGCCGACGAACTCGGCGCGCGCTTTCCGGAGGTAACCGTCCGCACCGACGCGCTGTTCATCGAGGACGGGCCGGTGACCACCGCCGCGGGCGCCGCGGCCGGAATCGACCTGTGCCTGCACCTGATTCGCACCGACTACGGCGCGACGGTCGCCAATGCCGCGGCGCGTGCCGCCGTAGTGACCCCCGTACGTCCGGGCGGCCAAGCCCAGTTCGTCGACATCCCGCTGCCACCCGAGAACGGCCTGTCGCTGGCGGCCACCCGCGAATGGGCCCTGGCGCGCCTGGACACACCGCTATCCCTCGATGATCTCGCGACCCACGCGCGCACCAGCGTCCGCACCCTGACCCGCCGCTTCCACGAGGAAACTGGCCTCAGTCCACAGAAATGGCTGCTGCACCAGCGTATCCAGCGCGCCCGCGAACTCCTCGAATCCACCTCACTGCCCATGGATCAGGTGGCCCGGCACAGCGGCATCGGCTCCGCGGAATCCCTGCGCCAGCACATGATCCGCCACGTCGGCCTCCCCCCGAGCTCCTACCGCGCTTCTTTCACCCGCACACCCAGCCAATCCGCCTAGTCCGCGCGCCTCCCGGATCCGGCGACCGAGTGCATATGCCAGCTCGGCGGCGCGGTGCATCACAACCCAGCTGTTCGGGTCCGCCCGGCTATCTCGTCCATGAGCATCCGCAAAGTCAGCGAATGCTTCTCCGGCGGCAGCGCGAATCTGTGCGCCACCGGCGGCGATGCCCCTTCGTAGCCGAGCGCGATAGCGGCCCGGCCGCGTACCCACCCACGTATCTGCGTGTCTTTGAATCGGTCGGCGGCATCGGCGGCCATGTCGTACCAGCGGACGGCGTTGTTTCCGTCGGATCCCGGGATCTTTTCGCAAACAATGTCATGAGGCGGGCGGCGACCGCCCACATGCGCGGGCTGTCCAGTTGCTGTTGCAACACAATCAGATCGGCGGCCAATCAGCGTTGGATCTCGGCGGCTCCGGCACTCGTGTAGTCGGTGCCGGAGGAATTCTCGACTCGCCGACCTGGTTGCCGGATCAGATCGCCGGTGCCGACGCCCATGTTCTGAATCATTCCCGCACCCGGTCTGGAAAGGCGCCGGAACTCCCCGTGTGGCAACTGTGGCCGTGGGATTGAACATCGGAGGAGCGACTCGGACAGCCCTCGACTTGACCTTGCCCCAAGGGCAAGGTTCGACGATGGTTCGCATGAACGACAACGCACTGCACACCATCGAAGCCCAGATCCGCGAGCAGGTCGCCGCCTACTGCGCGTCCAGCAATGTCCCCGGTTTCCTCGCCGGCGTCTACCACCGCGGCGAGCAGATCATCGTCGCCCACGGCACCGCGAACGTCGCCACCGGCGCGCCGATGCTCGAAGACACCGGATTCCTCTACGGCTCCGTCACCAAGGTCCTGACCACCACGCTGGTCCTACAGCAGGTCGACCGCGGGGTCCTGGACCTCGACGCACCGGTCGTGAAGTACCTACCCGAATTCGCACTGAACGTCCCGGGCGCGACAGACCAGATCCTTGTCCGGCACCTGATCTCGCACACCAACGGCATCGACGCGGACCTGTACTTCCCCGATGCCAAGGGGCGCGACGCCGTGAAGACCTACGTCGATGGCCTCGCGAGCAGCGCCGGCACCCTGTTCGAACCCGGCGAGCAGCTCAGCTACTCCAACGGCGGCATGATCGTCGCGGGCCGCCTGCTCGAAGTCGTGACCGGCCTGTCGTTCCACGACCTGCTCGCACGCGATATCTACGCACCCGTCGGTATGAAGGACTCCAGCACCTCGGCCGAGCAGGCCATCCTGCGCAGCACCGCGGTCGGCCACTTCAATGACCTCGAGACCGGGGCGGCCAAACCCACCGGCATGTTCACGCTGCCCGACACCTGGGGGCCGGCCGGCGGCACGCCGATCGGCACCATCGCCGACCTGCTTGCCTTCGGACGCACCCACCTCGCAGGCGGTGTGTCCCCCTCCGGCGAGCGGGTCCTCTCGACCGAGTCGACCGCGCTGATGCAGCAGGTCGCCTACGACATGGCCAGCCCGAACGTCCCGCCCATCGGCCTGGGTTGGGTGCTGTATCCGTTCGGCGACACGACCGTCCTCGCCATGTCGGGTGCGTCGCCCGGCGGCGTCTCCATCCTGTTCGTCATACCCGAACACGACCTGGTCTTCACCGCCTTCGGCAACACTCCGGGGGCGGTCATGCTGCAGGACCAGCTCCTGCAGTGGCTCCTGAGCAAGCACCTCGACGTGCAGGTCGCCACTCTGATCACCGAATCGGAGGCCGATGTCGACCTCACCCCCTACGTGGGCACCTACCGCTCCAATCAGCTCCGCATCGACGTCAGCATCGTCGACGGTCAGCTCGAGGAGCGAACGACCTACGAACCGGCGGACGAGTCGCAGGAGCGGATCTTCACCGAGTTCGCCGGCGGCATGACCTCCGCCCCGCCGCAGCGCTACGTGCCGATCCGGCCCGGCCTGTTCGCGCCCGCCGGATACCCGATGGAGGCGTTCGACGGATATCTGCGACTGCTGCTCGTCTCCTACCACGACCTCCACGACGGCAGAACACGCTTCCGCAACGGCGGCGGCCGCCTGACCCGTCGGGCCTGACCGGCCCGAATGACCTGACTGCCGAGTGGAAGGATGTCGAGCATGATCACAATCGGCCGACTCGCGGACTATGCCGGAGTGACCATCAAAGCAATCCGCCACTATCACGAGCGCGGTCTGCTCGCCGAGCCAGACCGCGACTCGTCCGGCTATCGCCGTTACACCGCCCAACACGCCATCGACCTCGTCAAGATCAGGACCTTGGCCGATGCGGGCATGCCACTGGCCCGCATCAAGGACCTCTTCGACGCCGACCCGGCCGCGCTCACGGCAGCTATCGCCGAGATCGACAAGGCACTCGAAGACCGCATCGCGCGGCTGCGGCGATACCGCCACCAACTCACCCAGCTGCGCGGCGGCGACGGACTTTTCGTCTCCCAGGAAGTCGTCGACTATCTCGAAGAATTGCGCGAACTCGGCGTCAGCGAGCGTCAGATGCACCTGGAGCGTGACGGCTGGATCCTCATGCAAACAGCCTCACCCGAGGACGCCGCCATGTGGATCGCCGAAAAACGCCAGTTCATCACCGATCCCGAGTTCCGCGTCCTCTACCTCGAATACGACGCCGCCTACGATTGGTCGCCGAACGACCCCCGCCTCCCCGCCCTCGCGGACCGTACCCGGAACTGGTACGCCAACCACCACGCCCCATCCGACACCCGCCCCATCCACAACCCGACTATCGCCCGGCTGGCCGCACAGTCCCAGCCCGGAGCCTCATCCCCGGCCTGGGACCGCCTTGCCCAACTCATGAAATAGCCCCGATCACCACCGCGCCATAACGACTTCCCGAATTGAACCTCGGCCGCGTTCAAGCGATCTCCGTGAAACAACCGTTCTGCACGGACATTCTTCACGGATTTCGAGCGGTTTCCGGCGATCCGGGCGCGACAGTGTCCGCGTAGCCCAGGTACCGCTGTCAAGGGCGCCGCGGTAAGCCGTTCATCGAGACGTTCGTGCTGTGCACGGCATTGGCGGCGGCCACCAGCACGGTGCGGGTGACACCGTTCGTGCTCGAACTGGCGATCCGGCCGCCAGTGCTGGTCGCCAAGCAGGCCGCGTCGCTCGCGGTGCTCAGCGGGAACCGATTGTCGCTCGGCGTCGGGATCAGTCCATGGCCCGAGGATTTCGCCCTGCTGGGCCTGCCGTTCGAGCGTCGCGGAAAGCGGATGGACGAGGCCGTCGAGGTCGTGCGCGGCCTGTGCGCGGGCGGATTCTTCGAATATCACGGCGAGTGCTACGACATTCCCGCCGTAGAACTGACACCGACACCGACCGAACCGATTCCGATCCTGGTCGGCGGGCACAGTGATGCGGCGCTGCGCCGGGCGGTGCGGCTGGGTGACGGCTGGATGCAGGCGGGCGGCGACGCCGAAGAACTCGACCGGCTGCTGCGGCGGATTCGCGAATTGTGGAGCGAGCGGGACAATCCCGCACCCTTCCAGATCCATGTCGTTTCCCGGGACGCCTTCGATCCCGACGGCGTGGCGCGGCTGGCCGAGGCGGGCGTCACCGACCTGGTCGTGGGGTTCCGCAGCACCTATCAGCCGGGCCCGGATACCCGGACACTCGCCGAGAAGATCGACAGCCTGAATCGGTACGCGGACACGGTGATCCATGCGTCGCAGGAACAGGAGGCTGCCCGATGACATCCGAATCTCCGGCGCGGGCCGCCGGTCTCGCCTCACAGGCCGCGGTGCGCGCCAAGCGGAAGGACGACTGGCTCGCGCTGTTCGCCGCGGACGGCCGGGCAGCGCCTATTGGGAGATCGACCGGGCCCGGACCGCCCTGCTCGATTGAGCCGCCTGGCGGAAAACAGCACACTCAGCGCACGTGCGTTTGCACCAATTCCCGTGCGGCCGTGCGGTATCGATCGGCGATGAGACGAACCACCGCGGGGTGCACACCGATGGGTTCGGCGACACCGTCCGCACCGGCCTCGTGCAGCCGCTGTTGGAACAGTCCGTGCGCCAGCAGATACGAGGCGATGAACACCCGTTCGGCGCCCGACTCCCGCAACGAGGCAACCACCTCCGCGACCCGCGGCGCGCCGGTCGCGACATATCCGATCCGCACCCGTTCGCCGAGCCGTTCCGCGAGCATGGCCGCCGCGCGCCGAACATCCTTGCGCGCCCTGGCATCCGAGGAACCGGCGGCGGCGAAGACGACCGCGTCACCGGGCTGCCAGCCCGCGGCGCGCAACCGCATCTTCATGATCCGCGCGAGCGCCGGATCGGGTCCCATGGCCGGGGTGACCGCGACCGCCGGATGCCCGCTCTCGGCCACCTCGCGTGGCACATCCTGGTAGACGTGGTAACCGGACGCCAGGAACGCCGGAACGACCACGGCCGGAACGGATTCCGATGTCGCGTGCAGATCGCGCAACACCTCCGACGGCGACGGCCCGAGCACGTCGACGAAGGCGGTGCGCACGGGGGCGGTAGCGACCGCCTCGGGCTGCTCGCCGCCGCGCCCCGAAATCGCGGCGCCGAGTTCCCGTGTGACCGCCTCGGCGAGCGCGGCGATCATTTCCACACCCCTGGTGCTTCGGGTGCCGTGCGCCACCAGCACCAGGGCGGGCGTGGTCACCAGGTTCCCATCGTCTGGACGTAGCGCGGTGCCCGGACCGGTGCGCCGATACCCGGCATCGGCTGCCGCGGCGCCTCGGCGGGCCGCGGGTAGTTGTCGGTGCATTCGGCGGCGTCCAGCGCGAGCCGGTAGCCGCGCTTGACCACCGTCTGAATCGCCTTGGGGGTGCCGAGTCCGGCGCGCAGCCGGGCGATCGCGGTCTCCACGGCGTGGGTGTCGTCACCGCCGCCGGGCAGCGCGGCGAGCAGATCCTCCCGCGAGACGACCCGTCCGGGCTGACGGGCCAGCGACCGCATCAACGCCATCGGGGCCGGTGCCAGCTGTCGCACCGTTCCGTCGACGACCACGCAACCGCCGCGCACGCTGATCTGATGACCCGCGGCCTGAATCCGGTTGGCGCGCCGCGGCAGTTCCTCCGCGACATGCCGAGCCAACGCGCCGAGACGGGCCCGGCCCGGCATCGAGGTAGGCACGCCGAGTTCCTCGAGCGGGGCCGCGGTGATCGGGCCGACGCAGGCGGGCAGCACCCGGTTACGCAGGGCCTGCAGTACGCCCTCCAACAGCCCGGTTTCCTTCGCGCGCATCAACATCGAGGCCACGGCCGGCGCGCTGGTGAAGGTCACGCAATCCAGATTCGCCGTGACGATGGCCTCGATCAGCTGATCCATCGGACCCTGATCTTCCGGCGGAGTCCACCGGTAGACCGGCACCGGCACGACATCGGCCCCGGCACAACGCAGCACCTCGCAGAAGTCGGGTACCGGCTCCCATTCGGTGGTGGCGCCGTGCAGCTGCACGGCGATACGAACGCCCTCCACGCCCTCGGCGAGCAGGTGGTCGAGCACCTCGGCGGAAGACTCCGAGGCGGGTGACCACTCCTCACGCAGTTCGGCGGCACGGATCGCACCCTTGGCCTTGGGACCGCGGGCCAGCATCCTGGTCCCGGCCAAGGTGCTGCGCAGATCTTCGGCCAGGCCCCAACCCTCGGCCGCCTCCATCCAACCGCGGAACCCGATTCCGGTGGTGGCGACGGTGAGCTGCGGCGGTTCGGCGACCAGTTTGCGGGTGACCCGCTCCAGTTCCGTATCGTCGGCCAGCGGGATGATGCGGATGGCGGGCGCCGAAACGATCGTGGCGCCGCGTCGGGTCAGCAGGGTGGCGAATTCTTCGGCCCGCCGAGCGGCGGTGACACCGACGGTGAATCCGGCCAGACAGGCGCCCGCGTCAATTGTTGTCATGAGGTGTTCATCCGTCCGAGGATTCGAGCCCGGACGCCACCGGCTCGTTGGAAACCGAAACGATGCCGTCGTCCACACGCACCGCGTACACCGGCAGCGCTGCCGACTCATCGTCCAGGCAGGACCCGTCGAGCAACGAGAACGCCTGCTTGAGCAGCGGCGAGGCCACGACGGGGACACCGCCGCGATCGCCGACGATTCCGCGCGACATCACTGCCGCCCGGCCCAACGGATCAATATTGCCGACCGCGTAGAGCGAGCCGTCGGAGAGCACGAAGAGGGCGGCCTGCCGGCCACCTTTCAGCAACACGGCGACCCCGCGGCCGGGGATCAAATAGTCAAGTCGGCACGCCTGCGTCCAACCGGTGGCCGTAGCTGGTGAAATGCTGGGTGTATCGATAACGGTCATCGGGTTCCTCCTCCGAACGCCTTAATCATTGGTACAGGCGTCCTGTTTCCACGCGGTTAAGCACTCATTTCCCGTGCGTGGCTGTGGTGGATCCCACTCCAGCCGCCACCGGCATTTCCGGCAGACCCAGCAGTACCGGCACCTTGCGCTCACCGCTGTCGTCGAACGAGATCGTCGGATCGGCCTCCTCGGGCGCGTTCACGAAGGAGACGAAGCGCGACAGCTTCCCTTCGTCCTCCAGCACCGCCGCCCATTCGTCCTTGTAACCGTCGACATGCTTGGCCATCGCGGCCTCCAGGTCCTCGGCGATGCCGAGGCTGTCCTCGCACACGACCTGCTTGAGGTAGTCGATACCGCCCTCGAGCGCTTCCTGCCACGGCGCGGTGCGCTGCAGCCGATCCGCGGTGCGGATGTAGAACATCAGGTACCTGTCGATGTACTTGATCAGCGTCTCGTCGTCGAGGTCACCGGCCAGCAGCACCGCGTGCTTCGGGGTCAGACCACCGTTACCGCCGACGTACAGATTCCAGCCGTGTTCGGTGGCGATGACGCCGACATCCTTGCCCCGGGCCTCCGCGCACTCGCGGGCGCAGCCGGACACGGCCAGCTTCAGCTTGTGCGGGGAACGCAGGCCGCGGTAGCGCTTCTCCAGCAGCACGGCCATGCCGACCGAGTCCTGCTGGCCGTAGCGGCACCAGGTGGACCCGACGCAGCTCTTGACCGTACGCAGCGACTTGCCGTAAGCGTGACCGGATTCCATGCCCGCGTCGACGAGACGCTTCCAGATCAGCGGCAACTGCTCGACGCGGGCGCCGAACAGGTCGATGCGCTGTCCGCCGGTGACCTTGACATACAGGCCGAATTCCTTGGCGACCTCACCGATGGTGATCAGCTGCTCGGCGGTGACCTCACCGCCCGGCATCCGAGGCACCACCGAGTAGGTGCCGTTCTTCTGCAGGTTGGCGAGGAAGTGGTCGTTGGTGTCCTGCAGTGCGGCCTGCTCGCCGTCGAGGATGTGGTCGCTCGAGGTGGAGGCCAGGATGGAGGCGACCGTGGGCTTGCAGATATCGCAGCCGGATCCGGTGCCGTACTTGGCGATCAAGGCGGAGAAGGTGCGAATGCCGGTGACCTGGACGATCTGGAACAGCTCGGCGCGCGACTGCGAGAAGTGCTCGCACAGCGCCTTCGACATCTCCACACCCGACTGCTCCAGCAGCTTCTTGAGCATGGGAACGCAACCGCCGCAGGAAGTTCCGGCGTTGGTGCAGCTCTTGATGGCGGGCACGTCGCAGGCGCCCTCGGCGATGGCGCCGCAGATCGAACCCTTGCTGACGTTATTGCAGGAACAGATCTGCGCGTCATCGGGTAGCGAGTCGGCGCCGAGTTCCGCACCAGCCGGGGAGATCAGCGCGGCGGGCTCGGCGGGCAGCGGACGGCCGACCAGGGGGCGCAGCGCCGAGTAGGCGGTGGCGTCGCCGACCAGGATGCCGCCCAGCAGGATCTGCGCGTCATCGGAGACGACGAGTTTCGCGTAAGTGCCCTTGGCGGCGTCGTGCAGCACCACCGACAGCGCACCCTCGGTGGTGCCGTGCGCGTCACCGAAGCTGGCGACGTCGACGCCCATCAGCTTGAGCTTGGTCGACATATCCGCGCCGGGGAATTCGCCGGTGCCACCGAGCAAGCGGTCCGCGACGATCTCGGCGGTGGTGTAGCCGGGCGCGACGAGGCCGTAGCAGACGCCCTCGACCGCAGCGCATTCGCCGACGGCCCAGATATGCGGGTCCGAGGTCTGGAGCCCGAGGTCGGTGATGATGCCGCCGCGCGGCCCGACCTCGAGGCCCGCGTCCCTGGCGATCTGGTCCCGCGGGCGGATACCCGCGGAGAAGACCACCAGCGAGGCATCGATCTCGAAGTCGTCGGACAGCGTGACCTTCAGCTTGCCGTCGCCGACCGCCTCGATCGAGGAGGTACCGACACCGGTGTGCACGGCCAGGCCGAGGTCGGTGACCAACCGCTCCAGGATGGCGCCGCCGCCCTCGTCGACCTGGGCGGGCATCAGCCGGTCGTTGTACTCGACCACGTGCGGGGTCATACCGAGCAGGCGCAGGGCGTTCGCCGCTTCCAGGCCGAGCAGACCGCCACCGACCACGACACCGATGGCGCCGGGGCCCGCGGCCTCGGCGGTCGCCCGGATTCCGTCCAGGTCCTCGATGGTCCGGTAGACGAAGCATTCGGGCAGGTCATGGCCCGGCACCGGCGGCACGAAGGCGTAAGAACCGGTGGCCAGCACCAGCGCGTCGTAGGCGATGGTGTCGCCCGCCGAGGTGGTGACCTTGCGGGCCTCGCGGTCGATGGCATCGGCGCGCTGTCCGAGCCGCAGCTCGACCAGATCGTCACCGCTGTACTCATTGCCCGGCAGCGCAAGCGAGTTCGGGTCCCAGGCCCCGACGTACGAGGACAGCCCGACCCGGTCGTAGGCGGGCAGCTGCTCCTCGCTGAGCACGATGACCTGCCACCGGCCCGCCTCGTCACGAGAGCGCAGCGCCTCGACGAAGCGGTGCCCGACCATGCCGTGGCCGATGACCACGGCGGTCTTGCGAGCGGGTTCGACTGTGGGGTTCATGAGTGACCTCCCTGGTTCGGTTCGGGCGTCAGGCGCGAGCCGACGAGTTGGTGGACGTGGTGGCGGCCTGCTCGGCCTCGAGCACCAACGCTTCAGCCTCGACCACGACATCGGAGTCGGCGGCGGTGGGGCGGCGCAGGAAGACCAGCCAGGTCACCGCGGCACAGGCCACGTAGAAGGCCATGAATACCCAGAACGCGGTGGTCGCCGAGGCGGTCGAGGCGTAGGACGTGCGCAGCACCAGGTTGATGCCGACTCCGCCGAGCGCCCCGATGGCGCCGACGAATCCGATCAGCGCGCCCGAGGTGTTCTGGGACCAGGCGGCCTGGGTGGCCGGGGTCGCGTCCAGACTCTTGGACTTGGCGTCGAAGACCGACGGGATGATCTTGGTGACCGCCCCATTGCCGACACCGGAGAGCACGAACAGGGCGATGAATCCGATGACCATCGCGGTCATCACGCCGCCGGTGGCGACGCCCTTATTGCCGTCGGCGACCGTGCTGGCCACACCGACCAGGAGCGCGGCGGCCATCATCGCGCCGAAGACGTACAGGCTGACCTTGCTGCCGCCGATCCGGTCGGCCCACTTGCCGCCGTACGGGCGGGCCAGCGAGCCGAGCAGCGGGCCGATGAAGGCGATCTGCGCGGCGTGCAGCGCGGCCTGGGCCGCAGTGTCGCCACCCGCCTTGAAGCTGATCTGCAGCACCTGGCCGAAGGCGAAGCTGTAGCCGATGAACGATCCGAAGGTGCCGATGTAGAGGAAGGCGATCGCCCACGACTGCGGCACCTTCAGCGCCGTGATCATGTAGGACAGGTCGGCCTTCTGGTTCGTCAGGTTATCCATGTAGAGCGCGGCGCCGACACCGGCCAGCGCGACGAGTACCAGGTAGATCGCGCAGATCAGCGAGGCATAGCCATTGCCGAGGGTGGCGATGACCAGCAGGCCGATCAGCTGGATCACCGGCACGCCGATATTGCCGCCGCCCGCGTTCAGGCCGAGGGCCCAGCCCTTGAGCCGCTGCGGGTAGAAGGCGTTGATATTGGTCATCGAGGAGGCGAAGTTGCCGCCGCCGAGTCCGGCGAATGCCGCGATGACCAGGAAGGTCGTGTAAGAGGTGCCCGGCTGGTTGACGAAGTAGAGCGTCAGCACCGTCGGGATGAGCAGCAGGAGCGCACTGAAGATGGTCCAGTTGCGGCCGCCGAAGCGGGCGGTGGCGACGGTGTAGGGGATCCGCAGGATCGCACCAACCAGGGTTGGGACCGCCACCAGGAAGAACTTGCCCGCCGGGTCGATGCCGAACTTGTCGGTGGGCATGAACAGCACCATCACCGACCAGATCGACCAGACCGAGAATCCCACATGCTCGGCGAAGACCGACCAGATCAGGTTGCGCTTGGCGACATCCTTACCGCCGGCCTCCCAGGCGTCGACATCCTCGGCATCCCAGTGCTCGATGTTGCGGTTACGCGTGAGCGTGCTCAACAAGGGCCTCCCAAAATCGGTTGGCCCCAACGGTAGGAAATGGGTATTGCCGAAATGCTGCGGGAAATGACCGCCAAATCAACGGTTGCTCACGATTCCCCGGTATTGGGGGTGAGTTTCGGCCGAATGTTTCAGCGGTGTGACAGGGCGGTTTCCACAGGTGACAAACACCCCACCTCGAACTCGAGGTCCCGTGAGGTGTGACGCGGACAGCATGCCGCCACCCGCCCCATCCCGCAACCCGAACCGCGAGATTTTCGCGCTACTTTTTCCATGTTCAATTGGCCGATGCTCCCGGGTCCCTCCGCGGTCACCCGCGCTACCGCCTCCGGGCCGGTCGCTCGCCTCGCAATGCGTCCTCGAGCATGCGCGGCTTGCACGCCTGCCATGCCCCGGCCAGTAGCACCAGGACCGCGACGCTCAACATCGCGAACGGCGCGAGCCAGCCGCCGGTGGCGGTGTGCAGCATGCCGAACAGCAGTGGGCCGAGGCAGGCCACCGCGTAGCCGACGCCCTGGGTGAATCCGGAGAGCGCGGCCGAACCCTGTGCGGTGCGGGTGCGCAGATTGATCAGTGTCAGCGCCATCGGGAAGGTGCTCGGCCCGAGGCCGAGGATGACCACCCAGAGCACGGGCGCGCTCATGGGCGCGATCAGCAGCCCGGCGAAGGCGATGAAGAAGAAGGCCGCGAACAACACCACGATCGGGAAGGGATTGCGGAACCGCGCGACCATGGTCGGCGCGGTCAGCGCCGAAACCAACCCGACGAGCGCGAACAGCCCGACCATGGTGCCGCCGAACGCGTCGCTCGCACCGGCCTCGGCGAGGATCTTGGGCAGCCAGGCGAATATCGCGTACGTCGTCAGCGAGGTCATGCCGAACATGCCCGCCATACCCCAGGCCATGGGCGAGCGCCACGCCTTGCCCCTGGGCTCGGCCGCAGCGCCGGGCAGCGCGGTGGTGTCCACCTTGTGGCGCCCGCGCCGGTCGCGCAGCACGATGAGCCACGGGATGGCGGCGGCGAAGCCGAGCAGCGCCCACAGTCCCAGCGAGATGCGCCAGCCGTGCGACTGCGCGACCGGCACCGCGATCAGGGCGGGCACGACGGTGCCGAGTTGGACCATCGTGATGTAAAGGGAGCTGATCACCGCGAGGCGATCCGGGAAATACCGCTTGACCAACGGCGGGATGACCACATTGCCGATGCCCATCCCCGCCAGCGCCAGTGCGGAGCAGAGCAGAAGTTCGCCGGTGCCGCCGACCGTGGCCCGGATCAGCATGCCGAGCCCGGCCATCAGCATGGCGGTCAGCGCGGTGCGCTCCAGCCCGAGGCGATCCACCAATACCGGGGTGAGCAGGCCCGACAGCGCGAACATGGCGGTCGGGATCATGCCGAAGACGCCGACGATCGCGGTCGAGTACCCGATATCGGCGCCGATCCGCTCGGCGAGCGGGCTGAAGGCGGTGACGGCGACGCGCAGGGTCAGCGCGGACATCACAATCGCGGTGAGGACGAGGAGTCGCCCCTCGACGATCGAACGCTGCTGGACGGGGGTGGAATCAGGGCGAGTCGTGGTGTCCGGGAGGGTCGCTGGCACCGAGAAATCATAGGATGACCCCATGATAGGAGACAACAATTTGTGATGGGCGGTACTCTGTTTCGGTGCAACCAGTCCGGCGCACCAGCCTCATCGCCCAGGTCACCGAGCAGCTGCGTGCCGAAATACGTTCGGGCCGTTGGTCTATCGGCTCCCGCATTCCCACCGAACCGGAGCTCACCGAGCTCACCGGGACGGGTAGAAATACCGTCCGCGAGGCCGTTCAAGCCCTCGTGCACGCGGGCATGCTGGAGCGACGCCAGGGCTCGGGTACCTATGTGATCGCGGTCTCCGAGGTCGGCGGCACCCTGGCCAAGTACTTCGCGGACGCGGAGGAACGCGATGTACTCGAGCTACGCCAAGCGCTCGATACCACCGCCGCCGCGCTGGCCGCGCAACGCCGCGACGACACCGATATCGCCAATCTCAAACGGTTACTGGAAGAACGCAGCCAACACACCTGGGGCGAGGGAAATCTGACGGCCATCGCCGCCGATGTGGAACTGCACCGCGCGATCGTGGTCGCCAGTCACAATGCGGTGTACCTCGAGTTCTACGACTCGCTGCTGCCCACCATCGAACAGGTGATCCGTTCGCGGACCTCGAAATCGGACGACTCGTACGATGCCGAGCACAACGAACTGGTGCAAGCTGTCATCGATGGGGACGCCGAACAGGCGGCGCAGGCGGCCCGCTGCTTCCTGGGTTCGCTCATCGCGGAGTATCCGGAGCCCCGATAGGCAGACGGCCGCCGCGGGCCTTCATGCGGCACACGACGCGGCAGCGCCCCGGAAAGTCGCCCGCCAGAAGAATCCGGCCGGTCCCGCATTTCCACCGCAAGGTAACCAACTGGTCACCGACCGCACTTCCCCCATGTGAGTCGGATTTGCCGGGAACGCAACGGAAGGCCATCGGGACGCAATAACTGGCTTCTACCTTTGTCTCGACCGTAGCGAGGCAATCGAGAGGAAGCCGATGACTGCCACAGTAGCTGCCACCGGCCAGCAGTCGGACACACCGGCGTTCAAGCACCAGAGCCGCGGACGCTGGCTCGACAAATGGGAGCCCGACAACACCGAATTCTGGGAATCAGGCGGCAAACTCACCGCCCGTAAGAATCTGATCTTCTCGGTATTCGCCGAGAATCTCGGCTTCAGCGTCTGGGTCATCTGGGGCACCGTCGTCACCAGCATGGGCCTGGCCGGATTCGACTTCTTGGCCGGCCTCGGCAAGGGCAATCCGACCGCGGTCAGCAACGCACTGCTGTTGACCTCCACCCCGACCCTGGTCGGCGCCGCACTGCGGATTCCGTATACCTTCGCCATCCCCAAATTCGGCGGGCGGGCCTTTACCGCGTTCAGTGCGGCGATGCTGCTCATCCCGACGCTGGGTCTGGCCTACTTCGTCAACCAGCCCGGCACACCCATGTGGGTGTTCATGGTGCTCGCCGCACTGGCCGGCTTCGGTGGCGGTAACTTCTCCTCCTCGATGGCCAACATCTCGTTCTTCTTCCCGGAGGGCAAGAAGGGCGCCGCGCTCGGCATCAACGCCGCGGGCGGTAACCTCGGCGTCGCGCAGACCCAGCTCGTACTGCCGCTGCTGATCACCCTGGGCACCCACCTGATGGCCAAGGATCCGGCGGGCTACCGCTTCGGTATCACGCTGTCGGTGCTGGTCTGGGTGCCGTTCGTCCTGGTCGCCACCTTCGGTGCGCTGCGCTACATGGACAGCATCAGCACCGCGAAGTCCGACGGCAAGTCCTACAAGCTGGCGCTGACCAACCGGCACACCTGGGTCATGTCGTTCCTCTACATCGGCACCTTCGGTTCCTTCATCGGGTTCTCCTTCGCGTTCCCGACGCTGATCAAGGCCAACTTCCCGGAGCTGACCAAGATCGGCTGGATCACCACCCTCGGTAACCTCGCCTTCCTCGGCGCGCTGGTCGGCTCCTTCAGCCGTCCCTTCGGCGGCTGGGTCTCCGACAAGGTCGGCGGCGCCAAGATCACCGTCATCGTGTTCGGCGGCATGTCGGTGGCATGTGGGCTGATCATGGCGGCGCTGGAGATGAAGAGCTTCCCGCTGTACCTGGCGGCGTTCCTGATGCTGTTCGTACTGACCGGCATCGGCAACGGCTCCACCTACCGGATGATCCCGTCGATCTTCAGCGCCGAGGCCAAGAAGTACGCCTCCGAACACGGCATGGACATCAGCGAGGCCACCGCCTCGGCCCGGCGTCAGGCCGGCGCCGCCATCGGTGTCATCGGTGCGATCGGCGCCTCCGGCGGCTACCTGCTGCAGCAGGCACTTCGCCTGTCCAACATCAACTTCGGCAGCATGAACCCCGCCTTCTGGACCTACGCCGCCGCCTTCCTGGTAATGGCCGGGGTCACCTGGTTCTTCTACCTGCGTTCCTCGTTCGCCATCGGCCGCGTGCCGTCCCTGGCGTACGCGAAGGTGTAACCCCACTCGACACGAATCCGAATGCCGCGCTGAGCCCTCAGCGCGGCATTCGGCCGTCCTGGGCCATTCGGCTGTTTACGAACCCCTCGGCGCCGGAACGCTTTACGCTGGAGTTCGGACTCACATCGGGGCGAGAGGTGAGCGTTGGACATCGGGATGGGGGGGCCGATGCTGAGACCGGCGAGAGTGCAGGACCTCCGAACGATCTGCACACTGGAACAGCAACAGTTCCCCGGCCTGTCGTGGTCGTATGTGACGCTTCGCCAGCTGTTCGACCTGCACGGATCGCACTGGGTGGTGGCCGATGTCGACGGCGGCGTGCGCGGCTACGCACTGGTGGGCATCGGCGGCGCGCAGCGCGGCTGGGTGCTGGGACTCGCGGTGGACTCGGAGTACCGGGGCCGTGGCATCGCGCGGGCGCTGCTGGAGCAGGCCGTGACGAATTGCCGTGCCGCACTGGTCGATTCCGTGTACATCACGGTCCGGCCGACCAATCAGGCGGCGACGAATCTGTACAAGAAGGCCGGTTTCACCCGGATCTCGCACGAAACCCAGTATTTCGGCGCGGAAGAACCGCGCGACGTCCTGGTGCGCCGAATCACCCACGGCCCGAGGACGATCGCCGACCCCGATGATCAACGCTGGATCAAGCGCCTGCGCGACCCCGGTTGGTAGCCGAATCTCATTGCTATGGTGGGTATCACAGGATGGGGGGACGGTCCGGCCCCGGGGGGAGATGAGCGATGAGCGAATACGCCGACCAACTGGCATCCTCCCCTTTCGTCGCCTCGATGACGACCCGGATCGATCGCCACGCCGCGAAATACTCGGAAGCGGTGGGCCAGTACTTCGAAACGCCCGGCGGGACCCGCGAGCGCGATGCCGAACAGCACCTGCTCGACGATTTCAACGCCCACGTCGAGGCCGTGGTTGCCAAATACGTACCGCCGGGTAGTCGCAGGCAGGGCGACAGTCTGGTCTTCCGGCACATCTATGCTGCCGCCAGGAAGCCGGACGCCGAGGACGAGGACGCGCGCGGGGTATCCACGGAGTTCCTCGCGGCGCTGCTCGCCGCCGAGGTCGAGTTCCGTGGCCCGCTCCGTCTGAGCCGCACCCAGCGCACTCTGCTCGCCGACGTCTACGAGCGGCTCGGCGAGTTCGTGGCCTCGGCCGGGCTGCCCGCCCACGCCGCGCTGGCCTTCGGCCGAGCGGGCGGACTGCACCGCCAGAACGAGGACGACGATGCCGAGGACCGCTGCGGGCTCGCCAAGGCCAGGGCCCGAACCCAGGCCGTGCAGCCGCCGTGGCACCGGATCGGCCGCTGGATTTCGGCCGTGTCCTGTGGCTATGGATACCGGCCGTTCCGGCTGCTCGGCTGGATGGGCCTGCAACTTGTGCTGTTCACCACCGCGATCACCGCACTCACCGGGCGGGCCTTCGCCGACGCGGCCTACCTGTGCATGACGAATTACCTCAACCCGGCCGGACTCAGTGAGGCGAAGGATCTCGGCGCCGCCGCCGAAATCCTTCTCATCATCGAGGCCTATGCAGGGATCGTCTCCACCTCGGTATTCTTCGCGCTGCTGGTGCGGCGGTGGTTCCGGATCTGATCGGGTGTCGCCTACCAATCCGTGGTGCTGAGCTTGCTCACGCGCAGCGCGGCCAGCGTCGCCACGGTCATCCGGTCGCGCAGATGACCGATGCGGGCCAGCCACTGTTCGGTGAAACCCGGCTCCTGCTGCAATTGCGCCCACAGCACGCGCATCGGCTCCGCGACATGCGCCCCCGGCATCCACAGATGCGCCAACTGCTCGAGTACCGGCGCCAGGATCTGCACCGATTCCGAACTCGCCGAAGGGAACCGATCGGCCTCCTCCACGGCGGCAGCGGTGGCCGTGAGCAGCCAGTCGTGCGCCGCCAGATCCTCGCAGAAACGGCGCGCCTCGGCCAATTCGCCGGTGTCGCGCACCAGCACCCGCACGGTGCGCACCGTCTCATCGGCCACGTGGAAGGACACCTGCGGGGCCGGTACCTCGGCAATGCGCGCGATCCACCGCAGCCGCGTGGTGGCGCCCAGAATCGGCGGATGCTGATCCAACCGGGCGTCGCGGCGGATCCGCCGGAGCAACCGCTCCCCGATCGAGGACAGATCCAGTGTCTCCGGCGGTGGTGTGGCGTTGAGGAACCCGTCCGCCAATCGCGCCGGGATGGTGTCGTCGACCTTGGACACCACCTCGGTCACCCCGACTTGGGCGAGGTAGTGCGACCAATCCCGGCGGCGCTTCTCCGGCGCGACAACCGCCATGGTGCGGGCCGAACTCTGCAGAATCCGGCCACCGACGACCACCGCGTTCACCGCGACGGTCCCGATGGCGCGAACACCGCCGTTGGTTCCGGTCGCCAGCGTGCAATCCACGCCGACCGCGGTGGTCGGTGAGGCGGCGATCGGAATGGGCCGCTCGCGGAACAGCACCCGGCGCCCGGGCACCAGCGCGAGCAGATCCGCCGCCAGCGAGCGACTCAGCGCCCCGGAATCCGGCACCAGACACGTACGCACCTCACCGAGTACGACAAGCGGGTGCGCCGCGGGATCCACTGGATCGGTCATAACAGAGATTCGCCGCCCGTCCGGTTCAGGATCCGTACAGCAGATGATGCGATATCCGATCGGTGACCAGCCGAGGCACACCGATCCCCTCGTCGCGACCCCGGGCGATCATCTGCTCGAGAATCTCCTCATCGATATCGATATGCCCGAGAATGACCTTGACCGCATGCTCGATACCCAGATAGCGGTGCGGCAGGATCGACAGTGCCCGATAGGCGGCGAAGGGCGCGGGCTTTTCGGTCAGCTGAATCACCCCTGGCATATCCCACCACTTCTCCGGCCAACGGCGGCCCACCTGCCACGGCACCGGATCCACCACCGCCGCACCCGCGTCGCGTAGCATACCCAGGCGCAACAATTGCCACACCGAGGCGAGAAACGGGCAGGACCACTTCGTATAGGTCTCGGGTACGCCGTTCACTTTTCGCGTCGGCTTGTTCCACATCTCGACGTCGAGAAATATCGAATGTTCACGCCGCCCGAGTTCCTCGGCGGGCATGTACGGCTTGTTGTGCATGGCCAGCATCGGCTCGCTGTCGGAGGCCCGCCGTCCATTGCACAACCAGCCCGACTCGGTCGTCGGCGGACGACCGCCGTTCGAATTCCGCTGCGGCTCGGCCACAATCCGCGAGGCCACCAGCTCGGCCAATTCGATCCGTTCCTCGGTCGGACTGCCCTCCGCCCACACCGGCATTTCCCAGCAAGCGGCCTCCCGCGCCAGATAGTCGATCGTCAGACCACACTCGGCGGCAATGGTGAGGAGCCGATCCAGAATCGGGGCCGGACTCGGATCCGGTCGGAAGTAGTCATCGATCAGAAAGCAGGTACTCACCCGCGCCTGCGGACCGAATTGCGCGCGAGCGCCGTAGGTGAAGGCCTCGACGAGCGGCGCGACCGCTTCGAATTGCGCCCTGATGCGCTCCTCACCATTGGTGAGGTGATCCATGTAGAAATGCCCGACCTCGATCGATAAATGGGACAGCCCGACCTCATCGATCTTGGTGCTGGCCGTCGCCTCGCTATACCCTGCGCTGTGGCTCATTGAATTGAACCTCTCTCGGACGATTCGGTCAGACCCGTTCCCACGACGCGCTGTCATCGAGTCGACGCGCCAACTCACTGAAGGCCACCGCGGTCTCCGCGTTGGCGATTTTCGCGGTCACGTCCTTATCGAGGATGATCTGCTCACGCCACAGCAGCACCGGCTCGATCGGCGTAATCCCGAGCGTGGCACTGGAACCGAGCTGATTCCGGTTGGCCAGGTCACGCAACGCCCTGTTCTGTTCCTGCACCCAGGTCGCCTGGGCGGGCCCACCGCTGCCGTCGCCGCGATTCGGATCGCCGACCGCGGTGCGCACGTAGCGAATCGATCCGAGCAGCTTGGCCCGATCGTGGCCGTACTCGGTTCCGGTGTGCACCAACCCGTGCGGCCCGTGCACCAGACCATTGGCCGCCACGATGTGCTGGCGGGTCCAGCGATGGAACACCAACCAGCGCACCGTCTTCAATCGCAGCTGCGGCAATGTCGTTGCCTTCAACACCAATTGGGCTGCTACCGATCGACCCGCGCTGAGATCCACGATGGAGACCTTGAATTCGTCCTCGAGCGCGACGAGCAGATCCGCGCACCGCTGCACCATGCCGTCATCGATGGTCGCGAACTCCGCGCCACCCTCGTCGCCGGGGAACAGCACCAGGCGCCCGGCCCGCGCCGAAACCTTGCGCAGATCGATCCGATCGGTGGTGGCGCGCACGTCGAACTGCGAGGCGACACCGTTGAGATCGAGCAGATAGGAGTGCAATCCGATGCCGCCGGGCACCCCGCGCTCCTTGCCGCCGATCTCGAACAGCGCACCCGCGGTGGGCGAGCCGAAATCGAAATCCACATAGGCGACGTTCTTGCCCTTGAGACTGAGCCGATAGGCCAGATTGCAGCTGGTCACCGACCGGCCGGTGCCGCCCTTGTCGGAGATCGCGAATACCAGCATCGTTCAGAAGCTCCTCGTCGCGTCCAGTCGGGCATAGGCCAACTCCTCGAGCCTGATCAGGGCCATGGTGGCGATGCTCACGGCGGTGCCCGGCTTCTCGTCGACCAGCGTGCGCGCCCGATCCAGCTGTTGCTCAACATCTTCCAGCGCCTGCCGCTTACCGGAGGTGTCGTCGAGGATGACGCCGAGCCACTCTTGATTGAGCAGATGTTCGGCCTCGTTGAGCAGTTCGACGGCACGGTTCACCATCGTCGGCGGTCGCAACGGCAGGGAACGGTAGGTGCGGTCGGCGGTGACGAGACATTCGATCATGCGCTCGGTCATGTACCAGGACACCAGGGCATCCTCCTCCCGCGCCTCGATCCGTTCGAAGGCGCGCGCCGGGTAATCCCAGAGCCCGTCGGAGGTCCCGCCGCTCATCTTGCGCCGATGCAGATGGTCCATAATCGATTTCGCCAGTTCGAGCAGCCGGTCCCGGGCGGTGACATCGCCGGAGAGCCTGGCCGCCTGCAACACGCGCTTGAGCAACACCGCCGCGTAATCCGCGACGACCCATTGCAGGAGCACGCCGCCCGCCTTCTCGGTGCCGACCAGCGACAGCGGCACGCCCGGCGAGTGCAGGGCCACCGCGGGGTCATCGCGGGTGGCCCGCCTGGTGATCCGGCCGCGTCGGCACAGCTCATCGAAAATCGTTACCGCCCTGGACAAATCGTCCTCGTTCGCGGTTCGACCGACCAGGTCCTGGATCAGCACGGCGGAGACCATGGCGCTGAAGTAATCGGATTCCTCACCGTCGGAAGTGCGCCACGGAATGTCCTCCAGCGGCCAGCGACCGGGGCCGAAACGGGCGACGGTCGACCAGTACTGCTGCGTGAGATACCAACGGATCTGCAAGGATTCGGCGAGTTTGCGCTGGGTGTCGTCGAGTAGATCCAGTTTGCGGGTGCGCTGTGAGGTGAGGTCGTTGATGCCGTCCAGTGCGATGATCGTGAAGTACAGATAGGGTCGCGGGTCGCCGATGCCCTCCTGCCCGGCGATGCGAAACGATTGGTAATCGTCCAGGGCTCCGGCCTTCTGGACCACACCCCAGCTCCAACCGCACTCGAAGAGCATGTCGTCGCGCCACAGTTTGGTGCCCGGCGTCTGTGCCAGCGTGACATCGCTGCGCAGCTGGGTCCGGACCGGCTCCAGCGCGCGGTTGATGTTCTCGATCATCATGCCCGTCGGCAGTTCGGCCTGATTCAACATGCCGATAATCGTTTGTCCCACAGTCGATCCCGGCGCGATGGTGTTGACCACGAAACTGCGTAGCAACCCGATCATGGCCGCAGTCAGGCGGTGGCTGATCTTCCCCGTGAGCACGTTGATGCGTTCGTTGAGCTGGTTTGCCTCCGGATAGGCCTGGGCCCGTACGAAGCCGAGGAAGACCCGGAGAAAACCGAGCGACGCGATGGAAAGGGTCAGCGACATCGAATAGGAGTCGACGACTTCCACCGCGAGTTGTTGTTCTTCGAGCCCGCTCTCGTCCGAGGTCCGCAGGTAGCTGCCCGCGGCGAAGATCGGATCGCCGCCGATATCGGTATAGGTCTCGATATAGGTCTCCAACAGCCCGACCAGGGCCTCCCCGACCACCGCGGCCGGACCCGAGCGTTCCAGCAACCATTCGAAGTCCGGATCGCCCGGCGGACCGCTCGCCAACGCTCGCAATGCCGCCAGGACATCGTCGGCCATATCGTCCGGCCGATCGAGCGCGAGCGTCGGAATCTCGGTCGCGGGGTACAACAGGCACAGCAACTGTTCAGCATCACTAATGGAATTCGAACCCGCACGCCCGCCCCACAGCCAGACCCCGTCGCGATAGCACGCGGAAATCATCGACTGCCAAATACCCAGAATCTGTTGCCGTGGCTGAATTCTCATCCTGCCGCCCGTCCTCACCCCTTGTCCGGGCCGCGCTGGACCACGTCCGAAATCCAGCGTCGGCGATAAACGTAAGCTAGCACGGTCACTTCGGTCCCGCTCGACGCTCCGCAAATATGGGTACAGCACCGCAGCGAACCCACGCGGAGCAGCGAGTCGATGGGCTTCAGAGCATCAGACGGACCATATCCGCGGTACGCGCCAACCCCGGGAACGCGTCCGGGGTGGAGCGTGGATGGAGCGCATGTACCGCGAGGCGAAACATGACCGCGCGCAACAGCATTTGCGGCCATTCGGGCAGATCGGACCAACGGTCCAGCAGGCCGTCGTCGGCGCCGCCCCAAGCGAGTGCGTCGACCACGATAACGCCTGCCGCCCACGGAGCCGGACGCCAGTAGGGGGTGATGTCGGTGAGACCCGGGGTGTGAGCGCCCGCGAAGAGCACGGTGCCGAAGAGGTCGCCGTGCACGAGCTGCGCCGAAGTCTGTACCGGCTTGCGCAGCGTCGCCAGTTGGCCGATCAGTTCCATCGAACGCTGACCGTCCGGGGAGGTCGGCGGCGGTGTGCCACCGGCGCGCAGGCTGCGCAGCGGTACCGCCTCCCAGGCGGCCCGGTCGGCGGCCACGAAGACGTCCACATCGACCCACGGCGCCACCGGCGGCTGCACCAGGAACCGAGGCCGCTCCAGTTTCTCCGTCGCCTGGTGCAGCCGTAGGGACACCGAGACGACCTCGTCGTGCCGCGGCTCCGGCGAGCCATCCAGGAAAGTGTCGGCTCGCCAGCCGGATACGACGTAACGGCCGTCGGTGGCGCGGACCGGACGGGCAATGCGTAGGCCGTCCACCTTCAGCGCCTCACGCACCTTCGCCGACCAGGCCGCCCTGGCGTGGTCGGCGACCGGGCTGAGCACCACGTCACCCAGACGCCAGCCACCGTCCCAATCTCCCAGCGAAACCGGGGTCACTTCGCGCAGACCGAACGTGGCGCGCACGTGCTCGGGGGGTTCCACAGAAGTCACGGCCGTACCGTACCGCCGCTCAATACCCGCTAAACGACGCCGCGCCGTCCGATCGGCGGTCGGTGGCGCCGTTCAGCGGTCTTCCGCCTGATCGGCGATCGGCGAACTCTCCGAACCCTTTCCGATCGCGCGCAACGGGTCAGTAGACGGGCAGCGACGTGTCGACCTGGTTGGCCCATGCGACGATGCCGCCCTGCACGTGGGTGGCGTCGGAGAATCCGGCCTTCTTCAGCGCGGCAAGCACTTCGGCCGAGCGGATACCCGTCTTGCAGTGCAGGACGATCGGGCGGTTCTGCGGCAGATCCGCGAGCACCTCACCGGAGAGGATGCGGTCCTTCGGGATCAGCTTGGCGCCCTCGATATGCACGATGTCCCACTCGACCGGCTCGCGCACATCGATGAGCTCGATCTCCTTACCCGCGTCGAGCAACTCCTTCAGCTCGCGCGCGGTAATGGTGGAACCGGCCGCGGCGGCCAGGCCCTCGTCGGAGACCACGCCGCAGAACGCCTCGTAGTCGATCAGCTCGGTAATCGGCTGACGCTCCGGATCGCGACGCAGCTTGATGGTCCGGTAACTCATATCCAGTGCGTCGTAGACCATCAGCCTGCCGAGCAGCGGATCGCCGATGCCGGTGATGAGCTTGATCGCCTCGGTCACCATGACCGAGCCGATGGAGGCGCACAGCACGCCGAGCACACCGCCTTCGGCGCAGGACGGAACCATGCCCGGCGGCGGGGCCTCCGGGTAGAGGTCGCGGTAGTTGATGCCGCGGTCGTCGGGGGCGTCCTCCCAGAAGACCGAGACCTGCCCCTCGAAGCGGTAGATGGAGCCCCAGACGTAGGGCTTGCCCGCCAGCACCGCCGCGTCGTTGACGAGGTAGCGGGTGGCGAAGTTGTCGGTGCCGTCGACGATCAGGTCGTACTCGCGGAACAACTCGACCGCGTTATCGGGTTCCAGCCGGATCTTGTGCAGGTTGACCGTGATGCCAGAGTTGATCTCGAGGATCGAATCGCGGGCGCTGTCGGCCTTGGGGCGGCCGATATCGGATTCACCGTGAATGATCTGGCGCTGCAGATTGGAGGCGTCCACCTCGTCGAACTCGACAATGCCGAGCGTGCCGACACCCGCGGCGGCAAGGTACAGCAGGGCGGGCGAACCGAGGCCACCCGCGCCGATCACCAGCACCTTGGCGTTCTTCAGCCGTTTCTGCCCGTCCACGCCCAGATCCGGGATGATCAGGTGGCGACTGTAGCGGGCGATCTCGTCCGTCGTCAGCGCCGCGGCCGGCTCGACGAGCGGCGGCAGGGACTTGGGTGATGACACGTCCAGGACTCCTCGAATCGAATTGGCCGACCACAGCGCGGCGATAACGCTTGATGCAACGCAGGCGATCGAACCGTTCTTCCCGAACTATCCTCGCGCACCCGCAAGCCGCAACGGCAGCCACCCCACCAGCCCGCACGGCAGGGCTTCCCACGACCCGTTCACACCGCAGCACCAACCTCCCCCGCCGACCAACCCCACACGGAGCGAGTCTTACGAGCGACCCGTTCGCGGCCGTCTCGCGGCCGAGCGGCCGAAGCGCACGCGACGCAGTCGCAAGTCTCGGCCGCTCGGACGCGAGACATCCAGGGCCGCGAACCCGCCGCGCCCGCGCGGCCAAAATCACAGCACGCGGGTGATCCAGCGGTCGGGGTGCTCGATTTCGTCCGGCCGGGGCAGGGTTTCGCCGTCGGTCCAGATGGCGTTGAACTCCCGCATGCCGACCCGGCCGACCACATGGTCGACGAATGCCTTGCCGCGCACGTACTGGGCGACCTTGGCGTCGATGCCGAGCAGGGCGCGCAGTATCCGTTGCAGCGGGTTGGTCGGGCGGGTGCGGCGCTTGTCGAAGGCGGCACGGATCTGTTCGACGGTCGGGATGACGGTCGGGCCGACCGCGTCCATCACGTGGTCGGCGTGACCTTCCAGCAGGGTGCCGAGCACCAGCAGCCGGTCGAGTGCCTCGCGCTGGGCGGGCCCCTGGGTGGCGCGCAGCAGGCCGACGATGCCGCGTGCGGCCGGATCGTCCGGGGTGCTGCCGCGACGACGCTCGCGCAATTCGTCCACCAGCCGCGACAGCATGTCGGTCAGCGGTTCGTCGCCGACCGAGCCGAGGGTGTCGACATTGCGTCGCATGTAATCGGCCAGCCACGGCGCCGAGGAGAACTGCACCCGGTGTGTCACCTCGTGCAGGCAGACCCAGAGGCGGAAGTCGGTGGGCGAGACGCCGAGTGCCCGCTCGACGGCCATGATGTTCGGTGCGACGAGCAGTAGCGTCCCGTCCTTGCCGGTGAACGGGTCGTACTGGCCGAGGATCGCGGTGGAGAGAAAGGCCAGCATCGCGCCCGCCTGCACGCCCGCGGGCTTGCCCGCGAGCAGGCTACGGGCGGAGTTCTCCCTGCCGGTGCCGGTCAGCAGGGACATGGAGTCGGCGGCGGCCGCGATCCAGCCGGGCCGATCCACCACCCGGGCGGCGGGCACCGGGCGATCGTCGAGCAGCCCGCTCACCTCGCGAACCGGGCCTTCGGCCCGCACCGAGGCGGTGGCCAATTCGTCGACGACCTGCTGGGCCGAGAAGCGCGAGGTTCGCGGACCCGCGGGCACCAGGGCGGCGCCGGTGCGCGCGGCCAATCTCCAGTCGACGGCACCGGACAGCCCGGAGCGACGCCGCTCACCGCGATCCTCACTCGGACCGGCGGAGATGGACTCGCCTGATTTATCAGCGCCTTCGAACATGGTCAACCACCCGTCACGAGCATCCGCAGTTGCGCAGCGTGCCTGCGATGGCGTCCAAGGCGGGCCTGCTCACCTCGGGCGGCCGATCGTTGGACATCAGCGCGAAGGTCAGCACCCGGCCGTCACGATCGAGCACATATCCGACCAACGTGCTGGCCACCGAGAGAGTTCCGGTCTTGGCCCGCACCCAGCCCGCGCCACCCCGATTCTGGGTGACATAACGGCTGGTCAGCGAGCCGGTCGCACCTGCGACCGGCAGATCGTCCAGCAGCGGCGCCAACATCGCGGCGAGCCGGTCGTCAGCGGGGCGGGCCTTGGTGTCGGTCGGCGTCCGGAGGGCGTCGCCGACGGGCCGGGCCGCGGTCGCGAGAATCGTAGCCAGCATCTGGGCGGGCACCCGATCGTCGACCGAAAGTCCGCTGCTGTCGTGCATGTCCATTCCGCTCAGGTCGAAACCGGCATTGCCCAATGTGGCGGATATCGCGGCGACCGCGCCCGTGAACGAGGGTTCGTTGCCGGTGGCGAGGGCGATCTCCCGGCCGACGGTCTCGGCGAGCACATTGTCGGAGTGGACCATCATGTCGCGCAGCCGGTCGCGCAGCGGCGCCGAGCTCACCTTCGCGACCTCCACGGCGCCCGATGCGGCGTTGCCGATCCGGACCCGGCCCGGGTCGAGTCCCAGTTCGGTGGCGAGCCGCCGTCCGGCATCCAGTGCGGGGGTCTCGGTGCGCGGCGAGTACTCGACGAGCGGATCCAGCCTGCCGCCGTCGATCATCACCGGATCGATCGGGGCGATGGAGCCTTCGGGGACGTCGATCGCGAACCAGCCCTGCGCCATGGTGGGGCCGGTGTAGGCCGAGGTGTCGACGATGATGGTGTCGACGGCGCGCCCACTGGATCGGATCTGTGTGACCAGGTCCGACAGCCGAGGACCGTTCGGGTAGTAACCCTTGCCGTCGGGTTGCGCGGTCAGCGTCGGATCGCCGCCGCCGACCAGCACCAGTTCGTTGGGGGTCGCGCCGGCCACCACCTTGGTGCTCACCCGGTGGTCCGATGGCAGCGCGAGTAGCGCCGCGGCCGTGGTGAGGATCTTCGCGGTGGAGGACGGGATCATCGGCCTGGCGGCGTCGCCGCTCCATAGGGTGGTGCCGCTGTCCGCGTCGGTGACCATTCCGGCGAATGCGCCGAGATCCGGATTCGCGATCACCGGCGCCAAGGCCGCGGCGATCCCGGCGGGGCTCGGGGCGGGCGCGCTCGCGGGGGCCGGAGCAACCTGCGGGAACGGTCGAACGGGGGCGGGCGGCTCGGCGATGGTCAGTCCGCCGTGCCGGAATTCCGGTGTCCACGGTTTGACGACGATCAGCCCCGCCGCGCCGATCCCGAGCACCAAAACCAATGTCAGCCCGAATCCGATCCACATTCTGCGGCGCCGCCGGGCGGCCAATCCACCGATGTTCCGCTTACTACCACCCATCACTGGCCCGCCGTCTCCCTGACTCCGCTGCCCTGCACCACCTGGCGCACCCGTGCCCTTCAAAGTATCGGCCCTACCGATCACACTATCCTCGTACCGCTACCGTTCCCCCGAATAGCCTGGCGAGTCGGCGATCGCGCCTGCTGAGCCAATCAATGCACCATAGAAGGAGATGGCGTGGAGTTCGACGTCACTATCGAGATCCCCAAGGGTTCCCGCAACAAGTACGAGGTCGATCACGAGACCGGCCGTGTTCGGCTCGACCGCTTCCTCTACACCTCCATGGCGTACCCGGCCGATTACGGCTTCATCGAGAACAGCCTGGGTGAGGACGGTGACCCGCTGGACGCGCTGGTCCTGCTCCCGGACTCGGTGTTCCCCGGCGTGATCGTGGAGGCCCGCCCGGTCGCGATGTACAAGATGGAGGACGAGGCGGGCGGCGACGCCAAGGTGCTCTGCGTTCCCGCGGGCGATCCGCGCTGGGACCACATCCAGGACCTGGCCGATGTGCCGGAGTTCGAGCTGGCCGCGATCAAGCACTTCTTCGAGCGGTACAAGGATCTGGAGCCCGGCAAGTTCGTCAAGGGTTCGGAGTGGGTCGGCCGTGCCGAGGCCGAGGCCGAGGTCGAGGCCTCCTTCAAGCGCCTGCAGGCAAACGGCGGCCACTGAGCACCGAGAGGAGCGGGAAGTCCGGTACGCCGGGCTTCCCGCTTTTCTGTCTCTGAAATGCGAAAAGAGGCACCCGGCTCGGCCGGATGCCCCTTCTCTGGCGAAATCAGTAGTAGATGTAGAGGTCCCAGCCACTCCAGGTCTCGACGCACTCCCAGTAGTAGCCGCCGGTGCTCGGCGAGGCGCCGTCGGCGCTGCACGCCGTGTAGGTGGCGTAGGTGCCGTAGTAGTAGCCGGTCGCCGCTGCGCGGTACTCCGGTGCTGCGGAGGCCGATGCAGCCGTCGACACCCCGGCGACGGCTGCGGTGGCCAACAGACCGGCCGCGAGGAAGGACTTGATTCGCATTTCACTGCTCCTGGAAAGCGCTGTTGTTCTGACGGGTTCACGGTATGGACACGCAATCCGTCGCACAGCCACCCCTAGGGCTCGATCGAGACCGCCCTCGGGCGAATCCACCTCACCCCCCTTGGGTGGGGTCGCGCCCCCCGGGCGGTAGTGCTGGCACTACCCCGTCGGACCGGCTACCGGTACCGGAAATCCGGGTGCGAGCGTCATGGGCGGCAACGCGGTGCGTTCCTACGCTGGAAATGGCCGGGACACAATCCATGTCACCGGCCGGAACAGGAGGAACTCACCGCTTATGACCGCATTCCGGCGTCACTCGACCAGAGCCGCGCTAGCGGGAATCGGCGCCGTCGCACTGCTCGCCGCTACCGCGTGCGGCAACGACACCCGCGACGACATCGCCGAGGCTTCCGCGCCCGCCCTGCGACAATCCATGGAAACCCTGGTGCGGAGCGGGTTCCCCGGCGTCCAGGTGGTGTTCGGGGGTCCCGATGGCAGCCGGACGGTGACCGCCGGTGCGGGCGATCTGCGCACCGGAGCGCCGATCACCGACGACGCACGGGTCCGAATCGGCAGCAACACCAAGACATTCGTGGCAACGGTGGTCATGCAGTTGGTCGCCGAGGGCAGGGTCGACCTGGACGCGCCGGTGGAGCGGTACCTGCCGGGAGTGGTGCGGGGCAATGGCAACGACGGTAACCGGATCACCGTGCGGCAGTTGCTCCAGCACACCAGTGGTCTGCCCGACTACCTCGCCGGTGGCGATCCGGAATCCTGGCACGAGGCGAATACGGCACAGCTGCGGCCCGATACGGACGCCGTGCGGTGGCGGCATTACACCCCCGAGGAGCTGATCGGGGCCGCGATGACCATGCCGCCGAACTTCGAACCCGGCGCGAAGGCCGTGTACACCAATACCAACTATGTGCTGCTCGGCATGCTGATCGAGCGGGTGACCGGCCGATCGACCGCCGACGAGATCAATGGCCGGATCATCGAGCCGCTCGGCTTGCGCGATACGTATTTCCCGGCGGCGGGGGAAACCGGGATCCGCGGCCCGCATCCGGTCGGCTATCAGGAAGTCGACGGTACACGCGTCGACTTCACCGAGGTGGATCCGTCGTGGGCCGATACCGCCGGGGCGATGGTCGGCACCGGCGCGGATCTGAACCGCTTCTTCATCGCGCTGCTCGACGGCACCCTCGTGCCGCAGGCACAGCTCACCGAAATGCGACGAACGGTGCCGTTCGACCGGATGCCCGGCGCCGGTTACGGACTCGGCCTCATCCGGCTGCCGGTCTCCTGCGGCAAAGAGGTGTGGGGGCACGGCGGCAGCATCCCGGGCTTCGAAACCCGCAACGGCGTAGCCTCCGACGGCACCGCGGTCACACTGACCGTCAATCAGCTACCGACCAGCCAACAGGCGGCCGATGCGGTGCAGACGGCCTTCGACGCCGCGGTGTGCACCGGATGACCGGCCTCGAATTACCCGGCGCCCCCGGACAACTCCGCGCCCCGGCGCGGCCGATCAGCAAGAAAGGTTCGACAGTGCATCAGATGAAGGCGGTGGCGGCCGCGCTGGCCGTCACGGGACTGGTGGGCGGCATGGGTGCGGCGGCCGCCGCTCCCCCGGCGGATGCCCTCGATCACTTCTACGGCCAACGGCTCGACTGGCGGCCGTGTGACGATCCGGTACTCGATCCGGCGGGCGCCGAATGCGCCGACGTCATGGTGCCGCTGAATTACGCCGAACCGCGCGGCGCGACCATGACGGTGGCGATCTCCCGGATCGCGGCCACGGACCCGGCCCAGCGCCGCGGCGTCATCCTGTCCAATCCCGGCGGTCCCGGCGGCAGCGGACTCGACTTCATGGTCGGCGTCGGCGCCGCGATGACCCCGGACGTCCGTGCCCGCTACGACCTGATCGGCATGGATCCGCGCGGCGTCGGGCGATCGACGCCGGTGAACTGCCATTGGCCGCGCGGCTTCGGACTACAGTCGGCGGGCGTCGACGCGGTGGGCTATGCGGAATCCGTGGTGGCGCAGGGTGATCTGGCGCTGCGCTGCGCGACCGCCGAGGGCGAACGGCTGCGCCACATCTCCACCCGCAATACCGCGCGCGATATGGATGTGATCCGCGGCGCGCTCGGCGAGGACCGGATCAGCTACTTCGGCGCCTCCTACGGCACCTACCTGGGCTCGGTCTTCACCCAGATGTTTCCCGAGCGCAGCGACCGCATGGTGCTGGACAGCACGGTCGATCCCGATCGCTACGGTCCGGTCGGCATGGTGCAGGACATGAGCGCACCGAACGAAGCGGTGCTAGACCTGTGGGCAGGGTGGGTGGCGGCCCGCGACGACACGTACCGCTTCGGCACCACCGGGGAACAGGTTCGAGGAGCCGTCCTCGACCTGATCCAGCGGGCGTCGGCGCGGCCGATCCGGCTGGGCGAATTCGAGATCGACGACCACACGCTGCCGATGGTGCTGTTCGTCGGGCTCGACGACCCGCGCAACTATGAGCTGGTCGCGAACCAACTGCGCCAGATCGCCGATGCCGCCGAGGGATATCCGGTACAGCCCGGCGCCGAGCTGGACACGATGCTGGCGTTCATGCTCGAGGCACGGCCGCAGGACAGTTCGGCGCAGATGGCCATCATGTGTGGCGACGTCAGCGCACCCCGAGATCCCGCCTGGTACTGGCGAAATATCGAAGCCACCAGGACCACCCAACCGGTATTCGGCGCCTTCGCCAATAACATCACGCCCTGCGCCTTCTGGGCGCCACCCGCGGAAACCCCGACGGTGGTGCGCAATTCGGTGCCGACGCTGATCGTGCAATCCACCGGTGACACCCGCACCACCTATCCGGGTGCGGTGGCGATGCACCGGGCGCTGAGCGCGTCGCGCATGGTCACCCTGCGGGATGTGCCGATTCACTACATCTTCGGGCGGTATCCGAACGCGTGCGTCTACGACGCGGTGAACACCTATTTCCGCGACGGCACCCTGCCCGCGGAGGACCGCACCTGTCTGCCGGATTAGCGCCACGATACGGCCGCGGCGCTCGCACCCCGGTGGTCGGGCGCCGCGGCCGTCGCGTATTCACGCGTTCAGATAGGCGAGGACCGCCAGCACCCGCCGGTGCCCGACATCCTCGGCGGACAGGCCCAGTTTGGCGAAAATGCTCCGAATATGTTTGTGCACAGCACCTTCGGTGACCACCAGCCGCTCGGCGATGGTCGCGTTGTTGTGGCCCTCCGCCATCAGCGCCAGCACTTCCCGCTCCCGCGTCGTCAACGCGGCCAGCGGGTCATCGGCCTTACGCCGCACCAGCAACTGCGAGATGACCTCCGGATCCATGGCGGTACCGCCGTCGGCGACCCGGCGCAGCGAATCCAGGAACCGGTCCACCTTGCCGACCCGTTCCTTCAGCAGATAGCCGACGCCGGATGCCCGCGAGCCCGCCGCCCTCGGTCTCCTTCGCGCCGCCGATCCCGTCGTCGGTGATCTCGACGCTCAGCGTCTCCGCGGTACCACCCAGAACAATCGAAATATGGTCGGCAACGGAATGTTTGGTGGCGTTGGTGAGCGCCTCGGCGATGACGAAATAGGCCGCGGCCTCCACCGCCGCGGGTCGTCTGCCCACCCCGTCCGGGTCGATCGCGCACGGGATCGGGCTGCGCGCGGCCAGCGCGGAGACGGCGCTGGCCAGACCGCGATCCGACAGCACCGGCGGATAGACGCTACGCACCACATCGCGTAGTTCGGCCAGCGCGGCGGTGGCGGTGTCCTGCGCCTTGCGCACCAGACCGTCGGCCGCCCGCGGATCCTGATCGCGCAGTTGGTCGGCGAGGCCCAGTTGCATGATCACCGCGGCGATCCTGGCCTGCGCCCCGTCGTGCAGATCCCGCTCGATCCGGCGCAATTCGGCGCCGTGCGCGTCCAGTGCGGCGGCCCTGGTCGCGGTCAGTTCGGCTACCCGGTCGGCCAGCACCGCGCCCGCACCGGGGCCGAGGAGTAGCCGGGCGGCCCGCGCCTGCCAGCCCGCGAAGACCGGGATCTGTAATGCCAGTGCGCCGACCGGCACCGCGATCAATACGCTGAGCAGCGCGGTCGTCCACGAGTCGACCACGAATCCGAAGTTGGCCGTCCCGGGCAGCAGCTGCCAGTACAGCGGAATGAGCAGCTGATTGATCGCACTCACCGGCAATGCGAACGCCAGGATCGCCGAGACCAGCCCGGTCGCCGCGTGCAGCACCAACCAGCCGATATCGCGCCGGTTGGCCGGATCGGCGAATACGGTGGTGAGTTGCTGGTTCAGGTTGCCGGTCAGCGGCCGGTACACCGCCTCGACCGGCGTCCCGAGTCTCGCGGCGGCCCGGCGACGTTCGAAGCCGAACAGGGGGCGCAGCATCCGGATCGCCTCCGGTATCGCCGGGATGCCCACCCCGATCAGGCTCATGGCGGCGACCACCCCGAGTCCGATCACGGCGAACAGCGACAGCAACGAGGTCGCGGCGCCCACCGCGAGATAGCCGAGCGCCGCGGGCAGCCGCCGCAGCCGATCCCCCGCGACCTGTCGAATCGTCAATGCTGCGGCACCGAATCCGATTTCGATTCCTGGCCGTCGGCCGCCTGGATGCCACTCACCATCCGCAGCGGCACTTCCTTCCAGAACAGCACCAGAATCAGCGCGATCAACGCGACACCGGTCGCCGACAGGAATACCGCCGACATCGAATTCGCGAAACCGACCTGGAACGGGCGGGCCAGCTCCGGGCTCAGCTGCTGGATGATCGAACTGTCCTTCAGCACCGCACCCGCTGCCGAGGTGTCCTGTGCGAGTAGACCTTTCGCCAGCGCGGCATCGGCCGGGTTGCCGCTCTGCGCCCCCGCGACGACGGCCCGCTGGAACTGCGGATCGGTGGCCGCCGAGCGCATCTCGTCGGAAATATTCGGGGTGAGCTGGGCGAAGAGAATGGACAGGAATACCGCCACACCGAGCGTGCCGCCGATCTGGCGGAAGAAGGTGGCCGCGGCGGTGGAGACGCCCATATCCTGGGGCGGCAAGGCGTTCTGTAGTGCCAATGTGAGCGGCTGCATCAGGTTGCCGAGGCCGAAGCCGGTGCAGGCCATGAAGATCATGGCCAGCCACAGCGGGCTGTCGGCGTCCAGGAAGTGCAGCAGGAACAGTCCGAGGGTCAGCATGCCCGCACCGATGATCGGAAAGATCCGATAGCTCCCGGTGCGTGAGATCAGCTGTCCGGATACGACCGAGCCGGTCATCAGGCCGAGCACCATCGGCAGCATCTGCAGACCCGCCATGGTCGGGCTGGCACCGCGCACCACCTGTAGATATTGCGGCAGCAACGAGATGCCGCCGAACATGGCCGCACCCACCGCGAACGAGATCACCACGCCCAGCGCGAAGGTGCTGTTGGCGAAGATCCGCAGTGGGATCAAGGCCGTATCCCGCAGCCCCTTCTCCACCGCGATGAATCCGAGGACGCCGAGTCCGCCGATGACGTAGCAGGCGATGGAACCGGCACTGCCCCAGCCCCATTCGCGGCCCTGTTCGGCCACGATGAGCAACGGCACCAGGCCGATGGCCAGCACGAGCACGCCCCACCAGTCGACCCGGTCGGTGGAGTTCGGCTTCTTGGGCAGCCGCAGCACCCGCGACACCACGGCCAGCGCGATCAGGCCCACCGGCACATTCACCAGGAACACCCAGCGCCAGCCACTGACCCCGAGGATGGTGTCCTGACCGGCCAGCACGCCGCCGAGTACCGGGCCGATCACGCTTGAGGTGCCGAATACCGCGAGGAAATACCCCTGGTAGCGGGCACGTTCCCGGGGGCCGACGATATCGCCGAGAATGGCCAGCGCGAGCGACATCAGCCCGCCCGCGCCCAGCCCCTGGAATGCGCGGAAGGCAGCCAACTGATACATCGACTGCGCCAGCGTGCACAGCAGCGACCCGACCACGAAGATGCCGATCGCCGCCATGAAGAACGGCTTGCGGCCGAACATATCGGAGAGCTTGCCGTAGAGCGGCGTCGCCAGGGTGGCGGTGATCAGGTAGGCCGTGGTCGCCCACGCCTGCATCGAATAGCCGTTGAGATCATCGGCGATGGTGCGGATCGCCGTCGACACGATGGTCTGGTCGAGGGCGGCCAGCAGCATGCCGAGCATGAGCCCACTGAGAATGGTCAGGATCTGCCGGTGGCTGAAGCCCGCGGGTGAATCCGCGTTCGCCGGTGCCGTCACGAATCGTTCTCCGTCCCCTTGATTTCCACATCCCCGTGACGAATGGCCGTGACCATGCCGGGGCGGGCCCGATCGAAGTCGTCGACGAACTGCCGCAGCAATTCGGCGAACAGCGACAGGTTCTCGGGCGTCCACTCCGCCGTCACCCGGGTGAGGTTCTCGTGGCGGCGTCTGCGGATCTGTTCGGCGACCGCGCGACCGCGCTCGGTCACCGCCAGCACGGTGGCGCGGCCATCGGCCGGATCCGCCATGCGCTCGACCAGCTCACGCTCCACCAGCTGTGCGACCTGACGGCTGACCGTCGAGGCATCGGAATACACCGCCTCGGCCAGCGCGCCCGAACGCATCGGACCGTCCTGCAACAGACGGAACAGCACCGCGAACGCTGCCGGATCGACACCGTCCTTGGTTCGGATCTGCGCCGCGGTGCGCTCCCGGATGCGCTGCAACCGGGTGAGCTGAACCGCGATCGTGTCGATCGAACGCTCGTCCGCGTCCACCGCCACCACCTTTACTTGCATCAATCAATTAGTTGTTTGATGCAAGTATGTGGTTGCGCTGACGGAGAAGGCAAACGGTTGGTCGACCTCTACCGCCCCTTGAACTGCGGCTCACGCTTCTCGAAGACGGCCTGGATCGCCTCGGTCAGATCCTCCGAAGGCAGGAAGGCGGAGTTCCACACGGAGACGTAGCGCAGGCCGGTGGCCACGGTGTCCTTGGTCCGCTGATCCAGCACATCCTTGGCGCCCTGCACCACCAGCGGCGGGTTCGCGGCGATCTCCCTGGCCAGCGCGTGCGCGGCGTCGAGCACCGCGTCCTGATCGGCGTAGACGTCGTTGACCAGGCCGATCTTCTCGGCGCGCGCGGCATCGATGTCCTTGCCGGTAAAGGTCAGCTCGCGCAGATGGCCCTCACCGATGATGCCGGGCAGCCGGTGCAGCGAACCGATGTCGGCGACGATCGCCACCTTCGCCTCGCGCAGGCTGAACTTCGCATCCGCGCTGGCCAGACGGATATCGACGGCCGCGATCAGATCCAGACCGCCACCGATGCACCAGCCGGAGACCGCGGCGATGACCGGCTTGCGACAGTCGGCGACCGCGGTCACCGCGGCCTGCATCCGGCGCACCTCGGTCAGGAATTCGGTCCGCGGCGCGGCGAAGGCGCGATCGGCCAGCAGCGCGCCGAAGGTGCCCGCCATCGCTGGCAGGTCGAGGCCGTAGGAGAAGTGCTTGCCAGAGCCGGTCAGCACGATGGCTCGTACTTCGGGGTCGGCATCGAGGCCGCGGAAGACTTCCGGCAGTTCACGCCAGAAGTCCGGGCCCATCGCGTTGCCCTTGCCGGGACCGATCAATGTCACCTGCGCGACGTGGTCCTTGGTTTCGACGGTGAAAGCCTGCCAATCAGTCATTTGTACAGCGTAAACGAGAACGGCGGATCGCGCGCCGCCGGATCCGGGTAGCGAGTCCGGCAAACGCCACGAAGACGCCCGACGCACGTGTTAACCCTGTGCAAATTCAGTGCACCGCACTGGTTCCGGCGACACCGATCGACGCATGATGGTCAAGTCAGCAAACTTTGTTTCCCGGCTCGGAGATCACCATGCTGATGCATCAAGGAATCGGCTTGGACCGCTTCAATTCCCTGGCGCACGGTCGCGCCATCCACGCCCTGTTCGAATGCTGCGGCAATGTCACCTGGGCCGCCAAGATCGCCGACGCCCGACCCTTCGCCGACCGAGACGCACTACTGGCCGAGGCCGATATCGAGCTGCTGGCCCTCTCCCCGGCGGACCTGGATCGGGCGTTCGAGGCGGTTGCGCCGGAACAGGTCTCGAAGCCCGATGTGACCGAATTGGCGCGGATCACCCGGGCGCGCATCGACGAGATGCTCGGGCCCAGTGAGGGCTATCCCGAGTACTGACCGATCGACTCACCCGGCGCACCACCCGCGATCGCTCTACCCTGGTCCCATGCGCAGGTCATCGTTACCTCCAGTCGCATGCCGGGTCGCGGACACCTTGATCGCGCGCGGCCATCACGGCGTCATCGTCAGCCAGCCCGCCCCGACACCCACCGCGGCCGATGCCGCGCGGGCGCTCGGCGTCGACCTGGGTGCCATCACCAAATCGCTGGTCTTCCTGCTGGACGAGGATCCGGTGCTGCTGCTGGTATCCGGCGCCCACCAGGTCGATCTGCGCCACACCGGCGAACGGCTGGAGGGCACGCTCACCCGGGCCCCGGCCGAGATGGTGCGCCAGGTCACCGGACAGCCGATCGGCGGCATCGCCCCGGTCGGTCATCCCACCAATCTGCCCACCTGGGTCGATAACGCGCTGTCCAGGCACCAAGAGGTATGGGCGGCCGGTGGACACCCGAATACGGTGTTCCGCACCTCTTTTCGGGAGTTGGTCCGCATCACCGCGGGCCTGCCGATCGACGTCGACTGAATTCCGCTGTACCGGGACGTGGCGGTGCGGACATTCAGGTGGTGCGCCACGTGACGTATCGAACATCAACCGAACAACAGCGCACCGACCCACCGCCCACGATCCCGGCGTACTTTCGTCATGTGACCGAAGCACCGCGGCCCGACACCGGCCTGGAGATCCCCGACGATCTGAGCGGTATCACCGCCGAGCAGTACCGCGCGTCGATGCGCCACTACCCGGCGGGGGTTACCGTGGTCACCCTGTCCTCCCCGAACGGCCCGGTCGGATTCACCGCGACCTCGTTCGCGTCGCTGTCGCTGGAACCTCCCCTGGTCTCGTTCAATATCGCGAACACCTCCTCCAGCCTGGCGGCCATGCTGCGCGCGGACTCCGTGGTGATCCACTTCCTCGGCGAACACCAGCACCACCTGGCCCAGCGCTTCTCCCGTTCCGCCGAGGAACGCTTCACCGACCGCTCACTGTGGACCACCCTGGACACCGGCGAACCGGTCCTGCACGGCACGCCGATCTGGGTCCGCGCCACCGTGCAACAACTCATCCCCATCGGCGACCACACCTTCGCCGTCGGCCTGGTCACCCGGGTACACGACAACACCGACGAAAAACCGGCCGCCGCCCCCCTCCTCTACTACAACGGCCGATACCACCGCCCCACCTCACTCGACCAGTGAGATCTATCCTCCGTCGAGCTCTTCGAAGGCAACGTCCAGCGGAAATGGACCACTCAGCCTGAGCGCGTCCTGGTGCCGAGGCGGCTCAGCTGATCAGGCAGGGGGCGGCGCCTGTGCCGTCGTCGACGCCGGTGAAGGGGCGGGTTTCGGGGGTGGGGTTCCAGAGGCCGCCGGTTTCGGCGTAGTTCCAGGTCGCACCGCGCTGGACGAGGGTTGCGATGGCTTCCACCAGACGGTCCACATCGGCCGCGGAGGTGCCGAGGCCGATGCTGGTGCGCAGCGCGCCATCGAGACCGAGGCGGGCGAGCAGGGGGTGGGCGCAGAAGCGGCCGTCGCGGACACCGATGCCGTGCTCGGCGGAGAGGTAGGCGGCGACGTGGCCGGGGGCGAAGCCGTCCAGGGTGAAGGCGACGATACCGACGGTGTCGGGGCTGTCGGACCAGATGCGCAGCAGTTCGACGCCGGAAATGGCGCTCAGGCCGGCTCGGAGCCGATCGGCGAGCTGTCTTTCGTGGCCGATGAGGGTTTCCGGATCGATTTCACAGAGCGCGTCACAGGCGGCCGCCAGCGCGGCCGCGCCGAGCACGTTCGGGGATCCGGCCTCGTGCCGTTGCGGCGCGGGCGCCCATGCGGCGGTGTCGGTACCGACCTCGCGGACCGCGCCGCCACCCGCCAGATAGGGCTCGGCGGCGTCGAGCCAATCGCGACGGCCGACGAGCACCCCCGCACCGAATGGCGCGTACAGCTTGTGCCCGGAAAAGGCCAGGTAGTCGATTCCCGTATCGCGCAGGCTGATCCGCCGATGCGGGGCGAGCTGGGCGGCGTCGACGAGGATGCGGGCACCGCACTGATGCGCGATGAGGGCCAACCGTTCCAGCGGCAGCACCTCACCGGTGACATTGGAGGCGCCCGTGACCGCCAGCAGCGCGGCGGGCTTACTGCACAGTTCGGCGACGAGCAGCCGGATGGTCTCTTCGATGGTGTCGGCGGCGCGCACCACCCGGCGGCCGCGCCGGGTCCACGGCAGGAAGTTGGCGTGATGCTCGGTGTCGAGGACCACGGTGTCGCCGGGGACGCAGGCGGCGAGCAGATTCAGCGAGTCGGTGGTGTTCCTGGTGAAGACCACCACCTGGTCGTCGTCGGCGTCCAGAAACCGCCGCACCGAACCGCGTGCGGCCTCGTAGCACTCGGTGGAGATCCGGGAGGCGTAGCCCGCGCCCCGGTGCACGCTGGCGTAGAACGGCAGCAGCTGCTGCACCCGGTCGGTGACCCGGGCCAGCGCGGGCGCACTCGCGGCGTAGTCGAAGTTGGCATAGGTGGTGGTCCCGCCCTGCACCAGCGGCACCTGGAGGTCGTCACCGGAAACCCGCGCGAGGGCGGCACAGCTCACCGACTCCGTCGGCCGAAGTTCCCGTGCGGTCCGGTCCACAACAGCAGTCATCACGTAAATCCCGTCGGCTAATGGGACCCGCAATCAGGAGATTCGTCGAGTCCGCGCTTGCCGCACCCGGTCGGGTGTCGGCCCGGTCGTCACCCGGAGCACCCCACCGCGGAGGAGGGTTGCCGACCAGCTAGCCGGGGCTTGACGCTGGTACTCATGACCTGTCCCGAGATTGGCAGACGAACCGCCGCCCTGTCAACCGCCTTTCGACGCGGGCCCGCGACAGCGGCGCTTATCGCGGGTAAGCGATAGTCGTTTGCGCATTCACCCGATCTGCGATGCGATCGATGGGTGACGCTTTCCCTGCTGCTCGGCTTCATCGGACTGTGCGTCCTGCTTTCGGTGACGCCCGGACCGGATTCGTTTCTGGTGCTGCGCTTTTCGATCCAGGACGCGCGCCCCGGCATCGCCGCCGCGATCGGTTCGGCGCTCGGCGGGATCGTCTGGGCGGTGGTGGTGGCGGCCGGTGTCGCGACACTACTCGAGCAGTCGGCGACGGCATACCGGGCACTGAAGGTGATCGGCGGAATCTACCTGGTGTATTTGGGAATTCGCGCTCTCGCGGATCATCGTAAGCAGCGCAGGGCCGCCGTGGTCGGTACCGAGCCGGAGTCCGCGCACACACGGCAGGGGTGCACCGTGTCGATCCGTTCGGCCTTCACCGCCGGGGTGATCTCGTGCATGTTCAATCCGAAGGTCGGGCTGTTCTATCTCGCCGTGCTGCCCCAATTCCTCACCGACGTCACGTTCGTCAACACCCTCGCACTCGGCGCCATCGAATGCTGTATCGCCGCAGTCGAAATGATCCTGCTCGCGCTGTTGGCCTCGCGCGCGGTCGCCTTGTTGCGACGCCCCGCCGTGCGGGACCGGCTGGAGCGGATCTCGGCGGGCGTCCTCGCCGTACTCGGCGTCGGGACCGCCGCCTCGGCCGCCTGATCCGACGCGGGCCGCGCCTGCCCGCAGTCCGCGCACAACCGCCCGACCTGCCGAACATCCGGCGAACTCGTGGCCCGATATCGAACGCATGGAATGGCGATCGGGGACAACCGATCCCGAGCCGGATGCGCGAGCATGAGACCACTCGGGATCGGGCCGATCGCGAAGCGCGGCGACATCGTGATACCGACCACACTCGTCACCCGATCCAACTCCGGCAACCTGGCCGATCAGGACCTGCCCGGTGGGCGTCAGCAAACCGACAGCAAGGTCCCACTTCGGGTGCGAGACATTCAGCCGACCGCTATTCGGGCGAGCGCACCGCCCCGAACGCGAGCCGAGCAGCCGTTCCGCGACCAATCGAGACGGACCGACCACCCGGTTCGATAAACGCCGCTCCCCTGATACCGCGGGTACCGTAGACACTTGGTCACCGTGGCGTTTGCCCATTGGTAACCCTCTTGTGAAACAACGAACGCGAAGAGCTAGGCAGGTCTATGAGAGGTGGGCAGGACGTCATGCTGCAGCCGCAGGTCGACGCCGCTGCGGGCGAGAGCCCGGAGTCGGAACAGTCGCGACCCGATCCGCTACTGCGCGCCACCCTCACCCCACCCGTGCGGACCCTGGTCGACATCCTCGCCGCCACCGCCCTGACCCACCCCGACGCACCCGCCATCGATGACGGCGACGCGGTGCTCAGCTACACCGAGTTGCTGGCCGAGATCGACGCGGACGTGGCCCGCCTGGCCGCCGCCGGGGTGCGCGCGGGCGACCGGGTCGGCGTCCGGATGCCGTCCGGCACCAGGGAGCTCTACGTCACCATCCTCGCCGTGCTGCACGCGGGCGCCGCCTACGTCCCGGTCGACGCCGACGATCCGGACGAGCGCGCCCGGCTGGTCTTCGGCGAGGCGCGGGTGACCGCGATCGTCACCGCGGATGGCATCGAAACAACTTCTGCCGCAACTGAATCGAACGGCGACACCACCGGCGCCCCGGAACCGGACGACGACGCGTGGATCATCTTCACCTCCGGATCCACCGGAACACCGAAAGGTGTTGCGGTCACACATCGCAACGCGGCCGCCTTTGTCGACGCGGAGGCCCGGCTCTTCCTCCAGGACGCCCCCATCGGCCCCGGCGACCGCGTGCTGGCGGGCCTCTCGGTCGCCTTCGACGCCTCCTGCGAGGAGATGTGGCTGGCCTGGCGGCACGGCGCCTGCCTGGTACCGGCGCCGCGCGCGCTGGTGCGCACCGGCGCCGATCTGGGGCCCTGGCTGGTGCGCCGGGAGATCAGCATTGTCTCCACCGTCCCGACCCTGGCCGCCACCTGGCCGGCCGAGGCACTGGACCCGGTCCGGCTGCTGATCTTCGGCGGCGAGGCGGTGCCGCCGGAACTGGCCGAACGCCTTGCGGGTAACCCCGCGGCGGCGGCGCGAGCGACGGGCCCGGAGGCGGTAGCGGAGCGTAACCACGCAGGGCACCGCGAGGGCCGCCAATCGAACACGGCGCGAGCGACGGGCCCGGAGGCGGTAGCGGTTCGCGAGGTGTGGAACACCTACGGCCCCACCGAGGCCACCGTTGTCGCCTGCGCCGCGCTGCTGAACGGGCAATGGCCGGTGCGGATCGGCCTGCCGCTGGACGGCTGGGATCTGACCGTCGTCGACGCCGCCGGAAATCCGGTGGCCGAGGGCGAATCCGGGGAACTCGTCATCGGCGGCGTCGGCCTGGCCCGGTATCTCGATCCGGCCAAGGACGCCGAGAAGTACGCGCCGCTGCCCTCGGTCGGCTGGGAGCGCGCCTATCGCAGCGGCGATCTGGTCCGCAACGACCGTGCCGGTCTGGTCTTCCTCGGACGCGCCGACGACCAGATCAAGCTCGGCGGCCGTCGCATCGAGCTCGGCGAGATCGATAACGCGCTCCAGCATCTGCCCGGTGTGACCGGCGCCGCCGCGGCGATCCGAAGCACCAAGGCGGGCAACAAGATCCTGGTCGGGTATCTCACCGGACCGGATGCCGATTTCGATACCAAGGCCGCCAGAGCCCAACTGGCCGAACAACTTCCGGCGCCTCTGGTCCCGCGCCTCGCTGTTGTCGCCGAATTGCCGACCCGCACCTCGGGCAAGGTCGACCGGGACGCGCTGCCCTGGCCGCTGCCCAAACAGAAGGACGCCGACGCCGACGCCGGACTCACCCCGACCGCGCAGTGGGTCGCCGGACTCTGGGATTCGATCCTCGGCGCCGAGGTCACCAGCCCGGATACCGATTTCTTCGATGTGGGCGGTGGCTCGCTGGCCGCCGCGCAGCTGGTCGCCGCGCTGCGCGAACGGTATCCGCGCGTCGCGGTCGCCGACCTCTACGACCATCCCCGGCTCGGCGCCCTCGCCGAATACCTCGACGAGAGCGCGCCCGCGGCCGCGGTCACGGAACGCACCGTGCGCCCGACCCCGCTGCCCGCCCAGATCTTCCAGGTGCTGGCCACCGTCCCGCTGACCACCCTCACCGGACTGCAATGGCTCACCTGGCTGGCCATCGTCGGCAATATCGCGGCGTGGTCCGGCTCACTGCCGTGGCTGCCACAGCTGTCCTGGTGGTGGGCGCTGGTCGCCTTCCTACTCTTCATCTCCCCACCCGGTCGGATGGCGCTGTGCGTCGCGGGCGCCCGCGCGCTGCTGCGCGGTGTCGAGCCCGGCACCTATCCGCGTGGCGGCGCGGTACACCTGCGCCTCTGGGCCGCGGTGCGGCTATCCGAGGCCAGCGGCGCCGAAAACCTTTCCGGCGCGCCGTGGATGGTGCCCTTCGCCCGAGCGCTCGGCGCCACCATCGGCAAGGGTGTCGACCTGCACACGCTGCCACCGGTGACCGGCATGCTGGAACTCGGCGACGGGTGCAGCGTGGAGCCCGAGGTCGATCTGTCCGGCTATTGGATCGACGGCGATCTGGTGCACATCGGCCCGATCGCCGTCGGACCGGGCGCGGTGATCGGCTCACGCTCGATCCTGCTGCCCGGCACCAAGATCGGTAAGAATGCCGAGATCGCCCCCGGCTCCGCGGTATCCGGCAAGGTCAAGGCCGATCAGGAGTGGGCCGGGTCGCCCGCCGTCAAGGTCGGCAAGGCCCAGCACCGCTGGCCCGATCACACCCCCGCGCGTGCCGCGCACTGGGTCGTCATCTTCGGTATCACCTCCATGGTGCTGGCGTCTGTACCGATCCTCGGTCTCGCGACCGGCGGCGCGTTCATCGCCTGGTGGATCCGCGATACCGCGACCCTGACCGCCGGACTCGGCCGCGCCTTCGCGATCCTGCCGATCGCCACCCTGGTCAGCCTCGGCGTCTACGCCGCGGTGACCATCGTCGCGGTGCGGCTGTTCAGCATCGGATTGCGGGAGGGCTACCACCCGGTGCGCAGCCGGATCGGCTGGCAGGCGTGGGCCACCGAACGGCTGCTGGATTCGGCGCGCACCTTCCTGTTCCCGCTCTACGCCAGCCTGCTCACGCCGATCTGGCTGCGGCTGCTCGGCGCCAAGGTCGGTAAGCGGGTCGAAGCCTCGACCGTGCTGCTGCTGCCCAAGTTCACCACCGTCGCCGACGGCGCTTTCCTGGCCGACGACACCATGATCGCCGGCTACGAGCTCGGCGGCGGCTGGCTGCGTATCGGCGAGGCCAAGGTCGGCAAGCGCGCCTTCCTCGGCAATTCCGGTATGACCGCACCCGGGCGCCGGGTTCCGAAGAACGGCCTGGTCGCCGTGCTCTCGGCGGCGCCGTCCAAGGCCAAGGCCGGTTCGTCCTGGCTCGGCAGCCCACCGGTGCGGCTGCGCCGCGCGTCCGAGAGCGGCGATACCGGGCGCACCTTCGATCCGCCGCCGCGACTGCGCGTCGCCCGGGCCATCGTGGAAACGTGCAGGCTCATCCCGGTGCTGGTGACCTTCGCGATCGGACTCGGGGTGCTGTTCACCCTCGCCTGGCTCGCGCAACTGTTCGGCCACCTGCCCGCCGCACTGCTCAGCGGCGTGGTGCTGCTTGCCGCGGGGGCCGTCGCCTGCGGCAGCGCGGTCGCGGCGAAGTGGTTGCTGATCGGCCGGATTCGGGCCGAGGAACATCCGCTGTGGAGCTCGTTCGTCTGGCGCAACGAGGTCTCCGACACCTTCGTGGAGACGGTCGCCGCCCCCTGGTTCGCGCGGGCCGCCACCGGTACACCTGTACTCAATTTGTGGCTTCGTGGACTCGGCGCGCGGATCGGCCGCGGGGTATGGTGCGAGTCCTACTGGCTACCGGAGGCGGACCTGGTGACACTCGGCGACGGCGCGACCGTGGAACGAGGATGCGTGGTGCAGACCCACCTCTTCCACGATCGAATCATGGCCATGGACACCGTGGCGCTGGGCGCGGGCGCGACCCTCGGCCCGCATTGCGTCGCCCTGCCCGCCGCGGTCATCGGTGCGGGCGCGACCATCGGACCGGCCTCGCTGGTGATGCGCGGTGACGTGGTGCCGCCGTCCACTCGATGGTGGGGCAATCCGATCGCGCCCTGGTCGAGCGAGCTGCCGAGCGTCTCGGAGACGGACATCGATTCGGAAGCGAGCGAAGCGAAAGCGACCCGCTGATGCCGAACAAGTTCTACGAAGCGCCCATCGACGAATACCTACCGCAGAACGGCAATCGGGGCTATCGGGTATCGCGGTACGAGCTCGCGCTCGTCTACAAGGTATCCAGCAATCGGCTCAGCGGACGAGCCGAGATCACCGCGGTCACCACCACCGTCCAAGCCCGCTTCGCGCTGGATCTGTCGCAATCCCTCACCGTCGCCAAGGTTTTCGTCAACGGAGCCAAGGCCGCGAAATACGTCCATCAGCACGGCAAACTGGTTGTCACTCCGCAGCAACGGATTCCGGCGGGCGGCGTACTCGCGCTGGTCATCCAGTACGCGGGGGTGCCGAAACCGGTGCGCGGTCCGTGGGGCGAGGTCGGTTGGGAAGAGCTCACCGAAGGCGCCCTGGTGGCCAGCCAACCCAACGGCGCCGCGTCCTGGTTCCCCTGCGACGATCACCCGAGTTCCAAGGCCAGCTATCGGATTTCGATCACCACCGATACGCCGTACTACGCGCTCGCCAACGGCACACTGGTCGGCAAACAGACCAAGGCCAGCCAGACCACCTGGACCTACGAACAACTCGAACCGATGTCCAGCTACCTGACCACCATCCAGATCGGGCACTACCGCAAGTACCGCGTCGGATCCGCGCACAGCCCGGTGCCGATGCAGGCGGTGGTACCGCCCCGGCTGCGCGGCAATTTCGAACACGATTTCGCGCGACAGCCGCAGATGTTGGACCTGTTCGTCGACAAATTCGGGCCGTACCCGTTCGAGGGCTACACCGTGGTGGTCACCGACGACGAGCTGGAGATCCCGATCGAGGCGCAGGGCATCTCGGTCTTCGGCGCGAACCACTGCGATGGACGCCGCGGCTCCGAACGCCTGGTCGCGCACGAACTCGCGCACCAGTGGTTCGGCAACAGTCTGACCATCCGGCAGTGGCGCGATATCTGGCTGCACGAGGGCTTCGCCTGTTACGCCGAGTGGATCTGGTCGGAGGCTTCGCGCGGGCCGACGGCGGACCAGCAGGCCAGGGCCGCACGGCACAACCTGTCCAGGCAGCCGCAGGACATCATCATCGGCGACCCCGGTCCGGCGCGCATGTTCGACGATCGGGTGTACAAGCGTGGCGCGCTCACCCTGCACGCGCTGCGGCTGGAACTCGGCGATCCGGCCTTCTTCGACCTGATCCGGGAGTGGACCATCCGCTATCGGCACGCCTCGGTGACCAGTGAGGAGTTCACCGATCTGGCCGGGCATTACAGCCTCGTGCCGTTGCGACCGCTGTGGGACAGCTGGTTGGGTGCGGAGCCGCTGCCACAGTTGCCGCCGCACGGCGGGCAGGCCAATACCGTGCCGCGCTGAGCTTTCAGAAGGCGCTGAGCTTTCAGAAGACGAGGTATCGGACGGCGAGTTCCTCGACCAGTGGATCGTCATCGGCGACGCTGTCGAGTGCGTCCAGGTCGGCCTCGATCGCGATCTGCCGCGGATCGTCCTGCTCGAAGTCCAGCGCGCCGTCCTCGGCGAGCTGACGCACGAGCTTGGCTCGAACGCGTTCCTTCAATGTGTCGCTCACTCCGTTCGCTCACTCCATTCGCTCATATTCGAAGCTTGCAGGTCGAAGCGCGGAAATCGGTCGCGGCGGAATCAGAGTGGGGCGAGCCAGCTGCCCCACGGGGTATTGCGGAATACCGAGTACACCGCGATCAATGACAGCAGCACCCACATCGTGCTTCGTTCCATCTTCGGCAGCACCAGCCGCTGACCACGCCACGCGTGCACCGCCCACGCACCGACCCACAGCGCGAGGCCGAACAGCAGCGGTATCGCGATCAGATTGCTGTGCAGCGAATCTATGATGCGGCCGTCGGTCAAATTGTGCACCGCCCGCATGCCGCCGCAGCCCGGGCAGTACATGCCGGTCAGCGCGTAGAAAGGGCAGATGCCGTAGGAGCCTTCCACATGCGGATCCCGGAAGTGCAGCAGCACCACCGCCCCGATGCCCGCACCCGCCGCCAGCAGCGGTAGCGGCATGGCGCGCCAGCCGCGGTACTTCGGCGGCTTCAGGTATGTCCCCATCCCCGAGTGCGCGGCCGATCCGGTTGCGACGTGCGTGCTCTCCACAAGATCCAACGGTAGCCGCGCGGTGCATGTCCACGCCACCGGGCGCCTACTCCGGCTGGGCGAAGCGCAATCTGTTGCCGAACGGATCGGCCAGCTCGAAGCCGGGTCCGCCGGGGCCATCCTCCGGGCAGCCGGGTTTGGCGTAGCGGTAGTCCCTGGACGCGATTTCGTCCCGCAGCGCGTACACATCGTCGACCGCGATCCACAGAACCGTGCCCGGGGTGCCGTCCCCGTGATGCTCGCTCAGGTGGATCTTCGTTTCCGAGCGCGACAGTTGGGCGTACAGCGGGAAGTCGTCGCCGAAACGGTGCTCCCAATCAACCTCGAAACCGAGGTAGTCGCAGTAGAACTCGTAGGCCTTGGCCACGTCGAACATGCGCAGCACCGGTATCGCCGCGGCCAGCCGGATCCCCTCGGTTGCCATGCCGCGATCATCGCACCCGGCACCGACAGACCGTCGAACATGATCGAACAGGACCCACATTTCCGCAGCTCGAATACAATTTCCGACGTGGATGCCGCTGGTGTTACCCGGCTCGACGGATTCGGGGTCAGCACGGCTCGCAGGCTCGAATTCGGGCATGTGGGTCACTGGTACGCACCCCCGAACGGCGATACCGCAGGTGTGGTGGGAGTGGAGATCGACCCCGGCGACGGATCCTCGGTGGTGGTGTTCGTCCAGGCGCCGCATCGACGCGACGTACCCGGCGATTTCCACCCGAACGACCAGGTCTGCCTGGTCCTTCCCGATGCGATCGCCGAGCTCTTCGCCCCCGACTGAGCGCCGCACGTCGACCCCGAACCGCACCGGCCCCCGGATCCTGGGGGCTGGACGACCGGTAGCGCTTGTTGCCGTCCCGGCGATATATCCGATGTGACGAACAGCCCGGGCTCGCCCCGATGTCTACCTCGATATGCGGTGTTCGCCGTACCGAATATCGGGTATCCATCTATTCGAGCCAGGATTTCCGCCATGGGGCGCTTGCACTAGCTAGCACTCTGCTTGCACTGTACTGTGGCGGCTGACACAAAGGAGTGCTCGAATGCTGGTCACGTCGATGAAGACGCTCGCGGGGGTGCGTGCCACCGAACCGCTCACCGCGGCCTACCGCGCCGGATTGCGTAATCGCACCTATGCCACGACCTCGCTGAACAAGCCCACCGCTCCGTGCGAGGTCATCCCGGTCACCACCGTCGACGGCGCCCGCCTCCGAGTGCACGCGTACGGCCCCTCCACCGGCGAAACCATCGTGCTGGTCCACGGGTGGAGTTGCAGCCTCGAGTACTGGAATCCCCAGATCAACGCCTTCGCCGACCGCTACCGCGTGGTCACCTACGATCAGCGCGGCCACGGTGAAAGCGAACTGGGCCGCGCCGGTCTGGGAGCCGCGAGCCTCGCCGACGACCTGGCCGCCGTCCTCGACGCCACCCTGGCACCCGGCAAGCGCACCGTCCTGGTCGGACACAGTATGGGCGGAATGACCTTGCAGGCGTGGGCGGCTCGCTACCCGCGGCAGGTGGCCGAACGCGCCTCCGAAGTCGTGCTCGTCAACACCGCGGCCAGCGAGATCCGGCACGAAACCGACATGCTGCCGGTGCTGAACAAGCCGCTGTCGGTATCGCAGCGGCCGCTGACCGTACTCGGCAATGTCGTCCGTATGCCGTCGACCGTCGCCGAAACCGTGCTCTTCTCCCCGCTGCCGCTGCCCGGCGGCTGGTTGGTCAACGCGGTCTTCAAGGATCGGGTGATGAATAAGAACGCCACCGCCGACGAAGTCGACTTCGCCCTCGGCATCATCCGTTCCTGCCGACCGCTGACCAGGGGTTTGCACGCCGCCGCCCTGCTCGATATCGACCTGGGCGACTCCGCCGCGCACCTGACCGTCCCGACCACCGTCATCGCGGGCTCCGGCGACCTACTGCTCCCCGAGCGCCTGTCCCGCAAGATCGTCGACCTCCTCGCGAGCACCGGCGCCCTTGCCGACTACCACATCTGGCCCACCGGCCACCTCGGCAATATCGAAGCCGCCGACCGCTTCAACGCCGAACTGGCCCGAATCGTCGAACGCACCGACCACCAGACCGCCACCGCGGTCTGACCCCGTTCCTGGGCCGGTCAACGGTGCCCGGCCCAGGAGCAACTCCTTTGTACGCCGGCGACTGCGCCAATCGTGGCCGGTCTGCGGCGGTCGAGGGATTGGTCAGGAGGCGAGAAGTGAGCGGCCGATGATCTCTTTCATGATCTCGGTGGCGCCGCCGTAGATGGTCTGGACACGTCCGTCCACGAAGGCCTTCGCGACCGGGTACTCGTTCATGTAGCCGTAGCCGCCATGCAGTTGCAGGCACCGGTCTGTGACTCGTTTCTGCAGTTCGGTGGCCCACCATTTGGCCATGGAGGCGTGCACGGCGTCGAGTTCACTGCTCGAGTGATCGACGATGCACCGGTCGATGAAGCTGCGGGTGACGGCGCACTCGGTGGCCATCTCGGCGATCTCGAAACGCACGTGTTGCAACTTGGCCAGCGGTCGCCCGAACGCTTCACGCTCCTTGACGTAGCGGGTGGTGATGTCGAGCATGTGTTCCGCCACCGCGATCGCGGCTGCGGCAATGTGGAGCCGCTCGGTGGCCAAGTTGGTGACCAGGTGCAGGAACGCGCCGTTGAGTTGTCCGAGCAGGTTCTCTTTGGGCACTTTGACGTCGTTGAAGAACAGTTCCGCTGTGTCCTGGGCCTTCTGGCCGAGTTTGTCGAGGTTGCGGCCGCGTTCGAAGCCGTCCATGCCACGCTCCACCACGAGCAGCGACAGGCCTCGTGATCCGCCCTCGGGGGTGGTTTTGGCGACCACGATGATCAGGTCGGCGAGGATGCCGTTGGAGATGAAGGTCTTGGAGCCGTTGAGCAGCCAGTGATCGCCGCGGTCTTCGGCGTGGGTGCTGATGCCTTGGAGGTCGGAGCCGCCGCCGGGTTCGGTCATGGCGATTGCACCGATCGTTTCGCCGCTACAGAAGCCGGGCAGCCAGCGCTTCTTCTGTTCCTCATTGCTCAGGCCGATCAGATATGAGCCGACCATGTCGTTGTGCAGGCCCAGCGCGAGCCCAGGCGTGCCCGCGCTGGCGAATTCTTCGGCGATGATTGCGCTGTAGCGGAAGTCGGTGGTGCCGCCGCCGCCGAATTCTTCCGGCGCGGACAAACCCAGCAGGCCTTGGCGGCCGGCGGCGAGCCAGACCTCACGAGAGACCGCGCCGTCCTTTTCCCATTGTTCGTAGTGCGGCAGCACCTCTTTGGCGAGAAAAGTGCGTACGAGGTCACGGAAGTCGTCATGTTCGGTGTCGAAGATTTGTCGTTGCATGTCGGATCTTTCTGCGGTGGTGGCGGTGAGTCAGTGAACTGAAAGCGTTGGTGGCCAGTGCTGTTCGAAGGCCTACTGTTGCGTGGCCGCTGCCAGGAAGCGTCCGGCTTCCTGGATCTGCAGAATGCTTTCGCCCGAGCCGCCGCCGTCGCAGGGGATGATCGCCCCGGAGATATAGCGGGCCGCCGAGGACGACAGGAACATCGCCAGGCCGGCGACATCGTCCTTCGTGCCCAGCCTCCCCAGTGGCACCGTCTTGATGGCAGTACCGTCGTCGTGCGGAGTCAATCGCGCCATCCCCTCGGTGCCGGCGATCGGGCCGGGCGCGATCGCATTGACGCGGATGCCCTTGGCGCCCCATTCGAGTGCCAGCACGCGGGTCAATTGGTCGACACCGGCTTTCGCGGCACACACGTGAGCTTGGTAGCGGACCGGGATCCAGGCCTGCGGGGCAGTGATGTTGATGACCGACGCGCCGGGAGCGAGATAACCGAACCCGGCGCGCATCACATGGAAGGTGCCGTTGAGGTCGATGTCGACGACCGCTTTGAAACCGTTCGACGACAGCGTCGAGGCCTCAGCGAGGAAGTTGCCCGCCGCGCCCGAGAGCAGGATATCGATGGCTCCCCACTCGGTGCGGATCGACTCGTAAACCTCTTCCACGGCCTGCATGTCGCGCACGTCGGCCACGAAGCCGCCGACCGGCACGCCGTAGCTGTCGAGCTGCGCGATCGCGGCGTCGACGTTGGCGCGTTTGCGGCTGACCACCACCACGGCGGCCCCATGGGCGGCGAACGCTTCGGCGATGCCGAAGTTGATGCCGGTCGTGCCTCCGAAGATCACGACCTTTTTACCGGTGAAGTCGAACTGAATGTCCATGCGCGGCTCTCCTTGACGCGTCGAACGTGGATGCATCGCCTGGGTTCGCAACGGCAGATTCGGGGTTGGTCCAGGCGGTGTCCAGGAGAGTAAGTGCACCGACGCCGATTGTGCAACAAGTTGCATAAAGATTGTGCCGCCGGTCACATCTACTTCTCGTCCGATTCGCCCACGTCGGCAAACGTGCTGATCAGGACCCCGGTCGGACTATTGCACCTCGGGGATGGTCCGCGGACCCGGGCCCGCGGGAACGCAGAAAGTGATTGATGCCACACTCTTTATGCAACTTGTTGCACAAGATCTCGCGTGGAAATAGTGTCCGGTTCACGCGCAGTTCCCGGCGGCGTCTTCGCCGCGCTCTCTGTCTCGGAGGATTCACAATGGCTCTACCGCCGTGGCTTTCCAGCCGCCTTTCCCTGCCAGTGGTCGGGTCGCCGCTGTTCATCGCCTCAGGGCCCGAGCTCGTCATCGCCCAGTGTCAGGCCGGGGTGATCGGGTCGTTCCCGGCGTTGAACGCTCGCCCGGCGGCGATGCTCGGCGATTGGCTGGCCCGCATAACCGAGGAGAACGCCGCGTACCGGGCGGCCGACCCGGGCGCGATCGTGGCGCCGTTCGCGGTGAATCAGATCGTTCACCGCTCCAACGAGCGCCTCGACCACGACATGGCCGTCATCGTCGAGCATGAGGTGCCGATCGTGATCAGCTCGCTGGGTGCGCGCGAGGAGATCAACGACGCGGTCCACTCCTACGGCGGCGTCGTCTTCCACGACGTCATCAACGACAAGTTCGCACGCAAGGCGATCGAGAAGGGTGCCGACGGCCTGATCGCCGTCGCCGCGGGAGCCGGTGGCCACGCCGGCACCCAGTCGCCGTTCGCATTGATCCAGGAGATCCGCACCTGGTTCGACGGGCCGCTGCTGCTGTCGGGAGCTATCGCCCACGGCCGCTCCATTCTGGCCGCACAGGCCGCCGGCGCGGACCTCGCCTATATCGGCTCGGCGTTCCTGTCCACCGCCGAAGCCAACGTCGTGCCCGACTACAAGCAGATGATCGTCGACTCCAACGCCGCCGACATCGTCTACAGCAACCTGTTCACCGGCGTGCACGGAAACTACCTGCGCGGCAGCATCATCGCCGCGGGCCTGGACCCGGACAACCTGCCGAAGTCCGATCCCTCGAAGATGAACTTCGGATCCGGGGGAAATACCGACGCCAAGGCGTGGAAAGACGTCTGGGGTGCGGGACAAGGCATCGGCGCGATCACCGAACGCCGTACCACCGCAGAATTCGTCGCCACCCTCACCCAGCAATACGACCAAGCCCGCCGCGACCTGGCATCCACGCTGGCGCGCACCGGACAGCCTGCCGTACCGAGCCCCGCAGCCATCAGCGAAGTGATCACGCAACCCACGCGGTAGGGGTCGCATGCGATCGCGAACAACCAAGGCTGACAACGGATCCGACCTTCGATCTCGGCTGTGCTACCCCGCCGTCGACGCCCGTCGCGACAGCCTCGCCACCGCTTCAGGTTTCGATGCAAGTATCCGGCGTTCGCAACCGCCATCACCTGCGCTCACTTACCGACACCACCACTATGAAATCGAGGAGGAGGCGACAACCGATGAACGACAATCTTCCCGTGATCGACACCCACACGAAGGGCGCGACCACCATCATCCGGTTCAACCGGCCCCAGCAGTTCAACAGCATCGACACCGCCACCCGCAACCAGCTGCGGCATGACCTGGCTGCCGCATCCGCCGATCCTGCCGTGCGTGCGGTCGTCCTCACCGGCAGCGGTCGCGCGTTCTGCGCCGGACAGGACCTGCGAGAATTGCAGAACGCTCCGGAAGGAATCGTCCTGGGCGACCTCGTGCGCGAACACTTCAACCCAATCGTGCGGCTGCTGGTGAGCATGCCGAAGCCGGTGATCGCGGCCGTCAACGGAACCGCCGCAGGAGCGGGGATGGCGCTGGCGCTGGCATGTGACCTGCGCATCGCCACGGAGTCGGCGGCCTTCACCACCGCCTTCGCCGGAATCGGGCTGTCCTGCGACACCGGGATGTCATGGACCCTGCCCCGTATCGCGGGCCGAGCTGCCGCGCTGGACCTGCTGATGCGTCCACGCGTTATCGGATCCGCCGAAGCCCTGCGCCTGGGCATCGTCCACCAAGTGGTCGCCGACACCGACTTCGAATCCAGCTGGCGTTCGCTATCGAACGAACTGGCCGCAGGCCCGACGACGGCGCTGGCCTCGATCAAGGCTTCGGTCAACCACACCTGCGGAACGACCCTCGAGGCCGCCGTGGATTTCGAAGCCAACCAGATGACCCGCACGCACCGCACCCGTGATCACAAGACGGCGGTGGCAGCGTTTCTGGCCAAGTCCGCCCCGGTATTCGCCGGCTACTGACAAACCCGCTTATAGGCGACCTCTCTAAGATTCGGCGAATGGCACTGCAGTTCGCGATCCTCACAGCGTTGGCCGAACGCGAATCCAGCGGCTTCGAGTTGGCCAAACGCTTCGATCGCCTCTACGGATACTTCTGGTCGGCCTCCCATCAGCAGATCTACCGGGAACTCGATCGGCTCCACGCCACCGGCCTGGTCGCCGAAGCGCCACAACCTGAACGTCCTGGGCGCGGCCAACCCAAACGCTTCGCCATCACCGAGGCGGGAACAATCGCCCTGCGCGATTGGACCGGCGAGATCGACGAACCGACGCACCACCGCGAATCCCTGATCGTGAAAACGCGGGCCGCGGCCTCGGTCGGCGACTTCGACGGGCTGCGCGCAGTGATCGCCCACCATCTCGCCGTGCACGGCAGCGACCTGGTCAAACACACAGAGATCGAGACCCGCGACTTCTCCAGCGTCGACACCGACGCCGACGCCCTGCGACATCTCGTCCTCAAAGCCGGAATCGCGATGGAACAACTCTGGGTCGACTGGTGCCGAGAAGCGCTGGACACCCTCGACACCATCCAAGCCCGACCAGCCACAGAACCCACGATCTAGCCCCCTCGGCCATCCCTCCGAGGTGGCCGAGCTGTGGGGCCGTCCGGCCAGGACCGTTTGCGGCGTCGAACCCACGGATGACTGCAAACCGCGCACCGGACCTGTGGTGCGTGGAAGTTCTACCCGAGCCGGACCTCGGCGGTCGCGAGGCAGAAGATCTTGCGTCCAGCGGATTTCGCGACGATGACGCGGTACAGCGACCGATTCAGCCGTCGACCTAGATATTTCGTGGACCGCCTTCTCGATTACGAAACGTCCACGGCTGCAGGCCCGCTGACGGGGCACTGCAGCCGCGTAGCCTTCTATCGGCCGGTGAACCGCGCCGGCCGCCGCTCCAGGAACGACAACATGCCTTTCTGGGCGTCCTCGCTCTTGACCAGCCGACGCAGCACGTCACGGATGGCGTCACCCTCGACGACTTCGCCCTCGGTCACGCCGAGCCGGGCCGAAGCCATCGTTGCTTTGATACCGAGTGGCGCCTGCTCGCTGATCCGTTCCGCCAGTTCCACTGCCCGATCGAGCTGGCGGCCCGGTTCGACGATCTCTTGGACGAGTCCCAAGCGCAGCGCTTCGTTCGCGTCGAACGGATCTCCGGTGAGCAGCCAGCGCATCGCGTTGCCCCACCCCGCCTCACGCGGCAGCCGGAAAGTGGCTCCACCGAGAGGAAAGATCCCGCGCTGCACTTCCATCTGCGCGAACTGGGAATCGGCTGCGGCAATGCGGATATCCGCGGCCAGCAGCAGTTCGATCCCGATGGTCATGGACCATCCGTGCACGGCCGCCACAACCGGAGTCGTCCGCGCCGGTCCGGTGGTGGACACCGGATTCAACTCGTCCTCGGCCCAATCCACGCTGCTATCGGTGATCTGCGGCAGCACATCGGCCAGGTCGAGGCCGCCGGTGAAGTTCGCGCCGTGACCGTACAGAACGCCGCAACGGAGTTGGTCGTCGGTTTCCAGCACGTAGTAGGCATTTCCGAGCGCATGCAGCAGATCCATATTGAACGCGTTACGTTTGGACGGGCGGTTCAACTCCCCCCCCCCCCCCGCAGAACTCCAATTCCGACCGGGGGATGTGGATGGGAAACGGGAATTCGATCGCCGCACCATTCGCGTCGTCGTGCGTCCACTCGTCGACCACGATGTAATCGGCGGCGCGCAGCGGGGGTGCCGAGATGCCGCAGGCGAGCGGGCATGTGCTCCAAATTGGCTGTGCGGCTTGGGCGTTCGTGACGGGTCGCCGGTTGGTATCGCAGACGTCACGGCTGGTCTCCAGGTCTTTCCAGAGATGAGGCGACGGCCTCGGCGCGCTAGGCCGGATCGAGCGCAAGTACCGGGATCCGGCGGTGCGCCCGGCGCCGGTAGTGGGTGAACCCCGGGTAGATGTCGATGCCCCGCTGGTAGTAACGCTCGCGCTGCTCTCCGTGCAGCTCGTGGGCTATGACTTCGCGCGAGACGCCGCCGATCACGATTGAGGCTCGCGGGTTGCCGCGCAGGTTGTGGTACCAGGCCGGGTGGTGCGGACGGCCAAAGTTCGAGGCGACCACAACCACCCGGTCGCCGTTGACGAGCCCGAGCACCACGTGGGTCCGCTCCCGGCCGGTCTTCGCTCCGGTCGTTGTCAGCATCGCTACCTCGACATCGCCGAGCCAGGAGGTCAGGGTCGTCTTGCCCGAGGTGCGCCGGTACACGAAGCGGTCGAGCGGCTCCTGGATGTGACCGTACAGCCACGCCATGGGGCGAGTACCCGCCGTCCGTCTGATCACCCGCGGGAAAACACCAGCTTGGTCGTAGCGCTTCATCTGACATGCCTCATAAACGCAACGTTTTGTAGCATTAATATTAGCACCGTGAAGCAACGCATGGAAGCGTCGACCACGTCCCGGCGGCCAGGCGGACGGAGCGCGCGGGTCCGCGCGGCCGTGATCGCGGCGACGCTCGAGGAGCTCGCGGCGCACGGATACTCCGGTCTCAGCCTGGACAGCGTCGCCACGCGAGCAGAAGTGCACAGGACATCGATCTACCGGCGGTGGCGGACCAAGGAGATGCTCGTCCTCGACGCGATGCTGGAGCAGGCGGCCGAGACCGTGGCGGTCCCCGACACCGGCTCGCTGCGCGGAGACCTGCTGGAGCTCGCCCAGCGCTCGGCCGCGATCCAGACCTCCCCTGCCGGCGAGGCGGTCGTCCGCGCGGTCGCGGGCGAAGCGCCGGGCAACCCGGAGCTGGCCGCGGCAAACGCCCGGTTTTGGGCGGAGCGTCTCGAGCTCGACCGGACGATCGTGGAGCGGGCCAGGGGGCGCGGCGAGATCGGTCCGCGAGCGGACCCCGGACCGGCGATCGAGGCGCTGCTCGGCCCGCTCTACTTCCGTCTGCTCGTCACCGGAGAGCCACTCGATCCAGGCTTCATCGAGGGCATCGTCGACCTTGTCCTCGCGGGCTGCCTGTGGAGCGGTCGCTCACGGTGAGGAGCGGTCGTACCGTCCCCCAATGCACCGATCCGGAGCCGAGTCGGGGCCCTCCCCGGAGAATGCCGAGAAGGACCCTACCGTGGGGTCGGTGTTGTGGTCGGCGCGCTTCTCATCTGACAGCCGCTCCGGTGCGGTCGCGATCCTGCGCGAAGCGCAAATTCGGCAAATCTTCTCACCTGAAAAACTACTCAGCTGAGTTACCGGCCTTCTTCTTTCTGTTCTGTTTACCTCCAGGGACCGAGCTCAACTGGATTTCCGAGATGTCGGGGCGACCACGCCTGGAAATCGCTTCTGGAAACGCTCGATCTCCTCCTCGTCGAGTTCGGCGGACGAACTGGCCCAGGGGATGGAAGCAGGATCGCCGACATTCGGTCGCCCACCATATTGATAGAATTCTGCCAACGCAGCATCTATAGCATTCTCAATGAATCTGTCCGGCTCTGATTTCGCCGACGGATCAAAAACGCAACTGATCTCCAGAACTTTCCGTAGCTCCGGCAGGTCGTCTGTGGTGAGTTCCTCGTTGTATTCCAACCACTGCGCTACCAGCTTGAAAGAATCGAACCAGTCTTCCTTCACGGAGAAGTGTGCGGGTTCGTCCCCGATCTCGAGTGCCATACGCTTGGCGTAGATCGCGACGAGCCGGACCGCATCGTCCATTGTGCCGTATATGTGGACACTTCCCCGAAATATGGTCATGAGGTGATGTATACACCGGCCCGGCTCAGCCGACAACCTGTCACATCGCCCCTCCAGTGCCCGCGAACCGTGCAGAAGTGGGTTGCGCCACCAGTCGGCGCCAGGATACTGTGGAATCGTTCGATTCCACAGGGGGGTTCTCGATGATGCTCGTAGTCAAGCGTGTTCTGACCGGTTCCATGTTGGCTGGATTACTGGTGATGCCAGCAGTTCCGGCTAATTCCGTTCCGGCGAACGACTGCGGTCGATAGTTCCGGCGCGTTCGCGAGCGAATTCGAATTTGCGAAGCCGAAGAAGACTGTAACCGTGAAATGCTACCTGATGAATCTACAGAATGAAGCGACGGGCGACGTCGTGTATGGCACTGGCAAGGATAAGGCAGCAGCCCAGGCCGATGCGAACACCAAGGTACCTCGGGGACACAAGCTGAAGCACTGCGACGTGGTCCGCTGACCCATACCCGTCGACCGACCCGGGATCGATTCCGGGTCGGTCGTCGCGAAGCGTCGGCGATCGTCGCTAGTGGAAGTTCGGGCGCCGCCCAAATTCTGTCCTGCCGCTGCAAGATCACTTGCTGCACATAGAATTCCGATACCTGCGCCAGCTGCGCGATGAAACTCGACCGGCTGATGCTGCGCTGATGCATCACCACCGCCGCTCGCCGCATTCGGACCGGCTGCTTGCTACGCCGCGCTATCTAGGCGAGGTTGCGGCGTCTCGGGCGATAGTGCTTTGACGAACACATCAGGCTTTCGAGCCACCGGCACCACCTTCACAGGCAGCAACGCCGATCACCGGCCGATGTTCAACCCCGGCCGAGGTACGCGGTCAGACTCTCCCCGAGCCCTCTCCCACACGCGCCCGAGTGGAACCATTGCAAGTGCAGTCACTCGAACACACCTTCGGCTCGCCAGAAGTGTCGAGCACGACGAGTGGCGTCATAGTGGTGAACACACCGAATCTTTGTTCGACCAGCAAAAAGGCCCCTGCATACGTTTCCACATGTCAGGGGCCTACTTTATGGAGCCGCCTGGGGGAATCGAACCCCCGACCTTTTCATTACGAGTGAAGCGCTCTACCGACTGAGCTAAGGCGGCGTGCCTTTCGGCAGCGCGAGTCTATCGTCTCGGGGGGCGGATCGCGAAAACGGGAGGTGAGGTGGGGGTCGGGGGCGCTTCGGCTGGGTGTTATCGGGATTGGGCGGCCATGAGGGCGGCGACCATGGCGGCCAGGGCGAAGCGGGGTTTGACGTTGAGGTCGAGAGCTTCGCGGCAGGCGAGGACGGCCTCGATGGAGCGCAGCAGACCTTCGGGGCGGACGCGGTCGGCGAGGTCGTGGATCTGGTCGGAGAGGTCCGGATGGGTGAGGCTGACACCGGAGCCGTTCCGGGCGGCGCCGAAACTGATGGCGAGGGCGTCGCGGTAGACGCCCGCCACGTCGATGAGGGCGCGGTCGAGGGCATCGCGTCCGGTTCGGGTGGCGCGTGACTTCTGGCGGCGTTCCAGATCCTTCAGTACGCCCGCGGAGCCGCGGGTCGCGCTCGCGGCGCCCTTGCCGGTGCCGCCCGCGCCGAGGGCAGTGGCGAGTTCCTCGCGTTCCCGTTCGTCGCGGGTAGCGCTCATCTGCTTGGCTTCGTCGTCGGCGGATTTCACCAGCTCGTCGGCGGCGGCGTAGGCGGCGCCCGGGCGGGAGACCGCGCCGACCAGGGCCAGAGCTCGCTGCCTCCGCGCCCTGGCTTCCTCGTCGGTGGCGAGTCGCCTGGCCCGGCCGACATGCCCGCCGCTGATGGAGGCCGCCCAGCGGGCGGTCTTCTCGTCCAGCTTGTCGCGGTCGCGCAGCACCTTGGCGATCGCGGGGACCGACGGCGTGACCAGGTGCACGTGCCGACAGCGTGAGCGCAGGGTGATCGAGATGTCCTCGGGATCCACCGACGGCGCGCAGAGCAGGAAGACCGTGCGATCCGGCGGCTCCTCCACCACCTTCAGCAGGACATTGCCGGCGGCCTCGGTGAGCCGGTCGGCATCCTCGATGACCACCACCTGCCAGCGCCCGGTGCTCGGCCTGCGCGAGGCGATCTGCACGATCTCGCGCATCTCCTTGGTGCTGATGCTCAGCCCCTCCGGGATCACCCGTCGTACATCGCCGTGTGTGCCCGCCATGGTCGTGGTGCAGGCGTGGCAGGTGCCGCACCCCGGCGTCCCCGGATCGGTGCATTGCAGCGCCGCCGCAAAGCACAGTGCCGCAACGGATCTACCCGATCCCGGCGGTCCGGTGAACAACCACGAATGCGTCATCGCCCCTTCGATCACGCCCGCGCGAGCCGCGATCGCGGCAGCCGTCAGCTCGGACTCGACCGCATCCTGGCCGACCAACCGATCGAAGACACCCGCCACGCCGTACACCCTAACCGCCCCCACCGACACGACTCACCGCCGTCCGCCGAGACGGGCCGGAACCGATCTCCGCAGCACAGGGCCGTAGTGCCTACGCCGATCCCCGTCGTCCGACCCGCGTCGACCCGACGCGCCCGGCCGCGAAACAGACCGGCACGGTCTTGACCCGGTTTCCGGGGCAGCGGATCCTCGAGGCGGAGGTGGAATCGTGAGAATTCTGTTGATCGCCGGAGACGCCGCCGAAGACCTCGAGGTCATGTACCCGTACCAGCGACTGCTGGAGGCGGGCCACGAGGTCCTGATCGCGGCCCCCACCGTCAAGAAGTTGCAGTTCGTGGTGCACGACTTCGTCGACGGCTTCGACACCTACACCGAAAAGCCCGGGCACAGTTGGCCTTCCGATATCGCGTTCGCCGATGTGGATCCCGCGACCTGCGGCGCGCTGGTACTTCCGGGCGGGCGCGCACCGGAGTACCTGCGCAATGACCGGGACTGCCAACGCCTGGTGCAGCATTTCGCGGAGAAGGGCAAGCCGATCGCCGCACTCTGCCACGGACCGCTGATCCTCGCCGCGGCCGGCGTCCTCACCGGCCGATCCTGTAGCGCCTACCCGGCGTTGGCGCCCGATATCGAGGCGGCGGGCGGCAAATTCGTCGATAGCGAGGCCCACGTGGAGGACAACATCGTCACCGGCCGGGCCTGGCCCGACCATCCGGCGTGGATGCGGGAATTCCTCCGGCTGCTCGACGACTAGCCGCGCGAGAACGTGCTGTTCTGGCCGTCGAGCTCTTCCCGGATGATGTCGGCGTGCCCGGAATGGTGCGCGATTACGGGAATTCGCGTACTCGGCCGTCCGATCGCATCGAACGGCCGAGTCCGGATCAGGACTTCTTCGCGACCGTCTTCTTGGCCGCCGTGGTCTTCTTCGCGGCGGTCTTGGTCGCGGTCGTCTTCTTGGCGGCCGTCGTCTTCTTGGCAGCGGTCTTCTTCGCCGCCGTCTTGGCCGTTGTCTTCTTGGCCGCCTTCTTCACCGGCCCGCGCGCACGCCGATCGGCGAGCAGCTCCGAGGCCCTGGCGTCGGTGATCGATTCGACCTCGTCGCCCTTGCGCAGGCTGGCGTTGGTCTCACCGTCGGTGACATACGGACCGAACCGGCCGTCCTTGATCACCATCGGCTTACCGGTGGCGGAGTCGTTTCCGAGCTCACGCAACGGAGCGGCGCTGGCCGCCTGCCTGCCGCGCCGCTTGGGCTCGGCGTAGATCTTCAGCGCCTCGTCCAGGGTCACCGTGAAGATCTGGTCCTCGCTGGCAAGCGAGCGAGAATCCGTGCCCTTCTTCAGGTACGGCCCGTAGCGCCCGTTCTGCGCGGTGATCTCCTCACCGGAGGCCGGGTCGGCGCCGACCACGCGCGGCAGCGAAAGCAGTTTGAGCGCGTCGTCGAGGGTGATCGTCGCCAGATCCATCGACTTGAAAAGCGAGCCGGTCCGCGCCTTCGGGGCCGCCGCCTTCTTCGCCGTCTTCTTGGCGGGCGTCTGCGCCTCCTCGGCGGGCGGTTCGGGCAGGATCTCGGTCACATAGGGACCGAAACGTCCTTCCTTGGCGACGATTTCGTTCCCGGTCTCCGGATCGGCGCCGAGTCGACGGCCCTCCTGCGGCGTCGAGAACAGCTTCTCGGCGACCTCGGAGGTCAGCTCGTCCGGCGGCAGATCATCGGGCAGATTGGCCCGCTGCGAGACCGCATCACCTTCGGGGTCATCGGGATTGGCGACCATCCGCTCCAGGTACGGACCGAACCGGCCGACCCGCACCACAACGTCGCGGCCCTCGTCGTCGGTGAACAACTTGATCGAATTGACCTCGCGGGCGTCGATATCGTCGAGTTGCTCGCCGACCATCTTCTTGAGCCCGCCCGAACGCGCGACCGACCCCTCTACTCCGTGATCGCCACCGAAATAGAAGCTGGACAACCAGTTTCCGCGCTGCTCGCGCCCGCCGGCGATGGCGTCGAGATCGTCCTCCATCGCGGCGGTGAAGTCGAAGTCGACCAGCCTGCCGAAGTACGCCTCCAACAATCCGACCACCGCGAAAGCCACCCACGACGGCACCAGCGCGCTGCCGCGCTTGTACACATATCCGCGGTCCAGGATCGTCTTGATGATCGACGAATAGGTGGACGGGCGTCCGATGCCGAGCTCTTCGAGCATCTTGATGAGCGAGGCTTCGGTGTAGCGCGCGGGCGGATTCGTGCTGTGCCCATCCGGATTCAGCTCGACCGCGGTGACGCCCTGCCCCGCTTCCAATGCGGGAAGCCGGGATTCGGCGTCATCGGACTGGCCGCCCGCCTCCTCGTCCACACTCTCCACGTAGGCCTTGAGGAAGCCGGGGAAGGTGATGGTGCGACCCGATGCGGAGAACACGCACTCCTCACCGGTACCCGCGACACCGTTGATCCGCAGCGTCAGCGTGGTGCCGCGCGCGTCGGCCATCTGGGAGGCGACCGTGCGCTGCCAGATCAGCTCGTAGAGCCGGAATTCGTCATTGTCCAACCGCGAATGCAGCTGTCCAGGGGTCTGGAAGGTGTCGCCGGACGGGCGGATCGCCTCATGTGCTTCCTGCGCGTTCTTCACCTTGCGGTTGTATTGACGCGGCGTCGGCGAGACGTACTCCGCACCGTAGAGCTGCGTCGCCTGCGAGCGGGCCGCGGCGATCGCCGACTGCGACAACGTGGTCGAGTCGGTACGCATATAGGTGATGTAGCCGTTTTCGTAGAGCCGCTGCGCGACCCGCATGGTGCGCTCGGAGGAGAAGCGCAGCTTGCGGGCCGCCTCCTGTTGCAGCGTCGAGGTCATGAACGGCGGGTACGGCTTGCGCGCGTACGGCTTGGCCTCCGCCGAGGAAACCACCAGGTCAGCACCGTCCAGCGCCTCGGCGAGGCGGCGCGCATAGGCCTCATCCAGCACGATGACGCCATTGGTCGCCTTCAGCTGCCCGTCCGACCCGAAATCACGACCGGTCGCGACCCGGGAACCTGCCACGCTGACCAGCCGCGCACCGAAGGTCCGCGGGTTGGTGGCATCGCCGTTCTCGCCCGCGCCCGCGTCGAGCTTGGCGGCGATATCCCAGTACTCGGCCGAGCGGAACGCCATCCGCTCGCGTTCGCGCTGCACGATGACCCGGGTCGCGACGGACTGCACCCGGCCCGCCGACAGCCGCGGCATGACCTTCTTCCACAGCACCGGGCTGACCTCGTAGCCGTACAACCGGTCCAGGATGCGGCGGGTCTCCTGCGCGTCGACCAGGTCCGGGTCGAGTTCACGGGTATCCGCGGCGGCGGCCTGGATGGCGGGCTCGGTGATCTCGTGGAACACCATGCGCCGGACCGGCACCTTGGGCTTGAGCGTCTCCAGCAGATGCCAGGCGATGGCCTCGCCCTCGCGGTCGGGGTCGGTGGCGAGATAGAGCTCGTCGGCGTCCTTGAGCAGACTCTTGAGCTCGGTGACCTTGGCCTTCTTATCCGGGCTCACCACATAGATCGGCTCGAAGTCGTTGTCGACATCGACACCCAGGCGCGCCCAGGGCTGACCCTTGTACTTGGCCGGAACATCCGCGGCACCACGCGGGAGGTCCCGGATATGACCGACCGAGGCCTCGACCGTGTAGTTGCGACCCAGATAGGGCGCGATCTTGCGGGCCTTGGTCGGGGACTCGACGATCACGAGACGACGCAGGGGACGGCCCTGGTCGGCTGCACCGCGGTCTCGTGTTGCCACCGGCGAATACACCTTTCCTTTTCGACCCGCGCGATGCTGTTACGCGCATTGCGCGGCTGGGGCAAGCAGTGGCGACGGCTTCTGTCGCTACCAGACACGTTTATACCCTCACGCAGGCTGTGGTCGAGCGCTTGCGACCCGAACCACTGAGCGTACGTGGTCACCGAGGTTCAGTATGCCGTGTCTCTGACCACACTTGCCGCGCGACGTGGTCGCGCTCGGCGTGTATCAACTCGTGCCTTACCCCAGATATAGCTCGTCCCTCACCCCGTTACCGGTGGTGAGGGACGAGCTGTGGATCGTCGCGCGTTCAGGAGAGCGCGCGAACTCCGGTGGCCTGCGGGCCCTTCGTGCCCTGGCCGACCTCGAACTCGACCTTCTGGTTCTCCTCGAGGGTGCGGAAACCCGTCCCCTGGATCTCGGAGTAGTGGACGAAGACGTCAGCGGAGCCGTCCTCGGGCGCGATGAAGCCGAACCCCTTCTCCGCGTTGAACCACTTCACAGTTCCCTGTGCCATTCTGTTCCTTCTCTTTTCTTACCGGAACGGCGGACAACTGGGTTCGTCCACCGGGTCCGTTCCGACCGCTGTACTGTTGGTTCCCCCTGCAGGAAAGCACCAAGCACACCGTTCGCAACATCGATCCTGCTGACGGTTTGGACTTTGGATCCGTCCCTCGAACACAGAAGCTTGCGACCAGGAACCAGTGAACCATGTCTCCGAGCAATTCAACAGTCGAGTTACCGACAATTTGCAAAAAAGTTGATCTTGCGAATGCGCAGGTGAGGGACACAATGCTCAAATCCGTACTTCAGGTTCGTTTGCCTCTCGATAACCGAGCGCTCGTTCAGCAAACACACTGTGACCCAGGTCGCTATTTGGTATCGAAATGGCAGGTGGGACTTCCCAACCACACACGTTTCACACCTTCTCCGCGTGTCGAGGCCTCCACGTTGTGAATCCGACCCACCAGGCAACGCGGACGAACCCCAGCAACCTCCCGAGCTACGGGACATCGTTGCTGAATCGTGTCCTGACCGGAGCACCCGATTCCGACCAACGGCTCACCCATGTCGTCGAGCTCCCCGCACGAGCGGCAGGCACCGCGACCTGGCCCGATTGGGCAGCATCCGACGTGGTCGAGGCGCTGCGCGGCACCGGCATCGACACACCGTGGACCCACCAGACCAGGACCGCCGAGCTGGCGGCGGGCGGCACCCACGTGGTGGTCAGCACCGGGACAGCATCCGGTAAATCCCTCGGCTACCAGCTGCCGGTACTGAACGCGCTGCTGGAGGATCCGCGGGCCACCGCGCTCTATCTCTCGCCCACAAAAGCATTGGGCGCCGATCAGTTGCGCGCGATCGGCGCATTGACCCATGAAGGGGCGCTGCGCGATATTCACCCGGCCACCTACGACGGCGATACGCCCGCGGAGATCCGGCAATGGGTACGCGCCAATGCCCGTTGGGTCTTCACCAACCCCGACATGCTGCACCTCGGCATCCTCCGATCGCACCAGCGCTGGGCGCGGGTCCTGCGCAGGCTGCGCTACGTAGTGATCGACGAATGCCACGCCTACCGGGGCGTATTCGGATCCCACGTGGCGCTGGTGCTGCGCAGGCTGCGCCGCATCGCCGCCCGCTACGGCGCCGATCCGATCTTCATCCTCTGCTCGGCCACCACCGCCGAACCAGCGGCCGCGGCGTCACGGCTGATCGGGGCACCGTGCGTCGCGGTCACCGAGGACGGCTCACCACGGGGGCCACGCACCGTCGCGCTCTGGGAACCACCCCTGCTCACCGCCCTGACCGGCGAAAATGGAGCGCCGGTCCGACGCTCGGCGACCTCCGAATCGGCCAGGATCATGGCCGATCTGGTGGCCGAGGGAGCCCGCACACTCACCTTCGTGCGTTCGCGCCGGGCTGCCGAACTCACCGCGATGGACACCCGGCGGCTCCTGGCCGAGGTGGACCCGCAGCTCAGCGCCCGGATCGCCGCCTATCGAGCCGGTTATCTCGCGGAGGACCGGCGGGAGCTCGAGGCCGCGCTCGCCGACGGTTCCCTACTCGGCGCCGCCACCACCAACGCATTGGAGCTCGGGGTGGATATCGCGGGCCTCGACGCCGTCGTGATCTCGGGTTTTCCCGGAACGGTCGCCTCGTTCTGGCAGCAGGCCGGGCGGGCCGGACGACGCACGCAGGGGTCACTGGTCCTGCTGGTGGCCAGGGACGATCCGTTGGATACCTTCCTGGTCCACCACCCGGAAGCGCTGCTGGACAAGCCGGTCGAGGCCACCATCACCGATCCGAACAATCCCTATGTGCTCGGTCCCCAACTGCTCTGCGCGGCCCTCGAGCATCCGCTCACCGATGCCGAGGTCGATGAATTCGGCGCCCGCGAAGTTCTCGCGGAACTAGCAGGTCAGGGCCTGATTCGACGCCGCACCACCGGGGGCGACGGGCCGGCGCGCTGGTACGTGACCGCCGATGCGCAGCCGCACGACGCGGTAGACGTGCGCGGCGGGATCGGCACGCCCGTGGCGATCGTCGATGGCGAGACCGGCCGTCTGCTCGGCACCGCGGATGCCGGACGGGCGCCCGCCACCCTGCATCAGGGTGCGGTGCACTTGCATCAGGGCGATACCTACGTGGTCGACGAGCTCGACCTGGAAGGTGGGGTGGCTTTCGTACACGCCGCCGAACCGGGGTGGACCACCAGCGCGAGGCAGCTCACCTCGATCGCCGTGGACGCGATCACCGAACAGCACCGGCATGGTGCGGTGACCAGCGCATTGGCGCAGGTCAGGGTGACAAGTCAGGTGATCGGATATCTGCGCACGCTGATCACCGGCGAGGTGCTCGACCTGGTCGAACTGGAGCTGCCCGCGCAGATGCTGCCGACCCGCGCGGTCCTCTATACCGTCACACCGGAACTCCTGGCCGCCGCGGGCATCGCGCCGCAGCAGGTGCCGGGCGCCTTGCACGCGGCCGAACATGCCGCGATCGGCCTGCTGCCGCTGGTCGCCACCTGCGATCGGTGGGATATCGGCGGGGTCTCCACGGCGGAACACCCGGATACCGGCCTGCCGACGATCTTCGTCTACGACGGACAGCCAGGTGGTGCAGGCTTCGCCGAGCGCGGGTTCGGGCAGCTGCGCCGCTGGCTGTCGGCCACGCTCGCGGCCATCGAATCCTGCGCATGTGCGACCGGGTGCCCGTCCTGCGTCCAGTCACCCAAGTGCGGCAACGGCAACCATCCACTGGACAAGGCGGGCGCGGCGCGCCTGCTGACGGCGGTACTGGCCGAGCTCAGCTACCCGGCGGCCGACATTCGACCAGGTGAAAGCCCGGAAATCGATTCGTGACAGCCCCGCGCCCGGAGCGTGACCGGCCGACGACCCGACCGGCGATCACCAGGTGTGGGCTGGCCCGATCGCCCCGCAGCGGACCTCCCGGCCCCGGGCGTGTCGCCTGGTCGAATAAAAAGGATCAGATTCATGTTAACTGAGCCATTGCCACATCATTTCGCGATCTACATGCGGATTCATTGGACGTATTTCCACCACTGTTTCTGAAATTGATGCAATACCGCAATTATTCGATCATCAGAATTACCGAAATTACACCGCCGCGGGCTACCACTGGCCAGTGTCGGTAGAGCGCACTCATACTTCATCCACTACGGGTCCGGCTCTGGCAACCGCATGAACCGTACGGTTACCCAACAGACCTATTGGTACATTCCCTTCCACCGTCACCAGCACATCCCACTGCGTCACTTCGCACCGCCGGATCCGCACTCGCATATGCCGCACCACCTCCCCCGCTTCGGCGCATCCCGCCTCGGCCCCCAATTCCAATGCACCCGCCGCGGCAAGCGCACCGAGATCAGCCGCCGCCTGCGCTCGATGCCGCGCGACCGCCACCGCGCCGACCTGTCCTATCAACAAGGTCACCGCGATCAACGTCGACAGCGCGAGGCACCCCAACACCGTCGCCCCACCCCGCTCACCTCCCACCGACCCAGCCCGATCCACCATTGCCTCACCGCACGCCCGGTTCTCGGGTGGCGACCGCGTCGGCCCGCAGGACCAGCAGCGGGAGGAGGGGCGAGCGGGCGGAGACGACCGCGACGAAACGATCGCCTTCGCCGCGCACCGAGATATCCGCGCCGGGTGGCGCCACCTGCCGTGCCGCCGACATCGCATTCGCTCGGTCCCCGCGGGCGGCGAGCCGTGCCGCCTCGCGAGCGGCGTCGACACAGCGCACCTGCGTCGACGCCGCCAGCAGCGCACCGAGGCAACAGAGCATCGCGACCACGATCGAGGCCACCGCGATCGCGGCCTCCACCGTCACCGCACCCCCGTCATACACGAGATCCGTTGTACTACAACGTTGTACGAACGCGATCAGACGGCCGTATTCAGTGCCTTGTCGATGATCTTCGTCAGTGCGTTCACGATCGAATCCCCGGTCACCACCCCGTACAGCACCGCACCGAACGCGGCCGCCGCAATGGTGCCGATGGCATATTCCGCCGTACTCATGCCCTCGTCGGCCACCACAACCCGCACCAGTCGCGTCCGAATCCCCAGTGACGCCGCCCGCACCCTCGTACGGAGCGCCCGAAGCACCGGGCGACCGGGCCGCAACGATCGAGCCGCACCGCGAACACCGACCGCGCCCGCGGCATGTCCGGCCGTGCTCGACACCGCACCCACCGGCCTGTACGACGCCATCGACACCCACACCTGGCGAAGCGCCGTCGTGGACCACAACCCCGCAGCGCGCACCGCCACCAACCGCCGCCCCTCTCGCCTCGCCGTCATTCCGATTCGCACCGTTTTCCCCTCTCCTTCCGGCCCGCGCGGCCACTCCACGCGGACAAGCCCTTTCGGCCGCCGACCACGCCCGCCCCGTCCGCCGTCGTCGCGCGGGGCAGGCCTCGAATAGGAAGACTGCGGTGGTCAAACGGTTCAGCGGAACCGGACTCGCCGAGGTCCGACGCGTGTCAGCCGCTCCGGATGGGGTGGGCGGGAGGGTGGCGGTCGGCGGGTTCACAGGAGTCCATCGCCGAGTACTCGGCTGGCCAAGCCCAAGACGACCGGCACTATGCCCAGGCACAGGAAGGCGGGGAGGAAGCAGAGGCCGAGGGGTCCGCTGATCAGAACGCCCGCGCGTTCGGCACGCGCGGCCGCCGCATCCTCTACCGCAGCGCGACGCTGTTCGGCCAGTTCGCCGACGGCAACCGCCAGTGAGGCGCCGGAGCGGGCCGATCGTCGCGCCATGCGGGCCAGCGACTCCACTTCCTCGGCGCCGGGGCGGCCGTTGGCATCCTGCGCCGCACGCTCCCAGGCCGCCGTCGCATCCGCACCGAGGGCCAGGAGATCGGCGGCCCGGAAGAGGGCTGTGCGCAATACTTCCGGTGCGCTCGGCGCCACCGCCCGTGCCGCGCCCGCCATCGGCAGTCCCGCACGTAGACAGGCAGCGAGCAGATCGAATACCGAGGCCACCGCCAGCGGATCGCCCACGGCGCTCGGCACCGGTCCGCGCGCCGCGGATTCCGGTCCGGTCCCGCGCAATATCCGTAACCGCCGTCCCACCGCGACCCGGCCGGGCAGCACCATCAGCGCACCCGCGAACAGCATTATCGAAACCGCGGTACACATCCCCGAACCCCCTCGAACCGGCGCTTCTCAGTTGATTCCCGCAGTTCATACGAGCACCTTCTCGGTAATGGCATCGGTCCACAGCAGGCCCGCGCAGACCAGACCGGTCCCCAGGGGTAACAGCACCGTTCCTGCCGAGGACGCGAACAGCACCTGTAATGGCGCCGCGCCCATGAGCTGGCCGAGGCCGATGCCGAGCAGCGGGAGCCCGGCCAGTACGGCAGCGGTGGCACGGGCACCCGCCAGGGCCGCGCCGGTCCTGGCGCGGAAACGGATGCGCCCCACCAGATCGGCGCGTGCCGCGGCAAGCAACTCGGCGAGCGCGAGGCCGTGATGTTCGGCGACCTGCCACGCATCGGCGATCCGGTCCAGTTCCACGGCGACAACGGCATCCGGCCGACGCAGCCCGTCGGCGCCGGACCCGCCGAGGCGACTGCGCGCCGCGCCGACTGCGAACACCTGCGCCGCGACGCCCGACGACTCACGCGCGGCCACCGCGGCGGCCGCACTCGGATGCGCGCCCACCCGCAGCTCGCCGATCACGGCCTCCAGTGCGTCCAGCAGTTGGGCACCGGCCACCGTCCGCCGCCGCTCCCGCCTCGCGCGCCGGACCCGGACCGCCATGGTCCCCGCGACCAGCCCGACCGCGAGGAGCGGACCGGCACCGAGAATGAGACCCGCCATCGGGATGATTCCGAAACCCAGGCGAAAGATACTGCCGTGCACCGCCTTTCGTTCCAGCGTCGGGCCACCGAACAGGGCAGCGCGACGACGGACCGCGCTCGGCTCGGGCGTCACCAACAATGCCAGCGCGAGGCAGACCGACGCGCCGATCATCGGTCGAGCCGTTCGGCGAGCAGGCGGGTCAGCGTAGCGGCGGCCGGGGCGGGTCCTCGGTCGGCACGCCAGGCGGGGGTGATGTTGACGCGGCCGTGCTCATCACGTTCCAGGGCACCGATTTCCCGGAGGCCGCGGGTGCCGTCGGAGCACCGATGCACATGCAGGACCACCTGGACGGCGGCGGCGAGTTGGCTGTGCAGTGCGGAGCGGTCCATGCCGCCGAGTGCCGCGAGGGCTTCCAGGCGGGCGGGGACCTCCCTGGGCGAGTTCGCGTGAACGGTGCCCGCTCCGCCGTCGTGGCCGGTGTTCAACGCGGTCAGCAGGTCGACGACCTCGGCACCGCGCACTTCGCCGACGACGATTCGGTCGGGGCGCATGCGCAGCGCCTGACGGACCAGATCGCGCACGGTCACGGCGCCGACGCCCTCCACATTCGCGGTGCGCGCGACCAAGCGCACGACGTGCGGGTGCGGTGGTGCGAGTTCGGCGGCGTCTTCGACGCAGACGATCCGTTCATCCGCGGCCACCTCGGCGAGCAGAGCGGACAGCAGTGTGGTCTTACCCGCGCCGGTGCCGCCGACCACCAGGAATGCCAGCCGTGCTCGAATAATGCTCTCCAGCAAGACCTTTGCTTCAGTGGGGACCGACCCGGCGGCTACCAGCGCATCGAGACCCTGGGTGGCCGGGCGGAGTATCCGCAGCGATAGGCAGGTGCCGCCGTGCGCGATCGGAGCCAAGACCGCATGCAGGCGGACGCCGAACGAATCCCCCAGTGCCGCTTCCATTCCCGAGAGCCGACCGTCCACCCACGGTTGCGAATCATCGAGCCGCCGTCCCGCCGACAGGGCCAGTCGCTGGGCCAGCCTGCGCACCGCGGCCTCGTCCGGAAAGGTGACCGAGGACTTCTCCAATCCGCGCCCGCGATCGATCCACACCGCATCCGGCGCGGTGACCAGCACGTCGGCGACGCGCGGATCGTGCAATAGCGGCTCCAGTACGCCCGCCCCGGTCATCTCGGTCTGCAACAGCCGCAGCGCCCGCAGCAGATCGGTATCACCGAGCACCCCGCCCGCCTCGGCCCGGATAGCAGCCGCCACCCGCGCGGGATCCGGTTCATCCGGCCGTCCCGCCAACCGCTCCCGCACTCGATCCAGCAGTTCCCCGGTCACCAACGCACTCACCGCGACCCCCTCCCCGCCCGCACACCGCACGCCTCGCTCATCGCAGTCCCTGTCCGGCCGGTGCCGAAAGCACCGACAGAACGGCGTCGGCGGCGTCACGGAGGGGACCGCGGCGCAGGGTCAGGCCACCGCGTTCCAGACGGGCGGGCAGACCTGCCTCGGCTCGGACCGCGGCGAGAAGCGGAAGGTCGAGGAGTTCGGCGACCTCGGCCCCGCGCAGTCCACCCGGGGCGGGACCGCGAACTATCAAGCCCTGATTGGGATTTCGGTGGCGGATGTGAGCGGCCACGGATTCGGCGGCCGCCACCGCGCGCAGGCGGGCCGGGACCACGAGAACGACAAGATCGGCACAGTCGAGCATGCGTTCGGCGTGCGGGCCGCGTTCGCCGGATACGTCGCAAATCACGAGATCGCCTGCGGCACGGCCTGCTTCGATGACCGCATGGACCGCGGCGGCGCCGATCTCGCCCGGCAATCGACCGGCACCGCCGCGGCCGCAGGCGAGAACGGCCAGCCCGGGCGCCGCGGCGGGGAGGGCGCCGTGCAGCGCTGCCGCCGAGACGCGGCCATCCTCGATCACCAGGTCCGGCCAGCGCAGCCCGGCCGTGGATTCGATGCCGAGTAGCAGGTCGATGCCGCCGCCGAGGGGTGCGCCGTCGACGAGAACGGTGTCGGGGCGGAAACGTTCCGCGGCGGAGCGCAGCGCGGTCGCGGCGGCGAGGGTGGATGCCCCGGCACCGCCGCCCGCGCCGACCACCGCGACAACAACGCCGTCGCCCGTGCGGTACTCACCGTGCTCAGCAAACTTCTCGATAAGCCCCACCGCGGCACCGGGCAGCGCGATGACGCGCTCGACGCCGACCGCCGCCGCGGCCTGCCAATCGGGCAGCTCCGGCTCCCCTTCCGTCACCAGTACGACGCCGACGCGTCGGAGATAACCGGCGTCCGCGCAGGCGTGCGCGGCCATTGTGTCCACGATCACCAGTGGTGCGGTGGCCCACGCGTGCCTGCCGATCGGGAGTTCGCGCTCGTCGAGACCGCGTTCGGCGGCGGCCGCAATGCGGCGTACCTCGTCGCGGAGGCGGGTATCGCCGATGAGTACGAGTGTGGGCGGGCCCGTGACCACCTGCGTTGCATCGAGATCCATGCGGGTCAGCGTGGTCCAATACAGCCCCGCTCAGAAGCCCTCGTATGCCGAATGTGGATAACTCGCGGGGTGTGGATAAATCCGAACCCCGAAAGAGGGCGAGACCGTCCCCTGAATAGAGGACGGCCCCAGCCGGGGGGGGAGGAGGCTGGGGCCGTCGGGTTCAGCCCCGGGGGGTCGGGCTGAACGCGCCTGGACTATGTCCAGGTGCCATGAATACTACACCCAAGCCCCGGCCACAGTGCAAGTCTGTTATTCGAGAACTTTGTCCTCCTCACCGGCCCGGCGTCTCGCGGGCAAACCCCCGCCGCACCGCCCCGCACCCCACCCGATCACCGCCGACGGCGATCCCCACCCGCCCGGAACGGATGCCCGAATGTCGCCCACCGATACGCTCCCGACCGACACGAGAGAGGCGCCTCCGGCGAGCGAAGGCGCTCATCGACACAGCCGGACGGAGTCCGTCGACAGCCCGCGCGCGCCGAGCACAGGACAGGCACCGCCTATTCTGAACTGGTGACGGGCGAGGGCGACGCAAGACCAGTTCCGGACCAGCAGGCGCGGGGCGCCGCGGCAGGGGACGAACCCACCTTCCGAGGTGAGCGCGTCGCCGCGTTCTTCGATCTGGACAAGACGGTGATCGCGAAGTCGAGCACCTACGTGTTCAGCAAGCCGTTCTTCGCCCAGGGCCTGCTCAATCGCCGTGCCGTGCTGGAGAGCAGTTACGCGCACTTCCTGTTCCTGCTCTCCGGCGCCGATCACGACCAAATGGAGCGGATGCGCGCCCATTTGACGAATATGTGCGCCGGCTGGGATGTCGAGCAGGTGAAATCCATTGTGGCCGAGACACTGCACGAACTCGTCGATCCGCTGATCTACGCCGAGGCCGCCGATCTCATTGCCGACCACAAGATTCGGGGCCACGATGTGGTCATCGTGTCGGCCTCGGGTGAGGAGATCGTCGGGCCGATCGCCGATGCGCTCGGCGCGTCGCATACGGCGGCCACCCGCATGGTGGTCGAGGACGGCAAATACACCGGCGAGGTCGAGTTCTACTGCTACGGCGAGGGAAAGGTCACCGCGATCGAAAAGCTCGCCGCCACCGAGGGTTACGACCTATCGCGGTGTTACGCGTACTCGGATTCGATCACCGATCTGCCCATGCTGAGCGCGGTCGGGCATCCGACCGCGGTGAACGCCGACCGCAACCTGCGCCGGGAGGCGACCGCCCGCGGCTGGCCGATTCTGACCTTCTCCAACCCGGTGTCGCTGTGGGCGCGATTCCAGGCCCCGTCGTCGACCACCCTTGCGGCCACCGCGGCGGTCGGCGTGAGCGCGGTGCTGGCCGGCGCGATCAGTTACCGGCTGCTGCGCAAGCGCCGCTGAGTCTTAGCTGTCGCATCCGGTACGCCCACCTCCGCTGTTCGGGGGCGCAGCCGACTGTTTGCCGCGGCGCTACAAGCATGGTTCCCGGCCTCCCCGCGACCAGGGATTCAACCACGAAACGCCGACAAACACGCCGTGTATTCAATGTTTTCCCAGCCCTTGAAGTGAGTCCGGTCACAGTGGTAGAAAGGAGCTACGGAAGGACGGAAGGCCAAGGCTGGACCGGAAGAGAAGGTCAAGTCTCCCGACCCACCCTTCCCAGCACGGACACCAGGTACCCACGCGGAGCACGCCGCGACAAGGGCAGAAGCGTTGTGGGCCTGCGAGATTCGGGTTGATGGCGGCGAGCGCCTCGCACAGGTTGCGGGGATGAACCGCTGGAATTCGGATAGTCGCCGAGGCCGCAGAACACAACCCACCCAGCACGCTTGGTAACCCGGTAGTCCGTGCTAGCGGGCGGTGAGGTCGATAACGACAACGCCGCCCGCTTTGATGTGCGCGGCCGTTATCCGACCGCCGAATCGGCGATCGAGGTGGCCTCCCGCGCCCCGTCCTCGAGGGCGCCGCAGCACAGAATTGTCCAGCCCCCCACCGCATCCGGATCCCCGGTGCCGAATCCGGCGGCCGCATCCAGATAGGCCTGTCGCCGCCGCAGCCAGAACACCTCGGGCACGCCGAGGCTGTGCGGGTCCAGTCCACTTGCCACGGCGACAAGCCGCGACGCCGCCCGCGCCACGATGCCGTCGGCGGTACCAAAGGGGCGCAAAGTCAGCAGCTCGCCGTGCACCACGGCCGCGACTACCGGTGCGGGCGCGGTGGACCCCAGCACCGTCTGCGCCAGCAGGTCCAATCGTTCGGAGACACCGCGATCGGCGCGCGGCCGACCGAGCAGTTCCTCGTCCGGCACCAGATCGGCGGCGGCGAGCAGATGGAGCCGAGCCAGCGCCTGCAAGGGCGCACGCTGCCAGGTACTCACCAGATTCCGCAGGGCATCGCCGTCCAGCGCCTGCCCCACCCGCAGCGAACCGGCCAGAATCGGGTCGGCGACCCGCCCGTCGGCGGGGATATCGGTGCTGCCACCCTCGATGGCGGCCGAGGACCGCGCGGCACGCACCGCGGCCTCGGCGGCGGTCGTCGGCCAACCGCGCCGGTTCGCCTTGTGCCGATGGACCGCGGCGAGCGCATCGCGGGCACGGTCGGCGGCATCACGCACACCGGGCAGATCGACGAGGGGCTGTAGCGGGTCGGTCACGGAATACGAGGCTAGCGGCCTCCGGCCACCGGACCTGCCGCCGCACCCGAATCCGCCCGCGGACGCGCTCGATGCTCTCGACCCGAACGACCGAACGACGCTGTGGTCAACGTGCGGCGTCCCGAATGGGACGGTCCGGCACCGGCCGGTCCGCGATGGCGCATTCGATATCGATCAGCGTCGCGAGCTGTTGCGGTGATAGCAGCGCGGTGAAGCGATCGTGAACCGAGGCGAGATGGGCGGGGGTCGCGTCGTCCAACGCCCGCCGACCCGAGGACGTGAGCAGGACATCGTCGCCGCGTCCGTCCCGTTCACAGGGTTCCCGCGCGATCAGCCCGCGCTGTTCCATCCGGCCGAGTTGCCGCGACAGTCTGCTGTGCGGCCAGTGCAGCGCGTGCGCGAGACCACTCACCCGGATGCAATTGTCCGCGGTGGACAGCTCGGCCAGGGCGGCGAGCACCTCGTAATCGGGCATCGACAGGCCCGAATCGCGTTCCAGGTCGCGGGCGACTTCGGCGTCGACGCGTTCGCGCAGGCGGCGGTAGGCGGCCCACGCCTGCCGCGCATGAGCGCTGATTCTCGCATCCGGTGACTCGGCCATGACCCCATCGTACCGGTTTTGTTTACATGTAACGAATAACCCGCTACGGTTTGCGTTACACGTAACGAACTGGAGGCGAGAACCGTGGGAACCAATGAACGCATCGTCGAGGTGAACGGCGTCGATCTGTGTGTGGAGAGTTTCGGCGACCCGGCGCACCCCGCGATCCTGCTCCTGCACGGAGCGGGCGAATCACTGCTCGCTTGGGACGACGAGTTCGCCCAGCGCTTGGCCGCGGGCGGGCGGTATGTCGTTCGCTACGACAGCCGCGACGCGGGCCGGTCGACCACCTATCCGGTTGGAGCGCCCGCATACGGGCTGCGCGATCTGGTCGCCGACGCCGCCGGGCTGATCGAGGCGCTCGGAGTGGGCCGGGCCCACCTGGTCGGCATGTCGCAGGGCGCGGCCGTGGCCCAACTCGTCGCGCTCGAGTATCCGGAGCGGGTCGCCTCACTCACCCTTGCCTCGGGGACGCCGGGCGGGCCCGGGCACGAGCACCCCGGCCTTCCCGGAATGACCGAGGAACTGTCGGCCTTCTTCGCGGGCGAGGGCCCCGCGCCCGACTGGGCCGATCGGTCAGCGGTCGTCGACTACCTGGTCGAGTCGATGCGTCCGTTCGCGGCGGCGACGCGACCGTTCGACCTCGAGGCGCAGCGACGGTCGGCCGAGCGGGTCGTCGACCGGGCGGCCGATATCGGCGCGCAGCTCACCAATCCGTATCTACTCGACGCCGGCGCGCCGTGGCGGGACCGGCTGGGCCGGATCAGCGCACCGACCCTGGTGCTGCACGGCACCGAGGATCCGCTGTTCCCGATCGGGCACGGCCGGGCGCTGGCCGCCGAGATTCCGGGCGCGCGGTTCCTGCCCCTCGACCACACGGGCCACGAGGTCTTTCCGGCGCACACCTGGGACACGGTCGTCGCGGAGATCCTCGCGCACACCGCCTGACCGCCGAAACGGCAGGGGGACTACCGCTTTCGGCCGCCACCGAGACGTGATCGGCCCGGATCGGTCTTCCGCGGGTGTTTCCGCTCAGCCCACCAGCAGCTCCCGCCCCGGGATCGCGTCGAGCAGTCGCCGTGTGTACTCCTGCTGCGGATTATCGAAGACCTCCGTGGTGGTCGCGGCCTCGACCACCCGGCCCTGCTGCATCACCAGCACATCGTCGGCGATCTGCCGGACCACCGCGAGGTCGTGGGTGATGAACAGGTAGGACAGCCCGAGCTCGGCCTGGAGATCATTGAGCAAGTTCAGGATCTGGGCCTGCACCAGCACGTCGAGCGCGGAAACCGCCTCATCGCAAACGACCACTTCGGGGGACAGCGCGAGGGCCCGGGCGATAGCGACGCGCTGGCGCTGCCCGCCGGAGAGCTCATTCGGGTAGCGGCGCAGCACCGTCGACGGCAGCGAAACCTTGTCCAGCAGTGCGCGAACCGCCGCCTCACGCTCCTTGGCGGTTCCGATCCGATGCACGCGCAGCGGCTCCTCGACGGTGCGGAAGATCGAATACATCGGATCCAGCGAACCGTAGGGATCCTGGAAGATCGGCTGTACTCGACGTCGGAACGCGAACGCGCCCTTGCGATCGAGCTTCGCCACATCCTGGCCGTCGAAGGTCACCGATCCGGAGCTGGGCTCGAGCAGCCCGAGCACCATCTGCGCCACGGTCGATTTCCCGGAACCCGACTCGCCGACGATCGCGGTGGTCGTTCCACGTGCGAGCCGGAACGAGACCTCGTGCACGGCGGTGAAATCCGACGACTTCCACGGCTTGGCGCCGCGTATCGGAAATACCTTGGTGAGGTCGCGCGCTATCACCACGTCGTCGGGCACCACCGCCAGTTCGGCATCGGATTCCGCCGCCCGTTCGGCCACCTGTACCGCCTGCTCGCGGATATCGGCGCGCTGATGCACCGAGGAGAGCCGCTGCGAGGCGAGCGAGGGCGCCGAATTCACCAGCTTCTTGGTGTAGGTGTGCTGCGGTTCGCGCAGAATCTTCAGCGCCGGACCGGATTCCACCACGCGCCCGCGATACATCACCACCAGGTGCTCGGCCCGCTCGGCAGCCAATCCCAGGTCGTGGGTGATCAGCAGGACCGCGGTACCCAGCTCGCCGGTGAGCCCGTCGAGATGGTCCAGGATCTGCCGCTGCACGGTGACATCGAGCGCGGAGGTCGGCTCATCGGCGATCAATAGTTTGGGCCGGCACGACAGTCCGATGGCGATCAGCGCCCGCTGGCGCATACCACCGGAGAATTCGTGCGGATACTGATTCACCCGCCGCGTCGCATCGGACATGCCCGCCTCTTCGAGCAGCTCGATCGAGCGCTGTTCGGCCGCGCGTCCCTTGGCGATGCCATTGGCCTCCAGGGTTTCCCGGATCTGGAAGCCGATTTTCCACACCGGGTTCAGATTCGACATCGGATCCTGCGGCACCAGCCCGATTCCGTTGCCGCGCATCGCGAGAACGTCCTTCTTCGATGCCTTCGTCAGATCCTTGCCATCGAACAGGATCGAACCGGAGGTGACCTGCCCGGTGCCGGGCAGCAGGTCGATAATGGCGTGCGCGGTGGTGGATTTCCCGGAACCGGATTCGCCGACGATCGCGACGGTCTGGCCCGGATACACGGCCAGATTCACATCCCGCACCGCGGGCACCCGCTTGCCCTCGGAGGTGAAACAGACATTGAGATCCTTGATTTCGAGCAGCGGATCAGTCGACATCGCAGCGGTCACCTTTTCCTCGCCTTCGGATCCAGCGCGTCACGCAGCGCATCGCCGAGCATGATGAAGCTGAGTACAGTGATCGCCAGGGCGGTCGCCGGGTAGAACAGGATGGCCGAGGTGCGGATCTCGGTTTTGCCCCTGGCGATATCGGCGCCCCAGGACACGATGTCGGGCGGGAGTCCGACCCCGAGGTAGGACAGTGTCGCCTCGGTGACGATGAAGACGCCGAGCCAGATGGTGGTGACCACGATCAGCGGCCCGGCGGCGTTCGGCAGCACATGGCGGACCAGGATGCCGAATCGCGACACCCCCAAGGCCTTCGCCGCGGTGACGTACTCGCTGTTCTTCGCCTCGATCACGGCGCCCCGTGCGATGCGGGCCGCCTGCGGCCAGGTGAACGCGGCCAGGATCACGATGACGCTGAACATCGTCGCGGGCCGCAACATCTGGAGCAGCACGATGGCGGCGAGCACCATCGGGATGGCATAGAAGACTTCGGCGATCCGCGAGACGAACGAATCCAGGGCTCCGCCGTAGAACCCGGACAGCGCGCCGAGCGTGCCGCCGATCGAGACGAACAGCGCCGCCGCACCCAATCCGACGAGCACCGAAGCCCGCGCGCCGTAAATGGTCCTGGCGTAGACGTCGCAGCCCTGCTTGTCGAACCCGAACGGATGGCCCGCGCGCGGTTTGTCCATGCCGTATTCGCCGATGCACAGGCGCGGGTCCTGATCGGTGAACAGGGTGGGCCACAGCACGACCAACACCACCAGCCCGATCAGCAGCACGGCGGTCAGGAAGATCGGATTACGCCGCAACTGCCGCCACGCATCACCCCAGATGCTGGTCGGGGCGCCGGATTCCACGACCCGGTCGGTGGCGAGTACCTCCACCTCGTCCGGCGGAGCGACGAAATACTCCTGGCCGCGCCGGGCGGGCGCGGTCTTGTCGAGGTCAGGCATAACGGATCCTCGGGTCGAGCGCGGCGTACAGCAGATCGACGAGCAGATTGGTGAGCAGGAAGATCACCACGAGCACCGTCACGAAGGAGACCACTGTCGGCGGTTCAACCCGGATGATCGCCTGGTACAGCTTGCCCCCGACGCCGTTGATATTGAAGATGCCCTCGGTGACGATGGCGCCACCCATCAGCGCGCCGAGATCGGCGCCGAGGAAGGTGACCACCGGGATCATCGAATTGCGCAGAATGTGTACGGTGACCACGCGGCGACGCCCGAGCCCCTTGGCGGTAGCGGTGCGCACATAATCGGCGGACATATTCTCCGCCACCGAATTCCGGGTCAGCCGCAGCACATAGGCAAACGACAGCGACCCCAGGACGATAGCCGGGACAAGCAGTTCACCGAAGCTCGCCTGACCGGTCACGGTCACCGGCGCGATCCCCCATTTCACGCCGAGCAGGTACTGCGCGAGATAGCCGACCACGAAGATCGGGACGGCGATGATGACCAGGCTGGCGACCAGCATGGTCGAATCGAACAGCTTGCCCTTGCGCAACCCGGCGATCAGGCCGAAGGCGATACCGAACACACCTTCGATGAGGACCGCCATGAATGAGAGTCGGATGGTGATCGGGAAGGCCCTGGCCAGCTCCTCGCTGACCGGCCGACCCGAGAACGCCGTCCCGAAGTCCAGTGTGACAATGCCTTTCAGGTACAGCAGGTATTGCACGATGAACGGCTGATCGAGGTGATAGCGCGCCCGCAGCTGCGCCTCGACCGCGGGCGTCAGCGGTTTCTCACCGGCCAGCGCCTTGATCGGATCACCCGGGATCAGGAAGACCATCGCGTAGATGAGCAGCGTCGCGCCGAGGAAGACCGGAATCATCTGAAGCAGGCGCCGCACGACATACCAGGTCATGTTGCCTCCGGAATGTGGTGAGCCGAGCCGCCTTTCGGGCGGCCCGGCTCGGTGGGGCGGCTACTTTTCGATGTTCTCGAAGTCGAATAGCCCGTTCCAGGCGAGATCGGCCTTCTTCGTCTTCTCAGAGCGTCCGGCGACGCCGACGTAGTCGAGCACCGGAATGTCGGCCATATCGCGGATCAGCAGGGTCTGGGCCTGCGCGACGATCCGGTAGGACTCCTCCTGGGTCGGCGCGGCGAGCGCGGCGTCGAGCAGGCGGTCGAATTCCGGGTTGTTGTAGTTGACGTTATTGGTCTCGGAGTAGCTGTAGTACTGCGAGGTGAGGAATTGCAGCATAGTCGGGTAGTCACCCTGCCAGCCGTAGCGGAACGATTTGCCGATGCTCTCGGCGTTCACCTCGTCGCGGATGTTCTTGAACGTGGGGTACGGAACGGCGACGGCCTCGATCCCGAGGGTGTTCTTCACGCTGTTGGCCACCGCCTCCGTCCATGCCTGATGGCCACCGTCGGAGTTGTAGGCGATTTCGTAGCGGCCCGACCAGGGCGATATGGCGTCGGCCTGCGCCCAGATCTTCTTGGCCTCATCGGGGTTGTATTTGAAGACCTCGGATCCGGGCAGATTTCCGTTGAAGCCGGGCAGGGTGCTGGCGGTGTAGTCGCGGGCCGGGATGCGGGTGCCGTGGAAGATCTTGTCGCAGATCTGTTCCCGGTTGATGGCCATCGAAATGGCGCGGCGGCGCAGCAGGCCCTCCTCGCCCGCGAAGTGCGGGACGTTGGACTGGACACCGATATGCTGGTTCTGCGCGGTGGGCTTGGTGATCGCGCGGTCGCCGAGATCCTGCTTATAGACCGCCAGAGCGCTGTCGGGCACGGTATCCAGCGCGTCGAGGTTGCCCGCCTGCAAATCCGCGTAGGCGGTGTCGAAGGATTGGTACATCACGAACCGCAGGCCCTTGTTCTTGGCGGGACGGCCACCGGGATAGTCCGGGTTGGGTTTCAGATCGATCCGGGTGTTGTGCTGCCAGGCGTCGGGAGTGGCGAACATGTAGGGGCCGTTGCCGATCGGGCTCTCCCCGTACTTCTTCATATCCTGGAAGGCCACCTCGGGTAGCGGGTAGAACGGCGCGTAGCCGAGTTCGCTCTCGAAATCGATGGAGGGCGCCTTCAGCTCGACCGTGAAGGTGCGGTCGTCGACCACCTTCAGCCCCGACATAGTCTGCGCGGTGGGTTTTTCCGCAGAGACCTCGTCGAAGCCGAGGATCGGGGTGAAGACATAACTCTGCAATTGCGCGTTGGTGCCGAGCGCGCCGTAGTTCCACGCGTCCACGAACGACTTGGCGGTGACCGTCGTCCCGTCGGTGAACTTCCAGTTCGGTTTGATGGTGATCCGGTAGTTCTTCCGATCCGTGGTGACGATCGACTCGGCCATCTCGTCATGTGCCGTGCCGGTGGCGTCGTAGTACTTCAGTCCGGCCCACAGCCGGTCGACAACCCGGCCACCCATATTCTCGTTGGTGTTGGTGGGTACCAACGGATTCTGGGGCTCGGCACCGTTGGTGGTGACGATATCGGCGTCGGCACTGTCGTCCGACGAACAGGCGGACAACCCGAGGCTTGTGGCCAGCAGTACTGCCGCGGTCAGCGCGATTGCTCTGTTGAATCTCAACGCGTTCTCCCGATTTCGGTATCGAGCGGACCCGCGACGCACGCATCGTCACACACCAGCGCACCTCGATTCGATCCGCCCAGGAATGCATCGGAGGTTAACCACCCGAGACAGAGCTGTCATCGGATCGACAAAGGTTCGTTCCACTTGTTACCAATCCGGCAACACCACAGAAACACGAAAAAGTTCACGCGGAAATCACCGAACTACCGCAACATTGCCTTCATCGAGGCCACCCGGTATCCGGCGTGCGTAGCGTCGCGCCACCCGGCTCCCGCTGGATGAGACGGTTTGGAAACCCGGTGGACACACCCGACGCGGTGTCAGTCACAGTTGGATACTGTCGAACCGGCTGCGTCGAATCGTGCGCTCAGGCTACGTGGAAAGAAGAGACGAGATGACCGAAACCACCGCCGATCACAAGGACTCGTACCCACCGAACCCGGAATTCGCCGCTCGAGCGAACGCCGATGCCGCACTGTACGAGCGGGCCGCGGCCGATCGCGACGCGTTCTGGGCCGAACAGGCGAACCGCCTGCATTGGCAGCAGCCGTGGTCACAGGTGCTCGACTGGTCGGACGCGCCGGTGGCGAAGTGGTTCGTCGACGGCAAACTCAATGTCGCCTACAACTGCGTGGACCGGCATGTGCTCGACGGCCACGGCGACCAGGTCGCCATCCACTGGGAGGGCGAACCCGGCGACTCCCGCGACATCACCTACCACGAGCTGCTGGCCGATGTCAGCCGCGCCGCCAATTACCTCACCGAACTCGGTCTGGAGGCGGGCGATCGGGTTGCCATCTATATGCCGATGGTGCCGGAGGCGATCGTCTCGATGCTCGCCTGCGCCCGGCTCGGGCTGACCCACTCGGTGGTATTCGCGGGCTTCTCCCCCACCGCGCTGCGCCAGCGCGTCGACGACGCCAGCGCCCGGTTGGTCATCACCACCGACGGGCAGTGGCGCCGTGGCAAGGCAGCCCCGCTCAAGGCCGCCGTCGACGAGGCGCTCCACGCCGATGGCGAAAATGGGCACGGTGTCGAGCACGTGCTGGTGGTGCGTCGCACCGATACCGAGGTGCCGTGGACCGAGGGCCGCGACCTGTGGTGGCACGAGACCGTCGCGCAGGCCTCCCCCGAACACGAGGCCGAGGCCTTCGATGCCGAACATCCGCTGTTCATCCTCTACACCTCCGGCACCACCGGAAAACCCAAGGGCATTCTGCACACCTCGGGCGGCTATCTGACCCAGGCGTCCTACACCCACCACAATGTCTTCGACCACAAGGCCGGACAGGACGTGTACTGGTGCACCGCCGATATCGGCTGGGTCACCGGACACAGCTACATCGTCTACGGGCCGCTGTCCAACCGGGCGACCCAGGTGGTCTACGAGGGCACGCCCAACTTCCCCGACGAGCACCGGCACTGGCAGATCGTCGAAAAGTACGGCGTCACCATCTATTACACCGCGCCCACGCTGGTGCGAACCTTCATGAAGTGGGGGCGCGAGATCCCTGCCGCACACGATCTGTCCAGCATCCGGCTGCTCGGTTCGGTGGGCGAGCCGATCAACCCGGAGGCGTGGCGCTGGTATCGGGAGGTCATCGGCGGCAACCGGACGCCCATCGTGGACACCTGGTGGCAGACCGAAACCGGCGCCATCATGATCTCCCCGCTACCCGGCGTCACCGCCGCCAAGCCCGGCGCCGCCATGACCCCGCTGCCCGGCATCTCGTCCCAGGTGGTGGACGAGGAGGGTAAGCCGGTGCAGCTCGGTGAGACCGAGGCCAACGGCTACTTGGTGCTGGATCAGCCGTGGCCGTCCATGTTGCGCGGCATCTGGGGCGATATGGAGCGCTACCGAGCCACCTACTGGGAGCGCTACGCCGAGCAGGGCTGGTATTTCGCCGGTGACGGCGCCAAGCTCGACGCCGAGGGCGACTTGTGGGTGCTCGGCCGGGTGGACGACGTCATGAATGTCTCGGGCCACCGCATCTCCACCGCCGAAGTCGAGTCCGCGCTGGTCGGACATTCCGGCGTGGCCGAGGCCGCGGTGGTCGGCGCCAGCGACGCCACCACCGGCCAGGGCATCGTCGCCTTCGTTATCCTCACCGCCGAGGCCGAGGACACCGGCGACGCGCTGGTGGACGAGCTGAAGGCGGAGGTCTCCCGCGAGATCAGCCCGATCGCCAAGCCGCGCGAGATCCATGTGGTGCCGGAACTGCCCAAGACCCGCAGCGGCAAGATCATGCGTCGCCTGTTGCGCGATGTGGCCGAGGGCCGCGAATTGGGCGATACCTCGACGCTGGTCGACCCGAACGTCTTCGAGGCGATCCGGGCGGGCCGCGGCTGACACCGCGAGGCGCATAGACCCTACGGCCGGTGACGGGATTTGTCACCGGCCGTATCCGTTAGGATTACGTAAGGCGCGCCGGGAAGTCTGGTCGGCATACGGCCGTGTACCCCGACATCCGATTCGGTATCTGATTCGAGGCTGCACGTCCGCGGACTCGACCACCCTGCCGAAAGGTCTCCCGTGATCAGCCAAGTGCGCTCCGAGCTGACCCGATACCTGCGTACCGAAACCGTCGGTGGCGCACTTCTTCTCGTCGCCGCGGCAGCGGCGTTGTTATGGGCCAACTCGCCGTGGGGCGACAGCTACGTCACCATGACCGAAACGGTGCTGCCGATCAAGGCGCTGCACCTGGAACTCACCCTCGCCGACTGGGCCAAGGACGGCCTGCTCGCCGTCTTCTTCTTCGTCGCGGGTCTCGAACTCAAACGCGAACTCGTCGTCGGTGAACTCGCCGACGGTAAACGGGCCGCACTGCCGATCATCGCCGCGGTCGGCGGCGTGCTGACGCCGGCGCTGATCGCGTTCGTCGTCGGCTTCGGAACCCCCGGCATAGACCGCGGCGGCTGGGCCATTCCGGTGGCCACCGATATCGCCTTCGCGCTGGCCGTACTCGCGATGACCGGCTCCCGCATTCCGGCGAGCGCACGCGTATTCATGCTCAGCCTCGCGGTAGTCGACGATCTGCTCGCCATCATCTTGATCGCGGTGCTGTTCACCACCGCGCTGTCCGTGTTGTGGTTGCTGGCCGCCGTCGCCTGCTTCGCGGGCTGGGCGCTGGCCCAGCATCGGCGCATCCGTACACCGCTGGTGTACATTCCGCTCGCGCTGACAGCCTGGTATGCGCTGCACGAGGCGGGTATCCATCCGACGCTGGCCGGTGTCGCGCTCGGTCTGTTGACCCGCGCCGAAAAGGATCCGGGCGAGGACCGAGCGCCCGCGACCAGGCTGGAACATCTGGTGCAGCCGATCTCGGCCGGACTGTGCGTACCGCTGTTCGCACTGTTCGCCTCCGGAGTCCCGTTGGATGCCAAGGTGTTCGGTGAACTGTTCACCGACAGGCTGTCTCTCGCCATCATTCTCGGCATGCTGCTCGGCAAGACCATCGGAATCTTCGGGATCAGCTGGCTGGCAATCCGGTTGGGCGTCGCGAAACGGCCCGCCGGTCTCGGCTATCGGGACATGTTCGCCCTGTCGGTGCTCGGCGCCATCGGGTTCACCGTTAGCCTTCTTGTGGCGGAACTCGCGCTGGCCGATGTCGGCGACGGCTCCGCCGTCGAATTGGCGAAGGCCGCGGTGCTGGTGACGTCAATGGCGGCGTCGCTCGCCGGTTCGGCGCTACTGTTGCGGCGTGGGCGCGTTCATCAGGCGCAGCGCGACGCGGGTGCGCTACAACCGGAAGAGGGCGCCGCGTGAGCGACGGGTCCGAAGATGGTGGCTTGCGTAACCACGCAGGGCACCGGGAGCGCCGCAGATGGAATGGAGTCGAGGTAGTGCCGGGACAGGGAGAAGGGTCGACCAAGTGAGTTTCACCCAAGGCGGTAATGGGTCACAGCGTGGCAACGGCGCCGATGCGCACCACCGGTCGCTGACCTCCATTCCCCTGAGCGACGCCAACCCGATCGGATCGGCGAGCTTCGGCAGCCTGGTCCGCGACGCCACCGAGCAGATGTCGACGCTCGTGCGGGCCGAGGTGGAGCTGGCCAAGGCCGAGGTGACCGGCGAGATCAAGAAGGGGCTGCACGGTAGCGTCTACTTCATTCTCGCGCTCACCGTGCTGCTGTTCAGCTCCTTCTTCTTTTTCTTCTTTCTCGGTGAGCTGCTCGATATCTGGCTGGCGCGCTGGGCGGCCTTCCTGATCGTCTTCCTGCTGATGGTGGCGACGACCGCGCTGCTGGCGCTGCTCGGCTACCTGCGGGTGAAGAAGTTGCGGGCGCCCGAGAAGACCATCGACTCGCTGAAGCAGGCGCGCAATGTGCTGCCGAGCGGATTCGGCGCGGGCGCGCACGAGGAACGCCTCACGCTGGAGAAGTGATGTCGCCGCACCGTCATCCGGGCCAAGCGCCTACAGCGCGCGCACCCCGACCGCCCGCGCACTAGGCTCGGTCGGCGTGTCGTCGAACTTGCCTCCGGATCCGTCCACCGTCCGTTACGACGGACCGTGGACGCATCGGGACGTTCGAGCCAACGGCATTCGATTCCACGTGGTGGAGGCGACGCCGGATCGGCAGGACGGTCCACTGGTGGTGCTGCTGCACGGGTTCGCGGACTTCTGGTGGTCCTGGCGGCATCAGCTGACCGGCCTCGCCGAACTCGGCTTTCATACGGTCGCGGTGGATCTGCGCGGCTACGGCGACAGCGACAAACCACCGCGCGGCTACGACGGCTGGACGCTGGCCGGCGATATCGCCGGACTGGTCAGGGCGCTCGGATACACCGAAGCCACCCTGGTCGGGCACGCCGAGGGTGGGCTGGTCTGCTGGACCACCGCGGTATTGCATCCGCGGCTGGTGTCGTCCATCGCGCTGGTGAGCTCCCCGCATCCGGCGGCGCTCAAGGCCGCGGTGCTGCGCGACGGCGGTCAGCGACGGGCCTGGCTGCCCAACTTCCTGCGCTACCAATTGCCCAGATACCCCGAACATCTGCTCACCGCACGAGACGGATTCGAGGTGGAGCGGCTGCTGCGGCAGCGATGCGGCGGGGCCTGGTCCGGCACCGCCGAATTCGTCGATACCGCCCGGCGCATGCGTTCGGCGATCCAGATTCCCGGCGCGGCGCACTGCGCGCTGGAATATCAGCGCTGGGCGTTCCGCAGTCAGTGGCGTCCGGACGGCCGCCGGTTCATGGCGACCATGCGCGATCCGATCGATATCCCGGTGCTCGCGCTGCGCGGCGAGGCGGATGATTACCTCATGCGCGCGACCTTCCACCGCGGGCAGCAGTGGTCGCCACGGCGGCGGCTGGTCACCATTCCCGGCGCGGCCCATTTCGCGCATCAGGAGAATCCGGACGTGGTGACCGCGGAGTTGGCGAAATTCCTCGCCTGATCGGTCCGTTGTTGCCGATCGTAGATCCGTATGGATCTCAGGCGATTCCGATCAGACCGTAAGTGCCGTCGGCAGTGTCGACTGCCGACGGCCCTTCGACTCAGCTCAGAACACAGGCTCCGGTATTGATCGGCGCCGTCGCGCCGATCGCGGCCTCCAGATCCGGGCGGACCTCGTCCAGGGTCAATACGTAGCCGGTGTCGTCATCGGTCACCGCGGCGCCGAATACCACGCCGAGCACCTGACCCTCGGTATCCACCAGCGGTCCACCGGAATTGCCGGCGCGAACCAGCCCGCGCACCGTATAGACCTCGCGCTCCACCGTGCCGTTGCGGTAGATGGTCGGTCCGGTCAGGTCCAGCGTCTCGCGCACCCGGGCCGCGCTGGCCGTGTACGGACCGCCGCCGGGGTAGCCGAGCACGATGGCACTCTCGCCGGAACGCGCGGGCTCCGGCGCCCGCGGCACCACCGGTGCGGTCAGGCCGGGTACCGCGAGCACCGCGACGTCCTTGGACGGATCGAACAGCACCACGGTCGCGTCCAGCGGACCGCGCGGGGTATCAACGGCGACGCTGGTGGTACCCGCGACCACGTGGGCATTGGTCATCACCCGCTCCGGCGCGATCACGAAGCCCGAACCCTCCAACGCCCGCTGGCAACTGGGTGCCACACCGCGAATACGCACCACGCTCTGCTGCAGCGAGGCGGCGACCGGGCTGGCCAGCACGCTCGGATCCGGCGGCTCGACGGCCGCGATAGGCGCACGGCCGAACGGGCCGATGACATCCGGCAGCCCCGAGGTGTTGAGCAGCTTGGAGAACTCGTTGGGAACTCTGCGCAGCCAATTCGGCGCGACCTGGTTGACGTCGGTCAACACCCTGGAGCCATTGATCGCGGTCGCGATCGCTGGCTGCGACGAGGTGGCCAACGGCAGCGCGAGCAGCCATGCGGTAACCAGCACGGCCACCGCTTGCAGCACCGCGCCGACCACGCTGTCCACGCTGCGGGTGAACGGGTGCCGCATGCTGCCGCGGGCCGCGCGGCCGAGCACCATGCCCGCGACCTCGCCGACGATCACCAGCAGCACGATCAGCAGTACGCCGGTGAGCACCCGTTTCCGGCCCGCGTCCACGTGGACGAGAATGTGCGGGGCGATCAGGATGCCCGCGACCGCACCGAGCACCACGCCGAGAAAGGCCAGCGCCGAGGCCACCGCGCCCTGCCGCCAGCCGGAGGAGGCGGCGAGCAGCGCGAGCAGCACCACCGCGATATCGAGCCAGGCCGAGGAGCTCATAACGTCATTCCCACGGCCGCCAGCGAGGATTCCAGGTCACGCACGTCGTTGTGGTCCCATTCCAGTTCCCAGCCCGCGGCCTTGAAGATGCCCGCGAGAATTCCTCCGGTGAGCCCCCAGACCAGCAGGCCGTCCACCTGGAACGCCGGGCTCTGATAGCCGAGGCTGCCGCGCACCTGGAAGCGGTTGGCCGGGTCGAGCAGTTCGGCCAGCGGCACCCGCACCACCCGCTCGGTCTCGCTCTGATTCACCACCCGCACCTCACTCGGCGTGCGCCAATAGGCGATCACCGGGGTCACATCGAATCGGGACGGTGGCACGAACAGTTTCGGCAGCACCGCCAGCGGTTCGATGCCGGATCGCTCGAGGCCGGTCTCCTCGTGGGCCTCGCGCAGCGCGGTATCGATCGGGCCGGTGTCACCCTCGTCGACCTCGCCGCCGGGGAACGCGACCTGCCCGCGATGCTGCCGCATGGTCGACGCACGCTGGGTCAGCAGCACGTCGGCGTCGGCGGGCAGCTCGCCCGGGGTATTCGGATCGCCTTCGAGCGCGCCGCCGAACAGCACGAGCACGGCGGCCTGGCGCGGCTCACCCTTGATGGTCATCGCACGGCGCAGTGCCCGCGCCAGCGACAGGGTCTCGGAGGCGTCGCCCGAGCCGGGTTCTACGACGCGGCGCAGCCACGGCGGGATATCGGAGGGGGCGGGCGTGGTCATGCCACCCCCTCGGCCGTGTCGACCCCGGTGAACGTGGGCACCATCACCTCCGCAAACGAGACAAGCACTGTCATGCCGCGACCCCAAGGCGTGCCGCCACGGTATCGGCGATGTCGTCGACGCTCGTGAACGTCCGCACCACTACCTCCGCCACGGACCCGTCCGGACGCAGCAGCACCGAGATCGGCAGCACGGCGGGCGCACCGACGGCGGTGCGCACCCGGGCGTTCGCATCGAGCACGCCGGGCAATCGCACATCCAGCCCGGCCGACCGGGCCAATGCCTTGGCCTCATCCGGATCGCTGTGCACAGTCAGCACGGTAACCGCGCCACCGGCCCGCTGGGCGTACTGCTGCATATACGGCAGTTCCTGCGCACACGGTCCGCACCAATAGGCCCACAGGTTGAGCAGCGCCGGCTTTCCGGCGAGCGCGGCGGCCAGGTCGACCGGTTCACCGTCGGCCAGGCACCCGAGGGTGATACCTGCCAGCGGACCGCTGCCGACGGCGCCGGCGGCGGGCCGCGGGCAGGGCGCCAATCCCGCCTCGGCTCGCAGTTCCCCGGAGATCTGCGAGCTAACCCGCGCCTGATGATCGGGAGCCGGATCCTTCGATTCGCGCGGCCACAGCGCGACCGCCAATGCCACCACCGTGATCACCCCCGCCAACGCCAGCCGAACCGCAACGGGCACCCGTGTCACCTGCCGACCATCCCGAGCAGATGCTCGCGCTCCGGCCCCTTCACCAGCTTGGCTGCGGCGTCGGGGTCGGTCGGCCCGATCCCGAACGAGGGGCAGTCATCGGCCAGCACGCAGATCCCACAGGCCGGCTTGCGGGCATGGCACACCCGCCGACCGTGAAAGATCACGCGATGGGACAGCAGTGTCCACTCCTTGCGTTCGATGAGCTCGCCGACGATGTGTTCGACCTTCACCGGATCTTCCTCGGCGGTCCACTGCCAGCGGCGCACGAGGCGACCGAAATGGGTGTCGACGGTGAGGCCGGGAACCCCGAAGGCGTTGCCGAGAATGACATTGGCAGTCTTGCGGCCGATGCCCGGTAACTTCACCAGTTCTTCGATCGTGTGAGGCAACTCACCATCGTGATGTTCCAGCAATGCCTGCCCGAGGCCGATGAGCGAGCTCGTCTTGTTGCGGTAGAAGCCCGTCGGCCGGATGTATTCCTCCAGTTCGGCGCGGTTCGCCTCGGCATAGGCGCGGGCGTCGGGGTACTTCGCGAAGAGTACTGGGGTGGTGAGATTCACTCGCTCGTCGGTGCACTGCGCGGAAAGTATTGTGGCGACCGCCAATTCGAGCGGAGTGGTGAAATCCAGCTCACAGTGCGCATCGGGAAAAGCACGGGCGAGAGTGCGGTTCATCCGGCGCGCCCTGCGGACCAGCCCGAGCTGGGTTTCCGCTTGTCGCGCCCGGGATTTCCGTTTCGGGGCCGCCTTCGCGGCGGGTTGCGAATCGGTCACCTCGGCGGCGGGCACAGGCCCGCTGACAGCGTCGGTGGAGGGGGTGACACGCACGCGTCCACCATACGGAACTGGTAGCCGACGGTGCCCGGTCAGATCGACTGCCGTGTTCCATCTGAGACCTTCACAGTGTTTACTCCTCGATATGCAAGGACTCGCTGTGGTGCTCTTCCCAGTGGTGTTGATGCTGTTCGCACTGCTTATGGAGCGGGTCGAGAATCGGCTCCGCAAACTTCTCGAACCCGAGCCAGAGGTTCAGCAGTACCTGGACAACGCAAGCAACGCCGAGGTCAAGGAGCTGACCAAGCTCGGACTGCCCGCGGCGGTAGCCAGGATGCGCAAGCGCCGGTCGCGGGGTGAAGAATTGGATGTCGCCCGGGCCAGCTGAGTTGCGGCCCACCCAAACGTTGCCTGCCCTACCTCCAGCACACCACGCAATTCACTCGTTACGTGGTGTCTGTCACTACGCGATCACAACTCCGCGTAGACTGCGCTGTTGGCCGAATCGCTTCGGTCCAGGACAGAGCCATTTCCCATAAGGAGCACATTCGTGGACGAGGCCCTCGCCAGAGCAGGCATCTTCCAAGGCGTTGAGCCCACCGCGGTGGCGGCACTCGCCAAACAGCTGCAGCCCGTGGATTTTCCACGCGGTCATGTCATCTTCAATGAGGGTGAGCCCGGCGATCGGCTGTACATCATCACATCCGGCAAGGTGAAGATCGGCCGCCGTTCCCCGGACGGCCGCGAAAATCTGCTGACCATCATGGGCCCGTCGGATATGTTCGGCGAGCTCTCGATCTTCGACCCGGGCCCGCGCACCTCGACCGCCACCACGGTGACCGAGGTACGCGCCGTGACGATGGACCGGGACGCACTCAAGTCCTGGATCGATCAGCGACCCGAGATCGCCGAGCAGTTGCTCCGGGTGCTTGCCCGGCGTTTGCGCCGTACCAACAACAACCTGGCCGACCTCATCTTCACCGACGTCCCCGGCCGGGTCGCCAAGGCACTGCTGCAGTTGGCCCAGCGGTTCGGCACCCAGGAAGCGGGCGCGCTGCGGGTCACCCACGACCTCACCCAGGAGGAGATCGCCCAGCTGGTCGGCGCCTCTCGCGAGACCGTGAACAAGGCCCTGGCCGACTTCGCGCACCGCGGCTGGCTGCGGCTGGAGGGCAAGAGCGTGCTGATCTCCGACTCCGAGCGTCTCGCCCGGCGCGCACGCTGACGGCATAACGAAACCCGCGGGTTCAGCGCTCCACTGAACCCGCGGGGTTTCGGTGCGTGTTGCTATCCCTCGATGCGCAAGTACTCGAGCTGGGCCTGCACCGAACTTCGGGCAGCCAGCCAGAGTCTCTTGTCGACATCGGCGTACACCTTGCGTACCACCGCCATCGCACCCGCGTCCGGGCCGAGCTCGCGAAGCGCGGCCCGGACCTGATCGAGACGCTCCTGGCGGTGCTTGATGTAGTACCGGGCGACCGGCTCCAGATCCGGGTGGTCCGGACCGTGCGCGGGCAGCAATGCCTTACCCGCGCCCGCCGCGACCAACTTGTCGAGCGAGGCCAGATAGTCTGCGAGGGTGCCGTCGCTGGAATCCAGCACCGTGGTGCCGGAACCGAGGATGGTGTCGCCGGTCAGCACGGCATCGTCGAGTACGAAGCTGACCGAATCACCGGTATGCCCGGGGGTCGGGAGCACCCCGATATCGAGCCCGGCGGCCTCGATCTTCTCACCATCGGTCAGCGGCGCGTCCGAACCGTGCAGAAATGCGCGGTCCTGCGCGCGGACCGGCGTCCCGGTCAGCTTGATCAGCCGTTCGATGCCGCCGGTGTGATCGTGATGCCGGTGCGTGATGAGGGTGAGCGCGATCCGGCCGTCGGTGGCCCTGGCAATGGCCTCGACGTGCGCCTTGTCCTTCGGTCCCGGATCGACCACCACATAGTCCGACTCACCGGGCGCGCGCAGCAACCAGGTATTGGTGCCGTCGAGGGTCATCTGGCCCGGGTTGTTCGCCAGCAGCACCGCCGCTGTCGGAGTCACTTGCCGTAGCTGCCCGTACGCGGGATGAGTCAGCGTCATCGCATTACCTCGGTTCACCTGTCTGTCAAGCGTATTCAACGCTAATGCGCCGACTCGACCGGCGCATCCAGCGCCCCCCGATGCAACACCACCACTCCCCCCCGCGATGCAACCCCACCATCCGCATCTTCGCAGCCCCGCCCGAAGCGAGCCTTACAAGCGACCCGTTCGCGACCATCCCGCCGCCGAGCGACCGAAGCACATGCGACCCTGTCACGACCTACTCAGCCCCGCCCGAAGCGAGTCCTACAAGCGACCCGATCGTGGCCGACTCGCTACCGAGCGACCGAAGCGCACGCGATGAAGTCGCGAGTCTCGGCCGCTCGGACGCAACATCTATAGGCAGCGAACCTGCGCCCTAACTGTCCGTCCCCGACCCGGCCCCGCACGGAGCGAGTCTTACGAGCGACCCGTTCGCGGCCGTCTCGCTGCCGAGTGGCCGAAGCGCATGCGACGAAGTCGCAAGTCT
>NZ_JBFAHV010000022.1:0-175456 GCF_040654375.1 Nocardia sp. NPDC050710 | reverse complement strand
TGCCTCAAGCGATACCTCGCACGTGAAGTGTTCCGAGCCCTGCGCGCCGACTTCCGAAGCCCGGCACAGCCAGCTTGACATCTATAGGAGCGTCCCGATTGCCCTCCCGGGCTTGCCGTTTCCCGTCGATGTTGGTCGGCGAGCATGCGTGCGTAGACGACATTCGACAGGCGCCGTTTCAATGCCCGCATCGCTTCCATCGAGGTCTTGCCCTCGGCTCTGCGACGGTCGAAATAGGTGCGCCCCGCGCTGGGACGGCGCAATTGAACCACGGCCATGATGTGCAAGACCCGATTGATCTTGCGGTTTCCAGCGCGGGAGAGCCGATGCCGTTGCTGCTGGCCAGAGGAAGCGTCCAAAGGTGCGGTGCCGTTCCAAGACGCGAACCGGTCCCGGTCTCGGAAACGGTGGATGTCACCGACATCGGCGAGCAGCCTGGCCGCGCCAGCGGGTCCGATGCCGTTGGTATCGGTCAGGGTGGATCCATGCTCGGCGACGAGCTCGCGCAGTTCTTTGTCGGAGGCTTTGATCTTGCGGTCGATGTTTTCCAGTTCGCCGATCAACTCGACCACCAGACGCCGCCGGACCTTGCCCGCCGGATCGCGGGGCTTGACGGTGGCGACCAGCTTGCGTGCTTGCATCGCCGACAGGAACTTCTTCGCCCCGCCTGGCAGCAATTCCAGCAGCAACCGGTGCAGTCGGTTGACGGTGTCGGTGCGGGCGCGGCCGAGCTCGTCGCGGCGATCGGCGAGCATGCCCAACGCGATCAACTCCGAATCCGCCTGCACGCGGCGCAGATCCGGTGACCGCAACGCCGCCAACGCCACCGAATGTGCATCCACGGGATCGGTTTTTCGGCCGTTGCCGGTCGCGAACACCCGTACCTGCGCCGAGAGTTTCGCTGGCACGTCGATCACGGTCTCTCCGTCATGGACCAGACGGTGCGCGATATGACGGCCGATACCATTGCAACCTTCGATCGCCCATACTCGCTGCGGGTATCGTTTTCCGGTGGTGAGCATTTCGGCGTAGCCGGTGGTATCAGTGCCGTATCGGCCGGTGGTCAACACCTTTCCGGTTGGGTCGATGATCTCGAGTGTGGCTGAGCGTTTGTGTGGGTCCATTCCGATGATGACCGTCACCAGTGTGTCCTTCCCGTGTCGACGTGTGAGGTCCGTGCGGGAAGGCACCGCTACTTCGAGCTGGGCAAACCCCTCTTCAGCCATTCCCGGCACGGCACCCGGTGAGAGGCAAGCCATGTGAGAGCCACACCAATGACACTGGTGGGCAGCCGATTTGGGAGCTTCTCACCGGGTACCTGGACCCGATCCTGGCCGGGATCAGGCCCTGGCACCAGTGTTAAGTAGCCGAGTTGTGTGCGACGTGGGCATAACCCTGCCACGGTGACTGCTAGCGGTGGAAAGGTAAGGCGCGCACTCGACGACCGGCCTCGGCGGTGAGTACGCTCAGTCGCTCCACTTGACGGATGGGCAGGAATGTGACGGCGTAGTCGTCGCTGTCGGTGTCGAAGGAAACCAGAGCGAACCCGAGGGCACGGCAGTGTTCGGCCACGCGGTCGAGGAAAGCTACGGTGCTGTCGCCGGAATGCCAGTCAGCGGTGGTGGCGGCGAAGCCCGGATACCATTCCCACGATAGTCCGCCAGGGTGGGAAGGCAGCCGCTGCAACATGTCTCGCACCTGGTCTGGGTCTTGCTTCCAGTCGAATTGTGCGAGCACGCCGAGCCCGCCGAAGTAGGGCTCGCCGAGGGCGGAGAGGAAGCCGCGCCACGGCCCGAAGTGATGTGACTCGGCGGGGTTCTGCAGGCTGTATCGAACCGCGGTGACGAGCCACCAATGATCGGACAGCAGCATTTCGGCGATCGACAGTAGGGCTTGGATCTCTCCGACGGCCGGCGGCAAGTCGCTCGCCCGCAACTGGCCGAGAGGTAGCTCGCAGTCGGGGTCGCCGTCGACCCATCCGTCAAGGTGCACGTCCATGGGTGAGGTAACCGAGAACCCCTGGCGCAGAACCTCCACCATTGCCAGCGCAATAGTGCGGTAATCCGTCGGCTCCGGTTCCCAGATTCCGCACCGCCAGGTGCTTTCGCCGGACTCGGGGGCGCGCCAACCGGCATCGCGGAGATATCGCCGCCCGAATTCGCTGAGATCGTCGCACACGTTGACAACGAGGCAGTCGCCGGACTTGGAGAAATCGAGGAACCTCTCGCCCACATCCAGAATCAGGATGGTTGTGTCCGGACTCCGGTACAGCAGCGCCGCAAGATTCGTGGCAAAGCTGTCCCATTCATGGTTGTCGCTCATCTATCTCCCCACCCAGCCAGCACCTTGGCCGTTCGCCACATGATTGCATAGTCGACCGCCAACGAGACCGGGCGGCTGATCCGGAAACCGCGCGGAGGGAGAGCCAACGAGCCAACGCAAGCGAGACCGTGTCTCACATGGCAGCCTTGGCCTCGGCGAGTGCCCACAATGTACCCACGGGCCTTCGGGTGGTCCCGGACGTGGCACAAAAAAAAGCCCCCCACCTGGTGTTTCAGGTGAGGGGCTTGGTGGAGCTGCCGGGAATCGAACCCGGGTCCTCCGCCGCGTCTTCAGGGCTTCTCCGTGTGCAGTTCGCTAAGCCTCTACTCGGATCTCCGGGTCTCGCGAACAAGCTCGGATGACGATCCCAGTCGCTGTTCGATGTCCCGTCCGGCTCCGCGACCGAGTCGGACGGTAATTCCCTCTAGCTGATGCCAGTACCCGGACCGAGGGACGAGCCCGGACTGACAGAGACGACCTGCTACTTAGGCAGCGAGGGCGTACTCGCGCTGATTGGAATCGGCGCTTAATTGGTTGCAACGACGCTTACGGTGGTCTCTTGCCTGCACCGACACGCTTCCCCTGAATCAACGTACGCAGTCGAAACCGTTCAGCCCCGTACGTGCCCGCACCTTGCGGGCTAGTTATGTTAACACTCCCTCCCACCCCGCTCATTCCCATTTTTCCGCCGCATGTCCCGCGATCCCGGCCACCCTTTGAGACCAAGAGGACTCACATTCCGCAAAACGGACATATGGGAGGCGCATGCCCGGTACTGTGCCGTCATCTGCGCGTGAGAGTGGCGCAGAGCACAATCTAGGAGCCTCGGGTGCTGGAAGTTCGGGACCTGCACGTCGTGTACGAAGACGTCATTCTGGTGTGCCGTGGCGTCTCGCTCAGCGTCCCGCAGCACGGGATCGTCGCCTTGCTCGGCGCGAACGGCGCGGGAAAGACCACCACGCTGCGCGCCATCACCGGCCTGCTGGACGTCCATCGCGGCCGCATCACCTCCGGCCGGGTACTGATACACGACCGTGAGATCACCGGGGCCGACCCCGCACGCATTGTCGCGGCCGGGGTGAGTCAGGTGATGGAGGGCAGACGGGTGTTCGCGGGGTTCACCGTCGAGGAGAATCTGCGGGCAGGCGCGCACACCAGGAAGCGGGCGGGGGTCGCGGCCCATCTGGACCGGGTCTACGAGATGTTCCCGCTGCTCGCGCAGCGCCGCACACAACGCGCCGGGCTGCTGTCCGGCGGGGAACAGCAGATGCTGGCGATCGGGCGCGCCCTGATGGCCGAACCGAGGTACCTGCTGCTGGACGAACCGAGCCTGGGGCTGGCTCCCCGGGTGGTCGAGCAGATCCGCGATCTGATCGTGCGGATCAACGAGGCCGGGACCGGCGTGCTGCTGATCGAGCAGAACGCGGCGATGGCGCTGTCCATCGCGACGCACGGATACGTGCTCGAACACGGCCGGATCGTTTTGGACGCACCCGCCGCCGAATTGGCCGCCAACTCCGATATCCAGGAGTTCTACCTGGGCCTCGGCGCGGAGGGCCACGTTTCGCTGCGCGATCTCAAACATTACAAACGCCGTAAGGGGTGGGCGGCATGACGCTGTTGCGGGCCACCGGCCTGAGCCTGAACTTCGGTGGCACCCGTGCGCTTTCGGATATCTCGTTCGAAGTGACCGAGGGCGAACTGCTGGCCGTGATCGGTCCGAATGGGGCGGGCAAGACCTCTCTGTTCAACTGTCTGTCCGGCGTCTACCGTCCGCAGCACGGCAGTATCACCCTCGCTGGCGAGACCATGACCGGCCGCGCCCCGGATGCGATCGCACGGCTCGGCATTGCCCGAATGTTCCAGAACATCGAACTTTTCGACAACCTGACGGTGCTGGACAACATCAAGCTCGGCCGTCACCTGCATCTGCGCTACGGACCGGTCGCCGCCGCCCTGCGTCTGCCGAAGGCTCGTCGCGAGGAACTCGCGGCCCGGCTGTACGCCGAGGGACTCATCGAGTTCCTGGAACTACAGCAGGTCCGCGATCACCCGGTCGGCCTACTGCCCTACGGCGTGAAGAAACGCGTGGAATTGGCCAGGGCGCTGGCCATGGAACCGCGCCTGCTGTTGCTGGACGAACCGGTGGCGGGCATGAATGTCGAAGAGACCACGGATATGGCGCGATTCATCCTCGACGTCCGCACCGACCTGGAGCTCGCCATGATCATGGTGGAGCACGATATGCGCCTGGTCATGGACCTGGCCGACCGGATCATGGTGCTGGACTTCGGCGAACGCATCGCCCTGGGCACCCCGAGCCAGGTGCGCACCGATCCCCGGGTGATCGCCGCCTACCTCGGCACCGGCGACTCGCCGAGCGACAGCGGCGCGGCCGTGCTGGAGGCAAACCCATGACGAGCCGTCCACCGAGCCGGAAGGCGGATCGATGAGTACCGCGCCAGCCCCCACGACCACCGACTCCGGCAACGACAGCGCACTGCCCCGGCTCGTCGCCGACCGCGCCCGCCGCGCACCCCATACCGTCGCCCTGCGCGCGAAGGAACTCGGCATCTGGCAGCAGACCACCTGGTCACAACTGGACGAGGAACTGCGCGTGATCGCGCACGGGCTCGCCGATCTGGGCATCGGCGTCGGTGACCGGGTCGCGCTGCTGGCGGACAACCGGCCGGAGTGGTTGTACGCCGAGCTCGGAACATCCGCGCTGCGAGCCGTTTTCGTCGGCATGCACCCGGCGACCACCTGCACCGCGGTGGAGCAGATCCTCAATGATGCCGCCGTCCGGGTCTTGATCGCGCAGGATCAGGAGCAGGTCGACAAGGCCGTGGAGACGGGCTGCCCGCGCCTGCGCTGGATCGTCCATCTGGAACACCGTGGGCTGCGGGACTATACGGACCCGCGCCTGATCCCCTACGAGGAACTGCGCGAACGCGGCCGCACCCACCGGGTCGCCCATCCCGACCTGCTCGACCTCACCGAAGCGCAACAAACCACCGATGACCTCGCCGCACTGGTCTTTCCGTTCGAATCCGCCCGTGACGACACCGCGGCGACGGAACTCCGGGGCAGCGATATCGCGAGCGCGCTCGGCGGTCTGCGTACGGCGATTCCGGGACGGTCGCCCGATGGCCGCGATGTGGTGTTGCCGTGCCTGTCGCTGTGCGAGCCTGCCGAACGCGCGCTGACCGTCTGGGCCGGTGCGGCTTTCGGTGTGGTCATCCATTTCCCGGAGTCCTACGACACGATCACGGGTGACCTCAGGGAGGTCCAGCCGACACTGCGTCTCGCTCCGGCGGCGACCTGGCAGCGGATGGTCAGCGATATCGAGGAACGGACGGGATCCGCGTCCCGCCTCAAACGCGCGTGCTACCGCCTCGCCCTCGGTGCGATCGATCGCGTCGCGACGCGCCAGGGCGCGTACACCCCGATATCCCGTCTGCTCTTCGCCGTGGGCTATGTGCTGAGCGGCCGCGCCCTGCGCGACAAGCTCGGGCTGCGCAAGACCCGCGCCGCGTTCTGGAGCATCACCGTCCAGGGTTCCGCCCTCCCGCACGACATACCACCCGACCCCGACACCGCCTCCTTCTTCCGCGGTCTCGGCATACCCATCACCCGCACCGAGAACATCTCCCGCACCGACCCGGATCCGGCTCCATGAACGAATTGCTCCAATCCCTGATCCGCGGCATCGGATCGGGCGGCATGTACGCGACCATCGCGGTCGGCTTCGTGATCATCTTCCGCGCGACCGGGGTGCTCAACTTCGCCCAGCCGGTCTTCATGGCCTTCGGCACGTTGTTCTCCTACTATCTGGTCGATTCGGCGGGCCTGCCCTTCGCGGTCGCCGCCCCGCTCGCCATCGCGGCAGTCGCGGTCATCGCCGTCCTCACCGAGCGAATCGCCCTGCGCCCCATGGTGGGACGACCGCCGTTCGCCGCCACCCTCGTCACGATCGGTCTGTTCGCGGCCGGAATCGTGCTGGTAAACAAGCTTTTCGGCGCGAAGGTGATCAGCTCGGGCGATCCGTGGGGCCTGTCCAACTTCTGCCTCGGCGGCCACCGGCCCGCCGACAGCGTGGTCGCGGCCTGTGTCGACGGGGTGACGGTGAATTACACCGACATCTTCAAGGTGCTCACCGCGTTCGCGGTGATCGCGCTGCTGGTGCTCTGGCTGGAGCGCTCCCGCTATGGCCTGGCCATGCGGGCCGCCGCGATGGATCAGGAGACCGCGATGGCGCAGGGCATCGATGTCGGCCGCATCTTCGCACTCTCCTGGGCCCTGGCGGGGGCGCTGGCGGCCGTCGGCGGAATTCTGCTGGGGACCGCACCCGGCGGTGTCGAGGCCGCGGCCACCATGATCGCGCTGAAGGCGTTGCCCGCCATCATTATCGGCGGTCTCGACTCACTGACGGGCGCACTCGCGGGCGCCATGATCGTCGGCCTGACCGAGGCGCTGACCAAGACCTACCAGCCCGATATCGCACCCTGGCTCGGCGCCAATTTCGATGTGGTGATGCCGTATGTGCTGATGTTCGCGGTCCTGCTGATCCGGCCCTACGGGCTTTTCGGCGCCAGAGAGGTACAACGCGTATGACCGCCACGCTGCCGACCCCGCCTCGCAACGCCCCGAAGGTGCCACGCGCGGTGCGCAGCGGTCGCCCCGGGGTCTACACCTCCTACGCCCGTGCCGAGAGCGCGTGGAACACCCCCACCAAGGCATGGTGGGCCCGCGGCGTGCTGGTGCTGGCACTGCTCGCGCCGTTCTTCGTGGCGAAGGACGTCACGAATCTGCTCACGCTGGCCGCGATCTACGCGATCGGCGGCATCGGCCTGAACCTGTTGACCGGCTATGCCGGTCAGGTCTCGCTCGGTCATGCCTTCTTCGTGGGTGTCGGCGCGTACACCGCCGCGGTATTCGGTGGCACCGGCACCAGGGCCGTCTACGGCCTCGGCTGGGATATGGCACTGTGGCTCCCGCTGACCGCGGTGATCCCCGCCGCCCTCGGCCTGCTGGTGGCGCCGCTCGCCGCCCGGGTGCGCGGCCTCTACCTCGCGACGCTGACGCTGGGCCTGGTGATGATCGGCGAGCATATCTTCAAGGAATGGACCTCGGTCACCGGCGGCGGCGGACTCGGCCGGGCGCCCGCTCCGCCGGTACTCTTCGGCACCGACCTGCGCAAACCGGTCCGGGTGGCGGGCGTACTGATCAACGAACAGCGTGCGCTGTACCTGATCAGCCTGGTGTTGCTCGTCATCATGGCGGTACTGGCACGAAATCTCATGTGCTCCAAGATCGGCCGCGCCTTCGCCGCCGTCCGCGACCGCGATATTGCCGCCGAGGTGATGGGGGTTCGGTTGCAGCGCACCAAAACCCAGGCCTTCGTGATCTCCTCGGCCTACGCCGGGGTGGCGGGTGGCCTGCTATCGGTGGTGATCGGGCGGATCAGCCCCGAGCGCTGGAATCTGCTGCTCTCGGTGGACTTTCTGGCGATCGTGCTGATCGGCGGGGCCGCGACGATCACCGGATCGCTCATCGGCGCCTGCTTCGTGGTGCTGCTGCCGCGCGTGCTCGAGGAGTTCACGCACGCTTTTCCGGCGATCACCTCCGAGGGCGGTCGGATCCTCGGTTTCACGCTCGACGAGTTGAAGACGATCCTGTTCGGCCTGCTGATCGCCGGCGTGATCGTACTCGAACCGAGGGGCATATCCGGGCTGGGGTTGCGTATCCGCAACTACTTCCGGACCTGGCCTTTCTCTCACTGATCAGCATTAGTTCAGATAGGAAATATTATGGGAGTCAGCACAATTCGCCGCAGATTGCTACGGTTCGCCGCGGTGCCCGCCATCGCCGGGCTGGTCCTGGCCGGATGTTCCAGCGCCGAGGACGAATCCTCGGGCGCGACGGGACCGGGCGTCACCAGCGAGCCGTGTCCCAACGCGGTCGACAAGAGCAGGGGCTGTATCTATCTCGGTGTGCTCTCCGACCTGGAGGGCGGTCCGTTCGCCGCCCTCGGCAAGGACATCAACGACGGTCAGCTGGCGTTCTGGAAGAAGGTCAACGAATCCGGCGGCATCGGCGGCAAATACGAGGTCGATATCGCGACGAACACCAAGAACACCGCCTACGACCCGCAGAAACACGCCGAGGGCTACCAGCAGGTGGAGCCGAACGTCCTGGCGCTGGCCATGAGCCTAGGGACCATCCACACGCAGGCGGTCCTCGATCGGATGGATGCCGCGAACCTCGTCGCGGTGGCCGGAACACTGTGGTCCGGTTGGCAATTCAACGATACCGACAAGGGCCTGTTGCTGGAGTCCGGCTACTCCTACTGCTCCGAGGCGATCATGGGTCTGGATTGGATCGCGCAGAACAAGACCAAGCCGAAGAAGATCGTAACCGTCAGCTACAAGGGCGATTACGGCGGTGACTATGCCACCGGTGCGAAGAAATGGGCCGAGGCGAACGGCGTCGAGGTGGTCGCGCAGGTCCAGACCGGCCCCAATGCCCAGGTCGGCAACCAGGACGGCCCGGTGGGCCAAATCGTCTCCGCCGCACCGGATGTGGTGCTGCTGGCAACCGGACCCGCGGAAGCGGGCGAGATCATCGGGAAGGCGGCGCTGGGCGGATATCAGGGACGCTTCCTCGGCTCCGGTCCGACCTGGAACGGCGGTCTGCTGAAAAGCGCTGCCGCACCGGCCATCACGGCGCTCTACAATGCGACCTCACCGGTGGACGGCTGGGACGGCACCAGTGCGGGCGCGAAAGCGGCCCGTGCCTCCGCCGCCAAGGAGCCTGCCACCTGGGGATACAGTTCGGGCTGGATGTTCTCGTACTCGATGAAGGCGCTGCTGACCAAGGCCCAGGCCGACGGCAAGCTGAACCGGAAGGGCCTGCGCGACTCCCTCAATGGTCTGCAAGTCGACTACCAGGGTGCGATCCCGGCCAACAGTTACGGCGCGGCCAAGCCCGATCTGACCAAGCAGCGGGCCGTCGTCGCGGTCCCCGACGCGGGTTCGCCGCTGGGTCTCAAGACGATCGTCACCGACTACCACGGACCTACCCAGGACAAGATTTCCCTCACCGAGCCCTGTGTCAAACCGTAAGCCGCGGGGGTCGGGGCGGACTGCCGTATCGGGTTCGCCCCGGCTCCCCTGCGATCGATACGAAGCCGTGTCACGAACCGCTCATTCGATCTCGCATACCGGGTTATGTTTCGTCGGCCGCACCGAGAGGGACCGTTCTTGGGCGGAAGTAGTCGAGGGAGCTACACCATGGCAATCACCAACCGCCGACGCCGCTTGTTCCGCGGCGCGGCTGTTCCGTTAATCATCGGCCTGATCCTGGCCGCCGCCTGTTCGAAGGGCGCGACCCCGACCGTGGGCCCCGGCGTCACCAGCGCGCCCTGTCCACAAGCCATCGATAAGAACAAGGGCTGCATCTATCTCGGTGTGCTCTCCGATCTGGCGAGCGGACCGTTCGCCGCACTGGGCATGACCGTGCATGACGGCCAGCTGGCGTTCTGGAACGAGGTCAACAAATCCGGCGGCATCGGCGGCTACGAGATCGACATCTCCAGCTACGCGAGGGACACCGGCTACGACCCGCAGCGTCACGTCGAGCAGTATCACCACATCGAGCCGCATGTCCTCGCCTTGGCGATGAGCTTCGGCACCACCCAGACCCTCGCGGTGCTGCCCAAGATGGACGAGGCCGACATGATCACCGCCGCGGGCACGCTGTGGTCGGGCTGGCAGTACCGCGATACCGATCGGAATCTGGTCCTGGACGGCGGCTATTCGTACTGCACCGAGGCGATCATGGGGCTGGACTGGTTCGCCAGAAATCAGTATCAGCCGCAAAACATCGCCGTCGTCGCCTACCGCGGCAACTACGGTGGCGATTACGCGGGTGGGGCGCTGAAGTGGGCCAGCGAGAACGGCGCGCGGATCACCGCCCGCATCGACACCGGCCCGAACAGCGAGGTCGGCAACCAGAACCGGCCCGTTATCGAAATCCTCGCCAACCCACCGGATCTCGTTATGCTCGCGACCGGTCCGGCCGAAACCGCCGAAATCGTGGGCACTCTCGTCGCGGCCGGCTATACCGGGCGCTTTCTCGGCTCGGCGCCGACCTGGAACGGGGCGCTACTCAAGACCGCCGCGGCGCCCGCGCTGACCACGCTCTACCACTACACCTCGCCGGTCGACGGCTGGGACGGCCGCAGCCTGGGCGCCCAGCACGCGCGCGCCGCCGCCGCGCACGAACCGACGAATTGGGGCTATAACCTCGGCTGGGCGGGCTCGTACCCGATGAAGGCGCTGCTGACCGCGGCCGCGGCGAACGGCGAACTCAACCGGAAGGCGCTGCGACGTGAGATGAACAATCTGACAGTGGACACCGAGGGCATGACATCGATCCATTCCTACGGCGCGCAGGAACCCGACCTGGCCGCGCAGCGAGCGGTGATCAGCGTGCCGGATCCGACCGCACCGCTCGGCTCGCGCACCCTGACCCCGGACTACCGCGGCCCGACCCTGCAACGGCTCGTCATGCACGGGCCCTGCGCACGCCTCTGACGCTCAGCCGACCGCGGCCGACGACACGGACCGAGCGAGATCAGCGCATACCTTTGACGCGCCGTCCGATCTCGCGAGTGACCTCTCGCTCGGCCGTGCGTCGGGCCAGATCCTGCCGCTTGTCGTAGTCCTGCTTACCCTTGGCCAGCGCCAGCTCGACCTTCACCTTGCCGTCGGAAAAGTACATCGACAGTGGCACCAGCGTCTGATTGCCCTCGCGGGACTTGCCGACCAGGCGTTCGATCTCACGCTTGTGCAGCAGCAACTTGCGCACGCGGCGCGGCGAGTGGTTGGTCCAGGTGCCGTGGCTGAATTCGGGGATGTGCAGCCCACGCAGCCACACCTCGCCGTTGTCCACCGTCGCGAACGCGTCCACCAGCGATGCCTTGCCCTCACGCAGGCTCTTCACCTCGGTACCAACCAGTGCGATCCCGGCCTCGTAGACATCCAGGATCGTGTAGTTGTGCCGCGCTCGGCGGTTGGTCGCGATGACCTTGCGCCCCTTCTCCTTCATAACGATCAACTCTAAGTGACGCGGCAACCGGATTATTCCCAGGTCGGCGCTGCTCAGCCCAGAACGATGTACAGGGCGAACAAGGCGACAAAAGCGATGATGAGCAGAATGGTGGAAATGCGCGGGCGGCCGAGGTGCTGGGGGTGGCGTCGGCCGAGCCAGACCGATTCCGCCCCGGGGTCGTAGATATGTCTGCCCGGCGGCGGCACATCCCCTGGTTCGGATGTCGGGGAGCCGCCGGATACGTTCGACCCGTCGTCGGAGCCATCACCGGATGCCATGGATGCACCGTAGTCGCCGCGACCGCTCATGCGCCTGGTTTGGTGCCCGCGTTACCAATGGTGTTGCGATTCAGCAATGTTGCGCACCGCTACGGACAACGGCCGCGCCCGGCTCGGCCCCGCCGCGGATGAGCCACCGGGCGGACCGACCGCGTCCGGCTAGGCGAGGCGGCGATCGAATGTCTCGGTGGCCGCACCGGTGGCGAGATCGACGGTCACGACGCGCAGGTCGACATTGCCCGGCGTGAGATCGAGGACCATGAACCCGAGCTGGTGGTAGTTCTCGTACAACGCGGAGTGATCGGTTCCGCCGGGAGTGATCTTCGGCTCACCGCCGACGGTTTTGGCGGCGGCGCCGGAGACGATCTGACGGGTGCCCTTCGACTCCTGGGTCGGCTCGAGCACCTGGAGGGAATGGTCGTGCCCGGACAGGATGAAGTGGCACCGCCCGACCACGTGCTCGTCGAAGAACCGCTTGGCGTGCACGCCGTTGATCGGTTCGATCGACAGGCCCTCGTAGCGGCCGGCGTCGCCGTGCGGACCGTTGTTGAGGTACGGGTGGTGGGTGCAGGCGATCTTCCATTTCGCGGGCGATTCGGCGATGGCCCGGTCCAACCAGGCGCGCTGCTCGTTCATGTATTGGCCGTCGACCGCCCAGTACGGGGCGAGGAACGGCGGGATGTAGGCGGCGAGCGGGTTGAGATCCAGTACGAAGAACTCGACCACCGGGTTCTCCTCCGGCACCCGCACCGAGTAATACCGGCTCGGCATCCACCAGCGCGCCGAGTTCGCGTGGTACTCCACCTCGTGGTTGCCGCGCAGCAACCAGCCGCCGTCACCGGGCAGCACCGAACTGGTGTCGTGATTGCCGAGGACCATCGCCCAGGGGAAGTCCAGGCCGGTGTTGGGATTTTCGAACTTCTCCGCGAATTGGATATCGGTCGCGGAGGTCGGGCCGCTCTCGTAGATGTTGTCGCCCAGTCCGATCGCCAGCGAGAACGGTTCGCGGCGATGGAATTCGCGCGCGGCGTCGGCGACCGCCCACTGGTTGCGGGTGCCTGTTCCCGCGTCACCGGTGACCAATACGCGCACGCTGCGACCGGCCTGGAAGGGGAATTTGGTGACGCCCGGCGCGACCGGCACGGCGTGGGCGGGCGAGAGGCCGACCAGTGTCGCACCCGCCACGACCGCCGCGGCACCCGTCAGCAGTTCCCTGCGGCCGATCCCGTGCGCGTCACTCATCCCATACCTCCAACTGGTTCGCCCGGTGATACCCCACCGAAGATACTGGTCGATTGACCAGCATTGGTCCACGTGCGGGAACAATAGTTCACGATCCGTAAACCTGAGCAAAAATTCGCATTCGGCGCTGATCACGCCCCCGCGAGCACCTCGAGCACACCCTCGCCGTACTTGGCCAGCTTGTTCTCACCGACGCCGTTGACGGTTCCGAGCTCCGCCAGACCGGTCGGCTTGAGCGCCGCGATCTCGCGCAGGGTGGCGTCGTGGAACACCACGTAGGCGGGTACGCCCTGCTCCTTGGCGGTGGCAGCACGCCATTCCCGCAACTTCTCGAAGACCGGCACATCGGCGGGGGCCATATTCGCGGCCGCCGCCTTGCCCGCCTTGGCAGCGCGGGCGGGTTTGGTGGCCCGCTCCGGCTCGCGGCGCAGACGCACCGGGCGGCCCTCGAACAGCACCTCGTTACTCGCCTCGGTGAGGGTGAGCACGCCGTAGTCTCCGTACACCGCGAGCAGGCCCTGAGCCAGCAATTGCCGCACCACACCACGCCATTCGACATCGCGCAGATCGGTGCCGACCCCGAAGACCTTGAGCTCGTGGTGATCGTGCTGCAACACCTTGGGATTCGATTTGCCGAGCAGGATGTCGACGATGTGGCCCGCCCCGAAGCTCTGTCCGCGTTCGCGTTTCAGCCGCAGCACCGCCGAGAGCAGCTTCTGCGCGGCCACGGTGCCGTCCCAGGACTCCGGCGGGGTGAGGCAGGTGTCGCAGTTGCCGCATGGCGTCCCACCGGGCTGGCCGAAGTAGGCGAGCAACTGCCCGCGGCGGCACGACACCGTCTCGCACAGCGCCAACATCGCGTCCAGATGCAGTTGCAGCTGCCTGCGGTGACTGGCATCACCGTCGGAACTGTCGATCATCTTGCGCTGCTGCACCACATCGTTGAGCCCGTAGACCATCCACGCGGTGGAGGGCAGTCCGTCGCGACCCGCGCGACCGGTCTCCTGGTAATAGCCCTCCACCGACTTGGGCAGGTCGAGGTGGGCGACGAAGCGCACGTCGGGTTTGTCGATACCCATGCCGAAGGCGATGGTGGCGACGACGACCAAGCCGTCCTCGCGCAGGAACCGCGCTTGGTTCTCGGCGCGGGTCCGATTGTCCAGACCGGCGTGATAGGGCACGGCGCTGACACCGTTCTCGGTGAGGAAGGCCGCGGTCTTCTCCACCGAATTGCGCGAAAGGCAGTAGACGATGCCCGCATCACCCGCGTGCTCGGCGCGGATGAACTCCAGCAGCTGCCGCTCGGGCCGGTTCTTCGGTTCGATCCGGTACTGGATATTGGGCCGGTCGAAGCTGGCCACGAAGCGGCGGGCGCCGCCGAGATCCAGCCGCTGGATGATCTCGTCGCGGGTCTTCTCGGTCGCGGTGGCGGTCAGTGCGATGCGTGGCACATCCGGCCAGCGCTCGTGCAGCATCGACAGCCCCAGATAGTCGGGCCGGAAGTCGTGACCCCATTGCGATACGCAGTGCGCCTCATCGATGGCGAACAGCGCCACCTTGCCGCGACCGAGCAGCTGCACCGTCGACTCCAGCCGCAGCCGCTCCGGAGCCAGGTACAGCAGATCCAAGTCACCGGCCACGAACTGGGCCTCCACCATCCGGCGCTCATCCGGGAACTGGGTGGAGTTCAGGAAACCGGCCCGGACGCCGAGTGCGCTCAGCGCATCGACCTGGTCCTGCATCAGCGCGATCAGCGGCGACACCACCACCCCGACGCCGGGCCGGACCAGCGCGGGCACCTGGTAGCACAGCGACTTGCCGCCGCCGGTCGGCATCAACACCAGCGCGTCCCCGCCCGCGACCACATGTTCGACGATGTCGCGCTGGTCGCCGCGGAAGCTGTCGTACCCGAAGACCCGGCGTAGAACCTGTTGCGCCGCACCGTCTTCGGCGCCCGCGCGGGGTTCGCCGTCGGTCACCGGAGCCGGGAAAGCGTCGGGGGGAGTCACCCGGCCCATCCTACGAGCGCGCCGCAACCCCCGCGCCGGTAGCTCGGGCCCGACCACGGCCGATGAACCGGATACTCCACAGGTGGACAACAATTCGTGCCCGGGGGCCTTGACACCACACCGGCCCCTCGCACCCGGATATGCGTCGGCCATTGCCCCGGCAGGCACCGGGGCGATGGTCGATACTCGGCCGAACCGAGACTATTCGCGCACGTAGTAGCGCAGTGTCGCGTATGCCGTCACCGCGGCCACCACCACGCCGACCGGCGCGATGGTCAGTGCGACGATCGCGATATCGTCCCCGGTGATCCGCGGGAAGACATTGCTGTCGAACAGCGGCCCCAGGGCCCGGTCGATCACCAACGGCCGAGCGATGAGCAGCCCGAGAATCGCCAGCAACGATCCCGCCAGCGCCGCGGCCACCGCCTCCATCAGGAATGGCAGCTGCGTGTACCAGCGGGTGGCGCCGACCAGCCGCATGATGCTCACCTCGGCGCGGCGGGTGAAGGCCGCGATCTGCATCATGTTCGCGATCAACAGCAGTGCGGCCAGTGCCATGACGACGGCGAGACCGAACGCGGCATTGCGCAGCCCGTCGAACAGCCGCAACAGCCGGTCCACGAACTCCCGATCGTTGGCGACGGTCCGCACGCCCTCCCGATTACTGAAGGCCTTGTAGATGTGCCCGTACTGGTCACCGTCGGTCATCTTCACCCGCATGGAGGCGGGCAGCGGCGTCTCGGAGATGTACTGCACCATCTCGGGCTGGTCCTCGAAGAGTTTCTTCGCCTCCTCCAGCGCGGCGGCGCGATTGAGGAACTGGACGCTGACCACGCCCGGCGTCTTCTTCATATCGACCAGCAGGGATTTACACGGCTCGGCCGCGCAGTCCGGATCGCTGTTGGAGATTTCGTCGTCGAGGTAGAACCGCACCTCCAGCCGACCGGTGAAGTACTGCTCGGTCTTATCGGCCATCCGGACCGAGAGCAGGCCGCCGCCGAGCATCGCCAGCGACACCGCGGTGGTCAGGATCATCGCCACGGTCATCGTCACATTGCGGCGCAGGCCGGTGAGGACCTCGCCGAACAGGAAACTCGCGCGCATTACCGATCCACCCCGTATACGCCGGTCGCCTCGTCGCGCACCAGTCTGCCGCGATCGAGCTCGACCACCCGCCTGCGCATCGCATCGACGATGTGATTGTCGTGGGTCGCCATCAGCACCGTGGTGCCGATGCGGTTGATCCGCTCCAGCAGCATCATGATGTCGGCGCTGGTGTCCGGGTCGAGGTTGCCGGTCGGCTCGTCGGCCAGCAGCACCAAAGGCCGGTTGACGAACGCCCGAGCGATCGCCACCCGCTGCTGCTCACCGCCGGACAGTTCGCTCGGCAGCCGATCTCCCTTGCCGCCGAGTCCGACCATATCCAGGACCTCCGGGACGGTGCGGTCGATGAACTGACGTCGCTTACCGATCACCTCCAGCGCGAAGGCGACATTCTGGTGGACCGTCTTCTGCTGGAGCAGCCGGAAGTCCTGGAAGACACAGCCGATGCGCTGGCGCAGCTTGGGCACCTTCCGCCCGGGTAACCTGTCGACCCGGAAATCGGCGACGCGTATCTCTCCCGTGGTGGGGGTCTCCTCTTTGAGCAGCAGGTTCATGAAGGTCGACTTGCCGGAACCGGACGGTCCGATGATGAAGACGAACTCGCCCTTGTCCACATCGACGGTGATGTTGTCCAGCGCGGGTCGCGTCGACGTCTTGTACGTCTTGGTGACGTTCCGCATGGTGATCACGGGGAGCCAGTGTAGCCAGAAGGGCTCACGAACCAACTGCTGCGATACAGCTACCGATCGGCAGGCTCCGTAGTCGCCACTGCCGGAGCTGTATTTACCAGCACACTCGTGCCGAATGGAATCGTCTGCTCAGGTTTGACAAAGAAGTATAGCACAAACGTAGCAACCCAAGTGGCCATCAGGATCGCGGTCGATTTGCGCGGCTTCACCGATTCCCGCAGGATCACGGTCGATCTAAGTGGTCTCACTGATTCCCTCCCGGCGCAGTGCCGCGGCGACTCGCACGCGCAACTCGCGGCCGACCTCGAACTGCTTACCCGGCAATGTGCGGGCGACCATTCGGATATTGATCTGGTCCACGGCGAGGTCGTCGATGCCCATCACGGTGGGCTCGTCGAGCAGTAGCGGTTTCAATCGTCGGTCCTGGTACGCCTGTGTACCGACCTCGTGCAATATCTCGTTCACCCGGGTGATGTCGACGGTGGCCGCCACCGGCACGTCGATCGCGGCGCGCGCCCAATCCTTCGACAGATTGGTCACTTTCACGATCTGACCGTTCGGCACGGTAATCACTTCGCCGTCGGAGTTGCGCAGCGTGGTGATCCGCAGCGTGACATCCTCGACCGTACCCTCGGCCATCTCCGCGGAGCCGGTCACCGCGATCCGAACCACATCACCGAAGCCGTACTGCCGCTCGGTGATCAGGAAGAATCCGGCCAGAATGTCCTGCACGATGCGCTGCGCGCCGAAACCCAGTGCCGCACCGAGCACCGCGGCGGGCGCGACCAACCCGGTGACCTGAAAACCGAGACGCTGCAACACTTCCATGCCGACCAGCACGTAGACGATGGTCAGCACCACCCAGGTGAGTACCTGCGCCAGCGCATGCCGATGCTTGGCCGCCTCGGAGCGCACCAGCGCATCGCTGCTGCGGAAACCGGAGTCGATCTTCTGGGTGATCCGGTCCCGGATGAACGTCGCGAAGCGGCTGAACAGCACCGCTCCCAGCAGCAGCAGGACTATTTCGAGCCCGCTGGAGCGCAGCCAGTCCGTGGCGTCCGACGAGGTTCCGAGCGCGATCACCGGGCGGGCTCCCGCAATGTCACACCTTCCGCAACACACACGCCAGATAGGCTACAACGGCTCGCGCCGACGTACGGCGCGTCGGACCGATCCGGCCCCGCCGCGAATCCGTGGCGAGGCCGAATTGCGGCCCGCCGCAAATTAATTCGCTTGCTCCCGCATGCGCCACCGGATGCCGGACTCGATGAAGCCATCGATATCGCCGTCCAGCACCGCGGTCGGATTGTTCACCTCGTGATTGGTGCGCAGATCCTTGACCATCTGATATGGGTGCAGCACGTAGGACCGCATCTGGTTGCCCCAGGACGCGCCCTCGTTGGTCTTCAGCGCGTCCATTTCGGCGCGCTCCTCCTGCCGCTTGCGCTCCAGCAGCTTGGCCTGGAGCACGCGCATGGCCGAAATCTTGTTCTGCAGCTGGGATTTCTCGTTCTGGCAGGTGACCACGATGCCGGTCGGAATGTGGGTCAGGCGCACCGCCGAGTCGGTGGTGTTGACGCTCTGGCCACCCGGACCGGAGGACCGGTACACATCCACCCGGACCTCGCCCTCCGGAATCTCGATGTGATCGGTGGTCTCGACGACGGGCAGCACCTCGACCTCGGCGAAGGAGGTCTGGCGGCGGCCCTGATTGTCGAACGGGCTGATCCGCACCAGGCGGTGGGTGCCCATCTCGACCGAGAGCGTGCCGTAGGCGTAGGGCGTCTTCACCGCGAAGGTCGCGCTCTTGATGCCCGCCTCTTCGGCGTAGGAGGTGTCGTAGACCTCGACGCTGTAGTTGTGCCGATCCGCCCAGCGGATATACATGCGCATCAATTTCTCGGCCCAGTCGGCGGCGTCCACGCCACCCGCGCCGGAGCGGATGTTGACCAGCGCCTCGCGCTTGTCGTACTCGCCCGAGAGCAGCGTCCGGACCTCCATCGCCTCCACATCACCGTGCAGGGCGGCCCGCTCGGCGTCGGCCTCGGCGAGCGCGGCCGTCCTGGCCTCGCCCTCCTCGTCCTCGGCCAGCTCGTACAGCACCGGCAGATCCTCGAGCCGCTGCCGCAGCTCTTCCACGCGGCGCAGTTCGCCCTGGGCGTGGGAAAGTTCGCTGGTGACCTGCTGAGCGTGGTCCTGGTCGTTCCACAGGTCCGGATCCGCGGCCTGGTGCTCGAGTTCATCGATGCGGCGGCGTAGTTCCTCGATATCGAGGACCGATTCGACCGTCTTGAGGGTCGAATCGAGTTCGGCGAGGTCGGCGGAAACGTCAGGATGCACGATGTTCAAGCCTAGCTGGCCCCCCGCGCCCGCGGCTCTTCAGGCCGGATGAGTGGGAGCCGACTGGCTGACGTTCTGAATTTGCTTCGAAGTACCCATAACTCGAGCGTACCGACGGCGCGCGCACCCGGCGAGATCATTTCGGCCACGGCATGCGGATGCGGTGAGCGAGCGGGTTGCTGTGCGCCACAGCGGCGGCGCGTCAATCGTTGACCGCGCGCAGCGCGCCGGGCCTGCGTCCGCTGAGGGTGTCGAGCGCGGCGGCGGCGGCGTCATCGGCGGGCAGGTGCACGATCAACTGCTGATCGTCATCGGCGGAGAGTTCGAGAGTTTCGAAGGCCAACCGCAGTGGACCGGCCTCCGGGTGGACGAAGCGGGTCACGCCGGTGGCGGCGGGCAGGCTGGGGACGGTGTCCACTCGGCGGGTGAACTCCTCACCCGCGACCACGGTCAGCTCGTCGACCAGGGCGGCGATATTCGGGTCGGCGCGAAAGGGGCCGTGCTTGAGCCCGGCGACCAGTTCATCGGCGAGGTGGTCCCAGTCCGGGTAGGCGGTGCGGGCGCGCGGATCGGTGAAGGCGAATAGCGCCAGGTTCGCCGACTGTGCGTCGTCCAGCAGCCCGGTCGGCGCCATCAACCGCCGGTATCCCTCGGTGTAGGCGAGGACCTCGCTGAGCCGGTTGACGACCACGGCGGCCGCGGGTTCGAGCCGGTCCAGCACCGCGCGGACGGTGGGCCGCACCTCGCGGTTCGGCGGCGCGGCTCCCATACAGCTGAAGCCGGGGTCGGCGGCCTTCGTCAACCGGTACAGGTGAATTCGCTCACTCGGCGTGAGGCGCATGGCATCGGCGAGCGCGGACAGCACCGACGGCGAGGGGTGACGATCGCGACCCTGTTCCAGCCGGGTGATGTACTCCACACTCACCCCGGCCAAGGTGGCGAGTTCGGCGCGCCTCAGTCCGGGTGTGCGGCGGCGCGGTCCGGTGGGCAATCCGACCTGCGCCGGGGCCACCGATTCGCGGCGGGTCCGCAGGAACAGACCCAACTCGTTGTCGCTCACCTTTCGAACCTAACAAGCGGCGCCCGCGCGAGGGTGTCCCTGCCACTACCACTCTCCCGGCGGCCTTCCTGGTGATCGCTCGCGACCGCAGAGTTGGTCGACGACGGCCGATCCGGTCGCTGACCACCCGAAGGAGAACAGCATGTCCAGCACACCACTGAAGCTCGCGGTCATCATCGGCAGCGTCCGGGAGGGACGTTTCGGCCCGGTGGTCGCGTCCTGGTTCGTCGACCGAGCCGAACGACACGGCGCGTTCGAGGTGGACGTCATCGACCTCGCCGATGCCGATATCCCCCTGCCACTGCCCGCGGTCTCGCCCATGATGGAGCCGAACCCGCCACGCCCGGACGGCATGCTCGACCTCACCGCGCGGCTGGCGGCGGCCGACGCATTCGTCATCGTCACCCCCGAATACAACCGCAGTTATTCCGCCGCGTTGAAGGCCGCCATCGACTGGCACTTCACCCAGTGGGACACCAAGGCCATCGGCTTCGTCGGCTATAGCGGCGCCAGTGGCGGCCTGCTCGCCATCGAACATCTGCGGCAGGTGTTCGGCGAACTCAACGCACACACCGTCCGCAACTATGTCTCGTTCCCCCGCTACTACCTGCTTTTCGACGAGGAAGGAAACCTGCGCGAACCCGCCGAGCCCGCGGCTGCCGCCGAGGCCATGCTCGACCAGTTGCATTGGTGGGCAAGCGCCCTCACCGCCGCCCGCGCGATCCCCGCGGCCGTCTGAGCTACCGCTCCGCGCACCGAAGAGCAGCGCTGAGCAGACCACATGAAGCCTGCGTGACCCATCCCGGGAGCCGTCCCTGGATCAGCGCCGTGGCGAACTGCCGCAGGCGCGACTGCGGGTTGTCGCGTGCCGCGCGGGGCGGGGGCGGCAATGCCCGATAGGGTTCGGGTCGTGGCTGCTCACTCCTCTGATCTGGAACTCGCCCTGCGGCTGGCCGATGAGGCCGATGCCATCACCAAGGCGCGGTACGGTGCGCTCGATCTGAAGGTGGATTCGAAGCCGGATCTGACTCCGGTATCGGATGCGGATCTCGCGGTGGAGCGGGCGATCCGGCGGTTGCTGGGACATGCGCGACCGGACGATTCGGTACTCGGTGAGGAGTTCGGCGGCGACGCCGAGTTCAGCGGGCGTCAGTGGGTGGTCGACCCGATCGACGGCACCAAGAACTTCGTCCGCCGCGTGCCGATCTGGGCCACGCTGATCGCCCTGTTGGAGGACGGCGTCCCGGTGGTGGGTGTGGTGAGCGCGCCCGCACTGGCCCGCCGCTGGTGGGCCGCCGCCGGTTCCGGCGCCTGGGCCGTATGCCACCCCGGTGCGCCGCAACCGATCTCGGTCTCCGCGGTGGCCGACCTCGGCTCGGCCAGCCTGGCCTTCGCCAGCCTCTCCGGCTGGCGCGAACGCGGCCTGCGGGACGCATTCCTCGATCTCACCGACGACGTCTGGCGGGTCCGCGGCTACGGCGACTTCTTCAACTACTGCCTGCTCGCCGAGGGCGCGGTCGACATCGCCACCGAACCCGAAGTGTCGCTGTGGGATCTGGCCGCCCTGGACATCCTGGTCCGCGAGGCGGGCGGCGCCTTCACCGCGCTCGACGGTCGGCCGGGTCCGCACGGCGGCGACGCCGTGGCGACCAACGGATTGCTGCACGACGAGGTGCTGACCCGCCTGCGGCCGTAGCGGCAGTTCGATGGCAACCCGCACGGCAGCCACGGGACGCGGCGGCACCGGTCGGGCGGACCCGATTCTGGCGTCCGGTCAGGCCCGAGGCAACTCCTTCTCGAACAGCACCACCCGATCGGTGCCGTGGAACCGCGGTGGCAGCGTAGCCTCCCGGATCTCGGTGAAACCCTGTGCGGCGTAGTACTTCCGGAGTATGTGATTCTCGGCGGCAGCGTCCAGCCGCTGTCTGGTGAGGCCGCGTGCCCGAGTGCGGTCCGCGCAGAACCGGATGATCCGGGCCCCGAGGTCGCGGCCCCGATGCTCCGGCGCGACCATCAGCCCGTGGATGTACCCGGCCTCGGCGTCGTCCGCGCCCCAGAAGTCCGGATCCCGCCAGACCAGGCGCACCGCGGCGATCAGCACGCCCCCATCGCGCCACACGAACCACTCACCGCGTGCTGCCTCCGCACCCACCAGCGCGACGGGATACTCACCGGGCAACCACTGCGCGATGCCGTTGTCCACCATCCACCGGGCGAGCCGGTTCCGCAGTCGGGCGATCTCCTCGGCATCTTCGGCCGTGGCCGGACTCATGGGCGCTGCTTCGGGCACGGCGGCTCCTCTCCCCTGGCGGTCGACAATACCGAACCTGCTGCGCCACAAGGCGTACGGCGGGTGCGATCCGGCCGACCGCCATCAGCGCCGAGGATCGGCGGGGGTGAGGTCGAAGTCCGCCGGTGGGCGCAGCCGTCGCAGGGTGCCGTCCATGCTGGTCACATAGAGGGCCCAGGAGTCACCGTCGCGGACGATGCGCACCGAGGTGGCGCCGTCGGGTGGATTGCGGACCGGGCCGGATTTGATCAGACCCGTAATGATGGTGCAGGCCGCGCCGGTGGCGGTGTCGACCTGGTAGACCGCGCCGAGGACATGGTCGGCAACGAACAGCTGACCCGACCGCGTCGCCTCCATATCGTCGGGCACCGCGAACAGCTTGGGCACGCCGGTGACCACGGTCGGACTATTCGGTGTGGCCAGCGGAATCCGGAAGATCTGCAGGGCCAGGCTGTCGGTGAAGATCGACGTGCCATCGGGCGCGAGGGCAAGACCGTTGGTCAATGGCAGCGACGACCACGTCTTCGTGTATTCGCCCGTCGACGGTCGATATCGCGAGATGCCGGTGGGTGGACCGGATATGCCGATCGTGGTGAACAGTAGATCGCCATCGGGCAGCACCAGCAGGCCGTTCGGACCGTTGAGCCCGGTCAGCAGCGTGGTCACCGCACCGGTTTCGATGTCGTAGCGCGCCAAGGTACCCGGCGGTGCGTCCAGTCCGTCACCGGTGAGGAAGTAGACCGACGACCCGACCACTCGCACCCCGGCCGGGTGATCCAGCCCGGTCACCACCTTCTCGAAGCCGCCGGCGCTGTCCACATGGGCCAGGAACCCGTCCAGAAGCCCGGTGACGTAGAACCCGCCCTTACCGTCGCTGTCCAGATTCTCCAGATTGCCGACGCCGCTGACCACCGTCTCGGCCGTCCACCCCGTGTCGCACGAGGCCGCTATCGGCTGCGCTGCCGCCGGAGTCGTGGCGAGTACACCCGCTGCCAGCACACCGGCGAACACCGCGGCCCGTACCCGTCCACTCCCCATCCCTATGACCATGCGGGACAAGATAACAGGACTACCGCCGAAGGGTCGGCCCATGAAATGCCGCACCGGACGCCGGAATCGGGTGCGTCGTTCGGCGATCAGCGCGGCGATGGTGCGGGCGTGGTGTACTCGCCGTCGGGCCAGTTGCGCATGAGTTCGCGCCGTATCCTGAGCAGTTCGCGCTGCCGATTCAGTTCCGCGATCTTCTGCTCCAGTTCGGCGGCGCGTTTATCGACGATGGTGATGGATTCCTCGCAGGACAGCACCCACCGGTTCGGCCCGCGGTAACACGGCATCAGCAGGCGAATGTCCTCGGTGGGCAGGCCCGCCGCGAGCAGATCCCGAATATGCGCGACGCGGTCGGGCGCATCGTCGGAGTAGCAGCGGTAGCCGTTGGCGTCGCGCTGCGGATGCAGCAGACCCTGCTCCTCGTAATACCTGAGCAGCCGCGAACTCACACCGGTCCGGGCGGCCAATTCACCGATCAGCATGTGACCCCGCTCACCGCTCCTTGACCTTCACACTCATGTGAATACCTAACTTCTCCGGTATGACAGCGATTCCCCTGCAGACCTCAGTGACCGGCTCCGGCCCCGGCATCGTGCTCGCGCACGGCGCCACCGGCAGCATCGAGCACAACTTCGGCGCGATCATTCCCGCGCTCGCCCTCGCCCACACCGTGGTCGCGTCCGACTACCCGGACGACGACACCCAGCTCACCCTCGATGGTTTGGCCGACGCGCTGGTCGCCGCGGCGGTCGCCGCCGATGTCCCGACCTTCACCATCCTCGGCTTCTCCCTCGGCGCCGCGGTCGCGGTGCGGGCCGCGGTGCGGCATCCGGACCGGGTCCGCGCACTGGTGCTGGCCGCCGGTTTCGCCGAGGCCGACAACCGGGCTCGGCTGATCGCGCAGATTTGGCAGGACTCGCTGGACCGGCACGACTACGACACCTTCGCCCGCATCAGTCTGCTGGCCGGCTTCGGCGCCGAATTCGTGAACAACCTCCCGGCGGGCACCATCGACGAGAGCCGCGGCCAGATCGCCGCGAACATTCCCGGCGGTGCCCTCCAACAGGCCAGCCTGGTCGAAAATGCCGACATCACCGCGGATCTGGTACACGTCGAGGTGCCGACGCTGATCGTGAACGCCACCCGCGATCTGCTGATCGACCCGGCGAACTCCCGTGAACTGGCCGCCGGAATACGTGGCGCGGAGTACGCCGAGATCGAGGCCGGGCATGTGCTCATGCTGGAGCAGCCCGAGCAGTGGTGGGCGACCGTGGACGATTTCCTGATCCGGCACCGGCTGTAGCGGAATCGGCTGCGCACCAACGCGTCACATGGCCTTGGCGCGGGCGCGGCCCGTTCTGACGCCCCGGGCGCGTGTCAGCCCAGGTGTTTCATCCGAGGCCAGAGTTCGGCCCACGGCGCCCGTGGGCCACGGCAGACGAAGATCGGCTCGCCCTGTTCGTCATTATCGATATCGAGGCCGTTGTCGATGCGTTCCGCCGGTTCGACCGACGCGAAGAAGCGCCCGAGATCCACACCCTCGATGCCGATGGCGAGCAGCTCGGTCGTCGCGTCGTCCGGCGGTCCCCACCACCAGTAAGAGTTGTGGCCGGAGTGGGGTTTCGGCAGGTCGTAGCGCGCGCCGAAGCGTTCGATGGCGCCTGCCTCGCCGTAGTTGGCGGTGAGGATCGCGACGTCGGCGCCGAGGCGGGCGCGGACCGCGCCGACGTCGCGCACGAATTCCGGCCAGCCGACGGTTTCGCCCGCGTCATAGTTGACCGCGAGCACCGGGGAGTCGTTCAGCACACCCACCGGAAGCACCGGAAGGAAGAGCACCGCCGAGGCCAGCGCATTGACGGTGAGCGCGGAAGCCACCGCGGCCCGGCGCATCCGATGAGTTCCCAGCCATGCCGCCGTCGGCACCGCCGCCGCGGCGATCAGGATCGGATACATGCCGCCCAGGTAGTAGGCCTTACCGCCGGTCACCGCGAACACCACGAAGAGCAGCACATAGCTCACCGCGAACGCGCGGTACCGATCCGAACGCCACAGCAGCCACCACCCGAAGGCCCATAGTGGCGCCAGCAGTGGACCCATCAGCCCGAACTGCGTCAGCACGAACATGATCGGCGAATCCGAGGTGCCGGACGACCCGCCCGCGATGGCCCGGCTCAATTCCCACTGCGGCCAGCCATTGCGGGCCTGCCACACCGGGTACGGCAGCCAGATCAGCGCCGCGATACCGACCGCCATCGGAAAGTATCTGGTGCCGAAGATCTTTCGCGGCCCGACCAGCGCCAGTGATACGGCGAGCGCACCCGCCGGAAAGATCAGCAGCAGTTTGTTCTGCAGCCCCGCCCCGGCCACCGCGCCGATCGCGAGCCACCACCGTGGATTGCCCAGGATTTCGGCGGGACGGGGGCGCAACCGATCCGCTGGACCACCCAGCAATCGCAACACCAACACGCCGATCAGCGACCACGCGGCAATATCGAATACCGCCGTATTCAGCGTATGTCCGGCCCCCATGACCAGTGCGGCGCCGCCGACCGCCGCCGCGGCCAGCGCCTGCGCCCCACGCCCACCCCCGAACTCACGCGCCATCCATCCGGCGCAGAGCACGACCAGTGTCGCCGCCAGGAGCGCCGGAGCCCGGAGCAGTACTAAGGATTCGGGGTCGATGGCCGACATCGCGCGCGCCACCAGTGGTGTCAGCGGCGGCTGATCGGCGTACCCCCAGTCCACATGTCTACCCGCGGCCAGGAAATACAGCTCGTCTCGGTGGTAGCCGTACCGGTGCGCGAACGTGGCCAGTACGGCGGCGAAAATCCCCGCCACCCAGTACATCCGGCCACCCTGTCACACCCCGCATGGCGCCGCTACCACTGACGGCCCATATTCCGCGCCGCGCGGCCGTCGCGCCTTCATCTCGCGACGGCCGGCGGTGCGGGCGACTACCGCCCGCTGGAGATCCCCGGCGGCCGGGCCGATCCGGTACCCGAGCCCGACGCGGAGCCGGTATTGAAATCGAAGACGCCGGACCCGAGGTCGATCCCGGTCCCCGCCTCTCCCGAACCCAGGTTGAACAGCGGCGCACTGGAGCCGAAGTCGATCACCGGACCGCCCGGGTCGACATCCACCGGCTGGAGCGGCAGACCGGGTGCGGCGGTGGCGGGCGCCGCGGCGAGTCCGAGCGCCGCGGTAGCCGCGGCTATAACAACAAATCGCTTCATGAACAAGACTTCCGTCTCGGGGGCAACAACGTGCCGCCACGGTAGCGGAAAACGCCTCCGTCTGAAGCAGATTTGTTTCACTATCTGGCAACCCGCGTGGCGATGTGGATATACGCAGCGCAGCGCGGAGATGCAACCCCGTCCACATGCACACCAGACATCACATGGACAACCGGCGGACAATCCTTCAGCATTGGGTCGACGCAGTTCTTACTCTGGAGTAAGATTGCCTTACTCAGGAGTAAGATAGCTGGGACCGGACCTCACCCGACCCACCCGAGAAACCAGGTGATGATGAGCACTCGAGACAGCGCAACGAAGCGACGTCCAGACACGTCCGCGGTCGGCCTCAACCAGCCCAAGCGGGACTGGATGGGCACCGCCATGCGGGTCATGACGACCCTGACCGGGTCGGAGCTCGCCGAGAAGTACAACCTGCGCAAGCCGATCGAGCGAGTCACCTACGAAGGCACCAAGACCGGCTTCCGCACCCTGGGTGCCGCGACCCGCGCCTTCGCCAAGGTCGCAGGTGGCGGCGAGCCGAAGCGGCTGGCGGTCAACGAGTCGAAGAAAAAGGACCTCTTCGACATCACCCCGTCGGACGAGCAGCAGATGATCGTCGAGACGGTGCGGGAATTCGCCGCCGAGATCCTGCGCCCGGCCGCCTACGCGGCCGACAACTCGGCCAAGGCCCCGCGCGATCTGCTCGAGCGCGCCGCCGAGCTGGGCATCACGCTGATCAACGTGCCCGAGGAGCTCGAGGGTGCGGCCTCGGAGCGGGGTGCGGTCACCAATTCGATGGTCGCCGAGGCCCTCGCCCACGGTGATATGGGCCTGGCCCTGCCGATCCTGGCGCCCAGCGGTGTCGCGGTGGCGCTGTCCCAGTGGGGTACCGACGCGCAGCAGAAGACCTACCTGCCCGCCTTCACCGGCGAGAACGTGCCGCAGTCCTCGGTCGTGATCAGTGAACCGCGCGCGCTGTTCGACCCGTTCGCGCTGCAGACCAAGGCCACCCGCTCCCCGAGCGGCTACCGCCTCAACGGCGTGAAGAGCCTGGTCCCGGCGGCCGCGGATGCCGAGCTATTCCTGGTCGCCGCCGAACTCGACGGCCGCCCGGCGATCTTCATCGTCGAATCCGACGCCCCCGGCCTGGTCGTGGAGGCCGATCCCAGCATGGGTCTGCGCGCCGCCGGCCTCGGCCGCCTGCTACTCAATGATGTCGCGGTCGGCACCGACGCGATCCTGGGTGACGGTGACGCCAAGACCCGCGCCGAGGAGTACGCGGACGCGGTCCGCCTCGCCCGCCTCGGCTGGGCCTCACTCGCCGCGGGTACCGGCCAGGCTGTGCTGGACTATGTGATTCCGTACGTGAACGAGCGCGAGGCGTTCGGCGAGCCCATCTCGCACCGCCAGGCGGTCGCGTTCATGGTCGCCAATATCGCGATCGAGCTGGACGGCATGCGTCTGGTGACGCTGCGTGGCGCGTCGCGCGCGGAGCAGGGACTGTCGTTCGCCCGCGAGGCGAGCCTGGCCCGCAAGCTGGCCACCGATAAGGGTATGCAGATCGGTCTGGACGGCGTGCAGCTGCTCGGCGGCCACGGCTTCACCAAGGAACACCCGGTCGAGCGCTGGTACCGCGACCTGCGGGCCATCGGCATCGCCGAAGGTGTCGTGCTCATCTAACCGGCCCGTTCCTTACTTCAGGAGACCTCAACAATGATCAATCTCGAACTCCCCAAGAAGCTGCGGGCCAGCGCGAACCAGGCCCACCAGGTCGCCCAGGAGATCTTCCGTCCGATCTCGCGCAAATACGACCTCGGCGAACACGACTACCCGGTCGAGCTGGACACCATGGCCGCCATGGTCGAAGGCCTCGCCGACTCCGGCACCCAGAAGATCGGTGGCGCCGCGGGCGGCCGCTCCGAGAGCAGCGAATCCGATGTGCACGCCACCGAGCTGCTCGGAAACACCAACGGCGGCAACATGTCCGCGCTGTTGAATGCCCTGGAGACTTCCTGGGGCGACGTCGGCCTGATGCTCTCCATCCCCTACCAGGGCCTGGGCAACGCGGCCATTGCGGCCGTCGCCACCGACGAGCAGCTGAAGCGGTTCGGCAAGGTGTGGGCCGCCATGGCCATCACCGAGCCGTCCTTCGGTTCGGACTCGGCCGCCGTCACCACCACCGCCGTACGCGACGGCGACGAATGGGTGCTCAACGGCGAGAAGATCTTCGTCACCGCCGGACAGCGCGCCACCCACATCGTGGTGTGGGCGACCGTCGACAAGAACCTGGGCCGCGCGGCGATCAAGTCGTTCGTCGTACCGCGGGACGCTCCCGGCCTGTCCGTGGCCCGCCTCGAGCACAAACTGGGCATCAAGGCCTCCGACACCGCCGTACTGCTCCTGCAGGACTGCCGGATCCCCGCCGACAACATCCTCGGCAGCCCGGAAGTCAATGTGGAGAAGGGCTTTGCCGGGGTCATGCAGACCTTCGACAACACCCGTCCCCTCGTCGCCGCGATGGCGGTCGGCGTCGCTCGGGCGGCGCTCGAGGAACTGCGCGCGATCCTGAAGGACGCGGGCATCGAGCCGTCCTACGACATTCCGCCGAACAACCAGCCCGCCGCGGCCGCCGAATTCCTGCGCATGGAAGCCGATTACGAATCGGCCTACCTGCTCTCGCTGCGCGCCGCCTGGATGGCCGACAACAAGAAACCCAACTCGCTCGAGGCTTCGATGTCCAAGGCCAAGGCGGGCCGGACCGGCACCGACGTCACCCTCAAGGCCGTCGAACTCGCGGGAAGCATCGGCTATTCGCAGCGGACCCTGCTGGAGAAGTGGGGCCGTGACTCGAAGATTCTCGACATCTTCGAAGGCACCCAGCAGATCCAGCAGTTGATCGTGGCCCGCCGAGTCCTCGGCAAAACCAGCGCCGAGCTGAAATAGCCTGTAGGACAACGGAAACCGGTGCGAGACCTGTTCTGGACTCACACCGGTTTCTTTGTGTTCGGAGACAGGGTAACCGGACCGTTGGCTCACTCAGGCCGCCTGTAGGCCGTCATCGGGTTGTAGCTCCCAGATTCCGGCCGCTTCATCGACAGCCTGGCGCGCTCGCTCGTGACTCGACGGAAGCAGGTGCGTGTAGACCCTCAGAGTGAAGCCCGGATCTTCATGCCCGAGATAGTCGGCCAGCTCCTTGACCGAGACACCGCGCGAAAGCAGCTTCGACGCGTACAGGTGACGAAGCCCACACCCGCCCCGCTGCCGCTGCCCGACCTCCCTCCCGTCGATACCCGCGCCGACTGGCCCTGGACCCCCGACGAATGCCCCGTCTGCCACGGCCCCGGCTGCGACTACCAGGACCGCATCGGCGTCTGCCGCTCCTGCGACCACCACCTCTGCCACGGCTGTAGCTCCCCCTGCTGACCGCCACACCCACCCGGGGGCTACGGCCCCCTCACACCCCTGCTCAGTTCACGAACGAACTACCCGCGTGGTTGCGTAAGTCCCCGCCTCCTCATGGCCCGATTCTCTGACTTCGCACCGGGTGAGTAAAGGGCGCTTCGCGTCGCTCCGCGATGCCTACGGCACCCTTGACTAACCCTCCCTCAGCACAGGACGGCCAGTATGAGGAAGCGGGGGAGTAGGTGGCGGATAGGCGATCTATCCGCCACGACGCTGCATCACTCGTAGTGGTAGCGGCACGCGATGACCACAACCGCGTCATCCTCGATCGCGTACACAATCCGGTGTTCACTGGTAATCCGCCTTGACCAGTAGCCAGCCAGGCCGTGTTTCAATGCTTCCGGCTTCCCGATACCTTGATAGCCATTACGTTTGATGTCCTCGATCAGCGTATTAATCCGGCGCAAGGTGCGCTTGTCGTTTGCCAGCCACCACTGGTAGTCATCCCAGGCGGCATCGGTGAACGTCAGCTTCACTTGGCGGCCTTAGGACCGGTCGTCTTGCCCTTGGGCTTCGCCACACTCGCCGCTTCACGGAGGCGTTCAACGAAGTCCTCTACTCGATCAGCGTCCGCAAAATCGGTGCCTTTAAGACCGGCGATGTAGAGGAGATCACGGAGATCACCCATGGAGAACGCTGCATCCGGGCTGGCGGGACGGTAGATACGCACCTTCTTCCGACGAGGCGTCGCTTCCTCTCCATCTTCATCCTCATCAATATCCACCAGCTCCCGAGGCATCGCCTCACCGCCGCGATGTTCTGCGATAGAGCGTTCGAGATGTCGCGCATTAGCTGGATTACCCAACAAGTACGCAGTCTCCTTCAGCGCCTCGTACTCACTAAGGGCGACAACCACGGCAGGTTCGTGCCCTGCGCGGGTAACCACCACCTCTTCCAGGTCTTCGGTGGCGCTATCGAGAACTGACGCGAGGTTAGCCCGCGCCTCGGTGTAGTTCATCGGCTTCATGTCCCTACTGTACAGGATCCTGTACAGATAAGTCCAGTGTCGGATCCGGGCGGCAACCTGGCCAGTAGGCTGCGCCTGGGAATCCTCGGCGCAGGCTTCATGACGACCATCCCGATGACACGTAGGCGACACAAGAACCCCGGACACAGCCGGACAGTCGGGTACCGAAACGCCAAGTCTCACGACCGCAGCATCCACTCGGATACCCCGAATCCCCACCCGAGTCTGCCTCCGGAATAGACGGCCCGGCGGGGAGATCGGCCGAAACCCCAGGCCGTCTACAGGCCGTGGGATGCCGGGAAGGCGTCAGATCCGTCGAGAAGAACCGAGATTGATCACCGCAGTTCGCAGCAGGTTTCAGCGTCGAACCGGCAGATGTCCTGAAACCCGACGCAAGATTCTCGACATCTTCGAAGGCACCCAGCAGATCCAGCAGCTGATCGTGGCCCGCCGGGTGCTCGGCAAGACCAGCGCCGAGCTGAAGTAACGCCGAAATAGCCAGTTCCGCAACGGAAAACCGGTGCGAGTCGACCACCCGGCTCGCACCGGTTTTTCGTCACCGGTGAGCAGCCGACGCGGTTCGGCAAGATGTGACCCGGAAGGTTGTCGAATTAACCGGAGCTGTCGGCTATTGGCCGACCCGAAGTCGTCACTCGATATTGACGCGCACTTCAGCGCCGGGTGGAAGTGCGCCGACCTGCTGATGCATTTGGCCGGAAACATTGAGACTGACCGCGAAATCGAGGATCTGCAGATTCTCGACCGATAGTTCACCGCCGAGGATCGGCGGGTGCGCGAAGTCGTAGACGGCGCCCTCACCCGGAACCAGCCCGTTCTCCGCCGCATCCAGCGCCAGGCTGGCCAGCAGATACTGTTCCATGCCATCGTGGGTGTTCAGTTCGGCTTCGAGCGCGTCCGGGTCGTCCCACGGGCGGGTGAGCTCGCCATTGAGCGAATCCAGCCACCACAGGCCGTCTTCCGCTTCGAAGAAAACATCACCGAAAAGGGAGGCGCACAGGGGCGTTTTACCGTCGAGGCCGATCCACGCCCACGATGCAAGGCCCTGTTCGAATTGCTGTGCCGTGAACGGCTTGACTAGTTCCACACTGCGACCCTACTAACTATCGACCGGGTTGTGTCGTTAATGCCCGGCCGCGTCGGATTACCTGGAAGCCCTCCCCTACAGTGGGGCGCGAATTTCAGCAAGCTGTACCTGTGACTCTTCGAGGAGACTGGTTATGCGTCGACTGAGTTTTGTGCGTCACTTCTCGGCTGCTCTGGCCGCCACGGCCGTGGTCGCGATCGCCTTCGGCGGTCATGCCACGGCCGAACCGGTCGCGATCGACTGGACCGCGGCCACCCAGCAGTTGCGGGTGGCCGCGGCAGGCAATCCGGCCGCTGAACAGGCGGTAGACCGGCTGCTGGCGGATCGGGAGCGGATCGCGGAAGCCAGGGAGGTAGCCCTGCCCGCACAGCCGTACCAGGTTCCCGCGCATTCGGATATCGGGCGGGGCGAAGGACCCGGCGTCTACGGCTCGGGTATCGCACTCGCCACGGACGGATTCCGGTTCGGATTCTTCGGCGGGCCCGGCAACATCTCCCCGAATCAGAATGGAGCCAAGCTCGAGGTGATCTGGCTCAACCTGTCCAACGGGCGCAGCGGAACCGAGGTGCTGACCGAGCACAATGACGTGCTTGTCGACACCACCATCCGGTCGCGGCCGGTGGACACCGGCCGCGGCCTGATCGTGACGGCGGTCTACGGCACCCTGTGGCACCGGTGGTCTGTTCCGGTGAGCGATGCCAACCCGGATGGGTACCAGTACAAGCTGGGCACCATCTCGTTCCCGTCGCTGGGCGCCATCTACAACTGACGCCCGCTACCCCGCATGACGACACCGCGCTCCGGCACCCGCACGATGGGTGCCGGAGCGCTCGGTATTACGAACGCGCCACCTCAGCAATCGAAATACTCGCCCACGTTCACTCCCGACGGCACGTCCCGTTCCCGCAGACATCCGAAGGGCACCACCCCGGAATCGCTGATCCGGAAACCGGAACCCGCGTCGGCGTCCACGCAGAGGAGACCGGTCGAATCCATGCGACACCGGTTGCCCTGCCAACTGATCCGGGATCCGTAGGGAAGTTCGGCGCCGAAGCCGCGGACGAAAGGCCCTGGGTCGCCGTGCAATCCGCCGACCGTCAGCGTCTGCCGCGCGTACTCGACCCAGCCACCGATCCAGTTGCCCTGCTGCCCTTCGGGTTCCGCGGGCGGATTCTTCAGATCGACCAGGCAGACCAGAACCGTGCGCCCGCTGTGGTGGTCGGTCATACATTTGATCTTGCCCGAGGGACTGGTGAAGGCCAGGTCGCCGCCTTCCAGGGTGGTCGAGGCGCCGTCCTGCGTGCTGGCCGTCCCGTATTTCGACGGGTCGACCCGGGTACCCGCATCCACCCATGCCACAACCTCTTTGATCGGGGCGCCGCTGGCAGGGGCCGACCTCGCCGCGGCCGCGGTGGACGGCGCGGTGGTCGCCGCGCCCGATGAACTCGGGGTCTGGTGGGAACTGTGGTCCGTCGCCGAGCAGGCCGCCGCGAGGAGGACGAGTGCTACCAAGGCCGCAATACGCATGGCAGCACCCTAGCGTTGCCGAAACCGTAACTCTTGTCAGGAATTACGTACTTTCGTAATTTGAGGGCATGGACCTGGCAGCGCGCGTGGCGGAACTGGAGCGGCGGCTGGCGGTGGTGGAGGCTGCGCAGCAGGGGCCGGAGCGGACGGCGGTAACGCCCGGGGACGAACTCTGGGCATCGAACCAATTGCAGGAGGTATTCGCGGCGGCCAACGAGCCCAACGGCGGGGTCCTCTTCGCCGGGTCGCTACGACTGCCCACCGGCGAACAGTACGGCTGGCAGATGGGGTTCACCACCGACGACCTCCTCGCCGACGAAGGCTACGAAGCGGCCGAATGCCTTGCCGCGCTGGGGAACCCGGTGCGCCTACGACTGCTGCAGGAGATCCTCGCCGGCCGCCGGACGGCGGCCGAACTGGCCGGGGTCGACGGGGTCGGAACCTCCGGGCAGGTGTATCACCACCTCCGTCAGCTGGCCGCCGTCGGCTGGCTGCATACCGTGGGGCGCGGACGCTTCGAGGTCCCCTCCGGACGCGTAGTCCCCCTGATGGTGGCCTTGGCCAGTGCCCGACGCTGAGGCATGTTCCCCGCACCCGGCTCGGATGTCCAGGCACGGCCTCGGGGCGGGTTGACGCGGAGCGGCCCCGAGACCGCGGGGCGCCGGGCGCGACCACAGAGTAGGCGGCACCCGACTCCAGCCTTCGCCGCGGCAAGCCCCCGACGACCGCGACCGCCCGATTTCGTGAGAACTCACAATCTCAGCCTGTCCGCTTTGTCGGCTTTACCTGTGACCTGGAACACTCACTGCTACGGTGTGCACACATGCCGTTTCGAGTCGCTTGGTCGAGTACCTCGCGAGGTTGCTGTGGAGGTGTTTCGACATGAAGGTTGCGCACGCGGTCGAGGTCGTGAAGGCGCTCGGGCTGCTGCGGAGCCGCGGGGTCTCCGACCCGCGCAAGCCGCTGGAGACGCTACGGACCATGAAGGAGTCCCAGGTCTACGGGGCGCAGGCGACGCTGGTGCGCCATTCGGCCCGCGTCGCGCCCGAAGCCCCGGCGCTGGTCGACGAGCGCGGCGAGCTGACGTACCGGCAGCTGGACGAGCAGTCCACCGCAATCGCTCGCGGTTTGCGTGCAGCCGGAATCACGGAGGGCACGGTGATCGGCGTGCTCTGCCGCGACCACCGCGGCCTGATCCTGTCCATGGTCGCGGCGGGCAAGCTCGGAGTACGAGTCGCGCTGATGAACACCGGGTTCGCCAAGCCGCAGTTCGCCGAGGTATGCGAACGGGAGAAGGTCAAGGCGGTCCTGCACGACAGCGAATTCCTCGGCCTGCTCGACGCGCTGCCCCCGGAGCTGCCGCGCTACCTGACCTGGGTCGACGAAGGCACCGAACTGCCCGCGGGTGCGCAGACGCTGGACGATCTGATCGCCGCCAACTCCACCGAAGAGTTGCCCGCGCCGTCCAAACCCGGCGGATTCATCATCCTCACCAGCGGCACCACCGGCCTGCCGAAGGGGGCGCCGCGCAGCAAGGTGACCCCGCTGGCCACCGCGCAGCTGATCGACCGCATCGCGTTCCCGGTCAGGGGGACCCAGGTCATCGTGTCGCCGATCTTCCACAGCACCGGCCTCGGTGCCTGGCTGGTCGGCGCGGCCATCGGCAACAAGGTGGTGGTGCGCCGCCGCTTCGACGCCGAGGCGACGCTGCGGATGGTCGCCGAGCACCGAGCGGAGATGCTGGTCGCGGTGCCGACCATGCTGCATCGAATGACCGAACTGCCCGCCGAGGTCCGCGCAAAATATGACACCTCCTCACTGAAGTGCATCCTGCTGGCGGGTTCGGCGCTGTCCCCCGAGCTGTGTATCAAGGCCACCCAGGTCTTCGGTCCGGTCCTCTACAACCTCTACGGGTCGACCGAATGCGCCGTGGCCACCGTCGCCAATCCGGAGGATCTCGCGCTTGCGCCCGGCACCGTCGGCCGCGCGCCCGTGACCTGCGAAATCCGGCTCTACGACGACAATGACCAGCGGGTTACCGCGATCAACACCACCGCACGCATCTTCGTCCGCAGCGGCGCCCCGTTCGAGGGCTACACCGACGGCCGCCACAAGCAGATCATCGACGGCTTCATGTCCAGCGGCGACGTCGGCCATCTCGACGAACACGGCCTGCTCATGGTGGACGGCCGCGACGACGACATGATCATCTCCGGCGGCGAGAACGTCTTCCCGCAGGAGGTGGAGAATCTGCTGCTGGAACGCGCGGACGTGTTCGACGCCGCGGTCATCGGCGTCGACGACGTCGAGTTCGGCAAACGCCTGCGCGCCTTCGTCGTCCCCGAACCGGGCCACTCCCCCGACGCCGAGGGGATCAAGGCCTACGTCAGGGACAACTTGGCCCGCTACAAGGTGCCCCGCGAGGTCGTCTTCCTCGACGATCTGCCCCGTAACCCCACCGGCAAGCTGCTGCGCCGGGTACTGGTGGACTACGAGGTCGACGCGTAGGCGGGAGGACGACGCCGAGACGACGCTGAGACGACGACCACAAATATCCAGAGTTGCTTGCTATTGTTAGCGGCAGCACTGGATCTCGAAGTTGCGGTCCACACCACCTTCAGTCTCAGTGGGTGGATCGCGGAAGGTTGTTGTCGATGTCGTCTCGTTCCTTCCCTGCCCTGAGTGGCACCGCGCGCAAGGCGGCCGATGCCGCGTTGGGCGTGAATGTCATGGTCAAGCGGCGGTTGTTCAATCCGCTCAGGCCCGATCATGCCGCCAGGTCGGCGTTCAACGTGCTGAAGTTCGGTCCGTTCGCCGGTGTGGTCATGCATGCCGCCCAGACCAGGCCGAAGGCCGCGGCCATTGTGGACGAACGTGGTGAGCTCACCTTCGGTGAGCTGAACGACCGGTCGAACGCCGTGGCCCGCGGCCTCGAAGCCCAGGGCATCAAGCCCGGTGACGTGATCGCGCTGCTTGCCCGCGACCACCGCGGCATGGTGCTGAGCCTGCTCGCCGCGGGCAAGCTCGGCGTGCGAGCGGTGCTGATGAACACCGGTTTCGCCAAGCCGCAGTTCGCCGACGTCGCCACCCGCGAAAAGGTCAAGGCGGTGCTGCACGACAGCGAGTTCGTCGACCTGATGAGCGCCATCCCGGCCGACATCCCCCGGATCCTCACCTGGGTGGACGAGAAGGACGGCGTCGATCCGTCGATCCCGACCCTGGAATCGCTGGCGGCGGGTCGGTCCACCGCGCCGCTGTCCGCCCCCGCCAAGCCGGGCGGCCTGGTCATCTTGACCAGCGGTACCACCGGCACCCCGAAGGGCGCACCGCGTGACCGAGTGAGCCCGTTCGCCTCCGCGCAGTTCGTGGATCGGGTGCCGCTGCCGAACAACGGCACCATGATCATGGCGGCGCCGATCTTCCACGGCACCGGCCTGTCGCAGTTCACCCTCGGCCTTGCGCTGGGCAATCGGGTGGTCTTCCAGCAGCGCCGCTTCGACCCGGAGCTGACGCTGGCGAATATCGCCCGGTACCGGGCGGATTCGCTGGTCGTGGTGCCGACGATGCTGCAGCGCATCCTCGACCTCGGTGACGAGGTACTGGCCAAGTACGACCCGAGCAGCATCAAGGTGATCTTCGCGGCGGGTTCGGCCATCGCACCGGACGTGGTCACCCGGACCCTCGACTACTTCAACGACAGCCTCTACAACCTGTACGGCTCCACCGAGTGCGCGGTCATGACCGTGGCGACCCCCGAGGATCTGCGCAAGGCGCCGACCACCGCGGGCAAGGCGCCGGTCGGCATCCGGATCGTGCTGCTGGACGAGAACCGCAAACCGATCACCCAGCCGAATGTCACCGGCACCATCTTCGTGGACAACGGTTTCGCCTTCACCGGCTACACCGACGGCCGCACCAAGGAGATCGTGGACGGCATGATGTCCAGCGGCGATGTCGGACACTTCGACGCCGACGGGCTGCTCTACATCGATGGCCGCGACGACGACATGATCGTCTCCGGCGGCGAGAACGTCTTCCCGCTCGAGGTGGAGAACCTCATCGCGGGCCGCGACGACATCTTCGAGGCCGCGGTCGTCGGCGTCGACGACCGGGAGTTCGGAAAGCGGCTGCGCGCGTTCGTGGTCCCCGGCCCGGACTCCAAGCGTGACCCGCAGGAGATCAAGGAGTACGTGAAGGCGAATCTGGCCCGGTACAAGGTGCCGCGTGAGGTGATCTTCCTCGACGAGCTCCCGCGCAACGCCACCGGCAAACTGCTGCGCAAGCCGCTGATCGAGATGGAGATCGAAGCTTGAGCGGCGACCAGTAATCAGTCAGCTACTATCAGCGCGTGAGTATCGAGTTCGGCCGATCTGCCGCGGGGTCCCGCGGCGCCGTCGCGCGGTTGCGCGGCGGCTCGGCCGGCGCGATCTCGGGGGCCATTTCCATTGCCGCGCACAGCTGGGCGTCCGGGGGCGTGGCACCGGGGAGCACCACACTCGCGCTGCTGGCCGCCGCCTCCGTCGTGATCGGCGCGCTGGTGGCCGGGCTCGCGCCGCTGCGCGACACCTCCTCCGGCCTGGTCGCCGCGCTCGTCGGTGGCCAGTTGCTCGGCCACCTCACCATGGGATTCAGCTCGGGGCATATGCATCACGGCGATGCCCAGCTGACCCCGCAGATGATCACCGCCCACATCGTCGCCGCCTGCGTCGCCGCCCTGGTCATCCGCGGCGCGGAGGCCGCCTATCGAATCGGCACCGCCGTCCTGGCCCGGGTGCTGCCGGTGCGCCATCGCGCGCCCGCCATCCCGGATCCGGCGCCGCTGCGCACCACCCACCGCGATCGCGTCATCCTGCGCATCTTCGCGGCCGAATCGCTGCGCACCCGGGGCCCACCGCTCACCGTTCGCCTCTGAATTCATCTCCACACCCGGTGCGCGAACCCATGGTTCGCGTGTCGTCGTCGCTCGCTGCCGATCCGCTGATTTCGCTGCGGGACCTCGCCTTTCACGACCGCTGAGCTCTTCGGAGCACGGTCCGGCGAAGGGTGCGGCATCGGTCTGTGCCACCGCTTCCCCTGTGCGCACAGCTCCGCTCACTCGACGACAACGGCCGACGGCCGACCCGGGTTCCCGAACCTCGGAATCGAAACGATCGTGAGCACAACAGAAACCGTCACCACCGACGCCGAACCCTCGGCGCCGCCCTCCGAATCCGCTCCACAGCGCACATCCCGGCTCGGCGCCGGTCTCCAAGCGCTGGCCATGCGGCTGCATTTCTACGCGGGCGTATTCGTCGCCCCGTTCATCCTGATCGCCGCCGTCACCGGCGCGCTGTACGCGATCTCCCCGACCCTGGAACAGATCGTCTCCCACGACCTGCTGAAGGTCGAGCCGAGCGGACCGCAGCGCCCGCTCTCCGAGCAGGTCACCGCCGCCGTCGCCACCCAGCCGAACCTGGCGCTGGTGGCCGTCGCACCCGCGCCCGAGGCGCAGGACACCACCCGGGTCATCTTCAGCGATCCATCGCTCGGCGAATCCGAGCGTCGCGCGGTGTTCGTCAACCCGTACACCGCCCAGCCGGTCGGCGAATCCGTCGTCTACGGCAGTTCCGGCGCGCTCCCGCTGCGCACCTGGATCGACAAGCTGCACCGGGATCTGCACCTCGGCGACACCGGCCGCCTCTACAGTGAGCTCGCCGCCTCCTGGCTGTGGGTTATCGCGCTCGCTGGTCTGGTGCTGTGGATCCGGCGGGTCCGGAACCGCCGCACCCGTAATTCGGCGGGCTGGCTGTTCGCCCCCGACCGTTCCAAGGCGGGCCGCGGCCGAACGATGAACTGGCACGGCGCCATCGGGCTCTGGGTGCTGCCGGTGGTTCTCCTGCTATCGGCGACCGGCATGACCTGGTCCACCTACGCGGGCGAGAACATCACCGACCTGCGCAAGCAGCTCAGCTGGACCACGCCGGCGGTGAGCACCACCCTGCCGGGGGCCGCCGCATCCGCACCCGCATCGGGTGGCGGCGACCACCACGGTGGTCACCAGGCCGCGCCGCAGCCCGCCGATCCGCGCCTGCGGATCGCGCAACTCGATCGGGTGTACGACGCGGCGCGCGCCGCGGGCGTGACACAGGCTTCGGAGATCGCCGTTCCGGCCAAATCCGATAAGGCCTTCGCGGTGAAGGAACGTCGCATGCCCGGCACCTACACGGTGGACGCGGTCGCCGTGGACGGCGCAACCGGCGCCGTGACGGCGCAGCTCGCCTATAGCGACTGGCCGCTGATGGCAAAGCTGACCGGCTGGGGTATCCAGTTCCACATGGGTCTGATGTTCGGCCTGCTCAATCAGCTGTTGCTGCTCGCCGTCATGATCGGGTTGATCGTGGTGATCGTGCTCGGCTACCGGATGTGGTGGCAGCGGCGACCGACTCGTGGCGCTTCGCGGTTCGCGCTGGGCCGGGCCCCGCGGCGCGGTGCGCTGCGCACCGCCTCGCCACTGCTGACGGTGCCGCTGGTGGCGGCCGCGCTGGCGGTCGGCTGGTTCGTACCGCTGGTCGGGCTGAGCCTGCTCGCCTTCCTCGTCGTCGACGTGGTCGTGGGCCTGATCGGCCGGAAGCGGACAGTCCAGGACGCCCCCGTCGCGTAGCGAATAACTCCACTTCGTGCCGGGAATCCGCCCGGCGCGTTACGAATACGGCCTGCCATACGTCATAGGCACGGCCGTCGGTCGGCCGCGCCCGCATTCGGCTCGCGCGGCCATCCCCCTCGAACGTTCACAACCTGACAAGGATTCGACGCACACCATGAAGATCACCAAGTTCGCCCTGGCCGCCGCGTTCATGACCGCCGCCGTCGGCATCACTGCGGGCGCGGGCTCCGCCGAGCCGCTACCCGCCCAGCAGGAATCGATCGGGTTCCGCGCCGCGGCCACCGACACCCAGTCGATCATCTCCATCGACGCCGGTTCCCTCGTAGTCGAGGACAACGCATTGAAGATCAAGGCCGACAACGGCACCGTGGTCGCAGGCACCCCCTTGACCTTCCGCCTCGACGAGTTCGAATTCCCCATCGCCGCAGCGGTTTCCGGCCGCGAGGCGACCCTGACCCCGCAACTGTCCATGGACAGGGCGATCTACAAGCCGGTCGCGCTGCCCTTCGAGGACAAGGCGCCCTGGAAGTCCGAATACGACCGCGAACAGGCGGCCTGGAGCCGGATGACCAGCACCATCGGCATGGGCGCCTCCATCGGCACCCTGCTCGGCGGTCTCAGCGGTGGCGCGATCGGCTGCGTCCTCGGCGGCATCGCGGGCGCGACCGTCGCCTCGGCCACCATCGTCGGCCTGTTCGGTCCGTTCATCCCCGCCGCCGCGGTCGGCTGCGTCGCGGGCATCCTGACCGTCGGCGCACTGGGCACCCTGCTCGGCCAGATCTTCATCACCGCCCCGGTGGCCGTCGGTGCCGCGATCCAGTACTTCGTCACCACCAACCAGCCGTTCAACGCCCCGGCCAAATAGGTCGACAGGCGCATCCCCACAACCGAATACCGCATCCGGAGCCCCGCCCGATCACGCTCATCGGGTGGGGTTCCGTCCTCCGCCGCCGTACAGATATCGCTCTTCCCGAGCCGGGCCGTTGTGGCTGCGCGTCGGCGGCTCACTGCTCGGTGCGGGAATCTGCTTCCGGCGCAGTCGAATCCGAGTTCGGTGGAACCGCAACCGGACGCAGGATGACCCAGGTCCGGAACATCAGGGCGACGGCAGCCATGCCCACCCCGGCCCAGACGTTGATGTTGGGGAATCCGTATTCGGCGCCGTTCGCGGACATACCCATGATCTCGACCGCGCCGAGATTGGCGGAGTTGAAGGCCAGGCCGGTCACCCAGGCGGGCAGTGATCGGCCGGACAGGAAGAAGTCGATGCTGGCGGAGACCCGCCGGCGGGCCAGGTTGCTCAGTCCACCCGGTGCGCGCCCGCGGCGGGCACCACGACAAATGTGCGCGGGCGCGGGAATCCGGAGCGGGCGAACTGTTCTCGCACCGCATCGGCCACGATCGCGGTGTCAGCGCGGTCGACCAGGGCGATGGCGCTGCCGCCGAAGCCGCCACCGACCATCCGCGCGCCGTACGCCCCGGATTCGATCGCGGTCGCCACAGCCGTATCCAAGGCCGGGGTCGACACCTCGAAATCGTCACGCAGCGAGACGTGCCCGGCGCTCAATACCGACCCGATCTCACGCGGATCCGAACCCTCTCGCAACTTTTCGGCAACCGCGAGCACGCGCACGTTCTCGGTCACCACGTGCCGAGCACGACGCCGCACCTCGCCATCGGCGATCCGGTCCAGGTCGGCGACCGAGGCGACATCGCGCAGCGACGGCAGTCCGAGCGCCGCGGCCGCCGCCGCACACTGGGCCCGCCGCCGCGCGTACCCGCCATCGACCAGTCGATGCGGCTGCCCGGTATCGATGACCAGCAGTTCCAGTCCGGACCGCGTCAGATCGAACGGGATCTGTTCGTAGGCACCGCCATCGGCGTCCGCGCCCCGGGTGAACTGCCGAACGTCGAGGAACAGCGCGTGCCCGGCCGTGCACAATACCGCCGCGGACTGGTCGAGTACGCCGGTCGGCGCCCCGGCGTAGTCGTTCTCGGCGGCGCGCGCGATGTCGATCAGCTCGCGATCGGTGACGGTGGGGGCGAACAGGTCCCGCAGCGCGAGGGCCACCGAACAGGACAGCGCGGCGGAGGAGGACAGCCCGGCCCCGATCGGCACCGCACCGTCGAGCGTCAGATCCGCGCCGCCGACGCGGTGCCCGCGACGGACGAATTCGGCGACCACGCCGAGCGGATACCGCGCCCAGGCCGGAATCCGGTCGCGAGCGCCGGAAAGTTCGGACACGGCGGCGCGGACAGTATGTCCGGGCCGCTGGCGGGAGGTCACCGATATCTGCTCGTCCTCGCGCAGCCGCACTCCACACCTCACCACCAGCGGCAATGCGATCGGAAGCACGAAACCGTCGTTGTAGTCGGTGTGTTCGCCGATGATATTGACCCGCCCCGGCGCCACCCACTCGCCCAATGGTCTCTCCCGTCGTCGACTCGTTCGTCCAGCCTCCTGTCCCGTCGGCCGACACCGTCCGGGACACGCCGCCCGAGCACCGCTTTCGGCCGGTAGTCGTGCGCGATCGGAGATCCTGACGCACAGTCGAATTTGACGCAAAAACGACCTGCAAATTAGGTCGGTGGTTTCGGGAGGGCATTATGATTCACACCACCCCACGCAGCTGCCTACTCGGGCTGCAGTGGATCGATCGACTTCGCCCGCCCCTGGGTAGAACGCGTTTCGCACCCGCGGAGCACGATTCCGGGGCACCACTGACGATCGAGATCGGCGCCGCGACCGGGGTGGGTCCGACCGCCATGTCGGCCTTCGATGCGGCGCTGCGCGAGCTGGGAGTGGGTGAGGCCAACTTGATTCGCCTTTCTTCTGTGATTCCGCCGCGCGCCGTTCTGGAGCGCGGCGGACGAGTACGTAAGCCGATCCCCTGGGGCGATCGGCTCTACTGCGTCTACGCGGCGCAGCACGCGACCGAGGTCGGCCACACCGCGGCGGCGGGTATCGGCTGGGTACTGCGTGACGACGATTCCGGCGCCGGGCTGTTCGTCGAGCACGAGGCGGAGACCAGCGCCGAGGTCGAGCGACTGATCCGATCCAGCCTGACCGATATGACCGGCAACCGGCCGGAGAGCTTCGGCCCGGTGCAGCTGACCATCACCGAGACCCGCTGCACGGGCGATCCGGCCTGCGCCTTGGTGCTCGCCGCCTACCACACCACCCCGTGGAGTTGACGACGATGACATCGCGTGATGATTCGAAGGCCGTCGGCGATCGGGCGACGGGTGGGCAAGACCTGCACGTCACCGTCGAGTCGACGATTCCGGACGACCGGATCGAGATGTTTCATCGCCTCTACGAGGAGGCCTTCGGCCCGCTGCGTACCAAGGCGATCGCCCGGCAGGTTCTGCATCGCGCGGAATTCCGCGAGGAGATGGTCGATCCGCGGGTGCACAAATATGTGGCGCGCACGGCGGCGGGCGAGCCGATCGGCGTGACCACGCTGACCAAGCATCTGGAGACGGTGCCGTGGATCAGTCCGGACTACTTCGCCGCACGATATCCCGAGCACGCCGCCCGCAATGCCATCTACTACGCGGGATTCACCCTTGTTGCCCCAAGTGCACGACAAGGGGCGGCTTTCCATGCCATGATCAAATCTGTTGTCCAGGTTTTGGTGGCCGAGCGCGCCGCGGTCGGTTGGGACATCTGCTCGTATAACAACACTCAGCTCTCGTTCGCCGACAGCATTCGGGCGGTGCTCGATGAGCAGGCGAACGTCGAAGTCGCGGTGGAGGATTCACAGACTTACTACGCCGCACAGTTCACCGGGGACGGAGCGACCAAGGGGGGCTGATGACAGTCAGCGAAGAGCAGTCCACGAACCGGCACATGTGCACCGGAAACCTATGGTGCGCACTGCATCTCAGCGGTTGGTCCGCGCTCATCGCCTTACCGCTGCTCATCGAATCACAGAAGTTGTCCCTGGTCATCATGCTCATCGTCGTCGCGGGCGCGCTGTTCATGATCGATCGCGGTCTGCGCTGGCATCGGCCCGCGCAACCGCTGCCCTGGTATCTGCTGTCCTGTTCGGCGGTGCTGTTCGCCGCGGGCACCACGCTGCGCGATTTCACCGCCCTCGATACCGGGCCCCTGGACGATCTGTGCACGCTCGCGGGCTATTTCGGCATCGGCGTGGCCGCTACCCTGTGGCTGCGGCCGCGCCAGGTCCGCCGCAATTACGACCTGCTGCTCGACTCCGCCCTCATCGGTCTCGGCGCCCTGCTCGCCTCCTGGACCTTCCTCATCTCCCCGATCCTGCAGACCCGCGCCACCACCACGAATACGGTGCTGGCCGCGATCTACCCGGTGCTGGACGCCCTGCTGCTGACCCTGATCGCGCATTCGGTCGCCACCTCGACACGGTCGGAGACCTCGCTGCGGCTGCTGCACCTCGGCCTGATCGCCGTGCTGGTGGGCGATCTCGGCTACAGCCTGGTGAGCGCGGGCACCGCCGCGATCGGGCACGAACTGCTGCTGACCCCGCTGCTGGTGGCCTATGCGACCGTCGGCATCGCCGCACTGCACCCGACCATGGCGACCCTCGGCACACCGCGCCGCATCCATCCGCATCATTCCCGGCAGCGCGCCAGCTTCATCGCGGTGGCGCTCATCGTGGCCTCGCTGGTACCGGTGGTCGGGTCCAGCCTGGACCCCGTCGACCGCGTGGTGGTGTCCTCGTTGTTCGCGCTGCTGCTGATCGGGGTGCTGGTGCGCAGCGAACGCGCCATCCAGCGCAGCGCCCGCAGCGAGCGTCGCGCCCAGTACCAGGCCGATCACGATATGCTCACCGGTCTGCTGAACCGCTCGGCGCTGCTGCGGGCACTCAACCGCAATAGTGAGCACTGGTTCGAGCAGCCGTTGAGTCTGCTGTTCATCGATCTCGACGGCTTCAAGATGGTCAACGACAGCTACGGTCACGCGGTCGGCGATGAACTCATCGCCAACGCGGCCTCCCGGATTCGGCGAGTGGTGCGCCGCGACGATGTGGTCGCCCGCTATGGCGGAGACGAATTCGTGGTACTCGCCCCGCTGGGCAAGCAGGAGGCCGCGATGCTGGCCGAACGACTACTCGGCGCCTTCGTCCGGCCGTTCGAACTCAGTTCGGGCGAGGTGCCGATTACCGCCAGCGTCGGCATTGCCTGCGACCGGGGTACGGCGGCCAACGAATCGGGCGGGGCGGGTCAACACAGGGAGACGGCCGCTAACGGCGTCGGCGGAGCGGGTCAGCGCAAGGGGACGGCAGTCGGCGAAGCCGGCGGGGTGGGTCAACGCAAGGGGACGGCAGCTGGCGAAGCCGGCGGGGTGGGTCAACGCAAGGGGACGGCAGCCGGCGAAGCCGGCGGGGTGGGTCAACGCAGCTCGCGCAGCTCCGATGCCACCATCTACGACCTGATCCGGGATGCAGATTCGGCGATGTACCACGCCAAGGAGTACTCGCTGGGCTACGCGTTCCACGAGGATCTGCGGCACGGTCCGCTCACCACGGGCCCGCTCACCAATGGTCGCGCCGCCGCGAGCGCTCCGACCGAATCGCCCGCGTCCCGCCGGACTCGGCAGCGCGAAACCGCCGTCTGAACCCGCGCCCGCCCGGCTCACACCGGACGCGGCAAACCCATGGTGGCGTGCACGAACTCGATGAACAGTGGCGCTTTCGCCGGCAGCGCCGCGGGGCCCTCCTCGATGATCACTCGTCGGCTGCGTTCCACGATCGCGTCCGGGATGAGGGCGATCAGGGCATCGGAACGCTCCGGCAGCGCGGGGTCCGTGGCCCGGGCCTGCTCATAGAACTCGCGGTACAGACCGACGAAAACATCCACCGCGTAGTCCCGGATCACCACCGACGCGCGGTCCACGCGCAATGATTCCACGATCACCGCGCGAGTGAACCCGGGCTCGGCGGCCGCCACCTCACAGAACGTCGTGACCACCGAGGCGATTCTTGCCTCCGGCCCAGCCTCGTCCAACTGGGACAGTTCATCCACGATCCGCCGGGCCAGAATGCCTTGGGCCACTCGCACCGCCTCCAGGAAGCACTCTTCCTTGCTGGCGAAGTGTTCGTAGAACGTGCTGCGTGATACTCGCGCCCGGCCGACGATATCGGCGAGCGTGGTCGCGGCATAGCCTTTGACGTCGACCGATACCACGATCGCCTCGACCAGCCTGCCACGTGGCGAGGCAAGGACGGCCTCCCGGGCCGACCGGTGTCGTTCGGCAAAACTGTTCCGGTGCAACAGCATCCGCTCTTCGGTCGGCACCTGCCGCCCCCCGGCGGCTACTCGGACAGCTCCTCGAGCAGCTTGCGCGCTTCTTCCAACTCGGCCTGTAACTGCGCGACCTTCGCCTGCTGCACGCCCCGGGCAGCCTCCAGAATGCCCGCGACCACCTCGGCCACCTCGGGGTGCAGCACCTTGGCCGCCTGCGCGACGGCAGCGCTGCTCACCGGCAGGCCGCGGATCGTGCGCTTCTTGCCGTTGACGACATCCACCGCCCACTCGCCGTCGGCGGTCCCGGTGAGGGTCACGGTGACCTCCGGCGCCTTCGTCTTGCGCGCGGCGGGCGCCTTCGCGGCGGGTTTGGTCGCGGCGGGCCCGGTCGGCGCGGGCTTGGCAACGGGTGCCTTCGCGGCCGGATCGGAGGTCTCGGCAACGGGTTTCACGGTAACCGGCGGGGTGACAACGCTCGACGGTGTGGACGGTGTCGCAGCGTTCGTCACGATCGACGGCTGGGTCACGGTGGATTCCTTCCTGGTTGTCGACTTCGGCTGGGCAGTGGTCTTCGGAGCGGGGGTCACCGCGCGGGGCGGCTTGGTCAACGTCACTTCGGTCGGAGAAAAGGACAGTACATCCTTGGAACCGGTCGGGCGGACCTGTAGGAAGTCGCCGTCGGCCGGATCACCGAGCGCCACCACCTTGCCGGACCGCCCCTCGGGCACGCCCACCGCGGCGGCGGTGAACCACACCATGGGCGGGCGGCCGCCCTCGATGTCGGTGGCTATCTGTTGAATATCGGTGTCCGACAATGGCTTGGGCTTGGTTCTTGGCGACGGCATGGTGCACTCCGAGCGGTTTTCGTGGATGGCTGCGTGCACAGATGATGCCGCACGCCACCGACAGATTCACAGGGCGTCGGCAATTCCGGTCTTTCGAGAGCGGAGCCGAACTTCCAGCGAATCTCGAGCTACCGGGTCGGCGCTTGGAGCGCCGGGTACCAGATCTCGGTGAGCACCTCCGCGGCCTGCGTCGCCGTAACGTCGATGGTGCCCTGCATGGCCCACCGGGTGAAGAACCGTTCCAATTGGGCGACAAGCAGTTCCACGCGCAGCCTGGCCTCGTCTCTACGGTCGGCCGGCCAGCGGGCCAGATAGGAGGTCATGGCATTGGGCAGCGCGAGGATGCCCTGTCGGGCGATCTCCCGGAACTCCGGCTCCAGCGCGGTGGCCTCGTCCCAGGCGGGTAGCAGGTCCTTGTATTCATGGAACCACTCGATGGCGCGGGTCACCCATCCGACGAATTCCGCGCGGGAACCGGTATCGAGTACGCGATCCAGATCCTCGTAGAAGTACAGCGCACTGGGCGCGGTGCTCTGCTCGGCGACCGCGCGCAGCACCTCGAGCTTGCTGGTGAAATGCAGATAAAAGGTGGCGCGGCTACAGCCGACAGCGGCGGCGATGTCGTCCACCCGGACCGCCGCGTACCCCTGACTGCTGAACAGCGCCTTGGCGCCCTCCACCAGCTTGGCCCTGGTCTGCAGTTTCTGTTCGTCACGCAGGCTGAGTCCGGGCTGATTCGACTTGGTGGGCATCTGAGCGGCTACCTCGGTCCTTGGAAAAGCGGTATCGACGTGCGACTTCCGGTGAGCAAGTCTACGTCGCCGCGTCGCGGCCGATCGGACGCCGCAGCGCTCACTAGACATCATGTCATTCACTAGACACCAAGTCTAGCGAGTGTTATTTTGTTGTCCACGTCACTCCGAGACCGGGGTTTCTCGACGGTGTCAGCGCTCACATTCGACGCGACCGGCGAGCCGGTGACGGCAGCTTCAAGCGAGGACTACTGACTTGACTCCACAGACACTTCCCCGGGTATGCGTCATCGGTGCGGGCCCCTCCGGGATCACCACCGCGAAACGACTACAGGACTTCGACATTCCGTTCGACGTCTTCGAAGCTTCCGACGAGGTCGGCGGGAACTGGTACTTCAAGAATCCGAACGGGATGTCGGCCTGCTATCAGTCGCTGCATATCGACACCAGCAAGTTCCGCCTCGCCTTCGAGGACTACCCCGCGCCCGAGGAGTGGCCGGACTTCCCGCACCACGCGCAGCTGTTCGAATATTTCAAGAATTACGTCGACCATTTCGGCCTGCGCGACAAGATCATCTTCAATACCAAGGTGACCGGCGCCGAGCGCCAGTCCGACGGAAGCTGGTTGGTGACCGCCGACGACGGCCGCACCCGCGGTTACGACGCGCTCATCGTCTGCAACGGACATCATTGGGATCCCCGAATCCCAAACTATCCCGGGGAATTCGACGGCACACTGATCCACAGCCACGCTTATAACGACCCGTTCGATCCGATCGATATGCGCGGCAAGACCGTCGTGGTCGTCGGTATGGGCAACTCCGGACTGGATATCGCCTCGGAGCTGTCACAGCGCTTCATCGCCGACCGGCTGATCGTCTCGGCGCGCCGCGGCGTGTGGGTGCTGCCGAAGTACGTACACGGCAAGGTCGGCGACAAACAGAGTGTGCCGCCGTGGATTCCGCGCAAGCTGGCGCTCAAGTTGAAGCAGCGCTTCGTCCGGAAGTTCCGCGGCGATATGGAGTTCTACGGGCTGCCCGCACCGGATCACAAACCGTTCGAGGCGCATCCATCGGCCAGCGAGGAATTCCTGCACCGCGCGGGCTGCGGTGACATCACATTCAAGCCGGCGATCACCGCGCTGGAGGGGCCCCTGGTGCGCTTCGCCGACGGCAGCACCGAAGCGGTGGACGTGATCGTCTGCGCCACCGGATATCACATCAGCTTCCCGTTCTTCACCGATCCGGCACTGGTACCCGATGAACAGAACCGGCTACCGCTGTTCAAGCAGATGATGAAGCCGGGTATCGATAATCTCTTCTACCTGGGATTGGCGCAGCCGCTGCCGACCCTGGTCAACTTCGCCGAACAGCAGAGCAAACTGGTCGCGGCCTATCTCACCGGTAAGTACCTGCCGCCGAGCGAGGGACGGATGCGCGAGGTTATCGCGGCCGCCGAGGCGGCCAGGACCGGTCGCTACTACGACTCGCCCCGGCATACCATCCAGATCGAATTCGAGGCGTACGTGCGCGATATGAAACGGGAAATGGCCAGGGGCGCAAAGCGTGCCGCGGCCGCGGGCAACGCGCTTCCGGTGCCCGCGCGGACACTCGAGCAGGTGGGGTAGGCACCGATGACCTCCACCACGGGCACCACTACCTCCGGCTACTGCGCCGACCGCTTCGCCGATCTGCGCCGCGAGCTGGAAACCCAGCTGGCCTCCGGCGCGGAGCTCGGCGCCTCGCTCTGCGTCACCGTCGACGGCGAACCGGTCGTCGACCTCTGGGGCGGGCACCTCGATCTCGCGCGCACACGGCCGTGGGCCGAGGACACCATCGTCAACGTCTTCTCCATCAGCAAGACCATGACCGCGCTCTGCGCGCTGCTGCTGGTCGACCGCGGCGAGCTCGACGTGCACCAGAAGGTGGCGCACTACTGGCCGGAATTCGCCGCGAACGGCAAAGGCGACATCGAGATCCGGCAACTACTCGGCCACACCTCCGGTGTATCGGGCTGGCAGGCGCCGATCGGCATGGCCGACATCTACGACGAAGAAGCGGCCGCCGCGCGCCTCGCCGCACAACCGCCGTGGTGGGAGCCGGGTACCGCCTCGGGCTATCACGCGCTGAACTACGGGCATCTGGTCGGTGCGGTCGTGCGACGCATCACCGGCCGCAGCCTCGGTCAGTTCTTCGCCGCGGAGCTCGCCGGACCGCTCGGCGCTGATTTCCATATCGGTACCGGGTCCGCGCACCGGCACCGGATCGCACCGCTGATTCCGCCGCCCGCACTGGAATTCGATATGTCGGCACTCGACCAGGACAGCATCCTGGTCAAGACGCTCACCAGTCCGCTGCTGGATATCGCCGAAACAGCGACCCCGGATTGGCAACAGGCGGAGATCGGCGCGGTCAACGGGCACGGCAACGCTCGTTCGGTGGCGCGGGTGCAATCGCTGGTGTCCTGCGGCGGCGTGCTCGATGGCAAGCGGCTGCTCTCCGAGCGGACCGTCGACCTGATCTTCGAACAGCAGTCCGACGGCCTCGACCAGGCGATCCTGGTACCGCTGCGATTCGGCATCGGCTACGGCCTGCCGCAATCGCAGACCGCGCCGGAGGTGCCGCAGGGGCGGGTCTGCTGGTGGGCCGGATACGGCGGCGCGATCGTCGTCAACGACCTCGACCACCGAATCACCTTCGCCTACACCATGAACAAGATGGAGCCGGGCATCATCGGCTCGGCGCGCGCGGACGCGTATCTGCGGGCGACCTTCGCCGCGGTGCGAGGAGGCGCATGATGCGGGCGCTGCAACTGACCGGACCCGGCACCCTCGAACTGCGCGAGGTCCCCATCCCCGACATCGGGTCGACCGATCTGCTGCTTCGGGTCGGGGCGGCGGGTATCTGCCACTCCGACCTGCACGTGCTGCACCTTCCGTTCCAACTGCGCGAGGAACCACTGACCCTCGGCCACGAGATCGCGGGCACCATCGAGGCGGTCGGCGGCGAGGTCGGCGGGCGCACCGTCGGTGAGCGCGGCATCGTCTACCTGTGCTGGTCCTGCGGAATGTGCCGGGAGTGTGTGAGCGGCAACGAGAATGTCTGCCTGGCCGCCGGTCGCACCGCGATGCCGCCGTGTCCCGGGCTCGGACCCGACGGTGGCATGGCCGAGTACATCCGGATTCCCGCGAGCTCGTTCGTGCCGATCGGCGATCTGGACTTCCTCCAGGCCGCGCCGCTCGCCGACGCGGCACTGTCCAGCTACCACGCCATCGAGGGCGCGCGGGCGCACCTGCGGCCCGGATCGACCGCCGTCGTCATCGGCATCGGCGGGTTGGGTCATGTCGCGGTGCAGATCCTGACCGCGACCACCGCGACCCGGGTGATCGCGGTGGACGTCAGCGAGGACAAACTGGAGTTGGCGGCCCGATGCGGCGCCGCGGAGGGCCTGCTCGGTGCCGACAAAACCGCCGCGGCGATTCTGGATCGCACCGACGGACGCGGTGCGGACGCGGTATTCGACTTCGTCGGCGTCGACGGAACCGCCACGCTGGCCGTGGAATCCGTGGCGCCCAATGGGGCCTACCTGATGATCGGGCTCGGCGGCGGTGCGCCGGAGATCACCGCGGGGCCCGCGGGCGGGCCCGGCTGGCCGTGGGGCGCGTCGATACGAAAGTCATACGGCGGCACGAAATCCGACCTGATCAACTCCGTGGCGCTGGCCAGGTCCGGCAAGCTGCGGGTGGAGGTCGAACGCTATGACCTGGCTGCCGGCCGCGATGCGCTCGACCGCCTCGACCGCGGGTTGGTCCAGGGTCGCGCCGTGCTCGTTCCCTAGCGGATCCGATGAACGCATCCCTGCCGACCGTACTGACACAAGGAAATGCCAATGACTAAATCTGTTGACCCCCAAGCACTTGCCGCATCTGTCGTGGCCCGGTTGACCGGCCCCGGCGGGCCGTTCGAAATGGCCGTGGAGGATGTGCTCGGTGCGCCCATCCCGGTCATCACGAACCGTGGCAAGTCGCTGAGCGAGGTGCTCGCCGCATCGGTGGCGCTGGGCGAACGCGACTACCTCGTCACCGAGGACCGCCGGATCTCCTACGCCGAGCATGCCGCGTCGGTCGGCGCGCTGGCCCGGGCGCTGCGCGAACGCTACGGGGTCGGCAAGGGCGACCGGGTCGGCATTCTGGCCGCGAATACGCCGGAGTGGGTGATGGCATTCTGGGCGGCCCAATGCCTCGGCGCCATCGCCGTCGGATACAACGCCTGGTGGGCGCCGCGCGAGATCGACTACGGAGTCCAGCACACCCGGCCCACGGTGCTGATCGTGGATGCCAAGCGCGCGGAGCGACTGTCGGAGCTCGACATTCACGTACCGGTCCTGACCATGGAACGGGATCTGCCCGCATTGATCGAGGAATTCGACGGCGGCGAGCTGCCACGCACACCCGTGGACGAGGACGACCCGGCGGTCATCCTCTACACCAGCGGCACCAGCGGGCGACCCAAGGGCGCGGTGCATTCGCATCGAAACCTGTTGGCGGTCATCGACTATCACCGGTTCAACGACGCACTGGCCGCTGCTTTCCAGGGCGGAGCCGACGACGGCGGCCCGAAGGGGCGCCGATTCCTGCTCACCTCACCGCTTTTCCACATCGCCAGCCTGCACAACCTGGTGCTGCCGCGGATGGCGACCGGCGATACCACCGTGATCTACCAGGGCGCGTTCGAGGCCGAACGCATCCTGGCGCTCATCGAGCGCGAGCGCATCACCAATTGGGGTGCTATGCCCACCATGGCCTCGCGACTGCTGGAGGCCGATCTGAACCGCTACGACCTGTCCTCGCTCGCCGCCTTCTCGCTCAACTCCGCCCCCTCCTCCGCGGCACTGCAACAGCAACTGCGCCAACAGCTTCCGGTCGCCCAGCACGCCCTTGTGACCAGTTACGGCATGACCGAATGCAGTACGGCGGCCACCATCGCCGCCCCGGCGGAGCTGGCGGCTTTCCCGGATACCGTCGGCCGCCCCGTGATCGGGGTCAGCCTGCGGATCCACGATGCCATGGGTGAACCGGTCGGCGAGGGCGTCGAGGGCGAGATCTGGGTGCGCAGCCCCTATGTGATGCTGGGCTACTGGCAGGACGAGGCCGCGACGGCCGCCGCCATCACCGGAGACCGCTGGTTGCGTACCGGTGATATCGGCGTGCTGGAGCAGGGCAGGCTCCGATTGTCCGGCAGGCGTTCGGATCTCATCCTGCGTGGCGGCGAGAACGTCTACCCCACCGAGGTCGAACAGTGCCTGGACGAGCATCCGGCGGTGCGCGAATGCGCGGTCGTGGGGATTCCCGACGACGATCTCGGGCAGCAGATCGCCGCCTTGGTCGTCCTGGAAAGTCCGGACGCCGCCACCGAGGCCGAACTTCGGGAGTTCGCCGCGCAACGCCTCGCCTACTACAAGGTGCCCGCCCGCTGGCGGCTCACCACCACCGAATTGACCCGCAATGCCACCGGCAAGGTGGTACGTACGGGCATCGCCGAGTCACTGGCCGCGACGCGGCCTGCTTCCTGAGATGTGAGAACCCATGTACGACACCATCATCAAGGGCGGGCGCTGGTTCGACGGCGCAGGCTCACCGTCCGCGATTCGCCATCTCGGTCTCCGCGCGGGTCGCGTCGAGGTCGTCTCGGCCGAACCGTTGCCGGAGGCGGGGTGCCCGCGCGTCATCGACGCGACCGGGCACTGGGTGATCCCCGGCATGATCGATATCCACACCCATTACGACGTCGAAGTGCTGCTCGGGCCGTCGCTCGCCGAGTCGGTCCGGCACGGCGTCACCACGGTCCTGCTCGGTTCTTGTTCGCTGTCCACGGTGCACGTCGACGCCGACGATGCCGGCGATCTCTTCGGGCGGGTGGAGGCCATACCGCGTAAACACGTGCTCGAGGCGATCGCCGAAACCAAAACCTGGTCGTCGGCGCGGGAGTACGTGGCCGCGCTGGAGGCACTGCCGCTGGGGCCGAATATCGCCGCCTTTATCGGACACTCCGATATCCGGGCCGCCGAGATGGGACTGGATCGCGCCACCCGCAAGGAGATCCGGCCGACCGAGGCCGAACTCGCCTCGATGGCCGCGAAACTCGAGGAGGCCTTGGACGCGGGCTTTGTCGGCATGTCCTCGCAGCAACTGCTTTTCGACAAGCTCGACGGTGTGGTGTGCCGCTCGCGCACCCTGCCGTCGACCTACGCGACCACGCGGGAGCGCCGCAGGCTCAACGCCATCCTGCGGCGGCGTGGGCGAGCCCTCCAGGGCGGGCCCGATGTGGCCCGGCCACAGAGCCTGATCGCGATGGCGGCGAGCAGCCTCGGCATCGTCCGCAAGCCGCTGAAGGTCAGCCTGCTCTCGGCCGCCGACATCAAGGCCATTCCGGCTGTGGCGCACGTCTTTCCATTCCTCGCCCGGCTACTCAACCGGCTCGGCGGCGACTTCCGCTGGCAGCATCTGCCGGTGCCGTTCGAGGTGTACTCCGACGGCATCGACCTGCCGGTCTTCGAGGAGTTCGGTTCCGGCGCGGCCGCGCTGCATCTGGCCGATCAGCTGGAGCAGCGGCGAGAGTTGTTGCGCGACACGGAATATCGACGAAGATTCCGCAAGGACTACGACAAGAAGTACGGCCCGAGGGTCTGGCACCGCGATTTCTTCGACGCCGAGATCATGGAATGCCCGGATCCCGCGGTCGTCGGCAAGACCTTCGGCCAGGTCGGGCTGGACCGCGGCGGCCTGCACCCGGTCGACGCGTTCCTGGATCTGGTGGTGGAACACGGCGGCAAGGTCCGCTGGCGCACCACGATCTCCAATCACCGCCCGAAGGTGCTGGACGCGTTCGCCGCCGATCCCGGGGTGCAACTGGGGTTCTCCGACGCCGGGGCGCACCTGCGGAATATGGCCTTCTACAACTTCGGGCTGCGGTTTCTGCGCCGGGTGCACCGGGCCGAGCGGGCGGGGACGCCGTTCCTGTCGCTGGAGCACGCCGTGCACCGCATCACCGGCGAGCTGGCCGACTGGTACGGCCTCGACACGGGCCACCTGCGCCCGGGTGATCGTGCCGATCTGGTCGTCATCGACCCGGTGCACCTGGACGAGTCGGTGGAGAGCTATCACGAGGAGCCGGTCGCGCGGTTCGACAATCTGTCCCGGATGGTGAATCGCAATGACGACACGGTCGCCGCGGTGTTCGTGGGCGGGGAGTACGTCTTCGGCAACGGCGCCGCGGCGCCGGTCCTCGGCACCGTGCGCACCGGGAGGTTCCTGCGGGCGGGCGCGACCGCCGGACGGCCCCGAGGAACAGACCGGTCACTCGGCTAGTCGCTTCACCACCGAATTCGCGCTATGGTCGTCACTGACGAACACTGATGTTCGTCGATCCACTCGCAAGGAGGCGACGTGGCGACATTCGCGCACCAGGGCCGGACCGTTGTCTACGACCGATTCGGCAGCGGCCCACCGATCATCCTGCTGCACAACGCCGGAACCCAGCGGCATATCTGGGACGATCAGGTCGCCGCTCTGCGGCGTGAGCACGAGGTCTTCGCCCTCGACCTGCCCGGCTACGGTGAATCCGAACGACCCGCGGCTGGCTATCGCCTCGCCGATTACGAGCGCATGCTGGCGGCGTTCATCGAGGAGCACCGGCTCGACGACGTGGTCCTGATCGGAAACTGCCTGGGCAGCGCCACCTCGCTGAGTTATACGATCACGCACCCCGACCGGGTGCGGGCGCTCGTGCTGATCAATCCGCTCACCTGGAATACCGTCCGCGGCGGCGAGTCGGCGCGGCTGGCCTGGGCAGACGCCAAGCTGCCGCTGGCGCCGCTTGCCCGCAGATTGGCGTTGCCGGGAGCGATGGTGTCGCTGATCATCGCCAACCAGCTCGGTCAGCGTGGACGCCGGATGAAATTGCAGAACTCCCCGCGGCTGCGGGCGCACTGGGGCGATCGGGGACGGCTGCTCTCACTGGATCGCCTGGTGCAGGACTTCCCGACCTATGCCACGCTCGACGCATTCACAGCCGGGCCGGAGTTCCCGCCGATCTGCACCCTCTGGGGCAAGCAGAACCACATCCTCTCGGCCGCGGCGGGCGCCCGGCTGGACGAAACGCTGCACCCGCACACCCGGGTCGTGCTGAACGACTGCGGTCACCTGCCGATGGTGGAGGATCCCGCCGCGGTCAATGCCGCGATCACCGCTTTTCTCGCGGCTCCCCAGGTCCGCCCCTTCCGACCCCGACCGATCGTGCCCGATCAGCTACCGCATACCTCGTGACCCGATCCCCACCAGTCCGCGTCACCACGGAGGTGGCCTGCTGATCTTGGTGTTTGGCGGCAAAGTTCCCGGGAACCCGATCCACAAGCCACCGAGGAAAGGTTGCCTCCATGTTGCTACGCCGACTTGCCCGACCATTACTCGCGACCACGTTCATCGTCGATGGTGTCGATACGCTGCTCCACCCCCAGCCGCGCGCCAAGGCCGCCGCCGCATTGGTTCAGCAGGGCGAGCGCTCGCTGCCGGACAATATCGCCGCCAAACTGCCCGCCGATCCCGGTGTCCTGGTGCAGGTCAACGCGATCACCCAGGTCTCCGCCGGGGTCCTGCTCGCGCTGGGCCGGGCGCCGCGGCTGGCTTCGCTGGCGCTCGCCGCCACCGTGGTGCCCGCGACCGTCACCGAACAGGACTTCTGGGCCGAGACGGACCCCGATCGCAAGGTCGCCAAGCGCACCGCCTTCCTGAAGGACGTCAGCCTGCTCGGCGGTCTGATGATCGCCGCCGCGGATACCGCGGGCAAACCGTCTCTCGGCTGGCGCGGCAGGCGCACGGCACACAACGCGGCGGCCGCGGTCTCCGCAGCGCTACCGCACGGCGCCTCGGACACGAAGTCCGGAGCGGCGCTGCGCGAGCACGCGCACGACGCCGCGGTACGCACCCGCGAGCTCGGCGGAGTCGCCGCGGTCAAGGGCGCGGAACTGGCCGGGGCCGCGCAGGGCCACAGTGCGCACTGGGTCGACTCCGCGAAGGAACGCGCACCGGAAGTCGCCGCCCGGGTACGCGGATCGCATTGGGCCGAGGCAGCCCGCGAACACGGCGCGGAACTGGCCGAAGTGGCCAGGCACCGCGGGGCTGAGTTCGCCGAGGCAGCCAAACACCGCGGAGCGGACTTCGCCGACGTGGCCAGACACCGCGGAGCAGACTTCGCCGACGTGGCCAGACACCGCGGAGCAGACTTCGCCGACGTGGCCAGACACCGCGGAGCAGACCTAGCCGAGGCTGCCCGGCACGTACACCTGAAATCGCGGTAGCCGCCGCACGAACGCGACGCCCAACCGCCGAAGCCGCCGAAGCCGCCGGGGAGCGCACCCGAAATCACGGCAACGGTAAACAACGCCTACCTGCCGGGCAGCCAAGGCCCGCGCACCCGACATCGCATCCACCGCACGCGAACGCGACGTCTCCCTCGCAACGGCAGCCAACATCACGGGGTGAATCTCGCCCAAGCAACCAACACCACGGAGCAGACCTCTCCGAGGCAACCCGCGAACGCGGCGCTCACCTGGCCGAAGCTACCCAGGGCGCGCACCTGAAATCGCGTTAGCCGCACACGAACACAACACTCACACCGCCGAAGCCACCAGGAACGCGCACCCGAAATCGCGGTGGCACACGAACGCAACGCCCACCTCGCCGCGACCGCGCCTCCGAAATCCCATCCACCGCACACGAACACGGCGTCTCCCTAGCCGAGACCGCCAAGGACCGCGCACTCTGAACCCGCGGCCATAGCTTCGCCGAAACCGGCCGCGTGGGGTTTCCGGCTGGGTGGACACCGATGATGTGTCAGCTGGGTTCGGGGGCAGGTGACATCCGGGACAAGATTTCCAGCAGTTCTGCCTCGTGATGGTCGTGTGCCCACCGGGACATTTCCTCGATTGTGTCCTGCAGCAGGGCTGCCAATTCGGACAGCGTGCTGACGCAACTTGCCTCTACGCTGCCGCCTTCGTCGGGGTCGGCGCTGTCGTGCACGGCAAATATCTCGACATGTCGCGCATCAGGTTCGGCCGGTATGGGAACAAGCTTGACGAAGTAGTTTCCTTCCCAGAAGTAGAAGTCGGCTTCCTCGCCGCTGCGGGCATACCCGATCGCGGTGCGCAGCGACCCCAGGACAGGCAGGGGGTCGTCGGTCCAGCCATGCTCGGGAAAGTCGTAGCCGTCGATGGTGATCCAGACTCTGCCGGAGACATAGAGCTGAGGACGGCGGGAGTCGACAGCCAGGTGCTCGCTTGGGATATTCAGTTCGAACATGAGTCCCATTCTCCGGCCAACGGTGACCGGTTTTCTCCACTACGCTGTCGCTTGGTATCCCGGCCCGGGCTCGGTGAGTGCCGCGTCCAGCGAGTCGATGCGCTGGAACCGGGGTGCCAGCCCGGTGATCTCGATGACCCGGTTCACCGGCCGCGCCGTGGTGATCAAAAGTATTCGGCACCCGTATCTTTCGGCCTCGGTCTGTAGATCGATCAGTAGTGTGAGCCCGGCGGCGGCGAGAAAGGTCACCGGCGACAGATCGACCACGACGGTCGAACCGCGAGATCCGAAGGCGCGCACCAGATTTTCCCGCAAAGTGGGCGCCGTCCACAGGTCGATCTCACCGATCACCTCGATCAGCGTGGTGTCTGCGCGCGGTCGGCTGACCGAATACCGGATCGCTTGTCCCTCGGATCCTTCGGATCGCGCACCGTCATGCCGATGGTCAGGGCGAGCGCCGGGAGGGATGGACATGCGTCGTCTCCTGTGATCGTCCACGGTGCGGGACAGACCTGTCTCCCTAGTGAAGCACCGCCCGCCCGGTCTGTACAGGGATAGGGTGGGGCCATGTCTGCGAGCGACGATCCCGTCCCGGGTGCCCGCGAACGAATTCTGGCCACCGCCTATGAGTTGTTCACCCGCCGTAGCATCCGTGACGTCGGTATCGATGAGGTCATCGCCAGGGCCGGGATCGCGAAAGCCACGCTGTATCGCCATTTCCGTACCAAGGACGACCTGGTGCTCGCGGTATTGGCACGCCGGGAACAGCTGTGGACCTTCGGATTCGTCGAAGAGCAGTCGCGGCGGCGCGGTGCGACACCGGAGCAGCAACTCCTCGCGATCTTCGATGTCTTCGACGAATGGTTCGCCACCAACGGTTTCGAGGCATGCACCTTCATCAATGTGCTGTTGGAGATGGGGGCCGACCATCCCACGGGGCGCGCCAGCATCGGCCATCTCGACACCGTTCGCGGCGTGGTGCGTGCCCGCGCGCAGGAGGCCGGTCTATGCGATCCGGAGGATTTCGCGCACTCCTGGCACCTTCTGATGAAGGGTTCGATCGTCGCCGCATCCGAAGGGGATCGGCTGGCCGCGCGGCGCGCGCAGCGAATGGCGGCTCGGCTGATCGAGCAATACCGTCGCGATCTTGCGTAGCGGCTACCGGACCCGTGCCCGGCACCTTGAACCCAGGGCTGAGCGAGGGCTCCTACCGTGGGCGCACGCCGGTCCGAATGGCCAAAGCGGGCGTGTCGCTGATCAAGAAGGCGCATAATCCGGGTCACAGCCTGGTCGGCGTTTCGGAAGGTGGCGGCAGCCGTGGTTGTTACCGAAATCGAGGCCGTCCGGCCATATCCGCGACGGCTCGGCCCCAAGGGCTCATACCTCTGGAAGATGATCACCACCACCGATCCGAAGGTGCTCGGGGTCATGTATTTGACGACCGCGATGACCTTCTTCTTCATCGGCGGCCTGATCGCTCTGCTGATGCGCGCCGAGGTGGCACGGCCGGGCATGCAGTTCCTATCCCCCGAACAGTTCAATCAGCTCTTCACCATGCACGGCACGATCATGCTGCTCTTCTACGCGACACCGATCCTGTTCGGATTCGCGAATGCGGTGCTGCCGTTGCAGATCGGGGCACCGGATGTCGCCTTTCCCCGGCTGAACTCCTTCAGCTACTGGCTGTATCTGTTCGGCGCGACGATGGCCACCGCGGGCTTTCTCACCCCCGGTGGTCCCGCCGACTTCGGGTGGACCGGCTACACACCGCTGAGTGCCTTCGAACACGCCCCCGGGGTCGGGGCGGATCTGTGGATCATGGGGCTCGCGGTATCGGGCGTCGGCACCATCCTCGGCGGGGTCAACATGATCACCACGGTGATCTGCCTGCGAGCGCCCGGTATGACGATGTTCCGGATGCCGATCTTCACCTGGAACATCCTGGTAACGAGTGTGCTTGTGCTACTGGCCTTTCCAATCCTGACCGCAGCGCTGATGGGGCTCGCGGTCGACCGGCATCTCGGCGCACACATCTACGATCCGGCGACGGGCGGCATCCTGCTGTGGCAGCACCTGTTCTGGTTCTTCGGCCATCCCGAGGTGTACATTGTCGCGCTGCCGTTCTTCGGCATCGTGACCGAGATATTTCCGGTTTTCAGCCGTAAGCCGCTCTTCGGCTACACCACCCTGATCTACGCGACACTCTCGATCGCGGCGCTGTCGGTAGCGGTATGGGCGCATCACATGTACGCGACGGGAGCCGTTCTGCTGCCGTTCTTTTCGTTGATGACCTTCCTGATCGCGGTGCCGACCGGGGTGAAGTTCTTCAACTGGATCGGCACCATGTGGCGCGGCCAGTTGACCTTCGAGACACCGATGTTGTGGTCGGTCGGGTTCCTCGTCACCTTCCTGTTCGGCGGGCTGTCCGGGGTCGTGCTGGCCAGCCCGCCGCTCGACTTCCACGTCACCGACAGCTATTTCGTGGTCGCGCACTTCCACTACGTGCTCTTCGGCACGATTGTGTTCGCCACCTTCGCGGGCATCTACTTCTGGTTCCCGAAGATGACCGGGCGGATGCTCGACGAACGGCTGGGCAAGCTGCACTTCTGGACCACACTGATCGGCTTCCACACCACCTTCCTGGTGCAGCACTGGCTGGGTGCGCAGGGAATGCCGCGCCGTTACGCGGACTACCTACCCTCCGACGGGTTCACCACGCTGAACACCATCTCCACCATCGGCGCATTCCTCCTCGGCAGCTCGATGCTCCCGTTCATCTGGAACGTCTTCAAGAGCTTCCGATACGGCGAGGTGGTCACCGTGGACGATCCCTGGGGTTACGGCAATTCACTGGAATGGGCCACCAGCTGCCCGCCGCCGCGCCACAACTTCTACGAACTGCCCCGAATACGGTCCGAACGCCCGGCCTTCGAGCTGCATTACCCGCATATGGTGGAGCGGATACGAGCCGAGGCGAACGTGGGCTGGGGGTCGAAGAAGCATGCCGCGACTGTCGCGCAGACACCCGTCGCGCCCGCTGCCCAGGACACCGAGACCGACGCTCCGCCGGGCGGAACCGACACTGCGCCGGGCGATTCCGGTACAACAGAGAAGTAGACGCCCAGAGTACGACCGCAGTCGAGTTCGAAACATTCCGGGATAATCGCGGCGAAGGAATTCGTGCGATAGCAGACCAGTGCCGGAATGCCCGTGACCTGAGCGTCCCCGTGCCTGAGAGTTCAGATTGTGAGCAACCGCAGTGGATCTCGACCGTCTCGACCGATACCGCGACCACAACACCATGCTGGCCGACCAGCTCTCCAGCCCACGGTTGCGCCGCCTGCTGCGCAATGCCGTCGAGCTGTCCGAGGAATCCGTGGACCTGCTGACCCAGCTCAGTGAGCGACTCCGCACCGCGGAGGGCGCACTACCGGACCCGGCCATGACCTAGTGCGCGGCACGGCCTTTCGTGGTCGGACGGATGTTCTCGCGCACCGCCGTGAGATCCCGGTAGCCGTTCACCGCCATCAGCAGATCGGCCTCCGCGAGGATCATGCGCAGCAGATGCTCCAGGCCGCGCACCCCACCGAGTGCCAGCCCGTAGACATACGGCCTGCCGATGCCGACCATGGTCGCGCCGAGACCGAGCGCCTTGATCACATCCGAGCCGGACCGCACACCCGAGTCGAACAGCACCGGAACCCGGTCCTCGACCGCCGCCACCACGCCGGGCAACGTCTCCAGCGCACTGAGCCCGCCATTCGCTTGGCGCCCACCGTGATTCGAGCAATAAATGCCGTCGACACCGTGATCGAGCGCGCGGCGCGCGTCGTCCGGATGCGAGATACCCTTGAGAATGATCGGCAGATCGGTGAGCGACCGCAGCCATTCCAGGTCGTCCCAGGTCAGCGAGTTACCGAAGGTGCCGACCCAGTGCAATACGGTCATCTTCGGATCGTCGGAGCCGACCATCCGCTGGAATACCGGATCGCTGGTGTAGTTCTTCAGCACGTGCCCGCGCAGCTGCGGGAAGTTCCCGGTCGATAGGTCACGGGGCCGCCACCCCGGGATCCAGGTATCCAAAGTGACTGCGATACCGCGATATCCGGCCTTCTCCGCGCGACTCACCAGACTGGCGGCGAGATCCCGATTCTTGGGGGTGTAGAGCTGGAAGAAACCGGGCGTCTGCTCGGCGTGCGGGATGACATCCTCCAGCGGATCCTCCATCAGTGTGGAGAAGACCGCGGGCACACCGGTTTTCGCCGATGCCTCGGCGACCGCGATATCCCCGTGGTTATCGCCGGTGACCAGTCCGATCACCCCGACCGGCGCCATGAAGATCGGGGTCGGGAAGGTCTGCCCCCATGCCGTGACCGAGAGATCGCGCTCGGTAGCGCCGACCAGCATGCGCGGCACCAGACCCCAGTCCTCGAACGCCTCGGCATTGCGCCGCTGGGTCAGCTCGTCGCCCGCACCGCCCGCGATATAGGAATGCAGCGAGGCGGGCAATGCCGCCGCGGCCTTGGCCTCGAGCGTGGCGTAGTCCATCGGAAACTCGGGCAGATTCCCGCCGAGCGCGGCGAAGTAGATCTCGTTCTGATAGTCGGCGAACGCCATCGTTCGGCCCTTCCGTCGGCGCCAGGTCACGCGGGAGCCGAAGCGCTCCCCTTCCGGATCCTAGACAGGGCCGTCGGGTCCGCGGACCGGACCGAGGCACGAAAGTTCTACGGGTTGGCGTCGAGGAATACCTCGATGCCGGTGATCCGGGCGGCGTTCGGGGCGAAGCCGACGATCGCGATTCCATGCGCATTGCCGAGTTCGACCGTGGCGGTCACCGTGCGTCCGGCGGCGATCAGCTTGTCCCACCGCATATTCCGTGCGCGGTTGGTGAACTCCTCGACCGAGACCGGGGTCCCGGCGGGCAACTCGAGCGCCACCCGGTCCCCCAGCAGTCCGCGCACCCGGCCGATATCGGTGGCCGCGGCCGCGGTGAACAGCTCCGTCGTCGCGCTCTTACCCGCGCGCCCGACGCTGATGAGTGCCCGCATCATGCCAATGGCGCCGCTCACCCCCTGGTTCACGACCAGTTGCGGGCCCAACTTCAGTGCGGCGCCCAGCCCGGGCAGTCCGGTGCGCAGCAGTTGCACGATCATCGGGGCCAGTTCCCAGTGCGCTGCCAGTCGGGCGATCTTCCACTCACCGTCGACCTCCGCGAGGTCGTAGCGCAGGTGCATCGGAACCCGCACGGTCGCGCCGGTGGACATGGTGGTCGCGATGAATAGGTCCCGTAGCACGGTTTGTCGGGCCACAATGTCGCGCCGGACATCGAAGGCAATGGTGTTCGGCCCGATGAAGGTGTCGTAGAAGCGTTCGATCGCGGCGCGACCGATATGCGGGCGGGAGCCGACCGGGTCGTTGACCGCCGCGTCCGTGCCGAACAGGTCCACCCAGGCCGTCCTGTCGTGCGCCGCGACGGCGCGCGGGGAGGCCTGCACGGCCGCCAGCAGGTCTTCGGCGGTCGGATCGAGCGGCATGACGGCTTCCTCCATAGTCAAGGGCCACGATAGTGCATATGTTAGAACATGTTCTAATTTCGGCGCCGCCTGTCGGGCGAGACAGCGCCGCGCACCATTCGACAAAGGACCTCGATGGACTGGTACACCGGCGACATCGCCTACGACACCGTGCTCACGATCGCCTTCGCCTTCGCCGCATTCGTGCTGGTCGGTGGGCTATTCGCACAGAGCCCGTATGGCCGCTTCGCCACCACGAAGGTCGGCTTCAACCTCAACCCGAAACTCGGCTGGTGGCTGATGGAAATACCTGCGACGGTGGTGTTCGCGGTGTTCTACCTCAGCGGCCCGCAGCGATTCGAACCGGTCCCGCTGGTACTGGCCTGCATCTGGTTGCTGCACTACGGTAATCGCGGCTGGTTCTTCCCGCTCTCCATCCGGCAGGTCCCCGGCAAACGCAGCAGCTTCAATGTCTCGGTACTCGCCGCGGGCATGTTCGTCACCGCACTGCACGGCTACCTCAACGGCGCGTTCTTCAGCCACGACTACAAGCACCAGTACCGCACCGACTGGTTCACCGATCCACGCTTCCTGATCGGCGTGACCGTCTACCTGTGCGGCTTCACGCTGCTGGTTCGCTCCGAGACTATCGTGCGCAACCTGCGCGACAAGAACAACCCCGGCACGACCGAATACCGAATCCCCTACGGCTTCGGCTTCCGCTTCGTCACCAGCCCCGCCTACGCCGGCGAGCTGATCGCCTGGGCCGGATTCGCCCTGCTCACCTGGTCGCTCGCGGGCGTGGTCATCTTCCTGATCACCGCGGGCAATCTCGTCCCGCGCGCCTTCGCCACCCACAAGTGGTACCGGGAAAAGTTCGCGGACTACCCGGCCGACCGAAAGGCGCTGATCCCCTTCGTCCTCTGAGCCGGGTGCTGCCTCGTGGCCGTAGCCGATAACCGGATGTCCTACGGCAAAAGCCGGTCGACAGAGTGTGTGGCGATGGGGTTGCATCGTGCCGTGCGTTTCCAGTTCGAGCTCGTACCGGTTGAGGAGGTCGTTCCGTGGGGGACAGACCGGAACTTGCACTGGTTCGGGCTCACCGAGGGCTGGTACTGCCTTGATGTGGGTGGAGTCGACTTGCTGCGATACACCGAGCAGACCACAGCCAGGCACCCCCTCGAGGGCGAGCGAGCGGCGCCACCTTGGGCGGACTATTACGTGGCCCGCCTATGGGAGGACATGCTGCAAGCGTTGCCCTACATCCTCGAACCCGTGCCGGATGATCTGGTGGATATCGTGGCTACCGGGTGGTCCATCGAGTGGGACGACACCATCGACAACGCAGAGTTCCTGAACAACACGCTGATCGACGCGGCCCTCGATGTCTGCGATCATCGGCACGTCGACACTGGTTATCTGCGCTTCGGGCCCGGGCTGCGGTGGTGGCGCACGGTCGAGTCGATGGACACCGTCAGCGTGGATTGGCGGTTTGCCGTCGACCCCGATGGCGAGGTCGCATTCACTGCACCGCTATCGGGCCGGGCATCCGTCAGCACCGACGAATTCATCGCCGCGGTAACAGATTTCGACCACCAGCTATTCCAGGCCATGCAGGTGCGGGTGGACCGGATCGCCGCGACCGGCGCTCCGGCACGGATCAATCTCGATGTTCCTGGTTTGATCCGGGAGCAGGCCGCGCGGCGGACCTGGCTGTCGCAGTCGTTGGCGCAGCAAGTGAACACCGACTGGGATGCGGTGCGGGCAGGGGTGTCGATCCTGGCTCCGTATTCGAGGTAGATCGCTGTAGTCGTGGGAGATGTCAGAACGCGCCCGGGGAGCCATGCGTGGACGTTTCAGCGGGGAGTAGTCTCGCTCCACTGACCGGTCGCTGTGTCACACCAGGGCCGCCAACGCCAGATCGCCAGCGAAGGAGGAACTTTGAAGGTTCGGTGCATCGGGCCCCTCGAGAGTGATATACGGGACGAGAACGGCACGCCGGCCTTCATGCATCCGGCGGCCATAGGGGCCGAGTACACCGTCCGCGCGATGGCGTTGATGAACAACAAGCTGGCCGTATTCCTCGTAAGCGAGACCGGGTGGCCGACGTGGTTTCCGGTCGACCGATTCGTCGTCGTGGACGCTCAAATCCCTGCGGGATGGGAATTCACCACGAGGACGGGATTCATAAGTGCACTGTGGGGATACCCGACACTCATCCGAGATCGCGATCGTCTCGGCGCGCTATACGGGCGGCGAGAGTCAGCCCGAGAGGCCTTCCTTCGAGAGTCCGGCGTGAGCGGGTTCGACAAGAGAACCGGCAGATTCATCGAATGATGCCGGGGATATCCCCAGCGGCTGCGCGAACTGGGCGACGTGACGTTCACCCGGATCCAGATAGCGCCTTTTCAGCTCGAGGAGTTCGACACCACCTTCGGGCTCATCGCCCGTCCCGGTGACGAGGAGGACGATCCGTGGTGGGTGGAACTCCATCCCGGAAACTACATGGCATTCACAGAACCGTGGGACAGCGGCGAGTACGACACTTGATATGCGGTCAGCGGGATGTGCGGCCGCTCGCGATGGCAAGATTCGCCGCCCGTATCCAGCCAGGGGCGCAGGTGGTGACCTACCGAGAGGACGTCGTCGACCGGACAGTTGTGGCAGCGATCGCGTCGAGACGTTGGGCGCGGCGCGCTTCGCTGGGCATGAGCAGTTTCAGCAACGTCCGGACGAAGTCGGGGCGTTGGTTCCACAGCCGGGCGTCGAGCTCGAACATGAGATCCATGAATGGCCGCCCGAACACCGCTGCCAGCCTGCGATCGGCTTGGTAGGTGATGCGTCGATACCAGATCACCAACCCCACGTAATGGCAGATCACGTACACCACCATGCCTACGAGGGCGCCCTGCCACGGCTGTAGGACGTACCCGTCCGCGACGAAGAGCAGGTATACCAGCGGCAAGACAGCTGTGAACCAGACGGCGACCCGGAATTTGAACCGCCCAGCCCTGAACAGGTCCAGGGCGACGATGTTCTCCGCGAGCGTGCCGTCCTGCTCGGTGGCAGTGAGTTTGTCGAAGGCAGGCCCGACCACGAGGGCCGGTTGCCGCTTCTTCAAGCGCGCGAATACACCGGCCGCGCACCGCTGGGGCACTCGGCCCGACTCGATGAGCGGAGGCTGCACCCCCAGCCTTGCCGCGAGTTCGGCGGTGCGGGTGTTGATCTGATCCAGGTCCACGGGGCACATCATCGACCACGCAAGTGACATACGCGAGTTCACCATTGCGGAAAGGGGCGACGGATCGCCGAGACCGTCCGCCCTTCGGCAGCAGGGTGTGTTCGAGCGCGGTGGAGCGCACGCGCTCGCGGCGCACGTTTTGTGCTCCGAGGTGAGAGAGATCGTTCGCGATATGACGTTTTTCCGCCTGACGACCGATACGGCGCACCCGGTTCCATGGCGACTAGGCTGCGACGTTCTACACATCGAACACGACCGGCATGGCCGACAGATCGTCACCGTCGAGTTGCAGGCAGGAGTGTCAGACCCCTTCGGCAACCGCGTGTGTGACGTATCGATCGACCAACTCGGAGATATGCCCGACGCGTAGTCGTCTACCGATAACCCGCCTGAACCCGCAGCCATACCGGGACGACAACGGGCGAGGCACCGACCAAACTGCTTGACACAAAACACCTTACGCTGATGAGCGGGTGTTGACTGGCGCTGATCATCGGGACCGCCTGGCGGACGTGACGATCCTTGGCAGGTTGGCGCCGTATACACTCGGGCAGAACAATTGCGCAGTGACCGATCTCGATGACCTGCTCGCCAGCCTGACACCCGACGAGCGCAATGCGGTGGCTGCCCTCGACGCGCGGCGCCTCGAGGTTGAACGCGCTCGTCTTAGCCGAGTGGTCGCGGCTCAGGTGTCTACCCCGATGTATGGCGCGTTCGCCAGCTTGCGGATGTGGGATGTCCTCGTTCGCAATATGGAAGACTTCTGGTCCGCCTGCGACTACTACATGGTCTACGAGTACCTGAACATGCTCGATGTGCGAAGCGGGATCGAGGAGAACCTCGCCGAGATGCCTACGAGCCTCCAACGAAAGGTCGAGCGTGTGGTTACCGACCTGGACCGCCGGTTCCGCGAAGTGACTGAAGATGATGTCGGCACCGAACTGGCCCGCTATTCAAAACGTGTCGCCAGCGGCATCGACCTCCCGTGGTGGCGGACCCGTAAGCCGAAAGTCCTGCCAACAGGCTGGTGACCAGCCCTGGGCCACATCGCGGTCGTGCTCACCCCACGGCATGCGGCCGACCCGGGACTGGTTGAATCGGCGACACCAGCACCAATCCTGTTATCTCACTACCAGCGCCGCGGCCACCCTCTTGTTTGAAGGCCGTTGCAGTATTAGCGCATGAGCCGAAGACGATACGTGGCACGCGGAGTGCCCGGCGGCTACCGGATTTGGGACAACAAGGTCCGGCGCTGGTGGGGCGATCTTTATGAGCTGTGCCCGGACGAGCTGGTGGACGCGCTGAACCGCGGCCGGGACCACGAGACGATCACCGTGCTTCTCAAGCGATTCCGTGCGCAGAAACGGTAGCCCAGTCAGCCACCGGAGTGCCATTGCAGTCCGGTCGAACCCAACTTCGGTTTTCGCGATCCGGAAACAGTCCTCGACCGACCAGCGGCACGGGCGACGCGGATCAGCTCAGCGTCGCTGGTGCCGATCGGACCGCCGCACCGGTAGTAGGCGATCTCTAGCTCGCCTTCGGCGTTGCGGGGCAGCGATCGTCTCGCCAAAGTGGCGGCGCTGACTGCGGGTTCATGCCGCGTCATCGGATGACTGTCGGAGTTGTTGCAGCCATTCGTGGTGTTGGGCGCGCTCGAGATCTTTGTGAGCATGGATGCGCGCCAGTGCCTCGGCGAGCAACTCGCCGGGGTGGTGGCGGTGGTTGATCGTCGGGGTTCGGGACGGATCGATGTGGGGTGGGGCGATCCATGCGGTGCGGCCCGGATGCTTCGAGTCCGGGCCCAGGACAACGGTTTTCCAGCCGCCCGGGCCGTCATGGATCATTGCGTGGCAGCGGTCGCAGGCCAGGGTTTCGTTGCCGATATCGGTGGGCCCACCTTTGCCCCATTCGGTGACATGGTGGACGGCGCAGAGAGCGGCGGGCGCATCGCATCCGGGGCGGGAACAGCCGCGCACGGCGGCTATCAATGCCATCCGCTGATCGGAGGTGGCGAGACGCTTCGTCCTCCCCAGATGCAAGGGGAGGCCGTCGTGGTTGAACACCATCAGGAACGGCGTGGACCGTTCCGCGAGTTTCAATGCCTCCGGCAACGGGACGGTACCGCCGGTGGCTGTGGTCGCGACACCCGCTGCTCTTTCGACGTCGGCGACACTCATGGTCAGGATCGTCGAGACGGGCAACCCGCGATGGCCGCCGAGCGCATCCGGTGACACATCCGGCGTCAGCAATGCCAGTACCGCATCATGCGTGCGCTGGGCGGCGGTGCGTACATCTCGTCGCGCAGCGGCGGCCAGCACATCCCGGTCGACGGATTCGTCATTGCCGCAAGGGGAGTCCGGGTCGTCCGGGTTGTTCATGCCGGGGCGCCCCAGCTTCGCCACCACCGGATCCAGTAACGCGCGCAGGGTCGGGGTCAGCTCGCCGCTGACCGGCGACATCCCGTCCGCACGCTGCCGCCCGATCGCGATGCCGCGCATACGTTGCCGGTCGCGGTCATCGGTGAGCTGCCCGTCCGGATCCAGACGCGCCAGGATCGCGTCACCGACCTTGCCGATATCGTCCGGAGATCCGGTGCGAGCGAAATCGGCCAGAATCTGTTCGGCCGCGTGAAAATCCGCGTCCCGAGTGGATCCCGGGACGCGCTTCATGACAGCGGCGATCCCACGGGCATGGTCGGGTGAGATATCCCCGTCGGCCTGCGCCGCGGCGGTGGCAGGCAGGCGTGGCTCGACAGCATCGCCACCCATGTCGTGCCATGTCCCCAACGAGGTCGCGGCCGCGACGCGAGCTCCGGCGTCCGCGTTGGACAGGCGCAGGGTTTGCATCAGAAATCGCTTCACCGTGCCGGTACCGGTGTGCGATGGCAACGACCTATCGGATGCTTCCACAATCAACCGATGCCCGACCGCCGCCAACATCCTGGCAGCTTGCTCGACTCCCCGCATGGCATGAACGATTTCGTCATCGCTCAGCCCCGTGAGTGAAAGGTCGCGAAGCGCGGCAACAGAGCTCAGCAGCGGGTCGGTAACCCGTTGCGGCCCTGCCCCATCGCTCGAACGCATGTACTAAACATGCCCGTCCGACATCGCGACACGCCAGCAGAATCCCGGTCTGATCTGCACGTCTTCACACTGGACAAATGTGTGAAATACGCACGACCGCAGCCATTTTCCGGATCCCTCCTGCTGTGCCCGCGTCCCGCGCGGGGCCGAGTCGGCACTGCCGTGTCGACCGTCGTGAACGGTGCATTCGATACCGGTGCCTGTGTGCCGGACGCCGATGCGAGTAGCACGGGCCACGACAGATATGGGACCGCCCGGCCGCGAGTGCGAGCGGTGCGATCGAAGCCGGCGCCGAATCCGGAGCTGGTACGCAGGGCGCTGATGCGAGTAACGCGGACGCCATATGTCGAGGCAAACCCGATCGCGATCGAGCGTTGAGTTCGAAGCCCGAACCGAGACTGGTGCGCGGGGCATCGTTGCGAGCGGCGTGCAGGCCGACATCGGTTCGACGAGCCTGGCTGTAAAGTGCGTGGTCGAGGCTGCTCCGTGCGCAGGACGCTGGCGCGAGTAGCGCAGGCCGCCACAGGTTTACGACCAGCTGGCTACGAGCGTGGTTGGTGCTATCGAAGCTGGAGCCGGTACACAGTGTTCTGATGCGAGTAACGCGGACCGTGACAGGTTCAGGACGACCCTGGTCGCAAGTGAGCGATGCGACCGCAGCACATACCGTGGCCATGCGCGGGGCACTGATGCGGGTGGCGCACAGGCCGACACCAGGTTCGACGAGTCCGGCCGCAAGTGGGGGCGCTGTCGTCGAGCCCGCTGCGGTGCGCAGTGTACTGATGCGAGTTACGCAGGCCGCCACAGGTTCAGGACGAAACCTGGCCGCGCGAGTGTGGGGGGTGCATTCGATGTGGGTGAGCAAGCGACGCGCATCGCCGCGATCTGAACCGGCCTTCGCAATCTCGCCCATTATCGGCAACCTCGCGCCACTGTCCGCGATCGCGAATAACCCGCCGTGACCCACACATCGGCGATCGCTGCGGTACATGTGCGATCGCGCGTCGCCGAAAGCGTTGTGCGACTGGTGAATCGATACCAGCCACTGATCCGCGAATTGCGTTTGGGCGCGGCCCCCGGTGGGGTGCGGGGGTTTCGCGGTCCTTCGGGCCGATAGAGCAGTGCTGAGCACACCGCCTGCCTTACCTGACTGTCCCCTGCCGTCATGATGCACGGTGCAAGCTTCCAGCCTGGCTGACCGGCTGTGGTCACCATCCGAACCCACCGGACGAGAAGGCGGTCATCGACGATAGAGAAATGGCTACGGCACAACATCACTACTTCGCGACGGTTGACGACGAACCGGCAATGCCCACAGGGAAGTTGTTGCCGCACAACCCGCAACGCCACCACTCTCCGACCGCCCGACGACACCTCACTGTTCAAATCCTCACCATCGAATTCTCGAGACCGGACCACAGCCGGTCGACCGGCCAACCAAGCCGAACGCCGCCCACCCGACAGCGGGAGGTAAGCCCGGTAGGGCACCAACGCGCCCAGCACTGCTCCAGTGCAAACCTGGGTAGGCTCGCCGCCACTGCGACACCTAATTCCTGGGGAAAGTCGTCCCCCAACCCACCCGGCCACCCAAAGACACCGCCAACTGTCCGCCCGGGGAATCACCGCTCCCACACACCCAGCCACCGAACGGCACCACCAACAGCCCACCCAGGCAGTCACCGCTCCCAAAACACCGCCCCCAAAGGCACGCCAACCGCTCACCCCTGGAATCTCGGCTCTCTACGCACCCCACCACCAAACACGACCAACGGCACACCCCAGGAATCACCGCTCTCAATCACTCGAATGCACCCCGAAAAGCCGACGCCGGAACCACATTCGTCAACGCATCCCCGAACACCGAGCACGGCGAACCAATCCGTCCGGACACGCCTTCCAACACCGCGAGCCGGGCTCGTGAAACCCGCCGAGCAGTGAGCGCCGCACCCACCCACGTTGATCCGCCGGTTCGGCAGTAGCGCTTGTTCGATTGACCTTGCCCATACGTCAATGTTTAGCGTCGGATGCCATGACGATCACTGTTCTCGACACCTACTCGGCTATGAAGCAAATCCTGCTGGCTCCGGCCACGGATCGCGTCGGCATGCTTACCTCGATGCTCGAGCCGGTCAGGGATATGTACCGTTACTTTCCCGGTGACGTCGATCTGGTGGCAATGCATGGCTGGGCATCCGGGTTTCCCCTCGACCGCGACGAGCGGCGTTGCCTCGACGCGCTCGAAACGCTGGCCGCGGCCGGTGCCTGGGAACGGATGCAGCGCGCTCTCGACGATGCTCTTGCCCTACAGATGACGGCGACGCCGGGGATCGAGGTCCCGGATATCACCGTGCTGTTCGTACTCGGCGACCCGGGCGATGCCCACTTCATGGACACCTGCCTCGGCATCACGGGGAACGGCGGTATCTCGGGCCATATCATGATCACGCTGTGGCCCTTCCCCGAGAATGTGGCCGACCTCGAGGCCACCGCCGTGCACGAACTCAACCACAATCTGCGCTACAGCCCGGGTGGGGTCGTGTGGAATCCGATGACCGTCACGGTCGGCGAGCATGTCGTCTCGGAAGGCTTGGCCGACGCCTTCGCCCGCCAGCTCTACGGCGACGAACTCGGCTACACCCGCATCGGCGTGCCACATCTGCGTGACGAGGCGGTCTTCGCCAAGGTCGTGTCCGGACTCGGCGTGACCGGCATGCAGAACTTCACAGCCTGGGTACACGGCGACGCCAGCGCCGAGCAATTCGGCGTTACCCCGGTGGGATTGCCGACCGGCGCCGGATACGCTGTGGGCAATAGGCTGGTCGACGCCTACCTGACCGCGACCGGGCAGACGGCGGCACAGGCCCTGCACGCCGAGAGCTCGGAGATCATCGCCACCGCCCTCCAGGCCGAGGGCTGATCCAGGCATCGGAGACCGGATGCGATTCGATCGGAGGGCTTCGACACCAGGAGACACAATGGAGTGGATGATCCATGAGCTCGCGACCAGGGCGGGTTTGACGACCCGGGCGCTGCGTCACTACGACCGCATCGGGCTGCTGGCCCCCTCCCGTATCGGCTCGAATGGATACCGCTACTACGGCCCCGGCGCGGTCGCCCGCCTGCAACGGATCCTGTTGCTGCGCCGGCTGGGGCTGAGCCTGCCGACCATCGCCGAGGTCTTGGCCGAGGAGGTGGACGAGCGTGACGCACTCCGTGGGCATATAGCCGCGCTGGAAGGTGAACGGGACCGAATCGCACAGCAACTCCGGGCGGTGCGCCACACCCTCGACTCCATGCTGGCCGGGACAGAGCCGTGTATGGACGTCATGCTGGAGGGGTTCAACGATCGCTATGCGGACGAGGTGGTCTCCCGCTGGGGTGAGGACGCGTTCCGGGCCAGCAATGACTGGTGGCACGCGAAAAGTCTGGAACAGCAACTGGCCTGGAAGCAGGCCAGTGACGACCTCGTCGCCGCATGGATCGCGGCGTGGCGGGCCGGGGTTGCTCCGATGTCGGAACGCGCGCAGTCACTGGCCGCCCGGCATGTCCAGTGGCTGAGTGAGATTCCCGGCACCCCCACGGCCGAGGGCGACCGGGACCGATCCATCGAGATGGTGAAGTGCTTGGGCGACATGTACGTCGACGATCCCCGCTTCGCCAGCACTTACCACGGCGTCGAGGGAGCAGTCTTCGTCCGCGACGCGCTGCACGAGTACGCGCGGACACAGATGTAGCCGCCGCCGGGCGGGTCACCTGGTCACCCCACCGACCCAACCCGCCCCCACGAGTGCACGACACCGTCGACCCCGACCACGATCGCGCCATGATCGGCACCCGCGCACAGTCGGCAGCGGCGCGACAGCGATCACGTGCACAGCCACCGATACAGATGCAGCCGCGACACCGATGACGGCGACTACCGGGCACGCCACAGAGCCAGGAACTCAGCCCGCAGTCTGCGTACCCAGACGGCGCGCGCACCAAAATCACCGACATGCTCCGCACCCGCGCACAGTCAGCAGCGACGCGGCAACAATCATGTGCACGCCACCGACACAGAAGCAGCCGCGACGCAGACGACGGCGACTGCCGGGCACGCCATAGAGCCAGGAACTCAGCCCGCAATCTGTGTACCCAGACGGCGGCGCGCACCAAAATCACCGACATGCTCGGCACCCGCACCCGGCCAGCGACCGCGCGACAGCGATCATGTGCACGGCCACCGACGCGACAGCGATCGCGTGCGCCGCCACCGCCACAGAAGCAGCCGCGACGCGGATCACAGCCGCCGTCAAGCACGCGATAGTGCCCAGGGGCTCAGCCCGCGGTCTGCGTACCCCAGACGGCGCGCGCGCCGGAATCACCGACCCGGTAGACCTGCACCGTGGCCGCGACGCTCGCCGCGATCGTGAGAACCGCCAAGCCGACGGCGAAGAGGCGGTTGACCGACCGGCCGCGTTGTTCGCGCAGATGCACGACGATGAGCAGGGCGGTGACCAGCAGCAGCGGCACCACGAAATACGTCATGGTGTCACCGAGTTCGGTGTGCGTCCGCAATGCCTCCGACGGCCCGAAGCGCTCCGCGAAGGTCTGCCCCGCATCGGCGGTCACCGGCGTCAGCGCGACGGTGACCGCCGCGAGCGCGGTGACCAACCAGATCAACCGCCGACGCACCGCGGGCCAGAGAGCGGACAGGACGAGCAGAGCCGCGGTCAGCGGTACCAGCACGACAATGGCGTGGACAAGCAGAACGTGGGCAGGCAGTCCGTTGATCGTCGACATGCGGGGCACTCTCCTCGGATTCGACCGCCGCGGCGGTCCCAGGATCAGTGTTCTTCCTTCATACGGTTTCCGCAGGCCGTTGGTTCACCGGACCGCAGCGCCGACGACCGAGCCCCGGATCTCCCGCGCTGGGTGTGCGGGCGACCCGGGGCTACCGATCGGCGTCGCGCCTACTTCGCCGGGGCGGGCACCGACGGATCCCGACAGAACGCCAGTTCCTGCGGGCAGGGCGTCACGATGGTGGAGAAGTACTGGAAGGCCGAGAACAACGCGATGGGCCCACCAACGGTGATCAGGCCGACCATCGAGCCGACCGCGCCCAGTGTGGCGGCGCCCATCACGCATCCGGCGATGGCCGCACCGACCCAGGGCAGCAGCAGTGCGATGACCGGGCTCGCGAGGGTCGCGCCGGCCGCCGCCCCGACCAGGCAGCCGACCCCACCACCGAGCACCGCACCGATGATCGCGGAGACCGCACCACCGATGGTGAGCCGCTGAGCGAGTACGCCGAGCGCGGATTGATCACGGGGAGTGAAGGATTCGGCGACCTGCGACGCGCTCACGATCTCGCTCGCCGCCACGTCGGCGACGGGAACCCCGTCCCGCTGGGACGGGGTGAGCGTCGCCGTATCACCCTCGATCCGTGCCGCGATCGGATAGGCGGTGTTGTTCATCCGGTAGGTCAGCGGCACCGCGGCGACCGGTACGCCCTGCCCGTCGGTGAGCACGAGCTGATCGGCCACGGCTTGCAGTCTGCCGTCGGTGGTCCGGATCACCGCCGAATCACCTTGGCGGGCAACCTCGTAATGAACTTCCTGCTGGGCGGGCTCCGAAGCCGGTGCGGCAGCGGTTGTTCCCGTCGATATGCCGACGGCCGCGGCTGCGAGCACAGCGGTCAGCACCGAGTGGCACAACTTCATTGTTGATCCTCATCTATCTATCTGTTTCCGAACTGCCGAGGGCGCCGGATTGCGCCTCGGTCCACGGGATTCGGGCGCTACTTGCTGGTGTCGATGATGTCGCCGGTGCGAACCCAGTGGTCCCCCTCGAACCGCTGGATCTGCAAGGCCTCCATCGGAAAGGCGTCGCCCGGACCGGTATTCAGCGTGACGCCGGGGAGCAGCATGTCGACCCCGACATTCGACAGCTTGTGCATGGCGTCGCGCAGGCCCTCGCGGGTCGGGCAGGTCGCGGCCGCCATGGTCTTACGGAAACTGTCGGCGGCCGCCCAGCCGACGGCGGTGAACTGGTTCGTCGGGTCGGCTCCCGGCGCGTATTTCGCCAGCTTTTCCTTGTACAGCCGCACGGCCGGGTCCTGGGCTTGCTGCGGGTCCGAGGGATCCTTCGTGAACGCGGCGGAGACCACACCCTGCACGTTCTCGAAACCAACGGGTTTGAGGGTGCTGAGCGCGTTGGATACCGTCGAGACGACCGCCAGCGGATTCCAGTCGGTATTGCGGGCGTCGGCGGCCAGTGCCTGCGTAGCGAACTTCGGTGTGGTGAAGTTCAGCAGCACATCGGCTTTCGAAGCGGCGAGATTACGCAGCTGCGGTTCCACCGTGGGATCGGTGACCTCGTAGCTCTGCTCGGCGACCACCCGGACGCCGCTGCCCGCGATGCCCTCGGTGAAACTCGCTCGCAGATCCTTGCCGAAGTCGTCGTTCTGATAGAGCACGGCCACCGTCGCGTTCGGCCGCTCCCGTTGCAGGAACTGCGCGAAGGCGCGGCCCTCGGACCGATAGCTGGGCTGCCAGCCGATGGTCCACGGATGCTCGGTGCCGTCACCCCACTTCGTCGCGCCGCCCGCGACGAATACCTGCGGCACTTCGCGCTGGTTGAGGTAGTCCCACACCGCGGAGGAGGTGGCGGTACCCAGTGTCTGGAATATCGCGAATACCCGGTCCTGTTCGACCAGTCTGCGTGCCTCCTCGACGGTCTTGGGCGGCTGATAGCCGTCGTCGCGCACCAGGTATTCGACCTGACGACCGTCGATTCCGCCTTGCTCGGCGTTGATGTAATCGAAGTAGGCCCGAACACCCTTGGGGAGTTCGCCATACGCGGACGCGGGTCCGGACAGTGGGTAGATGCCGCCGAGTTTGATGCTCGTATCGGTGACGCCGGTCGTCTGCTGGCCCTTGCATTCGCCTTGGGCCGCGGAGCCGTCCTCGGCGCCGCGTCCACCGCACGCGGTCAGTGCGAGTAACACCGCCGCCGCGATCCCGGTGGCGCGAATTGCCTTAGTGCGCATCGGTTTTTCCTTTCCCGACCAGTTGTCGGATCCGGTGCGCCCCGCGGCCGGCGAGTCCGGCCAGTCCGGTTGGCGCTACGTACATGACCGCGATGATGAGCAGTCCGAAGATGACCCCCGGCGCAGCCTGATTCACGTCCTGGGCGAAGCTCGGCACGTACATCACGAACAGCCCGCCGAGCAGCGGACCCCACAGCGATCCGAGGCCGCCGACGACAATTCCGGCCAGCAGGGTGATGGACAGCCCGACAAAGAACGAGTCGGGCGAGACGAACGCGATCACCCACGTGTAGACACAACCGGCCACCCCGGCGAACATCGCGCTCCAGGCGAAGGCGAGGGTCTTGTAGAACGCCAGTCGCACACCCATTACCTCGGCGGCCGCCTCGTTATCGCGAATCGCGTGCAGCGCACGGCCGACGCGGGAGCGCAACAACCCGGAAGCCACGAAGAAGCTCACGACCGCCGTGGCGAGTGCCAGGAAGTACAACCACTGGTCCTCCGCCAACCCGCTCCACTCCGGCGGAATCGGCTTGTCCAGCGACAGACCCATCGACCCGCCGGTGACCGATTCGAACCGCTTCAGCAGCGGAACCAGGAAGATCGCGATCGATAGGGTGACCAGCGCGAGGTAGAGACCCCGCAACCGCAGCGCGGGAACACCCAGCGCGAGCCCGAGCGCGAAGGTGAGCCCGGCGGCCACCGGCAGCGTAGCCGAATACGGTGTGTCCCAACGGTCGATCATGACGGCGGACCCGTAGGCGCCGACCGCGAAGAAGGCGCCGTGGCCCAGCGAGATCTGACCCGCGTGGCCGACCAACAGGTTGAGCCCGAGCAGAGCGATCGCGTAGACCAGGGCCATGGTCAGCTGGAAGGTGCGGAACGGCACCAGCTGGAACGGCGCGTAACAGGCCATGGCGAACAGCGCCGTCATGACGAGCCACTGCCATCGGACACCCGTGATCCGGGAGAACGGCGATGTCGATGGGGGCTCCGGTGTGTGCCCGCCGGAGACCGATGCGGCTTCGTTGCGGTCCGGAGGTAGCTGGGTAGTGGCGTTCGGAATCGTCATATCGCTCATACCCGTTCCACCACCGCTCGACCGAACAGCCCCTGCGGCCGCACCAGAAGGACCGTCAGGATGACCACCAGCGGCACCCCGATCTTGAGTTCGGTCCCGATGAAGCCGATGTAGGCGCCGGCGAGTGTCTCGGCCAGCCCGACGATGAGTCCACCCGCGACCGCGCCACCGGGACTGTCGAATCCGCCCAGCGTCGCCGCGGCGAAGGCGTAGATGAGGACGCCGCCCATCATGTTGGGTTCCAAGAACAGCAATGGCGCCGACAGCACCCCCGACACCGCTCCGACGAGCGCCGCCAGCCCCCAGCCGAGCGCGAGCACCACACCCACCCGGATGCCGACCAGCCGGGCCGACCGCGGATCGGCCGCGACCGCCCGCATCGCGAGCCCGATCTTGGTGTACCGGAACAGGAGATAGAGCACACCCATGATCACCCCGACGACCGCGAGCACGCCCAGGCTGTTGTATCCGGCGCTCACCCCGCCCACCCGTACCGCGCCGGCGGGAAAGGGATCGGGAAAGGACTTCACCTGGAACGACCAGATCCAGCCCGCCGCGGCATTGATGAAGAACGACAACCCCACCGTGACGATCACCAGGGTCAGTTCGGGAGCTCCTTCGACCGGTCGGATGACCACCCGTTCGATCAGCATGCCGCCCGCGAAGGACACCGCGAGTGTCGCGATCAGCGCGAGCCAGAACGACATCCCGCCCTCGATGAACTGCCAGGCCAGGAACGCCGAGAACATGGCGAGCTCGCCCTGCGCGAAGTTGACGATCCCGGTGAACCGATAGATGAGCACCAGCGCGAGGGCAAGGCCGGCGTAGAGGGCGCCCGCGCTCAGTCCCCCGATGAGTTGCTGTAGTAGTTCGGCCATGTCACACCCGGTATCCGAGATAGGACTTGGCGACCTGCTCGTCGGCCTTGATCTGTGCCGCGGTGCCGGACAACACGATCCGCCCGGTTTCGAGCACGTGGGCGTGCTGGGCTATCGCGAGCGCGAGGTGCGCGTTCTGCTCGACGACGATCACGGTGGTGTGCTCCTCCTGGTTGATGGTGTGCACGATCTGGAACAGCTCCTGGGTGACCAGGGGCGAGAGCCCGAGCGATGGTTCGTCCAGCAGCAGCAGGCGGGGCCGCATCATCAGCGCGCGGCCGATGGCGAGCATCTGTTGCTGGCCGCCGGACAGCCCGCCCGCCTGCTGGTGCACCTTCTCCTTCAACACCGGGAAGAAGTCGAAGACCCGCGCCAGATCGGCCTGGACACGCACGCGGTCGCGCACCGAGTACGCACCGACCCGCAGGTTGTCCTCGACGGTCAAGGGCATGAAGGTGCCGCGACCCTCCGGCACATGGGCCACGCCGAGCCGGGCCACCGATTCCGGTGCGCGCCCGACGATGTCGGCGCCGTCCAGCCGCACCACGCCGCGAGCCGCCACCATTCCGCACAGGGCGCGCAGCAGTGTGGTCTTGCCCGCGCCGTTGGGTCCGAGGATGGCGCAGACCTCGCCGCGTGCCACCGCGAAGTTCAGCCCGTGCAGTACCCGCGCGCCGCCGTAGCCCGCGTGCAGATCGGTCACGGTCAGAAAGGGTTCGCCGGTACCGGTGCTCATGCCGTCGCCCCCAGATACGCCTCGATGACGGCCGGATGCCGCTGCACGTATTCGGGCGCGCCCTCGGCGATCACGCGACCGAAATCCAGGCACACCACGCGATCACAGGTGCCCATGACGAACCCCATATGGTGCTCGACCACGACGACGGTGAGATCCAGCTCCTCCCGGAGATCGCGCAGCAATGCGGCGAACTCGTCGACCTCGCCGTGGCTGAGTCCGTTGACCGGCTCGTCCAGCAGCAACAGTCGCGGGTCGACGGCCAGCGCACGCGCCAGTTCGACCCGCTTGAGGGTGCCGAACGGCAGTCCCGCGGCCGGATGGTCCGCTACGTCGGCCAGGTCCAGCCGATCCAGCAACATGTCGGCGGCGCGGCGCAGTCGCGCCTCTTCGCGACGGACATTCGGCAACCAGAGTCCGGCGGAGCCGAACCCGGCCCCCGCCCGATGATGGGCACCGACCAGGACGTTGTCTCGCACGGACATATGCGGGAACAGCCCGAGATTCTGGAAGGTCCGGGCAATGCCGAGCGCGGCCAGAGCATGCGGACGCAGCGCGAGCAGGTCGCTTCCTTCGTACCGGATGACACCCGTATCCGGCTGATTGCGTCGGGTCAGGCAGTTGAACAACGTGGTCTTGCCCGCGCCGTTCGGTCCGATCAGCCCGACCATCTCCCGGGGGGCGACGTGAAATTCGATCTCGTGCAGGGCGGTGATGCCGCCGAAGCGGACGGTCAGACTATTTATTTCGAGCATTCGTCCTCCGGTCCACGCGTCTGCGACGCGGATGCAATACCGTGCGGTCGCTCAGTCGGAGACTGGCTTGCAGGGTGTGGTCAGCGTAAATTCGCTGGTCAGGCCACACATCGGACGTGGTGGCCGAATCTCGGTCGCCGAGTTTGTCCGCCGCGAACAGCACCTAGGGGTCGGCAGGCTCGGTTGACACGCCCGCACGCGGCATGAATCATCCGGGTATGTCAGCTGGATCACACCCGACCGACGCGGTGACCTCGCCCACGGTGCTGGTCGAGCGCACCCGCATAGTCAGCAATCTCTTCGATCGGGTAGACGACATGGCCGACGCCGGGGTGTCCGCGATCGTGGCCCAGATTCCCGCCTACGCGGCCAGGGACGAGAGCTTCCGCGCCGACGTACACGACCAGCTCGCGCGCCTCACGCGCACCGGGCTGGGAGCGTTGCTGGAGAAGCGCACGGTCACCGCCGCCGATCTCGGAACCACCCGGCGCGCGGCGGCGCGACGGGCGCAGACCGGCCTCACCCTGGTCGAATACATCAAGGCGTTCCGTATGGGTCAGCACGCGCTGTGGCGGTCGCTGGTGTCCTATGCCGGGGAATCGGAGGTGGGCAGGGAAGCGGCACTGTCCATGGTCGTTCCGCTGACCCGCTACTGCGATTTCATCAGCACCCAGGCGGCCAACGCCTACCTGGAGTTCCAGGAGTACCTCACCACCGAATCCGGCCGAGAGAGCCGGGAACTGATGGAGAGCCTGCTGGACGGCACGATGCCGGAGCGCGGCCCGCAGCTGGCGATGGCGCATGCGCACGGCCTCGGCACGGAGCAGTCCACCGCCATGGTGGTGGTGACCGGGGTGGTGCTGGATACGGCGAACCATCGGATCATCGGCGACGGTGATTCCGGCGGATCCGACACCGACGCGCGGCATCTCGCGTCCGCGGCGCTGGCTCGGATCGGCGTGAGCGGTCTACGGACGCTGTCGGTGGTGCAACGCGGCGACATCGTCGCCATACCCGCGCTCGGTCGCACGGGCACCGTCGACGAGCTCTGTCATCGACTGCGGACGATGCGGGAGAAGTTGCGCGTGGACGGCATCACACTCGGTATCGGAGTCAGTACCGTCGTCACCGATATCGCCCAGATCCCGCGCGCGTATCAGGAAGCACGCGCGGCATTGGAGCTGCTGTCCGACGACGGCGGAGTGATGGCCCTACCGCACCTCACACCGTTCCACTACCTGCTGCGGCGCGCGGACGACACCGCCCGCCACCTCGTCGACCCGCGGATCAGCACACTGCTCGCCGACGACCGCGGCCGCGGCGGCGCGATGGCGGACACGATCCGCGCCTTCGCCGCCGCGGATATGAATCTGCGGGAGGCCGCCGAAGGGTTGTACATCCACCACAACACGGCCAAATACCGGCTGCGGCGCATCCAGGAACTCACCGGCCGCAATGTGCGGCATATCAGCGATCTGATCGAACTGCTGGTGGCGATCGAGTTGCAGGAGAAGGCGCAACGCTAGCGGCCCGAGCCGGTCATTCCGGCTCGACCGGCTGCGCCGATTCGGCCGTGGGATAGAACCGATACACCGTGAGCGCCGCGGCGAGCAACCGGGACCCGGTCGGCTCGCTCGGGTCTATGCCGGTGAGTTCGGCGATGCGACGCAGCCGGTAGCTGAAGGTGTTGGGGTGCACGTGCACCTCGGCCGCCGCCGCCTTGCGATCGGAGCCGTGGCGCAGATGGGCGTCGAGCGCCTCGAACAGATGTGGATGCCGCAGCAGTGGAAAGATGCGCTCGGACAGTCGATCCCGCGCCGGACCGGGCCGGGTCAACTGATACTCGAGCAGCAACTCGTCGAGCCCGTAGCGCCCGGTCGGTCGCCCGAGCAACCGCGCGAGTTCGGCCAGATCGGTCGCCTCCTGGACGGCATCCGGCAGTCGCTCGCGCGCGATGGCGCGGCGCTCCGCGACGAATACATCGACGCCGAACTGCGCGGCGAGTTCGGTGGCCAGCCGATCCAGCCGCGCGGCCTCGGGCCCGGATCCCTCCCCTCCGGCCGGCAACAGGGCGATTCCGGTAGAACCGTCGAAGGTGCTCAGCGCCGTGGTCCCGGCCATGGCGTCCAGTGCGCGTTGCAGGATCCGTATCCGACGGCGGGTCACCAGATCGGCGACGGCGGCCGGCTGCCCCTCCGGCCGAATATGCGTGGCCAGCACCGTATATCGATCCTCCAGCGCCATATCGGCACGGGCGGCCAGTTCCTCGGCTGGTTGCCCGCGCAGCAGCGCCGAGCACAGTGCCCGCCGCGCCTCCCGTTCGGCGTTGTAGATCGACTGCTCGACTTCCGTATACGCCTCGACCACGGCGATATTGATATGCCGCAACAGGTCGAGCAGTCGACTGCCGAAGGCCACCAGATCATCCATATCCTCGGGCTCGGCCAGGGCCGCGACCTCGCGCAGTATCTGCTGCGCCGAGCCGTGCACCGCGTCCATGAGCACGCCCAGCGGAATCCGGTCCTCGGCGTGACGTTCGGCCACCGGGCCGACGAACTCGGCGACCTCGGCGGAGGTGAACGGGCGTTGCTCCTCCAGCGCGCGCAGGAAGGCCCAGCCGCAGGCGTAGATGGCGGGCAGCACCTCGTCGGTGAAGTGACCGTCGGGCAGGTCGGCCGCCGGTGGCGTCGCGCCGAGACCCGCGGCGAGCATGCGCTCGGCGATATCCGGTAGCCGCCGGAGCAGCCGGGCGATTATCGGCGCATCGCCGGGCAGCGGGGGTAGAGCGACAGACATGGATCGAACGTTACCAATACCATTGTTCGGCACCGATTCTCGTTCCCTTTTGTCTCCCGCAACAAGATTCCGCCGCATTATTCTCCCCCGAAGGGCATTGTCCTCGGACATCCGATCACCCACTCCTACCTGGCTGTTCCCGTGGTACCGAGGGCGACCAGAAACCGTCACTGCATCGGTAGCAGAAATATCAACGATCCAATTGTGTTCGGACACAATTAATTAAACGGCCCCTGATTGCTAAGTTGAAATCGACGCTCACGGCCACTTTTCCGGCCCGTCGTCATTTGCCGTAGCCGACGCACCACATGCGGAGCACGGTGCGAAAGGATGGACAGGAATGAGCGTGCACACCGAGTCCGGGTCGTTCCAGCCGGTGGCCGAGATATTCCCCGATGCCGGCGATCCGCGTCTGCCCGAACACGATCGGTTCTACCTCCCACCCACCGGCTTCGCCCGATTCGCACCAGGCACCGTACTGCGCACCCGCACGGTCGACCTGGCATTGTTCGGCCGGGTGCCGCAGAAGATCTCGGCGTGGCAGCTGCTCTACCGAACCAATGACCTGAACGGTGTCGCCGACGCCGCGGTGACGACCGTACTGCTGCCATGGGGCACGGCCCCCACCGACTCCCGGCCGCTGGTCTCGTTCCAGTGCGCGATCGATGGCGTCAGCTCGAAGTGCTTCCCTTCCTATTCGCTGCGCCGCGGCGCCCGCGCCCTCGGCGCGATTCCGCAGCTGGAGCTGCCGGTCATCGCCGAAGCTCTGGCCCGCGGGTGGGCGGTATCGGTCCCCGACCACGGCGGGATGGGCGGACATTTCGGGGTGGCGCGCGAGCCCGGCTATCGCGCACTGGACGCGATTCGCGCCGCGCTGAGCTTCCAGCCGCTCGGGCTGAGCAGCGCGACCCAGGTGGGGCTCTGGGGTTATTCGGGCGGCGGGCTCGCCACCGCCTGGACCGCCGAACTGGCGGCCGGGTACGCACCGGAACTCGATATCGTCGGCGCGGTGGCCGGCTCACCGGTCGGCGATCCGGCCTCGGCATTCGTCCGGCTGAACGGCTCACTGCTGTCCGGCTTTTCGACGGTATGCGTGGCCGCGCTACGCCGGGCCTACCCGGAGCTGGAGCGCGTCCTGTCCGCGCACGCCAAGCCCGAGTTCCACGACCTGCTCGCGGATGCCGAGTCGCGCACCACGCTGTCGCTGGTATCCCGCTTCGCGGGTAAAAACATCGACCGCTACAGCAACTCCACCTTCGCCGAACTACTGGCCCAGCCGGAGTTACAGCGGGTACTGGACGATATCCGGCCGGGCGGGCAGGCGCCCGCGATGCCGCTATTCGTCCTCCAAGGCGTCAACGACGAACTCATCGCCGTCGACGATGTGGACCAACATGTGGACCGCTACCGGAGCGGCGGCGCCTATGTGCACTACCTGCGCGACCGGCTCAGCCTGCATATGCCACTGCTCTACATCGGGACCCCGGTCACCATGAACTGGCTGGCCGACCGTTTCGGCGGACGCGACCTCGCGCCCGCCGGCACCGCGACGGTGTGGTCGGTGGCCTGGACCAAGCGGGAGGCGAAGGGCCACCTGCGCTTCGCCCGGCTGTTCGCCCGCATGCTCGCGGGCCGACCGATCACCGCACGTCGCATCCGGACGCGTCCGGATGCCGTTTCCGCGCCGATCCGGCGGGCCCGGCCGGGCGGCGAGTGACGATTCAGCCGAAGTGGCAGACGTAGTGCAGGGTCTCGATCACTTCGATATCGAATGAGCTGTCCCCCGGTACGCTGAAGGATTCGCCGCCGCGGTACGTCACGGCCTCGGTGGCGCCGGGGAGGGTGACCTTGCACTCGCCCTCGATCAGCTCCATGATCTCCGGCGCGCCGGTGTTGAACGTGAGCGCGGACGGCAGGATCACGCCCACCGACTTCGAGGTGCCGTCGGACAGCTGGATGCTGTGGCTGACGCACTTGCCGTCGAAGTACACGTTGGCCTTCTTCGTCACGCTGACGTTCTCGAACTGCGACATGGTCTCTTTCCCGAGGTGATGTGGAGCCGTCAGCTTACTCGGCCCGGTCGACCGGACCGCGTCGACTCGGCAATGGCCGTCCCCTCGACTTCCCATCAGCGGGAATGCTCAACTCGTAGATAGGTGGCACACTGATCAACGTACCGTTATATAGCGGTACGTTAATTCAAGTTAGAGCTTGCTCCCGTCCGGAGCGGGCAACGCGAATGGAGCACACCATGACGAAGAAACTCGTCGCCACCACCATGATCGCGGGCGCACTCGCGCTGGTTCCGGCCACCATCGCGCCGCAGCTCGCGGCGGCGGGCCCGCACAGCTCGTCGTCGGGTAACGGCTCGTCGAGCCACGGCAGCGGCCCCAACGGCCACGGCTCCTACGGCAGCGGCCTCGGTTCGCGCAACAACCGCTACGGCAGCGACCGGGTGTCGGAGAACCGGAAGGTCGAGGATCGGGAAGGCGTGAGCAACGCGGGTTCCCGGCGGGGGTCCACCTACGAGAGCCGCCCCCGGGTGTACGGCCACGACCAGAAGTGACCCAGTTGCGCGCACCGCGGGCAGCGCGTGGTGTCCGGCCACCACCGAGTCGAGACACCACGCGCTGACCACACACCGCGACGTCAGCGCGCCGACAACTCCCAGACCACCTCGGTATCGCGCACGCCGCGAGCGGCCCCGGAACGGGTCGGCCGACGCTGGGATTCGAATTGAACCCGGGCCTCGAGTTCGTCGGGGACCTGCCAGATGATGTCCGCCCGGGTAGCCACCACCAACTTCCGCAGCACCGAGGCGACCTGTGCGTCGACCGTGCGAACAGAACTACCCCGGCGCGCGGCAATGGCGCTGTTGGCCCAACCCGCCGCCGCCAGCACCGCGACATCGCGCTCGGCACGCGAGAGTTCCGGCCACCGCGACGCCGTCGCCCGAGCATCGGGCGGACCACCCGGCAACTCATCCACGGTGCACAAACCCAGCGTAAACCGTTGCAGCTCACCGAATTCCGGACGTAACCCGGCCCCCTTCCGCGCCGCGGCGGCATAGACCTCGGCACCGAGAACCGAGGTGGCGACCTCGATGGCCTGCGCGGCCTGATTCTGCGCCAGTGTCACCTTGTCCGAGGTGATGCCGATCGACCGATGCAATGTGGCGAGACCGCCCTGCAGATGGGCGATATGGCGCGCCTGCGCGGCGCATTCGGCGGGATCACTGTCGCCCGCGGCCAGCCGGTCGGCGAGCAGACGGGCGAATGCCAGCATCATGAAGTGGATCAGCCACCCGGCGGTCCACGCGTCCCCCGCGGCGAGCAGGCGCTCCAGCGATGCGCGCGCGGTTCGTATCGCCTCGGCCGCATCACCGTGAATCGCCTGCGCGAGTACCCATGCGAGCTCCGCCCAGGAGACCGCCCACGCGGCATCCGAGGTGACAGCACGGTCGACATGACGCCGGTTGGTGCTCAAAGCCTGTTCCGCATCACCCAGCGCCGAGCAGGCGAGCGCCTCGAACAACTCGCTGTGCTGCTCCCCCGCCAGATCCCCGGATACGGCGAATTTCCGTCGCGCGCGAGCCAATACGTCGATCGACCGCGGATCCAGATGGATCAGCAGCAGTTCCAGGCCCCAGGTGAACTCCATCGGCGCGGGCAGGCCGATATCGATCCGGGCGGTCCCCCGCCAATTCCGGCGCAGCGCCGGATCGGCGATCCAGATGGCGGCGCATTCGTCGAGCAACTGCGCGGTATAGGTCCATCGGCCCTGCCACAGCGCGATCCACCCGACCATGGTCCTGGCGTCGATCCGCAACCGGGTCGGTGGCAGCACGAGGCAGCGAGTCGCCTCCAATGCCTGTTCGATCAGGCACATGACCGCCCGGTTGGAACCGGTGACGTACGGGACGCGCAGCGACATCAGCAACGTGGCGGTCTGCAAGCCGATAACGGCCTCGGTGGGCTCGGTCAAGCTGGTCTCGATGCCGGTCAGGATGTTGTCCCAGGACGCCCGCGCCCAGTCCAGCCATTCCCTTTCCCGCGGTCCGTACCAGAGAGCCTGTCCGGCTACGACCTTGTCCCGGTAGTAGCGCCGATGCCGAGCCCGCAGCTGGGCCTCGTCCACACCGTCGCCGCGGCGGCCGAGCCGATCCCTGGCGAAAACCCGGACGCTCTCGTGCAGGTAGTACCGCACGGCGGTGGCGGTGATACGCGCCGACACCAGCGATCGCTCCACCAACCGCTCCAGCAGCCCCTCGACCTGCTCCGAGCCCGGTGGATTACCGCAGATCGCCATGACGGCATCCACATCGACACCGCTGCCCCGGGTTTCGTCGCCCTCGGTGTCGAAACCGACCGCGAATACCGACATCCGATCCAACAGCAACTGTTCGGCGTCGGTACACAGCCCGTAGGACCAGCCGATCACGTCACGCACGCTACGGTGACGCTCCTCCGCGCCCACCCGCGCGCCGTGTGACCACTCCATGCGTTTGTCGTCGCCGTCGCCGGTGAGTTCGCGCAGCACGATGGCGGGCGGGCGATGCCGCAATCGCGCCGCGGCCAGGCGGATGAACAGCGGATTGTTGTCCACATGCCCGCAGATTTGCTCGACGATGGCAAGCTGCGCAGGATCCTCCGGTACCGGCCGCCCGGTGAGCTCGGCGCGGCGCCGGAACAACTCCAGCGCCTGGCCGAGCGGTAGCGGCGGCACACCGACGATGTGCTCGTCGATCCACCCCACCGGTTCCCGGCTGGTGGCGAGGATGGTCAAGCCCGGCACCGCGTTCAGCAGATCGATGACGAGTGGCCCCAATCCCGCGAGCACATGCTCGCAGTTGTCCAGCACCAGCAGCGTCCGCTGCGCGCCCGGACCATCGCCGGTGAAGGTATCGATCAGTCCCGCCCAGGCCGGGCGGCCCGCGACATCGGCCTTCGCGACCGACTGCACCATCTGTTCCGCGACGATGCCGGTCGCGGAGCCGGGCGCCAGCCGGGCCAGTCGTACCCAATAGACCGCGCGCGGCCCGCTGGGGCGGTACCGGCGCACCGCCTCGGCGGCCAGCGTGGTCTTGCCGATGCCGCCCGGCCCGGTCAGGGTGATGAGCCGGTTCTCCACCGCGGACAGCAATCGCTCGAGTCGCCTCAATTCGGCTTGTCTGCCAACGAATTCACCGCCCGCGGCGGGCAGCGCGCTGCCGCAGAGCTGCACTTCGGACATCCGCGTCACCCGACACTGTCGATGCGGCCGACGGGTATCACCTTCCGCTGCTGGATCTTTCGGGTGGAGCGCCCCGGCCGCCGCTCGGATTCCTCGCGAATCAGTGCGGTGAGCTCGGCGGGGACGTGGTCCACGATGGCGGTGCGGGTCGCCACCGCCAGCTTCTGCCGGATGGCCGCGACCTGGGCGTCGACGGTGCGAATCGAGCTGCGGCGCCGGGCGGCGATGGCGCTGTTGGGCCAGCCCGCGGCCACGAGTACGGCCACTTCACATTCGGCGTTGGACAGTTCGCGCCAGCGCGAGGACGGCGGATCGGCGGATGGCGGATCGGGCGGACGCCGTTCGGGCGATAACGTTCCCAGCAGATAGCACCGCAACTCGTCGAATTCCGGCCGCAGTGCGGCGCCCTCAGCCGCCGCCACCGCGTACCTGCGCGCACCGATGACCGCGGTGGAAATCTCGACGGTCCTGCGGATCTCCTCGGCGATCATCGGAACCCGATCGATCCCGGTGCCCATCGCACGGTGTGAGGTCTGGAAAGCACCCACCAGGCGCGCGATCTCGACGCCTACCACCTGCGGGTCGTCCTCGCCCGCCGCGGCGGGCTCGGCGAGGACCTGCCCCAATGCCACCACCCGGGCCATCACCGCCCAGCTCACCGTCCAGGTGTCGCCCTCGGCGACATGGTCGGTCAACATGGCGTGCGTTGTCGTGAGCGCCGCGGCGGGCCGGTCGTATTTGGCCAGCGCGATGGCGCGCGCGACCGCCGACCAGGACGCCAGCAGGTCAGAGCCCGAGGACATCGCGCGTCGCAGATGCCGTTCGGTGTGATGCAGTGCCGCACCGGGTTCGCCGAGGATCGCCGACGCCAGCGCGTGGAATATGCCCGCGCGCTCCGTGCCGATGCGATCACCGATGTCGACGTACTTGCGACGGGCGCGGTCGAGTACGGCGATCGCGCCCGAATCCTGGCCGACCAGCAGCAGTTCGAAACCCCATGCCCATTCCACGGGCGCGGGCAGACCGCTATCGGTCCCGAGGGTGTCGCGCCAGTCCGGGCCGAACTCGGGCAGCCAGGTCGCGACGCAGTCGTCGAGTTGGCGTACGGCGTCGTCGGTGCGGCCCTTCCACATCGAAATCCAGCACAGCAGCGTCTGCGCACGGATGCAGAGCTCGACGGGCACCGGATCCATGTCGCGGACCGCCGCCAGCCCCAGTGTGATGAGCCGGGTGACGGCGTGACCACCGCATTTGACGAAGGGGATCCACATGGGCAACAGCATGGTGATCGTCTCCAGCGCCAGCACCGCGTCGTCCGGATCCGAGAGGCCGGTCTCGATCGCGATCAGCAGGTTGTCCCAGGCGCACCAGGCCCAGTCCATCCATTCCTGTTCCCGTGGGCCGTACCAGATCGACTGTCCGGCAAGGACTTTGTCCCGGTAGTAGCGGTGGTGACGATGTAACGTCACCGCTACCCGATCCGGACCGCGCAGCTCCAGCTGCCCCCTGGCGAAGACGCGCAGACTCTCCACCAGATACCACCGCACCTCGGTGGCGGTGATATGCGTCGACAACAGCGACCGTTCCACCAGCCGATCCAGCAACTGCTCGATCTCGGCGGCGGGCAGTTCGTCGTCCGCGCAGACCGCGATGACGGCGTTGAGATCGACACCGTTGCACAGGGATTCCTCACCGACGGTCTCGTATCCGGCGGCGAATACCGACAGCCGCTCGAGCAGCATTCGCTCACCGGCGCCGCACAGCGCGAACGACCAGGCGATGACGTCGTACACACCGCGGTGCCGTGCCTCGGCGCCCACCGTGGCGCCGTGTGACCAGCGCAGCCGTTTGTCGTCGGCGTCGCCGGTGAGTTCGCGCAGCAACATGGCCGGTGACCGATGCCGTAGCCGTGCCGCCGCCAACCGGATGAACAGCGGGTTGTGGTCGACGTGCTTGCAGATCTCGGCGGCGAGGTCGAGCGTGCCCGGATCCTCGGCCATCGGCCGACCGGTGAGTTCGGCGCGCTGCCGGAACAGTTCCAGCCCCTGCCGAGGCGAGAGCGGCGGCACCATCAGGATGTACTCGTCGTACCAGCCGATCGGCTCCCTGGTGGTCGCCAGGATGGTCAACCCCGGGGCGCTGTCGAGCAACTGCGCGATCACCGCGCCGATGCCGGTCAGCACGTGTTCACAGTTGTCCAATACCAGGATCCACCGGTCCGCTTGGAGGTTGGCGCCGGTGATGCCGCCCAGGTTCACATCGCGCGCAGACCGCCAAGGGACATCGGTGCGGACCACCGACTGGACCAGATCATCCACGCCGGTATCGGCTCCGAGTTCGGCCAGGCGCGCCCAATAGACCGGCCGGTGCTGGACACGGTGCGCATGCCGCAGCGCCTCGGCGGCGAGGCGGGTCTTGCCGATTCCGCCCGGCCCCACCAGAGTGATGAGCCGCGCGGTCCCGGACAGCAGGGCGTCGAGGCGCTCCAATTCCGCTTGTCTACCGATGAATTCACTGGTCGAAGCGGGTGACGACACACCCGGTACCGGTACCGCGGACATGCAAACCAAAGTTAGCCGACGAACCGGTAACCCGCTGGGCAATCAGTGGTTACATCCCGATGACCCGACGCCGATGTTCCAATGACGCCATGGACCTCGCTGCGCCCCTGGCGATTTCATACCTGCTGGTAGTGCACCTGAACGACCGCGCTGTCGAAGGTCATCACGTCGACGAGTTCCAGTCCGGACGCGTCGACCGGGGCGGGAAACAGCGGAACGCCGCTACCGAGCACCAACGGATGCACGAATAACCGGTACTCATCGATCAATTCGTGCTTCATGAACGCGGAGGCGGTCTCCGCACCACCGAACAGGACCATGTCACAACCGGGACGGTCCCGCAGCGCCGTGATCTCCTCGACCAGATTGTCCGAAACCACCCTGGTGTTCCAGTCCGCGCCGCGCAGGGTGCGCGAAAAGACCAGCTTGGGGGTGCTCTTCCAGCAGCGGGCGAAATCGACATAGAAGGGTGAGATCGCCGGATCCGCATCGGCGGTCGGCCAGAAGGAGGCCATGATCTCATAGGTTTTGCGCCCGTAGATGAACAGATCGGCCGCGCGTAGCTCATCCAGGAACGATTCGCAGAGCTCCTCGTCCACCACCGGCCAGTGGATCTCTTGATCCGGACCCTCCGCAAATCCGTCGAGCGACATCTGCATCCACAATGTCACGCTTCCCATACACAAACCTCATCCGCTGCTCCGTGCGATTGTGAGATTGTGTGCGGCCACAACGCCGCCGCGCATCGGTAGGTGCGCGCGGACCATACCTAAGTAGGTAGTCGACTTGCCAGGGGTGGGAATACGCCCCGGCGCTCGATCAGATCCCGGGCAACGCCTCGATGAGTTCGGAGTCGTGCTCGAGGTACTTGCCGACCATCCGATTGACCAGCTCGGCGGTCAGCTGCCCCGGGATCACCCGGGTGATGGCGAGGCGCTCGGTGAGCTCGGCCAGATCCGCGGAGCTGCGCTCCGACTCCTGAAACGACTGCCAGGCCGTGCGATGGAACAGGTCGACGTATCGACGCGCCAGCCGGTCACAATCGACACGCAGCTTCTCCAGCTCGCGGAGGACGTCGTCGTCGGGTACCCCGGCCGCCGCCAATTGGTCGACCATCCGGATCAGCTGCTGATCGGCGATGCGGTAGGTCGCGGCGTCGATGGGCTCGTACAGACCGGCGGCGACGACCCGGGCCAGGCCGTTGGGCACCTCTCGGTAGCGCTCCGCCAGTTCGGTCGCGGCGATGGTATCGGTCGGGGCGGTCGTGGCAGGCGGTGCGCCCAGATCGCCGACGCCCAGGATATCGCCGAGGTCGTCGCCGCGATCCCACGCGTTGAGCAGCTCTTTGATCCCGTTCAACTTGATCCCGCGATCGAGCAACCTGCTGATGGTCCGTACGCGATTGAGGTGGTCCGGCCCGTAGAAGCCGGTCCGACCCTTGACCTGCGGCGGAGGCAGCACACCTCGCTCGTGGTAGACCCGCAGGCTGCGCACGGTCGTACCGGCCTCGCGCGCCAGCTCGTCGATCGTGTATTCAACACCCGCAGCCATACATCAAGGAAACCACACCGAAACCTTGACGGAGGGTCAGCGGGCGCTCGCGGTGTGCCTGAATGACGGATCGGATGCCGGTAGGTCAAGCGCTCACACGGTGACTGTCGCGGCGTAGCGCGATCCTGCGCCGTTCCTCCTCCGACATGCCGCCCCAGACACCGTAGAGTTCGCTGACTCCGAGCGCGTAGGTACGGCACTGAGCGAGCACCTGACAGTCGTGGCAGAAGGATTTGGCGCGCTGGATGCGCGCGGTCCTGGCCCGGCCTCGCTCCCCCTCCGGGTGGAAGAACACCGCCGAATCCACCCCGCGACAGGATCCGTGCAGCTGCCAGTCCCAGGCTTCGGCAACCGGGCCGTAGTGTTGGATCACACGGGGCATGCGGAACTCCTTGTGGGTGTTTTCCGATTTGCAGGTCAGCCTATGAGCTTCCCGCACATGGGAATTCGGCTTCCGAACCGCCGCGCCGACCCGGACCTATCCTTCGGATATGGCCAACCTGCCGGACTCCCGGGTGAGTGTCGCGGATCGCGAACGTGCGCTGCGCGAACTGTCGCAACATCTCGGTGCGGGCCGTCTGGACGTGATCGAGTTCCACGAACGCAGCGCCAAGGCCGCGATCGCCGATACGAGGGTGGAACTGGCCGAACTCTTCGCCGATCTGCCCGGTGCGATACCGACCCCGCCGATCCAGGTGACGCGCGCCTGGAGCCCGCACGCGGTATTCGCGGTGATCACCGGGGCGCTCGCGCTCACCCTCGCGGTGGCCTCGCGCGAATGGTTGTGGCTGTGCGTGCTCGCCGCCGTCCCGGTCATCCTCGTCATCGGCCGCCGCGCGGGCTGAGTGGCTACCACCAGGTGCGCGGCCGCAGCTGGTTGGCCAGATCCACCAGCCGGTAGCGGTGCAGCCGGTCGGGTGCGGTGCGCGCCAGCGCGCGCAAACTCGACTCCAGCCCACGCTGCAACCCCGACGGGGTGACCGGGAAGCCGAACAGGGTGGGGTCCCCCACCGCCGATCGACCGCCGGTGCGCAGCCAGGCCAGCGCCGCCCCCACCACGATGACACGCAGTTGCAGCGCGCGCGGCTCCTCCGCCATGGCCGCCGACCGCGCCGCCGCCTCCCGCAGATCCGCCTCGGTGATATCGGCGATCGGCCTGGATACCAGCAGCAGGCAGCCGGTCAGGTAGGCCACGCCGTGGTAGCGCGAGACCGCGGGCACCTGATCGAGAACCGCCACGGCCGCGCGGGACTCCCCGTCGGCCGCGAGACGGCGCGACAGCCCGAAGGCCGCGCTCACCACGCCGTGGTTGGTCCGCCACACTGTTCGGTAGTACTCCGCCGCGGCACGATGCCAGCGCTCCGGATCGGCGGGGCTGTCCAGATGTTGCAGCACCAGCTCAGCGGTGGCGGCCAGGGCCAGCGCCGGGGCGAGCTCGCCGGGCAACATGGTGTGCACCCGGTCGAAGTGCCGATAGGCATGTTCGTAATGGGCGTCCAGCAGTGCGGCGACGCCCGAGTACCACTCGATGCGCCAGTCGCCCTCGTAGCGGGGATGTAATTCGGCGAGCCGCTTCCGGGCGGGGACCAGTTCGCCGAGATCGAGATGTGCGCGCACCGCGGTCAGCGTCCCCTCCAGTTCGAAGGTGTCCGGTGCGCTGATGGTGCCCGCTCTGACCCGCTCGTCGGCCCGCTGCAACGCATCCAATGCGCGCCGCGGATCGCCGTGCAGCAGCGTGGTGAGCAGGTCGACACTGGGATCGGCGCTATCGATCAGCGGCGTCGGCAGCGCCGCGGCCACGCAGGACGCATCGACCGTCGGCATGCGGTGCCGGCCGTCGACCATCCCGTCGGTCTGTCCGATGAGCGTCTCGATTCCGAAATCCCCTCGCAGCGAACCGAACTCGACCGACACCTGAGGATGTTCGCGACCGGTGTCCAGCGCGAGCACCATGCGCAGGACGCCGGCGAGCTGGCAGTACATCGAGTAGGCGGAGGGAAACCGGCGCGCCGGGTCCTGGTCGGTGGCGCGCAGCAGCAGCCGGTACAACGCCGGGTAGCGGTGCAGCAGCGGCTGCTCATCCGGTGTGGGGATTCCGTGCCGGGTATGACCGCCGCGGTCGCGCGGCAGTTCGAGCGTGAGCGCCGCCAATGTCCTTCCGACGGTGTAGATATCGGAGGCCACCGTCGGTCCGGTATCGGTGATCTCCGGCGCCTGGAATCCGGGCGTGCCGTAGATACTGCCGTAGGACTCCATGGCCGCCACCGCACCCAGATCGATGAGTTTGACCTCGTCCCCGGTCACCATGATGTTGTCCGGTTTGAGGTCGTTGTAGGCCAGTCCGAACGAGTGCAGATAGTCCAGTGCCGGAAGGACTTCCATCATGTACGCGATCGCCTCGGCGACCGGCATCCGTCCCGGCGCGCGCTGATCGAGCATCTTCTTCAGCGAACGCCCGCCGACATACTCCATCACGATGTAGCCGTCCGGCGTCTCGCGCGCGGACCGGTGCTTGACGAAGTTGTAGATCTTGACGACACCGGAATACGCCACTTCGGAAAGGAATTGACGTTCGGCGAGCGCGACCACATGGGCCTCGAAGTCGAGCGGGTTCTGCAGCCCCTTCAGCACCACCCAGCGGTCGCTGACATTGCGGTCGATGGCGAGATAGATCCAGCCGAGTCCGCCGTGGGCCAGACATCCCTGCACCTCGTACTGGCCCGCGACCAGCTCGCCGGGCTGGAGTGCGGGCCGGAAGTTGAACGGCGAACCGCAGCGCGCGCATTCACCGGCCACCGGACCCGGCCCGGCGGCGGTCTTGCGGCCGACCGGCTCCTCACATTTCCAGCAGAAGCGTTTGTATTCGGGCACTTCCGGGTTTTCCAGCACGGCGCTCGCCGGATCGATCGGCGTCACCCGCGGCATCGCCACCAGACCCGCACCGAGCCTGCGCACGCTCGGACGCGAGCGGATACTGCGGCCGGAGCTGAGGTCCCCGTCGAGTTCCGGGTCGGATTCCTCCTCGAGCTCCGCTTCCAGCGCGGCCTCCAGGCGGGGGTCGCGTTCGCCCGCCAATTCCTCCGCGAGTTCCAGTTCCAGCGCGGCCGCCAGCAGCGGATCGAGTTCGCCCTCGGTGTACGGATCGGGATCGTCGGGGATCGGGGACAGATCGGCCGCGGGATCCGGTTGCAGAGCGGGCGCTGATCGGGTGTCGGGGCCGGGCTCGGCGACAGCGGGCGGATCGGTGGGCGACATCAGCGGGGACAACCCCCCGTCGCGGACGCGCGGCACCGACCACGGATGTAGGAAGCGCTGGGAGGGCTCGACTCTGGTGCCGCGCCGGGTCGCCCAGGGGTGCGGCGTGCGCCGCTTCGCCCAGGGATGCGGCAGCGGATGGTCGGATGCGCTGGAGTGCTCCGGCATACGAACCTCTCAAACCCACTCGTGAATTGGGGCCTCATTCTGGTCCGCCGCCTGTCGTTGTGCGCACGCGTTGTTCCCTGCTTTGGGAATGGCTGTGCCCCAGGCGATATCGCCCGGGGCATGGCCGGTCTTGCCGTGTTACTCGTCGTCCTGCTTCTCGAGGACCACCACGGCCCCGTTGGCAACACGGGTCTGCAGCGGCCGTTCGGCCACCACCGGGAATTGACCGGTGTGCCCCTGCCGGATCTCGGCGATGCGCAGCACCCGCCTGCGCACCAGGTACCAGCCACCGACCAGCGCAGGCGCCATGATCAGTCCGGTGGCGATCACCGCGCCGCGCTGCACCTCGTCGTCGCTGAAGGCCATCAGCACTACCACGCCGACCAGGAAGACCAGCGTCGCGTAGCTGGTGTACGGCGCACCCATCAGGCGGAACGACGGGCGCTCCATCTCGCCGCGACGCCACCGGTGGTACAGCGACAGCTGGCAGAGCACGATCGCGCCCCACGAGGTGATGGTGCCCAGCGCGGACATGTTCAGCACGATCTCGAACGCCTTCTCCGGGACCATCGCGTTGAGGCCGACGCCGAGCAGCGCGACGGCGCCGGTGGCGAGGATGCCGACGTAGGGCACCCCGGTGCTGGACATCCTGGCGGCCGCCGCGGGCGCACTGCCGTTGATCGACATCGAGCGCAGGATCCGGCCGGTCGAATACAGGCCCGCGTTCAGGCTGGAGAACGCCGCGGTCAACACGACGAGGTTCATCACCGAGCCCGCGCCGTCCACGCCGAGCTTGGAGAAGAAGGTCACGAAGGGGCTGACGCCCGACTTGAACGCGGTGTAGGGCAGCAGCAGTCCGAGCAGCACCAATGAGCCGACGTAGAACAGCGCGATCCGGGCGATGACCGAATTGATGGCCCGCGGCATGATCTTCTCCGGGTTCTCCGCCTCACCCGCCGCCGTGCCGACCAATTCGACCGCGGCGTAGGCGAAGACGACGCCCGTGGTGACCAGCACCAGCGGCAGAATTCCGCTCGGGAACAGGCCGCCGCTATCGCCGATGACGTTGAGACCGGTGCTCTGACCCTCGATCTTGAACCGGCCCCCGAGGAAGATCGTGCCGACGATCAGGAAGGTGACCAGCGCGGCGACCTTGATCAGCGCGGCCCAGAACTCGAGTTCGCCGAACCACTTCACCGACACCATATTGATGCTGACGACCAGGGCGAGCGCGACCAGCGCGATCAGCCACTGCGGTATCGCCTCGAACGCTCCCCAGTAATGGACATAGGTCGCGATGGCGGTGATATCTACGATCCCGACCATGCACCAGTGGAAGAAGTACATCCAGCCGACGCCGAAAGCCAGCTTCTCACCGTAGAACTCACGGGCGTAGGAGACGAAGGAACCCGAGGACGGGCGATGCAGCACCAGTTCGCCGAGCGCCCGCAGGATGAAGAATACGAACACACCACAGACGGCATACACCAGGAACAACCCGGGTCCGGCGCTGGCCAGCCTGCCGCCGGCGCCGAGGAACAGACCGGTGCCGATGGCGCCGCCGATCGCGATCATCTGCAGCTGACGGGGGCGTAGCGCCTTGTGGTAACCCGCATCCTCGTCCTGCAGCGCGTCCGGCGGCGCCTGCACCTGCGAGGGAGGTCGAACTGTGGTCATGGTGAGGGCCTTTCACGTGACGGCGATCATATCGATGGCTAATGTACCGCTAGATAGCGGCACGATCAATAGTGAACAGAAACCTGTAACATCACGGAAACCGTTGACCCACAGCGATTGTCGCGATGAGCAGGGACGAAGCCGATTGATCGTGCCGTTATACATCGGTACGCTCGACGGGAAATTCAGCTGAGGGAGCAACGCATGGCATGGTTCGAGCGCGAGTTCATCGCCGTCCCGGAAGACCGCAAGAATCAGCTGGTCTTCAAGTGGCCGGATGTCAACATCCGCCGCTACAGCCGGGTCATCGTCAATGTCGACGAGACCGCGTTGTTCATCAAGACCGGACGGGTGGTCGCCGCCCTCGGCCCGGGCAAGCACCGGATCGACGCGGACGAACTGCCGATCCTCGGCGCCCTCGTCGATACCGTCACCGGCGGCAACTACTACCGCGCCGAGCTGTACTTCGTCTCGGCGGGGGAGTTCCCCGGCATCAAATTCGGTGGGCGCCTCGCCGATATCGTCGATCCGGACAGCGAACAGGTGGTCACGTTGCGCGCCTTCGGCGAGTTCGCGCTCGCGGTGCGCGATCCGGCGCAGCTGCTCACCTCGCTGGCGGGCAGCACCGACCTGGCCGATCCGGCCCGGGTGCAATCCTGGTGCTCCGACCTCTTGCTCAAGTCCATGAAGGTCGCTGTCGCCCAGGGTATTTCAGAGGGAGAATGGAAGGTGCTCGGGCTGTCGGCCCAGCTCGGTGCGATCGAGGCCGCGGTGCTGCGGCAGACCAATATCGCGCTCTACGAGTACGGCCTGCGCATCCCCCGAATGGGCAATGTCGACATCACATTGGCCCCCGAGGACGCCGAACGACTGAAGCGACTGGCCAAGGATGTCACCTATATCCGGCTGGCCGGAGATTTCCAGCGCTACGCGATCGGCGAGATGGCGATCGGCGCGGGCCAGGGTCTTGCCCACGGTGGCGGGGGTGAGGGCGGATTCCTCGGTGCGGCACTGGGATTCAACGCGCTACAACCGCACGCCACGCCCTGGAATCAGCGACCGGCCCCGGTCGAGGCGGCCGCGACGCCGTGCTCGAATTGCGATACCGCCAATCCGGCGGGGGCTCGCTTCTGTATGAACTGCGGCGATCCGCTCGGTCCGCCGCGACAGTGCGAGACCTGCGACGCGGAGCTGGCGAGCACGGCGAAGTTCTGCGGAGATTGCGGTACCCCGGTAGCTCGCACCTGATCGGCACACCTCGAAAAAAGCTGCTCGGCAACGGATCCGGCTTCTCCGGTACGGTCGTGCGATACCGCGCCGGAGAAGCCGGGGACCGCCCTACCCCGCGACCACCGCCGCGGTCGCGGTGGTCTCCGCACCGCTCACCATGCTGCGCACCTGGCGGGCGGCGACCGACAAGGTAGCCAGATCGTGGGTGCCGGAGGCGAAGATCTCGTCCAGGGCGGCGCCCGCACGGGCCAGCCGGGAACGGTTACTCGACTCCCAGTAGGCGATCTTCTCGGCGGCGCTCTCGTGCGGCTCGGTGGCCGTCAGCACATCGACGGTCAGCGAGCGCAGCGAGTCGTACAGATCGTCGCGGACCGCCAGCCTGGCCAGTGTGCGCCACCGGTCGCCGCGCTCCAGCCTGCCGACCGCCGCCAGCAGCCGTTCGATCTCGAAATGCCCGTTGAGCGCGTAGTGCAGGGCGGCGACCTCATCGGCGTCCCGCTCGCAGATGTCGGCGATATCGAGCACGTCCAACAGCGGGAAGTGATGGATGAGCCGGAATACCTCCTCGGCCAGCGCCGCTGGCGCGCCACGCTCGATCGCACCCTGTGAGCGCGTGCGCAGTTCGTCGGCCAGTCCCCTCGGCAGCCAGGACGGCACATATGTGGCGAGGGCGCGCAGGCCGTGCCGGTACCGGGCGATATCGGCGCCGATCGCGATGGGCTGCGGGCGGTTCGCCAGCAGCCACCGGCAGGCCCGGTCGAGGGTGCGCTTGGTCTCCAACTCCAGTTCGTTACGCGCCGCCGTCGCCATCGGAGTGGTCCGGATGCGATCCCACAGGGTGTGCAGATCGAAGATCTCGACCGCGGCGGTATAGGCGCGGACCGCATCGTCGGTGGTGGCGCCCGCCTCCTCGGCCAACCGGAAGGCGAAGGTGATTCCGCCGTGATCGACCACGTCGTTCACCACCGCGGTAGCGATGATCTCGCGCCGCAGCGGATGGCGCCGGATCGCCCCCGCGAACCGCTCGCGCAGCGGCGCCGGGAAGTAGCGGTGCAGTGCGGCAGCGAAGGCCGCGCCGTCCGGGAGATCACCGGCCAGCAGATCCGCTTTGATCGAAAGCTTCACGTGTGCGAGCAGATTCGCCAGCTCCGCGGAGGTGAGCCCACCGCCCTGGGCCATGCGCCGGGCCAGTTCGTCGTCGGAGGGCAGCGCCTCCAGCTCACGATCCACACCGTAGCGGGATTCCAGATCGGTGAGCAGCCGCCGATGCACCCCCGCCATGGCGACCGATTCGGCGCGCGACAGGCCCATGCGGAAGTTCTGCGAGATATTGTCGCGCAACACCAGATCGGAGACCTCATCGGTCATCTCCGCCAGCAGCGAGTTGCGCTCGGCCGCGGCGAGTTCGCCACCGGAGATCACGGCGTCGAGCAGTACCTTGATATTGACCTCGTGATCGGAGCAGTCCACACCCGCCGAATTGTCGAGCGCGTCGGTATTCATCCGGCCGCCCGCCCGGCAGTACTCGACCCGTCCGAGCGCCGTCACACCCAGATTGCCGCCCTCGCCGATCACCTTGACGCGCAACCGATCCGCATCGACGCGCACCGCGTCATTGGATTTGTCGCCGACATCGCCGTGGGTTTCGAAGGCCGCCTTGACGTAGGTGCCGATGCCACCGTTCCAGAGCAGGTCCACCGGAGCCAGCAGGATCGCCTTGATCATCTCCGGCGGCGCGAGCCTGGTCACCTCGGGCCCCAGGCCCAGTGCCGCCCGCACCTCCGGCGTGACGGGAATGGCCTTGGCGGACCTGTCGTAGACGCCACCGCCGGTGCTGATCAGCGTGGAATCGTAGTCGGCCCACGAGGAACGCGGCAGTGCGAACATCCGTGCCCGCTCGGCGAAGGAACGCGCGGCATCGGGATTCGGATCCAGGAAGATATGCCGGTGGTCGAAGGCCGCGACCAGACGGATGTGCTCGGAGAGCAACATGCCGTTGCCGAAGACGTCACCACTCATATCGCCGACGCCGACGACCGTGAAATCCTGGGCCTGGGTGTCGATCTCGAGCTCGCGGAAGTGGCGCTTCACGCTCTCCCACGCGCCCTTCGCGGTGATGCCCATCGCCTTGTGGTCATAGCCCACCGAGCCGCCGGAGGCGAAGGCATCACCGAGCCAGAAGCCGTACTGGTGCGCGACATCATTGGCGATATCGGAGAAGGTCGCGGTGCCTTTATCCGCGGCCACCACCAGGTAGGTGTCGTCGTCATCGCGGCGCACCACTCGATCGGGTGGCAGCACCGCACCGGTCGCGTGGTCGACATTGTCGGTGAGATCCAGCAGACCGGAGATGAAGGTCCGATAGCAGGCCACACCTTCGGCCAGCATCGCCTGCCGATCGACCACCGGATCACCCGTGGCGGCGGGCGGCTGCTTCACCACGAACCCACCCTTCGCGCCGACCGGCACGATCACCGCGTTCTTCACCGCCTGCGCCTTCACCAAGCCCAGCACCTCGGTACGGAAATCTTCGAGCCGGTCCGACCAACGCAACCCGCCACGCGCCACCGGACCGAACCTCAGATGCACGCCCTCCACCCGCGGCGAATACACAAAGATCTCGAATTGCGGCCTCGGCCTGGGCAATTCGGTGATGACCTGGGGATCGAACTTGAACGACAGGTAGGCGGGAGCCGCACCGTCGCGATCGCGTCGGTAGTAATTCGTGCGCAGAGTCGCGGTGATCAGGCCGAGCACGGCGCGCAGAATCCGATCGGTATCCAGACTGACCACCGCATCGATCTCCGCCCGCAGCCGCGCGGCGATCTCGCTCGCCCGTCCGGCGGCCTGCGGACCCGTCGCGTCCGGATCGAAATGGGCGTCGAACAATTCGGTGAACGACCGCGACAGCATCGGGTGGGTCAGCAGCACGCGGGTGATATTGCCGAGTGTGTACGCGAACCCGGCCTGCTGCAGGTACTTCGCGTAGGCGCGCAACATGGCGATCTGGCGCCAATGCAGTCCCGCGCGCAGCACCAGCTCGTTGAGTCCATCGACCTCCGCGCGGCCGAACCACATGGCCGCGACGCACTCCGCGAAGCGCCTTCGCAGCCCGCCGTCGGCACCCGGCTCGAATTCGGAGCGGGTGAGGTCCGCCTCCAGGTCCGGGTCGAACGCATCCCGCAGCAGCGCCGCGGGAACCCGCACGCCGAAGTCGTAGATCCAGCGCTGCGCGCCGCCCGCCCGCACGATCCGGTAGGGACGCTCGTCGACCACTTCGACGCCGAGACTGTGCAGCATCGGAAGCACCCGGCTCAGCGAGATGCCGTCGCCGGCCACATAGAGTGTGAATCGCCAATCGCCCGACGGTGATTCGGGATTGCGGTACAGATTCGTATCAATGGCGCCTTCGCCCAGCCGTTCCAGCCGTTGCAGATCGGCGAGCGCGCCGTCCGGATCGTGCTCCTGCTGGTAGCTCGCCGGGAATGCCGCCGCGTACTCCTGCGCGACCGCCTGCGGCACCGTGGTCAGCCCGGCCGCGGCCACCAAACGGTCGGCCCAGGTCCGAGTGGCGGCGAAGAGCAATTCCTGGACGCGCTCGCGGTTGGCCTCGGAGCTGTCCACCGGACCCGCGTCGGGGCTGCGGTGCACCGTGAAATAGACGACCGCCGACTCCGATTCGGTGGCCCTGGCCGAGTACGCGATCTGCTCACCGCCGAATTCGGCGCGCAGGACATCGCTCATGCGCGTTCGAACCTCGGTGGAGTAGCGATCGCGCGGCAGATAGACCAGGCAGTAGACCGCGCCACTGCGCGCATCCTGGCGGATGAACAGGCGAACCTGGCGCCGCAGCACCGAATTCATGACGGCGGAGACGGTTTCGAACAGGCGCCGGGCATCGGTGGAGAACAGCTCCACCCTCGGGAAGGACTGCATCATCTCCAGCATCGCCTGGCCGGAGAACGAATTGAGCCCGAAGCCCGCCCATTCGATGACCTGGTGCACCCGGCTGGAGATGACCGGGATATCGAGGATGTTCTCGTGCAGGCCGGTCACCGTGAAGGTGCCGACGAAGACCCGTTCGCCCTTGACCAGGGCGACGGTGTCACCGGAGGGGTCCGTACCGTCGGGATCATCGCTGCCGTAATCCGCGACGCTGACGAAGTAGAGGTCCCGCGAGCCCGAGATGAGCGAATCGAGCGATCCGTGGAACATGCGCAGCACCGGTCGTTTGACGCCCTGCACCGGAACGCTGAGCCCGGCGCGCGATCCGGTGCGCAGCACACCGAGCCCGGTGCCGGGCACCTGCCACTGTTCGAGTTCGGCCTCGGGCGTCGGACCGGATCGGCGGAATCGGTAGTACCCGGAGCCGAGCACGGTGAAGTGCCCGTCGGCCAGCCAGCGCAACAGCTTCGAGCATTCGGTCAGTTCGGGGTCCGAGGTCCGGGCCGCACCCCGGTCGAGCCGTTCGGCCACCTCGCCCATGGCCGCCACCATCGCCGCGGTGTCGTCGGCGACTTGGCGCAGATCGCCGAGCAGCGGCGCCAGCGCCTGCTCTATCCGGTCCAGCACCTCCTCGCGCACCTCCGACCCCAGCTGCACGTGCATCCAGGATTCCGCGAAACTGCCGCCGTCCACCGGCTTCCGGCGTTCGCCGGGGTCCTCACCGATGGTCGGCGCGATGGCGCGCAGGGCGCCGCCCTCGTCCCGCACCACGTCGAAGACCGGGTGCACCACCTCGGTGACGGTCGCGCCGAGCCGGCGCAGAGCGGCGGTCACCGAATCGACCAGCAGCGGCATATCATCGTTCACGATCTGGACGGCCGCACCGAGACCGCTGCCGTCCGCGGGCCGATACACCCGGGTGGTCGCCGAGCCGGGCCGCCGGATCGCCGCGAGCTCCCGATGGTGCCGGAAGATCTGTTCGGCGCGATCGGTGATCGTCGGCGCGGTCGCGCCCGGTTGGATCCACCGGAAGTAGGCCGAGGCCAAATCGGTCGGATCGGTGTGGAACCGCTTCGAGGAGATCATTTGCTGAGTGGGTGCCGCCATCGGCCCGTGCCTTCCGGAGATCTGAGTCCGTACCGCGTACGGTCCATAAACACTACCTGTTTAATGTGCCATTGTATAGCGGCACATTAAACAGGTCACCACCCGGACCGGCGGCTTCACCGAGTCAGGCCCGAGCGCGTCAAGAAGGTCTGCGCCCCCGAGACACCAGCGAACGTTCCCGTCTCGATGCGCAGCCCGGTGCGGGTATTCGCGTACAACACGGTTGCCGACGGCCCGACCGCCGCGAAGACCCAGGAATCGGTGACGATGACCCCGCCCGCCGCGCGCCAGCGAGCGATGGTCTCGGTCAGCCGGTCCGACGCGGACACCTGGAAATAGAACGTCAGCTCCCGACCCGCCGTGATCCCACCCCAGAGCATCGGATCATTTCCGGCGATCACGCATTTGTCGACCTCCTGTACGGGGTCCATCCGCTGACAGCTGGCGGCGGTGCGCAATCGCTCGGGCAGCACCTGGGCGCCGGATACCTCCGCCACCGACGGCAGGTGTAGTGCACAGGAACGCGCCACCACGATGCCCAAGACGGACAGCACCACGATGATCATCCCCACCGCGCGCCACTGCCAGATCGGAGCCTTACCGCCGGAGGGGTTTTCGGCGCCCTTGGCCGCCGACTCGATCGCCTCGACACCCGCCACCGCGCTCGCGACCGTCGCCGCACCACCCGTCGCCACCGCGGTACCGAGTTCCACGGCCTTTTCCAACGCCTTGACCAGCGGCGCACCGCAATGGTTGCAGCGCGGGTCGGCACTGGAATTGCGGTGCGAGCAGTACTGGCAGATCAAACCGGACACCGCGGTCCTCACCGCCCGGTGATCACGATCGAGGAGATCGCCGTGGTGTTGATCGAGGGGGCGCCCTTGGACTCCAGGACCGTCAGCACGATCTTGGAGGCGGTCACCGGGGGATCGATCTTGGTGACCACCAGGGTGCGCTGGTCCATGGTCTGCTGGGTGTAGGTGGTCGCGGCGCTGTCGTCGAATTGGTACGAAACCCGCCTGACCGTCCGGTATTTGGTCCACTGATCCTGCCCGTCCGCATCTATGTGGTCCCAGCCGGGCACGATGCCGATCGAGTCGATCTGCTGACTCTTACCGAGGTCGATGGTGAGGATCTGGCCGTCGATCTTGTATGCCCGTACGCAGGACCACGCCTTGCCCTGCTGGCCACCGAAAGCATCCATTCCGGCGGTACTTCCGGGCGGGCAGTTGGCCACCGCGGACTGCACCTGCAGGGTTTTGGCGACGGGCGCGGCGGATGTTGGCGGCGCCGTGGCCGCCGCGGTGGGTGTCGCGGTGATGACCAGCACCCGGTCCTGCGGTTTCTGGTCCTCGCCACCGGTGAGGACCAATACCAACACCAGCAGGACCACACAGACACCGGCGATCGCCAAAGCGACTTTGGGCTGCTTCAGGCGCGTCAGCAGATCCGGTGCGCTTTTGCGGTCCGGCCGCTCGGCGGCCGGTGGCGCTTCGGATTTGCTGCCTGTGGCCTCGGTGTTCCTGGTCACCGCCTCGGCGAACTCCGAGGAGAAGTCCGCGGGCGGATCCGCCTCGGTCGCATGCCCGTTCAGCAGCGCGTTGATCCGGTCACTCGCCTTCGGCCCGGCCGCGCGCCGCCGGACCTGCGGGCCGGACGGCATCGAGTCGGGCCCCGGCATCGCCGCCGACCAACCGGTGGCGGCGTCGCCGAACTCCGGATCCGCACCCGCGCCGGATGACGCGAACGCGGGATCCGCGAGCAGAGCATCCAGGATGGCGACTCGATGATGGAGAAATACGTCGCCTGGATCCGCGCCGGACATGGACGGGATCGTATGCGCCCGAGCCACACCGCGGTTCGCGGTTATTCCCGGTGACGGGAACAGTGCACCGCGCCGGACACGGTCAGGACTTCTTCTCCTCGGTCACGAAGTATTCGGGGGGAACATCGAATACGCGAGCGAGGGCGATGATCAGATCGAGCCGCGGGATCGCGTCACCGTGGATGAGCCGGTACAGCCCCGACTGGGAGACCGGGACATCCGGATACGCCAGCTCCAGGTGCTGCGCCAGCGAATAGAGGGTGAGCGACCGCGTGGACCCGTCATCGGTCGAGACCACCGACTCCGCGATCAGCTCCGACAGTCGGCTCGAGAAGATCGCCGCTGCCGCTTGCCTGGGAGTCAACGCCTCCTCGCCATCCTGATGGAATTCGCTGCCATCGGCTCGAGGATCCGCTACCACACTGCTGAACATTACCGTCTCGCTCTTTCAGCCCGCGCGACGCCCACCGGGCGGCGCCACCGCGGACCCATTCGCCGAGGCCGGGGCCGGGCCCGCCTCATCGGCGTCGAAATAGCGGGTCTCGCCGCGGGGTTCGATCAGATCGACCCGCACCGTGCGCATCGGAATGCTGACATCCACCACGGTCGCGCTGACCTGATTGATCGCCAGATCCGCGGAACGACGACGCGGACCACCCGGATCACTGATGGTCACCGTGGTGTGCGCCGCGGAAGCCCGCGGCGGCACCTGGTCGAAGACGGCCATCGTCGCGGGAGCAGCGTCCGAGTCGGCGGCCCCACGTTCCGGCGCAAGCCGCAGCGAGGTGGGATCCCCGACCTCGGCCACGAGTTGCCGCCAGCGGTGCGGGCGGGTGGTGTGCACCTCCACATCCGCGCCGACGACCATCGCCCGGAGCACGATCTGCTGCGCGACAGGAAGGTTCGCGTGCACGTCGATGGTGCGCCTGCGCGGGTTGTAGCGAGCGGGATCGAAGAGCGGTAGCGCCAGGGTATGGCGCTGCTGGCCGCTGATGGCGCCGAGGATCTGCCCGTTGGGTCCGATGGCGATCGCCAGATCGGCGAGCTCCTCGGGTGCCAGCTCGGTGCGCGCGGACTCACCCGGCAACGCGTGCGCGGACAGTGCCGCCGGCAGCGAGGCCAGCAGCGCCTCGGTTTGCCGACCGGTCAGCAAACGCAGGTATTCCGGCGGCGACGTGGTCGCCGCGGGCCCGACGTAACGGACCAGGGCACGCGGCCCGGTGGCGGTATCGGTCAGGCTGATCACCAGGGTGGTGCGTCCGCGCCGCCAGGCCCAGCAGTCGTCCAAACCGGCGCCGTCGAGCCGAGTCCAGTCGATCAGGAAGCTGGTCACACTGCGACCGGGTACCGACGATTCCAGACTGCTCCAGGTCTCTCGCAGATCGGAGAGCTCGATGCCCGCGTGCAACAGTCGGGTCGCGTCGCGCAAGGCGGCAGCGGGCAGTGCGTGCGCGGCGAGGCCGTGCTCGCGCAGGCGGCCCGCGATGCGATGCGCCGCGCTGGCCAGCGCCTTCGGCGCCACCACCGAGCACGGTCCGCGCTTGGCCAGCGCCGCCAGGTTGCGTTCCTGATCGAGCCGGACCACGAGCCAGGTCAGGCGGTTACCGACCACCGGATGCGAACCGATCAGCTGGTCGTACAGCATGCTGTAGCTGCCGGAGGGACGGACCCGCTGGCCGGTGGTCACGATATCGATGTCCACCGCGATGCCGTATTGGTCGAGCATCGGGATCAGCAGGTGGATCGGCACCGTATCTTCGGTGTAGACGGTTTGTTCGGCGATCACCGTGGGTAAGTCGAGATCGGGGGCGAGCTGAATCATCGCGACCAGCACCGAACCCGCCTCGCTGACGCCGCAGACACCCGCGGCGACCTCCACATCGAGCACATTCGGCAGATTCGCGCGGGCCCTGGCCCTTGCCGTCCTGCCGAATCTGTAGACGGACCAGTCGATCAGCCAGCGCGCGGCGGTCCGATTGTTGACCTGGACCGTGACCGCCACCAGCGCGACGGTCAATGTCACGGCGCCGACCCACCACGGGGTGCGCGCGGACAGCGCGACGAGAACCGGCGCGCCGCCGATCACCACAACGGCGACCGGACCCCGTTCGAGACCGGCCACCCGAACACTCGGAAAGCTCACCGCCGCCTCCGGACCACCGCGGTCCCGATACTCGTGCCGAGGCCGAGCAATACCGTCGCCACGATGACAATGGTCGCCGCGACGGCGGGCCGCCGATCGGCGGGGCGCGGCGGGTCCGGCATGACGAGGGGCGCGGATCGGAACAGCCCGGCGGGGGGCTCGGGCGGCGTGCGATAGCTCAGTGCCGCCAGCGGATCGATCACGCCCGCGCCCACCGCGTTATCGATGCCCCGGGCAGGGGCGTGCGCACTGGCCTGTAGGCGGGCGGCGATCTCGGACGCGGTCTCGTTGGGGAAGCGCGACCGTAGCAGCGCGGCAACGCCGCTGACATAGGCGGCGGCGAAGGAAGCGCCGCCGACCGGGACCAGCTTGTTCGGGTCGCCGACGCCGTTGATCAGGCCGCCGCCGCCGGGGCCGAGCGATTCGATTCCGGTGCCGGGCGCCGCGACCGAAACCCAGGGGCCGGTCAGCGAATCCGCCATCGGAACGCCCGTCGCGGTGGTGAATCCGACGGTGAGCACTTCGGGGCCGAACCATCCGGGGGTGGAGATCGTTTTGACCTTGGACCAATTCCGCTTGTCGGTGGGCCTGCCCGGGTCGATATCCGGATTCTGATCGCAGCCGTTGCTGCCGGTATTGCCCGCGCCCGCCACGATGAGCGCACCCTTCACATGCACGGCGTATCCGATGGCCGCCGACAGCATTGATTGGTCCACCTGCGCGTCCACGGCCATACACACCGGCAGCGACACCGTGATGATCCCGGCCCCCAGGCTCGCCGCGCGCAGAATGGCCCGCGACAAGGTCCGGATCTCGAGGGCGAGTTGCTGGGCCTGATCGCTGCTTATCGGTCGTTCGAGGCTGAACGCACCGGAGCGGTGCCGGATGGAGATGATCCTGGCATCGGGGGCGACGCCGGTGAACCCATCCGCGACATCCGATGCGGCGCCGATGATTCCGGCCACCAGCGTGCCGTGGGCATCGCAGTCGGAGAGGCCGTCGCCACCCGCCGTGACGAAGTCCCCGCCGCCGACGAGGTTGGGCAGGCGGGGATTCGGGTGGACCCCGGTATCGATGACGGCGACCGTGACACCGCCGCCGCGGCTCAGCGCCCTGGCCTGCCGCAGGTTCAGCATCTGCTCCGCGGGCGGCACCTGGGTCAGGTCGCTGTCGCGCAGCACTCCGGCCGCGAGGCAGCCCTTGTCCTGTTTCGTCGGGAGTTCCGGACCGGGCGGTTCGTCGCCCGGCGCCTGCCCGACAATCACCTGCGGTGGATCGACCGCGCCCGCGGGACCAGCGGCGGTGCCGAGCACGATGGCAGCGAGCAGCGCCGCCACGGTATGGCCGGGGCGCATCAAATCGCTCTCATCGCGGTGTAGATGCCCATGATCCAGCAGGCGATGATCGGCACGACGAGGATGAGCGCGAATTCGAACAGATCGATGACACGGCGGGTCACCGGCGACAGCCGTACGCCGGGAAGGCGCACCGCTGCAACGCATCCGGCGCAGGCCGCCAGCGCGACGACGAGGACGACGACCAGGCGCGCGGGCGCGGTCTCGTAGGCCGCGAGCAGGATCGCGCAGACGCCGATCACCGTGCACGCGGCCGCCGTGACGAGCGCGATCGCCTGCACCCGATCCGGGAACCAGCGCGCGCGCATCGCGAGAATGCCGACCACCGCGGCGGCCATCACGATCTCCCGGATGCCGCCAGGGCTGACGGCGGCCGAGATCACCGCGGAACCGGCGAGCAGGGTCGAGGTCGCCACGATCAGCCCGCGCAGGCTGGTCACCGCCAGCCGTGCCCGGGTTTCGATGCCGACGGCCTGATTGCGCTGGCCCTCGGGCTCTTCGGTCACCTCGCCGTCGCGAGGGGTTTCAGCGTCGAAGATGTCGTTCAGGGTGGCCGGGGATACCTCGTTACCGGGGTCGGGCAGGTCAGGTGGGCGGATCCGCGCGATGACAACGGCCATGCGCGGCGCGGCCGTGAGCAGGATCAGACCGACCACGACCGCACCACCCGTGACCTGCCGGAGCGAAATATCCAGATATGTCAGCGGAATCATGGCGGTGGTCACCGAGACGCCGAGCACCGTCACCGCCATCAGCGTGGCGATGCCCAATCCGGTCAACCGCATGAGGGTCATGGCCGCGGCGGCCGCCACCACCGATCCGGCCGCGTAATTGGCCGCGGCGAACGGCCCCGGCACGCCGTAGGCCGCCGGCACCAGCATCGCACCGCCGACGAATAGCAATGGCAGCGCCGAAAGCACCAGGCCGAGTGAGATTTTCGGTGCCGACTTGCGCTTGCGCGCCAGCACCGCCGCGCCCCAGCAGATCGCGCCGAGCAGCAGCGCGGGCAACCCGCACCAGAGCACCGAACCGGTCTCGGTCCACCACCACGACCACATGGCCGAGATCGCGACCGAACCGACTCCCAGCACCGTCAGTCCGACCACCGCGGCGGTATCGGCGTCGAATTCGGCGAATTCGCGTTCGTTGATCAGCGCGAGCGCATCGGTGATGTCCTCGACGACCGGCGTGAAGACCTCGGCGGATTCTACCACCGACAGCATCAGCACCGCGCCGTCGACAATGTCGTGATCGGCGAGACTGCGCCATCGGGGCAGCGGCGCCTCGCCGGGGCGGGCCAGACTCCACTGCCCCGTCGGGGGTGTGAAATCGACGCTCTCGTCATCGATCGCCGCGGCCAGGACCACCAGCAGGTCGTCGATGAAGGTCTCGATCGTGAACTTCGTCGGGAGCACCACGTCGACCTGATAGGTCGCGACCATGACCGCGATACGTGCCCGCGCGACCTCCGCGGGCGAATCGGTCGTGGTCGGTGCAGGTGCGACGGCGGTGGTCACCGCCACCCGCGATCGCCCGCGCCACCGGTGAGGTAGGCCGGGAAGTTGTCGGCCAGTCCGGCCGCGAGTTCCTCGAAGGCGAGCACGGTATCCGAATCCAGCAGTCGCAGATCGATTTCGCCGCCCTCGGCCAGGTGCGCGTCGTAGGGCAGCAGGCAGGTCGGGCGCTGTGCCGTCGCGAACAACTTCTCTATCGCGCCGACCTCGACCGTCGGCTTATTGGGTTGGTGGTGCACAATCGCGACGATCGAGGTCGCGGCCAAATGCTGCAAGCCGTGCGAGCTCAACCAATTGAGCGTGGCGACCGCGCCGGTCACACCACCCACCGTGGCGGGGGTGACTACCACGACGGCGTCACTGGTCTGCAGAACGGTTCCGGTCGCCGAATCCAGCACTCCCGTACCGCAATCCACCAGCAGGAGGTTGTAGTGGCGGCGCAGGACCTCGACGGCGGTGTTGTACTCGGGACCGGAGAGGGCCTCGGTGGCCTCGGTGGTCCACGGTGAGGCCACCACCGCGAGATCGGAGTCGTTGATCGAGGTGAACGATTGCACCGCCGAGAAGGCATCGATATTCGAGGCCTGGGCCAGATCGCGGAGGGTGAGCCCGTAGGGGTGGCGGCTGGTCCGGGTGGAGAGATCGCCGAAATCGGGGTTGGCGTCGATGGCGACCACCCGGTCCGGACGCAGGCCCGCGAAAGTGGAGCCGAGCGTCGCGGCGGTGGTGGTGCGGCCGACGCCGCCTTTCACGCTGACCACCGCGATCTGATAGGTCGAGGTGAGCTGGCGGCGGATTCGGCCGCGGCGCTCCTCGGTGCGCTGTTCGGCGGGCGAGAGACCGAGGTTGAAACCGACCTTGTTGAGTGCGCCGCGCATACCGGTGGTGGAACGCAGCTGGGCGCGTTTGGCCGCGGCGATATCGGCGAGCAGATCGCTCGAGCTGAGGGCGGCGGGCAGGACCTCGATCCGTGGGAGGGATTCGTAGGCGGAGTGGTCCACTCGGTCGGGGACACGGGTGGACGCTTCGCTGTGCGCGGAAACGGGTACGACCGAGCCGCCCGGGGTGAACGGCGTGTACTGGGCCTCCGCGTGCCGCTCGGTGTACTGGGCTTCAGCGGCCGGTACCGCGTTGGTGGCGGGAACCGACTGGGCCGATTGCGATTGCTGCGGGAGCGGAGCCGACTGCGCCTGTGGCGGTTGTGTGTGCTGCGCGGGCGGAACCGGCTGAGCGGCCGAAGGAGACTGCGCCGAATGGACAGACCCCGCCGACGGAGTGGACGCCTGCTGGGACCACTGCGCACTTGCCTCCGGCGTCCAGCGTGGCGCCTGCGGACCCGCGTCGGTCCTCGGGGTGACCGCGCCGGATCCAGGAGGTCCGTCGTGGGAAGCGCCCTGCGTCGATGCTGGTGGCTGCGACATGGGAGGCTGCGGTGCGGGCGGCTCGTGCTGCGGCTGGGCCGACGCCACGACCCCACCCGAAAGTTCATGCGTGGCAGCCGGTTCGACCGGGTCCGCCGAAGCGAAGAAGGCGTCGTAACCGCCCTTCGGTCGCACGGATTCCGTCGAATGACCGTTCACAATCGACGTTCGGCTCATATCCGCCGTCCTCTCCACAACCACACAGGGACGTTCAATTGACTCTGCTGGTATCGAACCAGCTTCTGCCGGGCAACATTTCGACCAGGGCCGCGATGCCCGCGCGTAGGGCCGAATCATCCCCCGGCGTGTAGGTCGACCACCCTTGGCCGTCCATCGCCACGCTCGGCGTCACCACAACCCGGCCCGACAAGGTGTCGAGCACGCTCAGGCAGAATTGGGTCTGCGCCGAGCCGCCGTCGCGGTGTTCGATCATCAATACCTCTGCCCGCTGCACGATTTCGTCGAGCACCCGGCTGAGCAGCCCCGCCGTATGCGGATTCGCACCCAGCTCCAGCAGCGCCAGCTGACGCTCCCGCTGCTCGGCAGGGATATCGGCGAAATCTTCCATCGACGCGGTGAGCGGCTGGAACCGCAGCACCGGATGCGGATTCAACGCCGCGGCCAGTGCCGCCGCCAGCGTGTCCAGCTCGCGCTGCTGCTGGAACACCGACTGGATGACGACGTGATCGTCATTGCGCACCGCGAGCACATGGGTCTCGCCGCTGCGCACCAACGACATTCGCAGCATCGCCTTGGGCCGGCCGTCCAGGCCGGTATCGGCGACCCGCGCGACAAGTTCCATATCCGGCCGGTAGAGGCACTGCAGCCAATGCTCCACCACCGGGTGTACGCGACCGTCCTCGATGACGCCCACCTCGGTGAGCTGTTCGCCGACGACGGCGCGTACCCGGTCCCGATCCTCGATGTGATAGATATTCGGCAGCAAAGCCAATACCGGCGGATAGGAGTCGATGCCGACCATGTCTTGCAACATGAGGGCGGCATCGACATTCAGGTCGATGGCGACCGGATCAGTCTCCACACTTTCACCAAACATGTAGTCGTCGGATGGATTCCGGCCGCCCTGTGCTGTCCTTCGGAGCGAACCGAATGTACCGAAGAACTAGATCTTGAGGGCCAGGAACCGTCCGCCCTGATCCTTGTCGGTGATATGCATGGTGCCCGCTTCACCGGCGACCGTATCGATGACTGTCTTCAGGTTGCCAAGGGCATTGGAGTACTCGTCGATCTTCCCCATGAGGCGGTCGATCTGCGGGTGCCAACCGGTATCGGCGGCCTCACCGGTGAAGGCACCCTTGAGACCCGATTCCAGGCCCCGCAGCGCATTGTTGTTGTTGGTGATCTGCGTGACAATGTTCCCGAAGGTCAATGCATTGGAGCTCACGGCGGCGTATTTGTAGCTGATCATCGCGTATCTATCTTTCTCGGGCGGTTATCGATCGGACAGCCGGATGGCCGTCACCAGTGCGTATTGACCTTGCCGCCGCTCATATCCCCGGCAACGCTGTTCACGCCATCGAGACCGAAAGCGGTAGCACGTTGCACCTGGGCGGCATTCTCCATATCGGAGACGTCGACCTTGATACCCGTGTCCAGCAGGGTATTGATAATTTCCTGCAGCGAGGTGGAGAGAGCGCTGCCCTTCTCCCACGCCTGGGTCATCGCCTGCTGAATCGCCACGCCGCCGCCCTGGCTCTTGACCGCCGCCTGCAATTCGTCCTGAACGGCGATCAGGCTCTTCAGATAGCCTTCGTGATTGCCCTGCAGGCCGATTCCCGTCTTAGCTGCGGGGATCAATTGATCCGGGTTGGCATTAAGTTCGCCAGCCATTGTTATTTCCTTTCCGGAGCTGAATTACACTCGGCCTCGGTGCAATCACCGGGGACGCTCTTGATCGGCCGATGCCGAATCGATATCGGCACCCCCGACAACGCCGACCAGCAGGAGCTGTTCGGTGATCGACTCGTCGGGACGGTCACCATCTACGTACTCGATGACGCCGATGGCGGGAGCACGCTCCAGCACCGGCACTTCCTGCAGTTCACCCGGTACGAAGACCTTCGATTGACGGTTTTCCTCATCCCGGCGCCTGCGCATCCGGGCCTTCGGCGCGGTGACTCCACGGGGAAGGGCCTTGCGGGCCATCGGCGCGGACGTCATATTGCCCGATGTCGCGCCGAATGCCTGTCCGCTGCCGAGCGACCAATTGGCGGGCATCCGGAATCCGGTGCCGGAACCCGGCATCGAACCCAGTCCACCGCGTGTCATCCCGAGTGCCACCGAACTGCCGAGACCGCCATTGAGTCCGGCCAAGGTCGACGAATACGGGGATGTCCCGTAGAAGCCGAGATTCTCCACCGAACCCTGGCCATCCGAGCCGGACATCGTGTCCGTCAGATCAGCCAAGGCGTTCTCGACATCCACGTGCTCGGGGGGTCTCGTGTCTCCCGGCTGACCAGGGTCTCCCGGCTGACCAGGATCACCGGGCTGACCCGGATCTCCCGGCTGACCAGGATCTCCCGGCTGTCCCGGATCTCCCGGCTGACCAGGATCACCGGGCCGGCCCGGGTTCCCAGGCTGCCCGGGATTGCCGGGCTGACCCGGCTGACCTGGATCTCCCGGGCCGGGATTGTCCGGACCATTCGGACCGATTCTGAAAACCGGCGGTTCGCCGCCCGGACCGCCGCCCGGAGGAGTCGGTCCGCCACCCGGCGGCACGATCGAGGGCGGCGCCTCGGGTGTCGGCATAGTCGCCATAAGGGTTGTGGCGGTGGTGGAATAGGCGTCCATGGTCTGCGCCGCCTGTACCCACATGCCCATATACAGGGCTTCATTGGCCGCGATGGCCACCTGATTCTGTTGCAGGCCATTCCCGAGGATCAGCGCCATGGTGGTCATCCGGTTCGCGATGATGACAGGCAGCGGTGGCATGGCGCACATCGCGGCGGCGTATGCACCCGCCGCGGCGGTAGCCTTGGTCGCCGCCGCGTTGGCCACCTGCGACTGAGCGCGCAGCCAGTGCGCGTGCTTTCGGAACGCCGCCTTCGCCTGCTCCGAGGAGGGCCCCTGCCACGACACGTCCATCGTGGTCATGGAGCCATCGGACGCGGCCGCGGTCGCGGCCAACGTCGCGGACAATTCCTGATACGCCCCTGCCGCGGCGAGCAGCGGCCCCGGCCCCGGCCCGGAACTCAAACGTGCGGAATTGACCTCGGGCGGCAGGCCACCGTATTGAAATGTGGAGGCCAGCTTCGTCAGATGACCGATCGCCCTGGCATATCCCGCGAGCTTGGCCTCTTCCGCGGAACCATAATCGGCGGGCATGATGTGCTCCGACCCGGTCTGCTACGCGTTCAGGACTGCGCCCGCGCAGCCGACATCGACACCGCCGGTGGTATCGCCGGCCATATAGCTCGCGCTCACCGGGACGAGGACTTCCGAACCCTCGGCGAGTCTGGCGGACCCATTCGCCGTCTGGGGATAGAAGTCCTGGGCGAAGCTCAGCATCATTTCGCCGACACTCGTACTCACCGGATCTATCGCGCAGGGCACGGGGGCCGACCGCGAAGCCGAGGTGCCGATAACCGCTGCCAGGCTGGCCTGCGTGATACCGAGCTGGGCGCTGATAATGGGGAGATGTTCCGGGTTGATATCGAGCATTGAAAATCTCCTAACGCTGGACACCTGCTCGAGTGGAGCGGTACACCAGGAACGCTATGCCATTCCCAACCTTGGGAATATTGCCGGGCGAGGCTTTGATCACGGTTGCGGCGGCGTCCAGGCCGCCTGCACGAGATCCTTTCGAGAGTGCAGCGGCTCGACGAGGACGCCACGGCCCACCGGCTGTTTGGACGGCTTCACATCACCGATCAGCATGCCGTCCAGCTTCGACCCATCCATGATCAGACCCGACGAGTTGAGATTCTTCATCTGGCCCATCACGTTGTCGTACAGGGCCGTATCCGCCTGCGCGATATTCCGGGCCACGATGACATGCAGGCCGGTATCCCTACCGTCGACAAGGATGTCCTTCAACGGTTCCAGCGGATTCATCTGGCCACGCTGCGCCACCATGTGGTAATCGTCTACGACCACGAATATCTCCGGGCCGGTCCACCACGAACGCTCCTTGAGCTGCTGCGGGGTCACATCATCGGGTGGGCGACGGCTACGCATTTTCTCGGCGAATGCCGGTAGCCCCTCCCGCAAGTCGCGTTCGCTGGTCAGATATCCGATCGACTGCTCGTCCGGGATGGCCTCCATGTGCTGGCGGCGATAGTCGACCAGAAGTACGCGGGCCTGGTCCTTGTCGAACTGCGTACGGATCGATTCGAGCAGCGCGGCCAATACCGTCGACTTACCGCACCCGGTCGAGCCGAGCACGATCAGGTGTGTCGAGACACCGAAATCGATGGCCGCGGGCGTCAGATCGGATTCACGGATACCGAATGGCACCACCAAACGCTGTGCCAGGGTCGCGGGCGCCGGTCGGCCACCACGGATCTCGTCGAGGCTGATCTGCGAAGGCAACAGTCTGACCGGCGGCGCCATGCGGCCCGAGTACGACTGCGTCAGCTGGTCGATCGCGGCCGCGAGACCCGCACCCGCGGAGTCGATATCACCGGATCCGTCGACACGCGGCAAGGCGGTCAACATGTGCAGCCCGTCATTCGAAATGCAGCGACCCGGGCGATCGGCCGGAATCGCCGCGACCACATGGCGATGCTGATTGAATACGGTGTCGGTCAGATCGCCCAGTCGCATTTCCAGGCGGGTCTGCAACAAATCCTTGATGGCGGGGCGAATCGCCGCCCAGCGGGAACTGCTGACCACCAGGTGGATCCCGAAGTTGAGACCCTGCGTCGCAATCGATTCCATTACCGGCAGGTACTCATCGAAATACGGCCCGGTGACGGCGAATCCGATATCCCACCCGTCGACGACGAGAAAGACGTCACCGTGCTGGTCACCCCGGGCCGTGAGTTCGGCCGATTCCCGTGGCGAGTTCCTGCGCCGCCGGAACTCACGCATCGAATCGATACCGAGCTCGGTGAACAGCGCCTGCCTGGCCGCTATGAGATTGGTGACCAATGCGAAGGTCCGCCGGATCCGGTCCCCTTCGCGCGCGGATGCCACCGATCCCACGTGCGGCAGCTTCCGCAGACCGGACAGACCACCCGAGAAATCGAGGCAGTAGAACTGCACCTGCTCCGGGGTATGGGTCAGTGCCGCCGACATGATCAGCGTTTGCAAAGCGGTCGATTTACCCGACTGCGGCCCGCCCACGACGGCCACGTGACCACCCGCGCCGGACATATCCACCGACCATACGTCCTGGCTCTGCTGCCTGGGTTTGTCGACAAGCGCCCACGGCAGTTGCAATGCTCCCGGTGTCGCGGCGCGCACCAACTGGTCGAGGCTCGGCGGGATAACCAACGGCGGCAACCACATCGGGTGCGCGGGCCTGCCGTGGCCTGCCAGCTGTTCGAGCACCGTCTCCATGACGGTGACAACTTCACCGTCCGATTCGGGAGTCGGGGCGGGCGAGGCGGGCTCCGCCACCGCGGCGGGTCGTATCTCCGCGATATGCGCGACGGTGAACCGCTGCGGCGGGCGGTAGGAACCGCCGGCCCGTCGCGCTCGCTGCGCGGTCGCCGTATTGGTCTGCGCCGGTGGCGTATACGGCGACCCGACATACGCGGCCTGGAAGCGCTGGAGTTCGCCGGAGCCGACCCGCAGGTATCCCGCACCCGGCTTCTTCGGCAGGTGGTAAGCGTCCGCGGTGCCGATGGCGTCGCGGGAGTCACTCGTCTGGTTGGTGCGCAACGCGATCCGGTAGGAAAGGTGGGCCTCGAGCTCGCCCATCCGGTTGGCGGGCACCTTCTGTGAGGCCAGCAGCAGGTGAATACGCAGCGAGCGGCCGAGTCGACCGATGGCCACGAAGAGCTTGGCGAAGTTCGGATGGTGCTCGAGCAGTTCGGCGAACTCGTCGAGAATGATGAACAATGTGGGAAGGGGCGGGATATTCGCGCCCTGTTCGCGGGCCCGCTCGTAGTCCGCGACGCTCGCGAAGTTGCCCGCGTCTCGCAGAATCCGCTGCCGCCGACCCATTTCGCCGTTGATCACGTCCTCCATACGGGTGACGAGATCGGCTTCCTCCTCCATATTCGTGACAACGGCGGTCACGTGGGAGAGCCGGTCGAACCCGAGGAAGGTGGCGCCACCCTTGAAGTCGACGAGCAGCAGGTTCAGCACATCGGGAGAGTGTGTGGCGACGGCCGAAAGTACCAGGCTGCGAAGGAATTCCGATTTTCCGGAGCCGGTCGCGCCGATGCACATGCCGTGCGGCCCCATACCTTCCTCGGCCGATTCCTTGATATCGAGGTAGACCAGACCGCTCGCCGGGTCGTGGCCGAAGGGGATGTTGAGGCGGGAGCGGTCGGCGTCGCGGCGCACCGGCCACTGCCGCTCGACCAGGATCGCGCCCGGGTCGGGGATCGCGACCATCTCTTCCCAGGAGGTACCGACGCTGGCTTGCTCGGCCGCCACGGCCTCGACCACCGTGGACAATCGGTAGGGCGAGATACTGCGCGCCAACCGGGTCATTCCGGTCGCCGACATGGTGTCGACCACTCCGACCCGGCGCGTTCCGCGCGCGGTGATTTCCTGCAGCGAACGATCCTCGGCAACAGTGAAACTCAGCGCGCGCGGTAGCGATTGTTCCACCGGGCCGAGCCGCAACCAGGTGCAGCCGTCGATGCCGGATATATCGCGTTCGTTCGACGATCCGCCCGCCGCGATGATCAGCAGATAGTGCTTGCGGTCCAATGTGGGTTCCGAATTCGCCGAGAACGGACCGCGATTGAGCCCCGCCACCACCTTCGCGCGCAGCTCGGCGACGGTGCGGTACACCATCCGGCTCGACCCGATCGCATCGGTCTCACTGGGATGCTGGGTATGCGGCAACCACTTCAGCCAAGACCATTCCGGCGCATCGGGATCCGGCAGCACCGCGGCGATCGCGACCTGATCCGGACCGTGCAGCACCGCCACCTCGGCCATCATCGCGCGCACCAGGCCGACGACTTTCTCCATATCCCCGTCGATGCCGACCTGTGGCGCGGACAGCAGATTGATGGCGACGGGCATGCCGCCCACCGTGGAGTACGCCTTCGCGAACCGGGTCACCTCGACGACGCCGACCGGATCGAGATCGGAGGTGGGCGCCGCCTCGGGCACGATCACCCGCACCTGATTGGCGATGCGACCCCTACCCATCCGCACCCGCAGGAACTGCGGGCTCGCGACCTGCACCTCCCACATCCGCTTGCCGCCGATCAACGCGGCGATCTCATCCGGTCCGGGGTGGGTGTAGCGCAGATAGGCGAACAGCTCGGCCTCGGCCTCGTGCACGGTTTTCCGGTTGTCGGTGATACTGCGCAGGTAGTCCTTGCGCTCCTCGTTCAGGCTCGCGGCCCCGCCGGATTGATTGCCGCTCATCGCCCCGCCCATCATGCCCCCCATGGACACGAGCATCATGATCGGGAACATCAGCATCATCGGCGACATCTGACCGCCGTTTCGGAACATCATCACCATCATCCCGGCCATGGCGGCCACCATGACGACGGGCATGACTATCTTCAGCCGGGACATCGGCACCGGTTTGGGCAGTTCGGTAGGCGGCTGCAACCGAAGTTCGGTGACGGCGGGCGCTTTCGGACCGCGCACCATGCGGGCCGGGCGCACGAAGCGCCGGGTACTCGTCACGAACCACTCCCGAAGCCGACGCCGAAACTATTGGGCGGGATGCCGTCGTGCACGATGCGCGCATCCCGTTGGGACAGCACCGGGCCCACCGCGAATAACGACACAATGCTCCACGGCGCGGTCAGCGGCTGCCGCAATGCCAGGGCACGCACGGTCGGATCGCCGCCCTGCGTGGCGAGGTTGGCTTCGACGCCGTAGCGGACGCCGCTGTCGGAGACCCAGTACAGCGACTCGCGCCGCGGCGAGGCCGGATCCACCCCGGTCACCTGAACAAAACTGCCTGTGTCCCTCGGCATATAGGCGGCGTCGGCGGTGGCGCCGTGCGAGCCGTAGGCCGTCACCAGGTCGACCGCACGGCTCTGCTCCTCGGCCGTCAGCGGCAGCTGCCTGCCGACGATCATGGTGACGACGGCATTCTGATCGGCGCTCGGGCGCAACCAGTGAAGGCAGCTCACCCCCAATTGGGCCGGTTCGGCCAATCGGATCGGGCGCGTCGGATAAGTCGCGGTTCCCGGCCACGCACCGGGTCGGAGATTGGCAGCGATCACGTCCGGGCCCACCGTCCTGGTGGATATCGCGCCGTGCGAATCCGCATTGCGGAGCATTGCCGCCAGCACCGAACTGACCTGCACCACACCCGATTGCGAGACCACGTAGTAGGAAACCCCACGATCCGTGGTCGATACGGTCAATACGGATCCGACCGGCGTGGTGAGACCGGACGACAGTGTGATCGTTTCCCCGGCGCCGGGTACCGCGGGCACCTTCAGCGGCGGCACCTCGGGGATCGCGTTGATCAGGCCGCTGGACGCGGTCATCACCGGCGCGGTGGCGTCGATACCGAGCGCGAGGATGACCGGCGCATCGGACAGCGAAATCGCCGCGCGCACAACACCTCTCTCGACATCGTTGTAGACGAGCCACACGCTGGTGTCATCGCGCAACAGGCGAGCCTCCCCGTCGGCCAGCATGCGCGTCGCCTCCCCGTCGACGGTGAGCGGACCGCCGATCACGGTGGTGCGCACCGCCGATCGCGCCGTCGTCGGCAGTCCCGTCTGCGGATTGACCCGCGCCACCGCACCGGTTTGCGCGGCATCGCAGACCGCCCACGACGACTTCTTATCGTCGCCGTCGACAATGCTGCCCGGCGCACCCGGAATGCCGACCCACGGTCCGCGCGGGAACTTCGCCAGTTCATCTCGCGAAACCTGGACCGGCTTCTCGGGCGAACCGACAATGAGTCGCGCCGACGTCAGATTCAACGCCGGATGCATCCGGGGCCCGATGCGTACGAACAACGCACCGGTGTCCTTCTCCGCCACGATCTTGGAATCGGCGACCTTTTTGGCGGGTTTGAAGAATGCCAGCACCGCCGCCCCCGCGATCACCACGCACGCCAGCGCCACACCGATGGTCAGTGCTGTCGCACGCCCGCGCTGCGGATCGTCGATCATCGAGGCATCCCGGCGCACCAGTGCGTGCTCGATCCGGCGCAGCAGAAACCGCCACCCCGAAATCTGGTGTTTGGTCACCACCCGGAAGCGCGCCACGGGTTTTCGTTCCTTCCGCCGACCTGGGGCAGAAATCTAGCCGCCGCGATCGCATCCACACCCCGGATCTATTCCCAACCACGGGAATTCTGGGAGAATCCGCCGCGCCGCCGGAGGTACAACAGGGCCCGTGACCTTCGATATCGGGCGAACGCTGGTCGCCGCCTCGAAGCAGGCACTCGCGGCAATCGAAGGTTATCGCGACGCCTTCCGGTACGAGCTCGGAGGCACGGCCGGCCACCTGCGCGGCGTAGCGCATCGGACAGCCGTCGCCGATCTCGACTGTGCCGGTGAGATCAACGCGACTCGCGGAATCAGCCTCTCCGAGACTGTCGACCGCGCGCGGGTCTCGATGCGCTATTGGCCGAGTCCCGGCGAGGCGGAAATGCGGAACCGTCTGCTGGAGAGGCCCGAGCTAACCCCAAGGTACCGACAACACCCGCGACGGGTGAACGGACTGCCGCACTCGGTGTACCACCTGCGCGAAGGCGAACGCCATCGGCGTATCGGCATCCCGGCGAAGCCGGGCGAACTCGCCAAGCGGGAAGTCGCGGCTTATCGACTCGCCCAATTGCTCGGTTTCGATCTGGTGCCGCCGACCGCCTTGATCTACGGACCGTGCGGCCGAGGATCGGTTCAGCAGCTCAGGGTTCTGCTTTCCCGAGGCTCCCGACCCGGACTTCGGCATCCGTTCCGATTTCGTCAAGGCGTACCAGGGTCACCGACTCGACGACAGCGTGCTCGACAGCGTCCACGCGCTGGACCCGGCCACCCTGCGGGCCGCCCTCGAAGATCTGAGGCTCAGCCCGGCGGCGATCGACGGAACGCTGAGCCGACTCGACGAGATTCAGACGCGCGGCATGATCACCGGCCAGAACTGGCCGGGAGAGATCCGCCGTTGGTCACGGTACGGAACACTGCACCCCTGACCCGCTATCTGGCCGCGGTAGGCGCCAAACCCGCCAGCGCGGCGGCAATATCGAAGGCGTCGACGGTCATCAGCTCGTCGTCGGTCATCGAGGCCACGTCGGCGTTCTCCCGGGTGAACCGGTAATCGCGCTCGGATTCAGCGGCCTCCACCACATTGCGGATGAAACGGCCGTTACCCGCGAGGTCGATCAGCCGCCTGCCATTGCGGGTCTCCCCCGCCAATTTCTCGCATCGTTCCCGCAGGATCTCGAGCGCCTGCTCGGAGAGTTTCGAATCCTTCTTGCGCGCAATGTGATCGGCGATCTGCACCAATTCGTCGGCCTCGTAGCTGGAGAACCGGATCCGCTTGGTGAAGCGGGAGGCAAGACCGTCATTGGAGGCCAGGAAGCGGTCGATCTGGTCCTCGTATCCGGCGATGATCACGACCAGCTTGTCGCGGTCGTTCTCCATACGCGCCAGCAGGGTGTCGACGGCCTCCTTACCGAAGGCATCACCGCCGGACAGACCCTCCTGGATCAGGGTGTATGCCTCGTCGATGAACAGCACCCCGCCCAGCGCCGAGTCGATCAGCGCATTGGTCTTCGGCGCGGTGTGACCCAGGTGGGTGCCGACCATATCGTTGCGCGAAACCTCGATGACATCGGAGTTCTCGACCACACCGAGCCCCGCGAAGATCTTGGCGATGACCCGGGCGATGGTGGTCTTACCGGTGCCGGGCGGGCCCGAGAAGATCAGGTGCTGGGACCGGGAGTCCACCGCGAGTCCGCGCTTGGCGCGCACCTGGTCCATCAGCACGCCCGACTTCAGCCGGTCGACCTGCTCCTTGACCGAATCCATGCCGATCTGGGCCTGTAGCAGGTCGGATGCCTCCGCCAGCAACACCTCTCGTTCGGCGCGCGCGGCCGTGGCCGCGACCTCGGCCGGATCGTCACCGGATTTGGGATCCCATTTGTCGGTGCGCGAGGAAATGACCTCGGGTGTGGCGACCTCGAAGCGATAAGACTTGTCCCGCAACGCCTTCTGCCACTCGGGCCGCTCGGACCAGAGCCCCGAGCCCGGCAGCGTCTTGAGTACCCGCTCGGCGGCATCGTGATCACCGTTGTGCCGCAACACCATTCCGAGCAGGAAGTGCGCGTCGGCCCAGATGTAGGACAGATTCCCCGCCGAACTATCCTCGACAATCCGCTGCGCCCTGGGCAGAGCCTCGCCGAAACGGCCCAGCTGCGCCAATGATTGAGCCGCCATGAGCTCGGCCGCGATATCGAGCAGACCGTCCTCCAGCGAGGGCTTGGCGGTCCGGGCGCTGAGCACATCGGTCCAGCGCTCGGTTCGGTAGAACAGCGACATCCGCACGAACTCCGCGACGTCGTCTCTCGGCACCTCATCGAGAATCGCCGCGGCTTCCTGCCATTCACCCGCCGAGGCATACGAGCAGGCCTGTGCGATGGCGATCTGATCTCGATCGGCCATGGCCACCCGAAGTCCGTACATCCCGATCTCGACCTGGCACCACAGCGCACGGTCCGCGAGCCCGGCGCGCTGCTGATCCCGATAGAGGTTGTGCGCCGATCGGTAGGCCCCGTAGATCACCTCACCGGTCACCTCACCGGCCATCGCGCGCCCGAGCCACGCATCGCACATATCCGGATCGAGATCGGTCGCCGCCCGGAACGCCGCCCCGGCGTGCTCTTCGTTTCGCACGCCCCCGGCGACAAGTCCCAGACTTTGCACACCCGTGTAGAACGCGTCCTCGGCTGCTGACACTCGGCCTTCCCTTCACCGATCTCGCCCGTGGGGCGATAGACAGTCGCTGTTCAGCACCAGCCAACCTTGTCCCCAGCTTTGGGAATGATCGTAATCATATGCCGCCATTCATCGTGACGTCGAACAACGGCATAGTGGCGCGGTGACGACCATCTTGCGCCCGTCTTGCAGGCAGTTTCGAGTCAGACGGGCGCGATTCACGCCGAGATCTACCGAACCTTCCTTCATGTGCCGCTGTTTACGTGCACGCTATTGCATGGCTCGTTAATCTGGTCTATTGTCGACATCGGGTCGTCAGCCCCCTCATCCTGATGACTCAACCCCCACGGGCGGCGGCCGCCTGGACAACGGCCGCCGCCAGGGGTGATCCCCGGACATCGTCGTGGCCCGACAAGCATCCAGACTTCCCCGAGATAAGACGTTCAGGTCCTGCGCCCCAGATCCGCATCGCGCACCGTCCAGATAGTCCCCCGCCGAGGACCTCATCAAACCCGCCCACTCGCGCGAGGACCGGCCCGCCTGCCCGTGAGACGGGAAAGTTGCGCAGCCGTGCGGCGGCGAGACGATCCGCGGCCATGACGCACCGATGACAGTATTCCCAACAATGGGAATACTGCGCCGACGCATCAGCCCGCCGAGTGATCACACTGCACATCGGCGACGACATCAGTACGACAACCCACCTGTGCCGGATGTCGCTGGTTGAGCTGTGAGGGGCCGATGGTGGTGGAACCGATGCCAGGGACGTTTCGCCAAGGCGACTGGATACTTCTGGTGGACCCCGGGTTCACCCCGCCGACACCGTCGTCACCGCCGCCCGACAGTGCGATCGTGGGTGGTTGGCAAGTGGAGCAGAATCGCGGGACCGGTCCATTCGAACCGAACCCGGACTACGTACCTTCCAGCGAATCGACGCCGACCGACCCGACCGATGCGGTGTTGTGTCTCATCCGCGACGGCGCGGCACTCGGTGACGAACTGATCCGCACGCTGAGCGATTCCGTCGTCGAGATCGCATGCGACGTTCAGGACAATCCGATCGTTGACGTGGCGCCGGATGGCGTCGCCTGCGTTCTCGTCGCCACCGCCGCGGTACAGAAGCAAGGTATCGACGCGCCGCGATGGTGGCCACTAGTAGGCCGCGCGCTTCCCGACGTCGTCCAACCCGGGGTCGACATCTTCCTCAACCCGCACGGCCGGGTGCCCATGCGCCTCGTCACGAGTTCATTGCAGTACCGGACAATGGCGCAGGAGCCGTGCTAGCCGCCACGCTCCGGGGTGTCGCCACCCGCCTGAAAGCCTGCGCACATCTCATGTCCGACGCGACGCGGTTGACCTACACGGAGACATCGAATTACGTACGTGCCGGCGCTCGGCAGTTGACACGAGCCGATGCGGATAGCACCGGTCCGCTATTGACCGGACGCGGTGATGACCTGGCGTATCGACAGTTCACTCCGGACGATGTGCTGAGTATTCCGATGCGGGATCGCAGCGGAAACATACTCGGACCGATTTTCCCTTCGAGGTTCGGCGATATCGGTGGATCCCTGCGCTGGGCACGCGCGAAGAACAGAGAAGGCGACCATTACTATCGGACGACCCATCCGAAATGGGGATGGCCCCGGCGGCTGCAAGCCAACTGGTCCCGCGACACAACCGATCAACCGCCGGTTTACGCCGTCGCTCACGGCTCGGGTGGATACGCGTTCCGGATAAGGGTTCGAACGGGACCGTGGCGGTGGAGAACGGTGCACGTGGATGGAGCTACCTATGGTCATATCCTGAGCTCCAACAGATACTTCCAGCAAGCGGCCGGGACCGACGCCACCGCGCCCCTTGTGCTGTTGTCGTGCAGCGCGGCCAAAGGTCCGGCGGCTCGCCAGGTAGCTACAGTCGTGCACGCCAACGGCTTCGGGGGAGATGTCCACGCGGCCAGGAACCAGGTCCGGCTTCCGGCGGATCGCGACAATTCCGTACTCGAGGTCGCCTCCGACGATACGGGCCGGGACTGGGAGGTCATCGAATCCCCGGGACGATCTCCTCCGGCACCGGCCGACGCGCCCGCACCATCGGCCCCGGGGACAGGATGACGCTATCGGGTACGTGGCATCAGTCGTTCTCGCGTACGACGATCGACCTGAGTACGCGTGATCGGTAGCGGAATTGGAATATCAGCATCCGGTTCCCGTGGACCTGGTGGAACGAGATCGTTCCCTCGAGCGGGATCCGCGGGTCGACATCCGCGCGGTCCGGAGCCAATTCGAAGTACTCCGCCAGATCGTTCTGTGCGAGTCGATCGGCACCGTGTGGAGTCAGTACCAGGATCCCACTGATCGCCTACCGTCCCGATCGTATTCCGGATGGGGACTCGTCCGAGCCGACGGGGTGTTTCGGCGCGTCCACATCGTTGCTGTCGGCACCAGGAGGGGTAGCGGTCGCGACGTGAGGGGGCGCCACTACCACTGATTCCGCTCCTGCAGTTCGGTTTTCGTGGTCTGTTTCTTCTCGAGTTCGCTCGGTATGCCGATCCGAGCGCGGTGCGTGGCCCGCCGCGGTGGGCGCGAAAACCTTTGGCGCGGGTTCCGGGGTCACGTTCGGGGTGGTCTTCGACCACGGTGTTTCCGTCGGCTTGCGGTTCGCGGAGGCATCGACGTTCGGTCGGGAAGGTTTGCGTGACGCCGACTTCGCGGGGCGGCCGCGTTTACCCGCTCGTTCGGATCGGCCCCACGGCGTGGCCGGTGACGCGTTGCGCGGGGTCTGCGCGGTCGACGGTGCGCCGTTCCCGACGCCCGCCGGTTCAGCGGAGTTGGCCGACCGATCGGCGGATGGTGTTCGGTCCGTCGCGGGTTGGCCGATACTGTCGGTACTGCCACCGAATGTCGCTGGGGCGTGGCCTGATTCGAGATCACGAATATCGGGTCCGACGATTCGCGAAGCGGCGTGGGGCGGACTGTCCGTTCGGCCTGACGTGATCGTATTGTCCGGCCTGCTCGATGGACTCGCGTCCGGGCCCGACGCCGAATCGGTGACGGCGCGACTCGACGATTTCCCCGATGCCGCGGTGCCCGGATCGGTCGAGCCGGGCAAACCCCGTCCCGGGTCGGTGGCCTCGGCTCCGCCGGAGCCGGATTGCTGCGGTGCGCCGGACCCGGACGGGCCGCGCTGCCAGGGGGCGGTGGGTTTGCGTTCGTCGAATGTGTCTGCCGCTCTTGCCTTAGCACCGTCGCCGCGGGGTACACCGTCGCCGCGGGGTACGTCCGGTATTCGCGATCCGGGTACCGTGCCCGGCGGCGAGTCCGGCTGGTTGTGCCGCGGCGTCCGAGTATCGGGATAGGTGTCGACGCGAGGTGCACCGGGGAGCATGGTCGGGGTGCCCGGCAGCTCCGGCGCCCCCGGCAGCTCGAGCGGGTCGCGGGTGGTGAAGTCGAGCCGCGATACATTATCGGCGAATGTCTTCGCGTGTTCCAGAATGTCGTCGGCGAGCTTGTCGAGGACATCGGCGTACCGCAGCACCTCGTCGGGTTCGATGCGCAGCGGGATCGAGGGTGAGCTGTCCGGCGCGGTAGGTACTCCCAGCGCATCGCGGGCCGCGTTGTAGGCGACCCGATTGATCATCCGATCGATGGTCTCTTCCAGCGGTTCGATCGCCTTGCCGATCACCTCGGCGGCGATATAGGCGATCAGCGTCTCCTCCATCGCCGAGCACATCTTGCGTGCGGCCGCGGTGAGGATCGGCCGTAGGGTCAGCGCCGCCGCGGGGCTGACCCACATGGCCAGGAAGGCGGCCGCGAGCGCGGCGAGTTCGGCCAGGACCGCGACCTTGACCACGACGATCACGTCGGCGGCGATATCCAAGGCCTTGGCGACGAATTTGCAAGCGCGGTCCAGATCGGCCATGTGGGTGGCGCTCATGGACGCCCACGAAGTCACCAGCGCCTCATAGGAGTAGCCCGAGTAGACCGAACCCATATCTTTGATCGCGCCCGTGGCCGATTCGTGCGTCTGTGCCACATTCACGGCGAAGGTGTTCACCTGCTGGGCCAGCGCGCGCACATCGTCTTCGTTGATATCCGGGTACGGAATGCCGATGTAGTTCAGGAAGAGCGCGACCTCGCTCGGGATTTCGATGGCCACGGATCAGAGCACGCGAACGACAACGGCATTGCTGGTCATGGGTGAGTATTTGACGTGCGAACCCGAGTAGGGGGCCTCGATGACCATGCCGTTGCCGACCGCCAATTGCACATGCTCCGGGACGCCGGGGCTACTGAAGGAGCTGGCCGGGAAGACGAGGTCACCGGGCTGAACATCGTTGGGATGCACGCGTATTCCGCTATGGATCTGGTCGTAGGTCGTGCGCGGCAGCACGACTTCACCATTGGTGGCCTGGGCGATCGCGTACTGGGTCAATCCGGAGCAATCGAAGCCGCCGCCGCTGGGACCACCCGCACCGCCGCCGCCCCAGATGTAGGGTGCGCCGAGCCACGCGCTTGCCGCGTTCACGGCCCTGCCACCGGCGGTTCGATCGGAGCGCAACGGGCCGCGACCGCTGCGACCACTGCGACCACCGGAGCCGATACGACGTCTCGGCCGTCGGCGTGGATTACTGCGCAGCGTGCCGCGGACCGGTTGCGGGGTTGTCGGCGGCATGATCTGCGCCGCGCGCTCGCGAGTCGCCGCAATATCGGTGTTGACCTGTTTGGTGGCGTTGGCCAAGGAGGTTTGCGCGGCGTTGAGCATCGCCGGACCGGCGAACCGGGAATCGCCGATGGCGGTCAGCGCCTGAAGGCGGGCCTGTAGGTCGGCGATGTGGCCGTTGATCTTGTTGCGGCCGATGACGGTGCCGTCGCTGGAGGCGGTGACGGCGGTGCCGACCGTCCCTTCCTTGGCGGTATGCGATTCGACGACCTTCGCCCGCCCATCGTGGGCGCCGGTGTACCCGGTACCGATCTGACCGCGCAATTCGGCGACGGTCGACTGGGTGAGCGATCCGGACTGGTTCGAATTCGGTTGGCCCGCACCGTAGAGCCCGAGCAGTGATTGCAGAACCCCGTCCAGCGCACCCGTCAGCGCCGGCGCCATTCGACCGACTTCCCGTCGTACATCACCCATCACCTCTCAGGTCCGGCGCACCCGTCGTGCCGCCCGTTCGAGTCCCATACCGTCCCGTAGTGGGTTTGCTGTCGACTATGCGGCAATGGCGCCGATCACCGCACAAACCCGCTTCCCACCGACGAGAAGCCATGACAATGAGGGTGATCTTCTGAGAGGTGGTATCGACGCATGGCTACAGACGGGGCGGACAGTTCGGTCTCGGGCGCGACATTGCTTCCGACACTCCCGGGGGCGGCGACGTTGGACTCACCGGTACAAGCGGACGACCCGATCTACCTGAGATCGGGCCATTCGCCGATGCCGACGGACCCGTCGACACCCACCTCGCCGTACCTCCCCCCGGATGGTTCGACCGTCTCACCCACCCAACCGGCGCCGCCACCACAGGTCGGTCCGGCGGGTCCGCCACCGAGCCGTCCCGGGGAGTACCCACCTGCGGGGCCCTCGCCGGACTTGGTGCCTCCCGTCGGAAGATTGGGCCCGACAGATCGTCCGCCCCACCCCGACAGACCTCATCCGCTTCCGCATCCTCAGCCCCCACTTCCCGGCACACCGCACTGGGCCAAACGCCTGAAACCGCCGCCCGGCGCCTCACCCGGCCTCAAGAAACTCATCGAACTGGCCGATGACGCGATCCGAAGGGCTGTTCTCAGCCTGGGTACCGGTAAGACGATCCCGCCGCCGAAAATGGACCCGCCGCCGAAACCGGTTCCGTACCAGAATCCCGGGTCGGGCCAGGCGATCACCGATTACCTTGCGCACGTTGCCAAGATCGACACGAAGAAGGCGACACTGGCGGGCATGGACGACGAGGTGGCCGCCGCCTCCGCCGTGGTCGCGGGCCGACACGGCCACACCATGCGCGAAATCGAGGGCATAGTCGACAGACTCAACTGCGAATTCGCGTTCTACGGCAGCCGGAAGCTGCAACCCTCGGACGAGGCGAGGCTGGTGTGGGCGATCGCCGACTCGATGGAGCACCTGTATCGGCTGATCGGCACGGTCCTCACCGGCAATCATGAGATCGCGGACGGCGGCAAAGGCGGCGGGGGCAAAGGCGATTCCGGGTCGGGAGGTTCGGGGTCCGGTGGTTCGGGCTCGGGCGGTTCGGGCTCGGGTGGTTCCGGGTCGGGCGGTTCGGGGAGCCCCGCGGGAGGCGGCGGTGGAGATGGCGGACTCGGCGGCCTATTGCAGATGCTCGGGATGTTGCCGATGATGGCGATGCCGCTGATGCAGATGCTGCCGGAACTGCTGAACGGCGATAAGGATAAAGACGACGAGAAGGACGAGAAGAAGGGCGAAGAGCCGAAGAAGGACGAAGCTCCGGCACCCGCCGCACCGGCGCCGGGCGATCCCAATGCGTCCGCCACCCCGAGCCCCACTGGCACACCCGCGCAACCGGTGGCCGCGGATGCCGCCGCACCCCAGCAGAATTCACCGGTGGCCGCATCGGCCTAGACCCACCCGAGGATCATCACGGCTCGTAGGCCGCCGCGGGTCGGATATACCCCTGCAAGAGGACGGTGAGGCCGTATTCGGCCAGGGGTGGTGGCGTGGGGATCAGGCCATCGATTTCCTCGAAGCCGTACCCCCGGTAGATGTTCTCGGCCTTGGTGCTGACCGCAACGTGCAACTGGATATCGACCGGTCCCAGGTAGTCGAGTGCGGACCGCATCAGGCGACTGCCGACCTTCAAATCGTGCCACTCCGGGAGCACATACCAGGCGTTCAGGTAGCCCGAACCATCGTCGTTGAATTCCGGATGGACGAATCCGACGACGCCACCGTCAGGCGTGCGGGCGACGAAGAGCGTCTTGCTCTCGTCGGCCACAAGTTCTTTCCAGTACGGGAGCTTGCGGGGTCCCAGGCTGCGTAGAACGAAGTTGGCCAAACCTCTGTCCGGCGGCAAGTGCGGACCCGTGGCCCCCGGCAGGCCGCGGTAACCCTCATCGGTCGCCAGCACATGGCAGCGGACGATGCTCGGAACGTCCTCGATTCGGGCTCTTTCATAGGTCAATAGGTCCGCTATTCGCGCTCGATCGTTCCCATTGGCGACCAGGCGGTATGGCGCATCGGCTGTGCGCGGCACCAGATAGCTCGGCGAGAACTGTCCGATCGACCATTCGCCGGGGAACGTATCGAACCGCCTTGCGTCGGCATCGCCCACCGAATCGACCAGCTGGCGCATTCTGCCGCCGTAGCGGGCATACCCCGAGTGGATACCGCCCCCGGCTCTCGTCAATCCGGAGACCAACGGGTCGAGCACGTCGGTGGTGACGGTCCGAAGGAGTTGGAGGGTCACACTGGTTCTTCTCCCGAGGACCTCAGACCTGCGCGACCACCGGTGGCAGTGGCGGCGGGGTCAGCGCGGGGGCTTCCGGGTCCCCGAGACCGGGAACCGGAGGACGGCGATATCCCATGAAATCGCCGTAGGGGCCCTTGCCGATATCCGGTGGGTTATTCACATCGAAATCGAACGGCACGAGCTCTCCATTGAGGATGACATACAGCTTCCCGTTCACCCTGACCACCAGTGCGGATCGGTGCCCCCACTGCACCACGTCGCCGGTGTTCAGCTTCCCTTCGGTTACCGGCGTCCACTCGGCACCCGGTTTCGACTCACCCGCCGTACCGCGGTAGGCCGCCTCCGCATCGGCGCCGTTGTGATTATTCATCTCCCGGTGGACGGCCTCCGCCACCGCCGACGGCGCCTTCTGCGAAATCTCGCCCAGGTTCTTGTCATTGATCTTCATATCCACCATGGACTGGTTGCCTGCGGGCGGCTGCCCGGCATTCGCCCCAGCCTGGACCGCGGGCTGACCGGGTGCGGCTGCGGCCTGATTCGCCTGTGCCGGTTGATCTTCCTTACGCGAGCGCGATTTCCGATCATCGTTGCCCCGCCCTGGCTCATGATCCGGTTGGTTCCTGCGCTGCATCATTTCGGACAGCATCATGGGCAGGAACGCGTTCTGCATCCCCGCCATCGGGTTTCCGGCATTCTGCTGAGGGGGTGCGGGATTCTGCACGACAGCTTGCCTCGCCGCATTCTCGCGGTCACGGGCCATGGAGGCGCCCAAGTCGGCAATGGCCTGTTTGAGATCGGCACCCGAACGGCCACCCGGCGCGTCCTTGCCATAATCCGGATCGCCCTTGTCGCCGCCCGGTGGTACCTTCCCGAATTCCGGATCCGCCTTGTCGCCGTTCAGGTCGATGTCCGGCAGGAGATCGTTCGGATCGGTTCCGGGGGGACCGGGGTTTCCCGGGCCGGGGTTTCCCGGGTTGCCGGGACCACCGGGAGCTCCAGGATTACCTGGACCGCCCGGGCTCCCGGGTCCCGGTTTTCGACTGGTTCCGGGACGACCTTTCTCCCCACCAGGCTTGCCTGGTTTCTCACCTTCGATTTCGTTGCGCTTGCCTTCGGCGAAATCACGCACGTCCCCGATTTTCTTCTCAACCTTCTCGACGGTGCCGTGGATGCTCTGCTGCAGTTTCACTTCGTTTTCAGCGGTCATGGTGGCTGAAATCAGGATTCGTTTGGTTTCCTCATCGTACTTGCGCACCGTCGGAGCCTTTCGCAGTGTTTGATCGAGCTCATCGATCAAATGAGTAACCGCGTCGAGCGTACCCTGCACTTTTCCTTCGGTATCGAATTTTGCGGCCTCGATCGCTTTCTGACGCTTTCGGAGCTCAGCCTTCACCTCGTCGAAGCTGCCGACCTTTTCATCATATTTCTTCGTCATTGTGGAGCTGTTCGCGGTATCCAGTAGCCCCTTGTCGTGCAACAGATCCGAGAAATCCGGCGCCGCAGAAGGCCTTCCGCTACCCAATAGATCCACCTGGAGTTGCAATGCCAGCTGGGCGGCATCGATCAAATTCCACAGGCCACGCCCAGCGCCGTAGGGATGGTACAGATTGACCAAATGGAAGTGCTTACCGCTGTCCGGGGGCGCGAGCCGGGCCGTTGGATTGCCCAGACTGTCGACAGCCACAACGCTGCCGTCATCATTCACCCGCAGCGCGACGGCGGGGCGCTGCCCGGGCTGCGATGCCCACATTTTGTCGGCGTAGTAGTACGCGTCGACGGAAATATCCAGCGAACCGTCCGGCCTGAACGTGACCGACATGACCTTGTTGCCGTCGGTCCCGCTCGCCCACGAGACGCCGTTCGGACCCTTGACAACGACGTTGCCGTCGGCTTGGCGCGTCAGTTCGTATTTGCCGTTCGCCGACTTGACCGACTGACCCACCTCGAGTGATTCACCCGGCTTCAATTCGGTGAGGGTCGGCTTCGGGGACGGTTTCGGCGGATCGGCGGGCTTCTCCGGCTCTTTCTTCGACTGCGGAGTCGGTGCCGGTGCCGGACTGGGCTTCGGAGTCGGACCACCTTGGGTGCCCCCACCGGCTCCGTCCGCAATCGGCTTGCCGTTTTTGTAGCCTGCCCGCTCCTCGTCCTCAATACTCATCGCAGTTCACCCTGCCCTTCTCCATTCGGCATCGACGCTCATCTGACCGACGCGGCACGACATCCGGCGGCGAGACCGGCACCTGGCGCATTGATCAGTGCTGTCAGCACATGGGAACTCGAAACAATCGGCGGTTGCAGAGTGATCGCGTAGGACCCATGATCCAGACCGGCAGCCTTCCGGTCCTTTTCAGCCTGCTCGGCTTTCGCTTTCTCGCCAGCCCTGCGGGCCAGCTGCGTCTGTTTCCGGTCTTCATCGATGCTGTCGCGTTGGTATGCCTGCCCGCGCTGCGCTTTCAACCAGTCCGGGGCTTTGATCGGTGGTGACATCGGGTCCGCATAGCTTCTCGTCAGTGGATTCCATTGACCCTGGTACGACAGCGGGTAGAGGGTCGGCGGGGCTTCGCCTGGTGGCTCGTAGTCATGCTCAGCCATCGACGATTGCCGGACTCGGGCTCGAGCGTACTGAACCGACGTGCGACATCTCGTTGTGGCTGCTTCGACCACGCTAGCGACGATCCGGCGCGATGTTCCGCGGTCCACCCGGCGGCGACGTTACCGGTGCAACAACAGCACCGCTGGGCGGACCCGCGGTGACAGCGGGCGCACTGACGGCTCCGGTGCCTGCCGTCGGGCGCACCACACGATCGGTCTCCGTAGTCGAGACTGCGGCCGGAACCGCCACGAACAGTGGGTGATTCACGATCTGTTCGTGGGCGTAGATGGCGTCGCGCAGGGACTGCCTGGTCGACTCGCCCTCGAGGAGGAGCACCAGTTCGTTGGAGCGGCGCTCGAAGACCATGGCGCGCAACCCCGCACCCTGCTCGTCGACGCGCAACTCACCCAGCTCGACCCGGCCCACGTCGATGCGACGCGACAGCATCGATGCGGCCAACAGGTCGTTCTCGTCGCGCAATTCGTCCCACAGCGCACGGGGAACCTGTTGTCCGGCTTGGATCGCGGTGAGGATCCGTTCGCGTACGGCCCGCGGCGCGGCCGTCTCCGGCGAGCTGGGCACCGATCGGCCCACTTGGGCGTGCGCGTCGGAGGCCAGTTCGATCGCGCGTGCGCGGACGGCGGAATCCGGCACCGCCGCAATCTGTTCCAATGCGGAAGGAGAGCCGACAATCCCGAGACGATCCGTCGTGTCGTGGGTGAGCACCCGCAGGTCGACCTCGTAGGCCGGGCCGACGAGACCTTCCATCGCCACATCGCTCAATCGCGCCCGAAGGCCCGTATCGATCGGGCCGGAGGAGACGAGCGCCGACATCCGGGCATTGGCTTTGGGGCCCCAGGCCAGCGCGAATTCGGTGAGGATTCGCGCGGGGTCGGAGACGCCCTCCCAGGGAGATCCGGTGCCGTCCACGCCGAGCAGCTCGTCCCAAATCCACGGGGTGGAGACCTGCTGTGGCAGGAACAGTCCGGCCGGGAGCCAGCCCCGGCCCTCGTTGGAGGTGATGAAGACACCCGTGCCCGCGGGTCCGCGAAGCACCGCCACCGCCCAGGCGAGGCCGACAACCGGCTCGTCGGCCGCCGCCAGGACCGCGCTGAGCAGTGTGCGGGCGAGCACCAGGTCTTCGTCGACATCCGCGCCGACGACGTAGGCGGGCTCGGCCTCCTTGTCCTTGGCGGCGGCCACCGCCGCACCGAACGATGGGGGCACCGGCACCGGCGTCACGTCGGCGGCCGAGGACGATCCTGCCGCAGGCGGGGTCGAGGTCCGCTCGTCGCCGGAGCCGAACGACGGTGGCATGGTCGCACCCGGCACCGCCGATGCGGGTGGCATACCGCCCGCCGTCGGCGCGGTCACGCCGCTGCCCGCTCCGGTGCCTGTTGCCGGGCCCGTGCCGTCGGTGCCGAATGGCACGGCGGTCGATGGCATGCCGGTCGCGGTAGGCATGCCGGTCCCCGCGGGGGCTCCCGTTCCGACCGGTGTGGTGGAGCCACCACCACCGGGAGCGCCGACGACCGGCGGCGTATCGGTATCGGGCCCGGGCCGTACCGTGGTCGGCGGTTGTCCGCCCGGAACCTCGCCGATCGGCGCGGTCGGGCCCTGCGGAGGGGTCGGAGGCGTGGTGGGCGGCGGCGGGGACATGCCCGGATCACCGAGTCCCCCGTGCTCGACCAAGTTACCGCCGACGCGTATCTGCCGGCCGATTTCGTTATCGTCCTCCTCGTAGGCGGCAGCCGCGGCGAGCAGATTTCGCCCTGTGTCGTCATGCTCGTCGGCCAGTGCGTTTCCGGCGTCTTCGCGGGCTTTGTAGTAGCTCTTGAGCGCGTTGTACACCGGATCCGCGATATCGCCGTACGTGTCGGGGAAGCTGTTGAGCCACTCGGTGGGCTGCCTTGCCCATTCCCGGGTGTCGCGTGCGACCTGAAAGTGCTGGTTGGCCAGCTGACGCAGTACCGACGGATCGATATCCAAATACTGATCCGGCATGCCCACCAATCCTCTCCCACAACCGACTCGACCCATTGTCGAGGCTTCCCGGTGTTGGGAACCCAACTCTGGGCATCGCGCCCTGTCGGCTGGACAATCGAATCAGGCCCGTCGGCACTGTCAGGTGGCCCGAATACCGGTGCGATCCAGCGTGTCTGGACGACCTGACCGCCGCAGTAATCAGTGAGAGCGGGGTGAGCCGGGTGCCGCGGGTCGATTCCGGTCAGCTGCGTGAGCTGGTGACGACGCTCGAACACCTCATCGCCGACACTTCCCTCACGGTCGTCGGACTGCAAGCCACCATCGCCCGGGTCGAGCAAGAGGAGTATCGGACTCGCACCACCGTCCCGGTCGGCCTCGCTGCCACTGAACCGGGCCCGGCCGCACCGACGGCCACCTTTTACCTGCGGCCCGCACGAACCCCCTGGTCGCCGCCCGCACCTCGCACGCCTTGGTCGAAACTCGCCGACGCCGAAAGGCATTCGCCCCCGCGCCGACGGCATCCTCAGTCGCCTGGAACTCGGACCACGACGCAGCCCCAACCGATCCCGCCTCGGGCCATCCCGCACACACCGCAACCCGAACCTGCCGCCGCACCTACCCCGCCACCCCGGCCGATCCCGCAGCCGGGAAACCCACGCCCGCGGCGTCGTCTGCGAATCCGGCGACAAGTCACCCCGCTCCTGCAACAACTCCCACCGACTCAACCGTCGACAAGCCCACTCCACCAACCGACCCCGCCACGGATACCGCACACCCGGCAACCAGCACCGACGGCCCCGCCGCCACCGGCCACCCCATCCACCGCACAACCCCGGCAGGCCGCGCGGGAAGCAGACCAGAGCACCCTGCGCCCCCGGCAGGACCCCACCGCGCGCGCCGCTGAACTCCTCCAGTCCATCCCGCCCCTGCTGCCGACCGCGGAACCCAAGACCGCGCCACCCGCAGCGCACCCACCGAACCACTCGGCGACCGTGGGCCCGACCCAGCCGAACCCCCACTCGACCACGCCCGCGCAACCAACCCTTCTGCCCGCCACCGAGCCGGAACCGGCCGTGCCACAGGCAGACCGCAGCACCCGACGCCGCAGGCAGGACCCCACCGCACGCCTCGCCGAACTCGTCCCGCCCCTACTGCCCATCCCACAACCTGCCACCACGCAACCGGCAACCCACCCACCGACCGACCAGGCCCCCGCCGCGAGCCCCACCCAATCGAACGCCGCACCGTCGCATCCAACCCACCTGCCCGCGACCTCCCCCACTCCGCGACCGGAACCGGCCGTGCCACAGGCGGACCGCAGCACCCGACGCCCCCGGCAGGACCCGACCGCACGCCTCGCCGAACTCGTCCCGCCCCTGCTGCCGATCCAGCGACCCGCCACCGCGCAACCGGCAACCCACCCACCGGCCCACCAACCCGCTGTCGCGCGTCCTACCGAGACGAGCCCGCGACCGGATACCGCGCCGGGCCTACCTACCCACCTGCCCGCGACCGAACCCACTCCGCGACCGCGACACACCGCACGGCGTATAAGGCAGTCGCACGAACCGATCGACGCCGACGAAACCAACCGACTCCTGAAGAAACTCGCCGACACACATCACTTGGAGATCATCGGATTCGAATCGTCGGGTCTCGATGCGGACTCGCTGCACGAGATCGCTACCGCCCTCGACGATCTGATGACCAAGTATCCGATCGCCTTGCGCGGATTCGAGATCGCCGACCTCAGTGCAGGCGGCACACCCTCGCGCATCGCTCGGCCCGACACCGCCGAAGCGGGCGAATCCGCCGCGCTCTGGATCGTTCTCGATCGCGACGCCACGATCCGGGTTGCCGCCGACACCGACGGTGTGCACCGAGGTTGGCGCGTCCGTGACCGAAAGCCGATGTACGCGGCGGTCGTTCGCGAATTCGGCCGGGCCCTCGATCTCGTGAGCGATGGGCGTGCACACCCCGCGGCCCAGCGCGCCCTGGTCACCGAGCGGCTGCGCTCCCGCGAGAGGCGGCTCTGGTCCCGGCGCGACCGGTTCGATCCCGGACTGCTCGATCTCGGCCAAGCCTTGGCCGACGGTTTCACCGAGTTCGAGCTATACGGAAAGCGCGCCGGGGCGTTGGCCGCTCAACTGCACGACCTGCTGATCTCGATGGCGCTGAATCCGCCCGCGGCTCACCGTGGCGGACCCGCCGAGATGGACGAACGGGGCGCCGCGGCGGCACCGGATGCGCCGGGTGGTGTCTGAGCGAAGAGCGGATGATCGGTGATCTGGCCGTGCGCGTATACCGCATCGCGCAGGCTCTGCCTCGTCGGCGGTTGCTCCAACAGCAGCACGAGTTCGTCGCAGCGCCGCTCGAAAACCATCCCTCGCAGGGTCGCGGCGGAGGCGGACTGATCCGATGGCTGCTCGGAACGCAACTGTCCCAGCGGAATCCGCGCGACATCGGCCCGCAGTGAGAGCATCGAGGCGACCAGCAGATCATCAGCGTCGCGCAAATCCTCCCACCACTGCTCGCGCACCTCTCGCCCCCGCACGACCGCCTGCAGAATGCGCTGGCGCAGGGCGGGCAGCTCGAGCGATGACGGTGCGGCCGATCCCAGCCGTCGCACCCGCGCATCGGCGTCCCTCGCCAAATCCACACGCCGTGCACCGATATCGGCCCCGGCCACCCGTGCGATCCGATCGAGCAGCCGCGGTGCGGCAACCATTTCCAGTCGGTCGGCCAGACCCGGCGCCGGCGAACCCAATGGCATATCCGATGCCGCGGCTACTTCGCCCTGCATCGGCACGTCCCGCAGCTGTGCGCGCATTCCCGCGTCGATCGGCAGTGCGGAGACGACCGCGGCCAGCCGGGCTCCGGACTGCGCTCCCCACGCGGCCCCGAATTCGACCAGCACCCGAGCCGGGTCCGAAATGCCCTCCCAGGCGGTGCCATTGGATACCTGCCACACCCACGGCGTGGAGACTTCGCGCGGCAGGTACAAGCCCGCGGGTAGCCACCCGCGGCCCTCGTTCGAGGTCACGAACGCGTTGACGCCGCCCGCGTGCCGCATGATCGAGACGGCCAGTGCCAACCCCACCGTCGACGAATCCGCCACGGCCAGCGCCCCGCTCAACAGCGTCCGGGCGAGTACCAGATCACCGTCTACCCGTTCTCCCATCACGAATGCCGGGGCCGCCGCAGCGGCCATGGCGGCACCGACCACGCCATGGACCAGCGCGTCACTGCCCACGGTGTCCGCGCCACCGTCCTCGTGCCCGCCACTGCGGCCGCGCGATGGGTCCTTGGCCGCGGGCGAGGTGGCATTGCCGGGTGCGGACACCGATCCGGGATTCGCCGACACCTGGCCTGCGACAGCGGCTTTCGACTCCGCCGCCACCGGCGCGGACCGCGCTTGCGGTGACGCGCCCGCAGCGGACGAAGCCGACGTGGTGCCACCGGCCGATGATCCCGTCGCGGCCGCGGTGACCGATGGGGCCGCGGTCACAGTCGGTGGCGCGGCGACTGGTGGCGCGGGCGGCATGATCGGCGGCGGCATCGCTGGCGCCAGTGGCGTCTGTGCTCCGCCGATCTCGTCGGGAGCCGGATCGAAGGCACCGACGGAACTGGTCCCCCGTTCAGCGGACGCCGCCAGCTGGTTCGGATCCGACCGCCGTGCGCCGAGTGGCGCATCCGCCGCCGGTGCGCGCTCGGTGGCATCCCGAATCGGATCCGAACCCGTTGCGCCCGAACCGGATCGGGTCGTCGCGCCACCGGCCGGTGGCGCGCCGGATTCGGCGTCCGGTGCGCCGCTCGGGTGTATCGAGGGCGTGTATACGGTGCCGGGGCCGCCGGAACCTGGGTTCGGCGCGTAGATCGGGGTCGTGCCGCTCGGGTGGGCCGGGAACGGCGTCTGTGGGCGGGGCTGCGTCGGGCCGCCGTCCACAATCGGTTGGTCGGCGCGTGGTCGCCCACCGTCCGCGGGTGGGTGCGGCATGTCCGGGTCGATAACGACCACATCCGGATCCTCGTCCGGAGGCACTCGGTCCGAGACCGGTCGATCGATCGATGGTGGCGGCACCGGAGCGGGATTCGGCCGCGCCGACGGGGGTGACTTGTGGTCGGCGCCGCGGTCCGTCGGCCGATCGGTGTGCTTGCCGCCCGGGGTCTGCGTTCGCTTTCTCGGCACCGGGGGACCACCGCGGCTCCCCGGTCCCCAGGGACCGGGCCGTCCCAGCGCCTCCGCGATCGCGGCCAGGCTCGGCAGGCCCGATGGACTGATCCCGCGCAGCGCCTCGGCCGCTACGTCGGCGACCTCGGCCCTGGCCGCGGCGATGATGTTCGTCGTGCGGGCACGTGCGGCAGTAGCTTCGGCCTCGTCGACCGTCCCATCGCCCGAGGTATCAGGGTCGGGCGCGTCGCGGATCTGCCGCGTGGCCCGATCGACCACATCGAGGATCCGATTGCGGGTCCGGTACACCAGATCGGAGAAGTCACGGAAGGTGTCGGCGGAGGCGACCAGAGCATCCGCCAAGCCCTGCGATGTGCCGCGCTGGGACCGCATCGAATCCTTGACCGGATCCAAACCCTTGCTGGCGCGGACCCTCTCGTCGAACTCACGACGCTGCCGTTCGACACTGTCGGGGTCCAGGACGGCAGCACCCGCGCGGGCCAATGTCTCCAGCGCGCTCCAGTCCGCCGGGCCGATCGCAGGCCAGTTGTCACCGACGATCGCCTTCCAGTGCGGGCTGTCCCGCTCCGACTCCATCCGAAATCAGATCGGCCGGGCTCCACGCACGGATGCGCCTCCCGCGATATCCGTGGTGTCGAGTGCGTTGGCGGCGACCGCGGCATGCGCGCGCGTCACTTCGGACAGTTCACGGCTGGGCGACAACACCGCGCCGAACTCGTCGACGATCCACCCGCACCATCCGTTGAGCGCACGGTCGAGATCCGATTCCGGGCGGCAGCTCGGCGTCAACTCCCCGACCACGGCGGACACTTGGTCGATGATCGTGGTGATGGCTCCGCTGTGCCGATCGGCGACCGCGATGACCTCCGCCGCGGGATCCATATCCACCCTGTCGAAGCCCGTGTCCGGGAGCCGATCCGCGGTCATGACGTCGTGCCGAGTTCGGCCCGCTCCATGGAGCGATACGAGTTCTCGGTGGGTAGATCGAAGGAATCGACGACGTAGGGGCGGGAACCGTTGTATTCCATCTCCTCTCGCAGCCCGACCCGGGATTTCAGATGCGCCAGCCGGGCAAGCTTCACGATCTCGGAGGCCAGCCAGCTGTCGCCGTTCTCGCGCGCCTCGTCGTCGAGATGTAAGCCGATGACCTCCCCGTCGCGGTTGCATGCGACACCGACGGTGCGATCGGCGTTGAAGACCTCGTAGATCCGGTTCTTCCAATCCGGTTCGGCCTCGGGCTCATCCGGGTCGGCGTCGTAGAAATCGATCGGCTGCGGATTTGTCATGGCGTGCTCTCCGAAAGTTGTCCACCGGTTCCGGTGGAGATCTGATTCAAAGCGGCAGGAGGTTCACCGCCGAGCTGCGCGGCGAGTACCGACCACGCCGCGTCACCCACGGTCATCACCTGACTCAGCTGCCAGAACTTGGTCCCGAGGTACATCTCCCCCGTGCCATCGTCGGCGACATCGAGGTGATCGGGCCCGTCGGTGGTGGAATTGAGGGTGACGGTGGTGACCGGGGGCTGCCCATCGTCGACGCTGACAATGGTCGCGCCACCGCCGGGGATGAAACCGTGCCTGCACCGTGGGCTGTCGCCGATGGCCAGATCGGCGCTATTGGTCGTGAGCGTGATCTCCGGATTCAACAGCAGTTGCAGCATCCAGGCCCTGGCGGCCACCTCGGGCCGGTCGGCATTGATCGCGACGGTGAGAGTGGCCGCGAGATCGATCACCAGCATCGACTCCGACGCGGTGACGCCGACGACCACCAACCGTTTGGGCGTACCCACCGGATAGGGCAGGTCATCGGCGGCCAGCGAGGTCGTCTCGGCGGCCGTGGCGGCCGCCGGGTGTGCGGTGACGGTGCCAGTGGCGATATCGATCGTGTACGCGGCGACGGGAGCGGGCATCCGCTCCGCGACACCGGCCAACCGGATCAGTCCCTCGTCGTGCAGCCACCGCACGGTGTCGGCGATGGTGACACCGGCGGGCTCCGTCACGACTGCCCCGCCGCCGCGTCGGCGGATGCCGGTTCGTTCTCCCAGGGTGTGACATCGTCCATCAACACCTGGTATTGCCTGGCGGCGTCCGCGGCGCTCTCGCGGATGGCGGTCACGATCTCATGGACGAGCTCCGGGCTGGACATCCTGGCGGCGGTGCCCGGCGCCAGGTAGAGACCGGTGAGCCGTCCCATCGCGTCGACCTCCGGAATGACAGCGCCGCTCGGCGAGGGCCTGCGCGCCTGGATGCCGTCGATCTTCTCGCGCAGATCGGCGATCCGGTGCCGCAGGTCGCGGGCGGCGTCGAGGGCCGCCTGCACATTGGGGTGGATTCGACTCATGCGCTACCTCCGGATTGACTCGAATTCTGTTGGGCGGGAGTCGGTGTCGGCGGTGTCACGGTCGGCGCGATGGTCGGCCGCTCGCCGATCACTCCCTCGGTATGGGGCGTGTCGTCGACATACATCAGGCGGTCGGGATGCCACGCGACAACGCGGTTGCGGTCGCCAGTGCCGCCGCCCGCACCGCCCGCGCCGGGCGCCATCGGCATATACGGCATCATCGGCATGCCCGCGGCGCCACGTGCACCGGCCGCGCCCGCACCGGATGCCGCCAGCGGCTCGATCACCGCTGCGCGGGGCAGCGCGGCCGCTGTGGGGCCGTTCGGCGCGGAAACCATCGGCAGCTGGGCCACCGGATAGGAGCTCAGGGAGCCACCCGCCCCACCGCCGCCTCCACCACCGTAGGAACCGGAACCGCCGCCGCCCGGCGATGGGATGCCCGGATAGCCGAATTCGTCCTCGAGGTATTCCTCGTCGGACCACTCATCGAATTCGGAATTCGGCTGGTTCAGCGCCGAATTGGCCATCTGCATCGCGTTCATGAGGGCGGGCATCATGGCCGACATGGCGGCGTCATTGGCACCGGAGTCATTGGATCCGCCCCCACCCGGCGTTTCCTTGGGCGGTTCCTTCCCTGGATCCTTCGGGTCTATGCCACGTTCCTTGGCATCGACTTCCACCTCGTAGCTGGTCACCGTCTCCGCTGATCGGGCGTTCTGCTCTTCGAATCTGGCCAGCGCCGCCTGGATCCGCGCCTCGTTCTTGGAACGCATTGCCGCCAGCAGCTCCTTGCGGGCGGCCTGAATCTCCTCCGGACTGGGATGCTTGGCCTTCGCCGTCCGAAACGCGTTGCTGTAGGTATCGATGCGGTCCGTCAGTGCCCGCAGGTCGTCGGCGACGTCATTCAGTGTGCCTCGATGCCGGGTGAGTTCGGCGGCCGCCGAGGCTCCGACCGGTCGCCAATTCTGCATCGCCAGCACCGACCGATCGACGCCATCGAGGACGTCGGCGTACGACTCGCCCATGAATCTGCGTATCCCGTCGGCGAATCCGGTGGGCGCGCTCGGACCCGGCCCGGCGCGCAACTGCTTCGCGAAGGTGAGTGGATCGATCGATCCGCCGGGCGCACCCGAGATCACCGGCGGCATTCGCGGGGCGAACTGCTCGACGGACGCGGCCGGATTCGACAGAATCTCACGGCCCGCGCCGCCGATCACGCGGCCGGCGTGATCGTCGGCCGTGCTGTAGTCGACGGCGGAGGCACCGACATGGTGTGCGGTACGGGCGATGTCGTTCAACACGTCGATCGCCTGGTTGAACACCGACGCCGTCTGGGCGTTGAGCCGCGGCACCGTCGATGCGGAAATGGGGTCGGCGCCCGCGGGCGGCACCCACCCACGAGGTATCGCCGCACCGGTTTGCTGGGCCAATACGACCAGTCTCGCCGCCTCCCTGATCAGTTCATCCAGGTCGACATCGAGTGCCATCGCCACCTCCTCTCAACACACGACTCAGGCGGGCGCGGCGAGCACCGGCGCCGACTGATCGGTCGGGGCGGTCGGGTCCGCGGTGGCATCCTTGGCCTGGGCGAGCTCGATGCCCGCGGGGTGCTTGAATCCGGCGAATGCTCCGAAAGATCCTGTGCTGTCGCTCATTTCGTTGGCGAACGGCTTCAGCACACCGTTGAGGACGGTCTCTTCCTTCTTCTCGGTCTTCTCCTCGTTATTCGCCGACGGCTTCTTATCTGCCTTGACAACGACCTCGACCGTGCCGGTTTCACCGGATCCGAAGACGACCGCTATCGCGGTGCGATCCTTCTCCCACGTGGCGACATCACCGGTGATCAGTTTGTTCGGATCGACAGGCTCGCCGATGTGGCTATTGTCGGCCCAGTGCGCTGAGGTCTTCTCGTAGGCGGTCTTCGCGTCGGCACCATCGAAGAACGCGGCGTCCAACGCCTGTGCCACGATCTGCGATACCCGCTGGGTGCGGTTGTCCGGGAAGGTGTACAGCACGCTTCCGTCCGCGTCGGGTGTGCGCTGCGGCGGGCCTGCGACCGGCTGCGTCTGGGGCTGTCCGGGCGGAGCCGGCGGAGCGGTGACCGCCGCCGGTTGCGCGGCGGCCACAGGCGCGGGCTGATTGCCTTGCGCCGCCGCGGGCGTAATGGGAGCAGGTGCGGCGACAACGGGTTCGCGTTCTCCGCGGTCCGGGTCGAGTTCGTTGCGGCGGCGATTCATGTCCGGGTCCATGATATTCCGCATATTCATCATGTCCCACGGGCTCATGCCACCCATGCCACCCATGCCGCTCATGCCACCCAAGCCGGAGTTGATCGGGGAAACCGGCTGCGGCGAAGGAGTATTGGGGGAGGACGGCGGTTGCCCGATATTGTCCGGCGGCGTGATGGGGTCCTTCGGCGGCGTGGTCGGATCCGATGGATCGCCGGGTAGCTTCGGGTCGGGGGTGGGCGTCGGAGTCTTCGGATCCTTCGGAAAGAGATCGTCGAGGCCCGGGAGCTCATTCGTGCCCAGGGGAGGAAATTTGTTGTTACCGCCGAGATCCGGCCCGGGTGGTGGGTTCAAGTTGTTGCCACCAGGGGGGCTACCCGGAGGGCCGGGCGTCTTCAGCCGCTCCTTCAGCTCCTCGATCTCCTTCCGCGCCTTCGCCAGCTCGGCCTTCAGCTCCTCGGTCGTTTTGCTGACCTCCCCACCGACCTTTTCCTGTCCCGAAATCGCCGTGGTCATGGCTTTCGCTCCGCTGTCAACGGCCGCCGTCATGTAGGTCAGCACCTGTTCGGTTTTGGTCGTACCGTCCGGCGGATACTTCGGCGCCTCGGCATTCATCTGCTCGATGACGTAATTGATTGCCCCCTTGCCCTCCTCGGCTTTGGCGACCGACTCGCGGGTGAGTGGCGCCAGCTGAGTGGTCGAATTGACGAGGGCACGATAGGCGTTCCGCATCCCCTGCGCCTTCGTCGCGTAAGTCGGGATCTTCGCCAACTCCTCACCCACAACCTGGGGTACATCCGGTGGCGTAGGCGGATCGGCCTTAGCGTCTGCGTCCTTGCCGAACCGCTCGAAGTACCCGCGGAACTTGACAGGCAGTTCCACGTATTTGTCGAGGACCGACTGACCGACCTGATACTCGGCGGGAAGCCTTTTGGGGTCGGGCATCCACATCGAAACCATTTCCATGGTGTCGCGCTTCAGACGGTGACGCCGGGTCTGCGGTTCGCATTCCCGATTATCGGGCTGGGTACCAGACCATTGGGATTGGTTATTCCATCTCCGAGCTCGATGATCGGCAAGCCCAGGGGTCTCGGGGGTTTCGGCGGTGGTTGCTTACCTGGATCAGCGGAAAACCACACCGGGACCGATCCGGAGCTCAAGGCCGCGACTGTCCGGCCCGCCCTCATGGTTCTCGCCGCCGACGCGCCGCCACGCATGAGCAGGCCTGCAGCGGCTCCACCCGGGATTGCTCCTGTCGCCGCGCCGAGACCTGCGGACGCGAAGGCATTACTCCAGTCCCAGCCATTCCCGTTCTGATTGACGCCACCCGCGATAAAGCCGGTCACGGCGCCCGCGACAGCGCCCCCGACCATCCCCCAGGGGGTGAACGCCGCGCCGACGGACAAACCCATGAGGCCGACACGCCATGCCTTGTCCCAGAATCCCATCAGCTCTCCTCCTCGATTCACCGATTGTCGGCGATTCCCAACCGCGGGAAGCCTCCGCCGGTGCGGTCCGGCAGGATCATTGACCAGCGGCCTCCACGAGTTCCACCGGCCGCCAGGGTGTCTGTGTCTCAACTGAACGCGGTGATCGATACAGGAGGAAGCACCGGAATGAGCCTCCGCACCGGACTGGTCGAACACACCGGAGTGTCCGGCGTGCGGGCGGTGCGCAGCGGCAGATCGTCTGTGCCGTACTGATGTCACCCATTCCCGACAGGTCTGAAACCGAGGTCCGCGAGGACGAGCGAACCGCCACGAACTCCGTCGAAATCGCACCCGGCCAAGACAAACGGGCCGCCGAGAGACGCCCACCGGTGCGTATGCCACCGCTATCGGCCACCGGCACAACCACATCGATGCCGTCCACACCCGCGGCGGCGTCTTCGGCTCCGATAGCGGCCCGAGGTGCTCAACCGGCCCCGATCCTCGACTCTTCGTCCGCGACAACCCCTTCGGCGGCTATGCCACGACCGGACACCGTCGCATGGTCGGGTGCGACCACACCGTTCACCGCGGCCGCCCTCGGTTCCCTCGCATCGATCGCCGCCCATTACGGCGATGGCGTTCCCACAGCCGACACCGGCCAGCCGTACGCGCCGCCGACCGTCGCCCACGGCGGTCCCTCCGGTCCGCGGCTCCATGAGGGCGAGCTGGGTTCGCGGTACACCGACCATAACCAGAATGTTTCTCGCCGTATCGACACCGTGGGCTCGCTCAATGCCGAACTGGGCCGCATCCTCGACAGCGCGGTCGACGACACCGTTCGCGGGCGCGCCGCCATCGCCGCCATTATCGCCGACGTCAATACGGCTCTGACCGCACTGGGCACCATCGAGGACACCGCCGCCGGACATCAACTGTTGATTACCACCCTGAGCACCGCATTACAGCGCGCCACAACGATATTGGCGCAGGGCAAAGCCGCCGCCGCACTCACCGCGGACCGGGTGGAGGCATTGGCCGGTCGATACCTCCGGGATTCGCGCCCACGCCGGTCCCGGCGGCGGCGCACGGTCGTTCCGGATCCCCGGCGAATCGGCAGCGGTCCGCCACGCACCCGCCCCTCGGGCCAGCAGGCCCAGTGGATCGATGAAGCCCTACAGGTGCTGCGGCAGAACGGCTATGACACCAGCCGCATCGATCCCGCCGATATCGCCGCGATCATCCAGCACGAGTCGAGCGGCAACCCGCATGCGATCAACCTGTGGGATAGCAATGCCGCGGCCGGAATTCCGTCCAAGGGCCTGATGCAAACGATCGACCCGACCTTCAATTCCTACTCCCTGCCGGGCCACCGAGACATCTGGAATCCGGTCGACAACATCATCGCCGGAGTCCGCTACGCCATCGACCGCTACGGGTCGGTCAGCGACGTACCGGGCATCCGCCAAATGCGCGGGGGCGGATCCTACGTCGGATACTGAAGCGATTCGGCCCTGAGGCCTCGCGGCCCTGACAGGAGGACTCGACATTCGGAGGGCTGTTACCTATCAGGCAGTCCTGAGAGCTCCCTATCTGCCAGTGTGCCGCTCGACAACCAGCGGAGGAGTTCGAGAATGCCGACCTCTTCACTTTCCGCACGCAGCGCCGCATATAGCCCGGCCATTACTTCGGGGTGTTCGCTCAGCATGCGGTAGTCCGTCTCCGGATCCAGGGTCGGCAGCGTGACCGCCAGGCCCGCCCACAGTTGCGGTCTGAGCGGGTCCGAGCGCATTTCCTCCGCGTACCGCGCGAGTGCGCACAGTACATCGCCCGCCAGATAAGCCCGGTCACCGCACGGCTGGTCCAGGGTGAACACCGCCGCTTCCTCGCCGATGCCCCGCTGCGTCAATGACTCCGAAAGGTACAGGTGACGATGATGATTCGGGATCGACCGCTGATCCACCGGGATCGCGGGTGGCAGGACCGCAGGAGGAGGATCCTGTGCGCGCCAGCCCGCGACCAAGTCCGCGATATCGGAGCTGCCCAGCGTCAGATTGCGGACCCGCCAGAAGGTCCGGTGCGCGGTGGACACCTCGGTAGCGGCGCGCCTGGCCTCGGCGGACACCTCCTCGGCGCTCCACGGTCGCATCGCATCCCGAAGCGTCTTCATCAGGTGTTCCCCCGCGGTCGTGAGCAATCCGGAGCTCAATGCCCGCGCTATCGCACCCTCCACCCGCATCCGCCACAACGCGAAGTCGACATGTGACCGCATGGATCGGTGACAATCGGCGTCGCGGTGGACTCGCCAGAAGTCCGTGACGCCGAAGAATGCGTAGATCCCCCGTACCAGATCGAGGATCGGTCTGGGATCGTCGTGCCACGGCACATAGAAGCGCGCACCGGTATCCGGGTCGAACAGCCGGACTTGATCGTTCAGCAGCGTGAACTTGGTGTGCTGGATCTCCCGGATCAGCGTGAGCGCCAGCTGGCAGGGATCGGCCGGGACGCTGGTGTACACGCACCCGACGCCATGGAACGAGGTGTGGCTCGCGGTTCTCGGGCGGGGGCCCAGTGGTGCCACCATCCGCAGGCAGCCGCGCATCGGGGTCAGGTACCGTGCGAAATCTCGATCCAGCAGATCCCAGGCCGACACGAAATCGTCCTGCCACAGCGCGACGTGTCCGGCCGCCAGACGGGGCGGGGTCGGCTGGTCCGCGCGCGTAGCCCGGAACGGGTCGAGATCGTCCAGCAACACATCCTTTTCACCGTCGGCACCACGCATCCGGCGCAACGGCAGCCACGAGGGGTCGGTCTCCTCGTCCGGGGACGGGACGACCAGGGTGGTGCCGCCTCGGGCAAACCGTAAGGCGCCGTCGGCTGTCCAGTGCAGTTCACAGTGGCCGTAGTCGCCGGTGGGGCCGAGTCGGGCCATGCCGATGCCCGGCAGCATCGCCACACCACCGCGCACCACCAATGTCATCGACCCCTCGGGGCGGCAGGTGACGCTCGCCGCCGCGGCAAGCCAGCCCAGATATCCGCAATCCGCCCACAGCGGCGTCGCCGAATCGTCCTCGGACGCATCAATCCGCTCCAGCACGTCGGCGAGCCACGGGCCGGTATGCGGGTACGTCAGCAGTGCCGCGACCTCGGCCGGATGCGATCGCTGCAAGTCGGCGAGGGCCCCATAGGCAAGGTGCAATCGGGCGCCATCGATCAACTCGGGCAATTTCGACGCCTTGACCACGAGGGTCCGCACCCGAAACATTCGCGTGATCAGCAGGCTGTCCGCCAACTTCTCCAGCGCGGCCACGCTGCCGTACCCCGAACTCAAATCGACGATGACCTCGTCTATTTCGGTGGCAGTCGCGCGCATGGCGATTCCCCCACCGCGATGCGAGGTGGCCATCTCCGATCCACGTTCCGGCGGCCACTCTTCACGACGCGAAAGCTCCGAGGCCACCGGCACGGATTCCATCCCTTACTCCTCTTGCCCGATACGTGACCAACTGGTGGGATGAATTCTAGTGCGGCACAATGCCATTCACGGATAGTTACTTCCCGGACACGGGAAGCGTTCACTCACCCAGCGCGGTGTCGTGGTCCGCGCGCAGGCGGAATCCGATGTGCATGATCAGCGCCGTCAGATCGGCGCAGTACACCGAGGGGTTGCGGAAGCCATTGTCCGCGCGATATCGGTGCGCGTACTGTCCACCGCCGCATATCGTATGGATCGGGCAGCGGCGGCAGGTGTCGCTTAGAGCCTCGACCCCGATCCGACGAGCCACCATGGACGGTTCCCACAGCGCCCTGTCGAGTGGGTTTGCCGCACCGACGGCCCGCGAGACGGCGGCGACCGCCGAGGCCGATCGCGGATCATCGACCTTTCCCAGAGTGCCGTCGGTGTCGATCACAACCCGCCGAATAGGCTGTAGCCCCACGGATTCGGACACGACCCGGCCACCGAGCAAGAGCTCGATGATGTCATCGAACAGTCGCACCCTCGGCTCCAAGACGGATGCCGGATACCAGCGATCGAAGATCTCGATCAGCCAGTTTCCATAGGGGGTGTCGCCGGAGCCGGGGTTCGGGTTCGGCGGGGGTGTTGTCCAGTCGCCGTGCGGAAGTCGGAAGTCGACCACCGGCGGATCGAATACCAGAAGCGACTCGTAGGTATCGACCGGATCGTTCGCAATGTCGATCGTGCACAGCAATCCCGAAAACAGGTGGCGTCGCTCATCGGTCACCAGCTGAGCCAGTCCCGCGACAACGCGCGCATAGCTCGCCGTACTTCGCCCCTCTCGGCGATGGCGATCGTTGCCGATCCGGTCGCCGTCGAGGCCGACAGCGATCCGGATCCCCCAGCGATCACAGATGCGCACGAACTCCTCGTCGAGCAGCACACCATTGGTCCGCATGCCGATCCGCACCTTGGTAATCGGCTCGAGCAACTCCCTGGCCAGCCGAGCGTACTCGGCCAGATTCTCGTGCCCGACCATCAGCGGTTCACCGCCGTGGAACAACAGATCCACCGCGGGCAGCTCGCAGCGGCGGGCATGCTCACCGATCATGCGGCAGGCGTCCGCGAATACTGTGCGACTCATCGTCTCGGGCCGCTCGCACCAACCCCGGTCGGCCACCGCGCAGGTGGAGCAATAGTCGCCGCAGCGACCGTGGATCTCGAGGACGAATTCGGTGAAAGGCGGTGGCTCCCAGCCCCTCCCACGCAGCTGCGTCAGATCCAATCCCGATGCGGGCCAGAGCTTCTCCTGCCGAGAGAGCCCCCACGGCACAGGCACGGATTCCATCTACCGAGTCCAGCGAGTCGCTCGGTAGTCGCGTGGCAGCGGGACCTCACCGATCGGCACCCCGGTGCGCGAGGCCGCGATACACCTGCCGTCTCCCATGTACATGATGACGTGTCCGGGGCCGCCGGAACCGAATGAATCGGCGGGGAAGATCAGATCGCCCGGCCGAATATTCGACGGATGGACCTGGGGCAGCTGGCGGTACTGTTCCTCCGCGGTCCGTGGGATGCGGACTCCGGCGGACGCCGCGGCGTACATCATGAGTCCCGAGCAGTCGAAGCCGTTGGGCCCCTCCGCACCCCACACGTAGGGTTTGCCGGTCTGCGCCACCGCCGTCGCAATCGCCTGCTGCGCGGCCGGTGTCATTCCCGCGCCACTACCGGCGGCGCCACCGAGGTTCACGTTGTATTGCTTGCCGAGCAGGTTGTAGACGTATTGGTTGGTGAGATGGCCGATGGCGTTCGCGGTGTCGGTGGAGTTGGTCTGTCCCGCGGAGACGATGGTGTGCGCCTTTTGCAGTGCGGTCGTGAGGATCTGACGGATCTTTTGCTGGCCTGCCTTGGTGTAGGCGAGCGGGCCCAGTTCGACCAGAGCGCGATTGACCTCACCCAGCAGCGCCTTGACCGCGTTCCGGTCGACCTTGTTACTACCGGCGAGGCCGACCATGTATTGGGCGAGCTGGTTGTCGAGGTTGTAGAACGCGGTGCGGGCGTTGCGCTGGAACAACTGCTTCGCCCGGATCATATTGGCCGATTCACCCGAACCCGGATCGGTGCCCGGAGTTCCCGGGGTACCGGGAGTGCCGGGGCTGCCGGGTTTGCTGGGGCGACCCGGCGTGGCCGGGGCGGTCGGTTCGCCGTCACCGTAGACCTCGGCCAGTTTCTGTAAGGTTTGCAACGCACGCATGGTTTCCGGCGACCACCCGCCCTCGGGGGCACCGGTATCGGTGCCGGTTTGCGGTGGAGCGCTCGACTCACCACCACCGGAGCCCAGCCCGGCCAGCGCCGAGGCGATCATCGGCAGCACGCTCATCGCCATCATCCCGGCGCCCATCGCCAGGGGAGCCGCATCCGCGATCATCTCCGGATCGATCAACGGCCCAGCGGGTCTCGCCGGTGCGAGTTCGGGATGGGTAGGCACACTATCGGTGCGGGGCGCTACGGCACCCGCACCACTCGAACCCGCTCCGGGCACAGCCCCTGTCGGCGGCACTGCCCCTGCACCGGGCCCAGCCGCAGCGCCCGGTGCCGCCTGCGCCGAACCCACCACCGGCGCACTACCGGCGCCGGCCGAACCCACCGATGCGGAACCAGGCCCACCAGAACCCAACCCCGAACCTGCACCGGCCGACGACGCACCGGCACCGGCACCGGACGGCAGACCACCCGGCACACCCGCACGCGCACCGGACCGCGACCCAGCCGGCCGCGACCACGGCGTCCCCGACCCCGAATCACCCTCACCCGCACCCGCGTCGGTCTCACCCGGATCAGCCTCCCCGACAGCCTCACCCGTCCCCCACACCTGCGCCCCGGTCATGACCCACTCCCCAGCACTCGTTTCACCCGAACGTCGCTGTCGGCCGGAATCAGCTGCCGCACAATCCGTCCGGAGACCGCGTCGCAGGTCACCAGGTACGACGAGTCGATCGCGAGACCAACCTGGGTCGGTGCACTATCCCGGTAATCCCAGAAGATCAGATCTCCCGCCGACACCGCGGCAGGCTCTACCCGGTGGCCGCAAACCCCTTGCCCCGCAATGATGTCCGGAAGCACGACGACAACGGGGCTGGAGCCGGTTGTCGACGTCGGCGGCTGCCCACACCCGCCGGGAGCCGGTTGCTCCCCTGCGGGCAGCGCCCACGCGGTCGGGGCCGCACCGGCGGTCGAATCCGATACTTCACAACGGCCGGTCAGAGCGGCTCGGGAGGCCTGGTAGATCACGTATTGCGTCAGCGCCGCGGAGGTCGAGACCGTCGACGGAAAGACCTCCGCCATGGCCAGTGCCCGGGCACAGTCGACGGCGAATCCCCCGTTGATATCCCCTAGCGCCGGGCCCTGATAGAACGCCGAGGGCATCGCGGCCGCACAGGCGCGCTGCCAAGGAGAGGCATCCGTATCATCGGCCGCGATAGTCATTTGCGCATAGGGATTGGCCGTAGGCGGCACGAAAGACGGTCGCGCCTCGGGGGTTGCGCGCATTCCGGGAGTCGAAGTCGCGGTGATCGCCGGATCGGGCCCGACCGCACTGTCGCACTGGTTGTACAGGTCCGCGTAGCCGGTCGATACCGCTCCGCCGCCGACCACAGCGACCACGATGCCCAACCCGCCGCACAGTGCGCCAATGGCCACCAGCGCCCATATCCAGATCGGCACCGTCGTGAGAAAGATAATTTTGGCGAGCATCGACAATGCCTACGGAATCCCGGCGCGGGTATCGCCCGGCCTCAGTTCCAGATGCCGTCCCACCGGGGACAGCGCTTGGCTCCATCCACTGCGCCGGCCGCTTACCGGTGGAACACCCGAGGACCACGGGGTCGGGACCTTACCGTCTGCGCGCATATCGCTGTACGCAGCATCGGCCAATTCCTTCTGGGCTGTCTGCCACAGTCGCTCGTCGTGTGGGTTCTGGAGCACATTGGCGACCGACTCGTTGACCCGACGGGCGTGTGCGGCTCCGATCGCGCCCTGAATCTGCCTCGCGTCTTCGGTAGTGAGGCCCGTCAGATCCGCATGCGCATGGGGAATCGCGGTCGTCGTATCACCTTTCATCCATTGACTCAGCGCCTCCATCTTCTCCGCTTTCAGATGATCGGGACCGTTCATATAGTCCCTCAAGTACTGCCGCGCCTGCGGCGATCCGAGGCGGATCCCATGGGGGGAATTTTGGGAAAATTCGAGCGCCGCCTCCTGCATCACCGTCATATGGGCCGCGACTTCTTCTGCGGAACCCCTGCCGCTCACCAGACGTGATGCGGATAGATGCGCCTGCTTCATCGAAGAAAGCGCGAACCCGAGATCCTTGTTGCTGACGCCTTGACGTTCGGCGTTGTTCCACGCATTTTGCCAGCCCGACATCAAATGCGGTATCCACTTCTTATCCCTGAATTTGGCGCCACGCAACGCGCCGTACGCGGAGTCAATGCCGCCACCTTGCTTCATCACAGCAGCCATGGCCGCCCCGGCACCCCGAATCGAATTGATACCTCCCCAGGACTTTGCGGCAGCTTTCGCTTCACCCACAAATGGAACCCATTTCATGATGCTCTGGGCATTCGCGGGCTCGAAGAATTTGCCCTGCGCCTTGTACTTGCGTTTCGTCGCTCGGGCCTCCTTCCGAGCGAGAGGATTCAGCGGCCCCCGCACCCCTCCGGCCAGCCACGCGGTCGCCGGGTTCAAATTGAGGGCGTTGATGGCGCCGACCCCGGCGAGGAATCCCATACCGCCCGACCCGCCGCTGTTCGACCGCATCGTGCCCATGCCCAAGGCGGTTCCACCGCCGGATCCCGATCCAGTACCACCGCCGCCGCCACCTTGGATTGCCAGCGCGAACCGGTTGGCGATCCAGTCGTTACCACGATCCAGGCTTGCGCCGAGCGTCTTCAGCTGGCTCACCGCAATGAATTGCACGATAGCGCCGAGGATGAGAACCCTCATGACCTGATCCTGGGCCTGCTCGAACAGCAGGCCCAGGAATAACAGGTAGAAGGCGAGCGCAATCGTATACAGCGCCATAGCAACAGCCGCAATAAAGGCGTCGACGAGGTTCCGGACCAAAAAGGTCTGTGTCGGCCCGTAAACGAACCCACCCGCGGCGAATCCGAAAATCGACATGAGTCCGTGATAGACGGCATGCAAGGCTCGCGAGATGATCTTGGTTGCCAAATATGCGGCGAAAACCAAAAATACCAGCGCAGAAAGTATCATAAGCAGACCCGAGCTGATCTGTCCCACACTCGGATGTTCGGTCTGCTGGTACGCGGCATTATCGCCGCACCCCTTGATCGCGGACTTCAGCCGGTCGTTCTCGCCGGTCCGTGCGCCCGCCGACCACGCCGCACCGCAGGCCCCGCGCATATCCACGATGTGCCCGAAATTCCATACCTGCAATGGTTTTCGAGCAAAGTTGTCCGCCATCTGTGCCTGCATCACGGGCACCAGCTGTGCCGGATTCGGATTCGCGTCGCCGTTCAACCCGGCCGCCACCGACAGACCTACATTCCGCCCCTGTGCCAGCCACCCGTCCGAGGACAGCACATCCGCCAACGGATCCGCGAGGAATACCGGCCCTACCACCGCTACCGCCAACATGGTGATGGTCTGTAGCGTGGCTTTGGCATGGTAGCCACGCACAATGAACCAGGCCACCACGAACGCGCCGATGGCCGCGGCGGTCGCCAGCATCAGCGGTGTGGCCAGTGTTTCGGTCAAACCCCCCGCCACGCCACGCAGGATCGACGCGAACGAATCCATCCACCGAAAACTCAAGGTGTAGCCGATGAACCAGATCCCGGTCGTCACAATGGCCAGCCAGCCCGCGAACTCCATGCTGATCACCAGCGACATCACCGTATCTTGTGGTCGCCATATGGCGCCGCGATCGGTGGCGAACATATAGCTCGACAGGTCCACCCCCGAGGTGTCTTTGACCTGAGTCCAGCTGAGGGCGCTGACGGCCGCCGATCCTTCGGTGGAGCTGCTGGCGTGCGCGGTGGAGATCACACCCACGACGGCGGGGAATATCACCAGACCGAAGACTGCGATCAGCAGCCACGTGCTCCAGCGTCGACGCCGAGTCGCATTGACCCACAGTAGAATCCGGCGACGTACGGCACGCGGCTGCCACCGAGTCGGATCCCAGAACTCCAGACTCGACGCCGACCGGCCGGCGGTGGTCACGAGCCGCCCTGACGTTCCGGCGTGCTCCCGATCGCCATGGCTCGGTCGAGCCGGGCCGGCCCGAGCACCTTGCCGCGACCGATCCGATTCAGCGCGTCACGCATGAACATTTCGCCCCGGCGCTCCTCCGGCACCTGCCGTCCGGCGGCGATCGGCGGCGAGGTCTCCTCCCGCAGGATCTGCAGGAGAAACGGCGTCTCTTCCAAGTCGACGCCCAGCCATTCCAGACTGTTGCGGGCCAGGGTTTCATCACGCTGGCGGAATACGAAGCGGTTGGGAATGAGATTATGTGCCGCGCCCTGGAAGTCGGTCGCCGGATCGTGCGAGGCCAGCCCGATCGCCGCCAGGTGCTTACGGCCGTCGCGGCTGAAGTCCGAGGTCACCGCCGAGCCCACCTGGGTCTGGGTGAAATGGTGCGCCTCATCACCGACCAGCAGCCCGAATCTGCCGTTGTCGGTGAGGAATGCCTCGCGCGCGGCGACGCCGACCAGTTCGTACAGCGCGGTTCCGAGCCGCTTGGTCAAGGGCAACCTGCTGTACAGGTGCGGTGTGGTGAGCTCCTCCGCGGTCGGCAGCGCCAGGTGGTGGCTGCGAACGACGGTCGCCGCGGCGTCGAGCCGCAGTGGTTTGAGTTTCGGATCGAAGAGCACCGGTACCCGTTCGACCACGGTGCCCAGCCGCGCCGCGAGGTCGGCGTACTCCTCCCCGATTCCCGGCTGATCACAGAGTCGCCGCACCGTGTGGTACAGATCCAGAAGACTCCGAATGCCGTGCTCGGCAATGCCTTTGGGCGTCAGCAGGTTGCTGGCGGCAGCACCGGCTCCCGAGGTCGGGGACAGATCCAGCAGCGGCAGAATCGAATCCAGCGCCCGCTCCCCGGCGATCCGCGGGTGGAACAGGCGCAGCGGATCCAGCGATACCGTCGGATTCGCCAGATCGATGATGACGGCGTCATCGATCGAGGACGCGAAATACTCCCACTCCCCCACCTGACTTCGGTCGATCGCCAGGAACTGACCGCCCATATCGTGTACGAGCACCGCCATGAGCTTGAGGAAGTAGGACTTACCCGACCCCAGCTCGCCGGTGACCGCGAACGACGCGGACATATCGTGTAGCGCCGCCTCCATGATGCCGAAGTGGATCGGCTCGAAATTGCCCGACAGCAAATTGATTCCGATCACCGGTCCGCTGTCGTCACCGATCTGGCTGGTGGTGAACGGCACGAAACCGGCCCACATATCCGAGGGGACGATATGCGCGAAGTCGTCGTACGCGCGCCGCGGCTGGCTACCCGGAATCATCATCGACCACAGATCGATCTGGGCGCCGATCGGAGTGGTCATCTCCACTTGAAAACGCTTGTAGCGCCGCTTGAGCGCGTTGACCGCGTCCATGGTCTCTTCACGAGAGTCGCCGCCGATCGCGATGACGGTGGTGAAGGACACCTCCGATTCGCCGCCGTTGACCTCGAAGTGCTGGTTGTACTCACCGAGCATCTGGGCCTTGGAGGTCAGCGTGTTCTGTGCGAAGGAGATCTCCTGGTCCCGCTGATCCATCTGCTCGCCCAGGCGACGCAGGTTCAGCTCATTATTCTTGAGCACCTGATCCGCGGGCTTGGTCGAGATCCGCATACCCCAGTCGACGGTGACATCCCCCAGATTCTCGAGCACATTCAGGAACTCGCTGCCGCCCGGAAATGTCATGCCCCCATAGGGGAATGAATGCGGTGTGAGCATCGCCTGGTAGGACGGCAGGTACTCGTAGTCCGGCTGCACGATCTTGATCACGGGTACGAAGGAGGGTCGAATGCGGCGGTTGCTGTCGGCCTGCGCACCCTCGTCCAGGGCCGCGGAACGGAAGACGGCCGCCGTCGCGTCGTCGAGTGCCCCCGCCCGCGTCGGCGCGACCGGATCGCTCGACGCACCGCGCGACAGATAGTGCTCCCACAACCATTGGAAGAGTGCGGCGGGGACCGGAACCGGGTCGAATTCGCCGCCGATGCGCGAGAGGATCTCATTCGCCGTCGCGTCGTAGCTGTCGAGGTCGGCGCGAGCGATGGCGGTGGCATCGATCGTGGTACTGCCGCCGCGCCACATTCTCGACAGCGCGGACATACCCGGATTGGTGGATCCGACCGGAATCGAGAGCAGGTGGATCCGGGTGCGTGGCCCGATGGCCTGGACCCGATCGTAGGAGGCCACCACCTCGGCGGCGTAGTCCTCGCAATCGTCGAGATCGACGCCCTCGACCATCTTGCTGAGTACGTCGAGGGTGTTGAGCTCGGCTTGGATACCGAGCAGCAGCGAGCCGTTCGGCAGGCTGGTGACCAGCGCGTGGTGAGCCTGTTTGACGTCGAACTTATGTGTCGCCTTGCGCAATCCGTAGCCGAGCGGGTTGATGAAGTAGGTCGCGGTGACCAGACCCGCATGGGTGAATTGCAGATTCCCGCGAATCGCCGCGGTGGGCTGGAGATCTCGTCCGAAGGCCATCAGCGTTGCCCCTCACCGGTGATCGCTTCGATCCAGCCCCCGGGCAGTGCCGGTTGTCCACCCGCGGGTACCGGTGATGCGAGTACGAAGTCCGGCAGCAGGAGAACTGTGGTCTCCTCGACGAAATAGGTGTCGCGCACGGAGTCGGCGGTGATCGGCATGCCGGAGGCCGAGACCGGCTTGCGGAAGAAGATGATCCGGCCCAGCCACAGCGCCCGGGAGATGATCCGGACGCCAGTGTAGGGCACCAGCCCGAGCAGGAAGACGACCAGTATGGTGAGCGCCAATCCGACGATGAAGGTGACCGCCGGATTCACCGGAAATGTCATGGCGCACAACGAGACCACCAGAAGCCCACCCGCTCCGCCCGCCACCTGCGGCAGCGTGTACGGCCCGAACGGCAACTTCTGCCCGTTCTGCGCCTTGCCGATCATGGTCGGCACCCGCTTGATCGGCGTGAAGACCTTGATCACCTGGGTCATCGATATCCCCCGATCGGATGATCGGGAACGATGAGATTGGCATCGGTGCGGGCGTAGTTGACCAGCGTCGGCAACATCCAGAGCATGACCGCCGCGAGAATCGCCGATCCGGCGACCCCGAGTATCTTCGCCGGGGACAGTTTGGATTTGGCCGACTCGGTGATCAGCACCGAGATGGCGAGGATCGTGATGAGAATCAGGCCCGCCCAGCGGACGAAGAGCAGTATGCGGACCAGGATTTCGCTCAAATTACCCATGGAGCTGCCTCTTCTCCGATCAGTTCTGGGTCGGCGGCGGAATCCGCACCGAGCTCGAAGGTGCTGTGGTCGTAGCGGTTGCGGCTGCGGTTGTCGGTGCAGGACGGCCCGGATCGTTGCCGACGATCAGGGCGAGCGGATCGGCCAATGCCGGAATCGGATCCATGGACCGCACCTGCCACTGCCCCTCGGTGCGCACCAGAGTCAACGGATACGCCAGCGTCGCGGTGGCGCCGCCGTCTCCTTTCGGATTGACGTTGGCCAGCACCCGGGCGGTGGTCCCCCGGGTCCCGCAGCTGGAGTCGTCGGCCATGATCGACGCGGTCTCGAGCCCGGTGAACGGGGTCGGCCGCAGAACCGATATCCCGGCGTCGAGGGTGGTGTACCGGGCCACATCGCCATTACCGGTCAAGAAGGCCGTCAGAAATCCCGAGGCCACCTGCGCCAGTGGCGTATCCGCCGAACACGGTCCCGAGTACGCGAGCGCCAGATCAGCATTGCGGCCCGGCGGCTCCACCTCGGCGGGCACCGACAGCGCCCGGCGCAGACCGTCGGCGACCGACACCGCGACTCGGAAATATTGCCGCGCTCCGGAAATCGCACCGGTGCCCTTGCCGACCTTTACCGACACGGTGACTGCCCAGACGTCCAAATTGCCGCTGGAAATGGCGCGCGCCAAATACACCACGATCGGATCGGAGACCTGACGACCGGTCGCGGGCAGCGTAATCTGCTGCCCGGTCACGTATTCCCCGATCCGCTCCTGTTGTCCGGCAGCGGCACCCAGATAGGCGACCACGAACTCCTCGGCGAACGCCGACGCGAGCTGGGCGTGCCCGATGACCCCGATCGTCGGATCGGTGGCCCGGGCGGGCGCCGCCGACGAGAAGATGCTGAAGATCGCATGCCCGCCCCCGAGCACGGCCAGGACCGCCAGAACGGCGACCACGATATTGTCGCGGCGGCGACGCGCGGCCATTCGGCGAAGCAGCGCCTCACCCGAATCCGCTTGTCCGCCAGCCGCTGTCCGCATTCTCGAAATGGTAGAGAGCACAGCCGACCCGACTTTCAACAATATTCCCAACAACGGGAAGAACTATCAGCCCACCGGGCTGTGCTTCATGCGACCGGCTAGCCAGTGCCGCAGTTGCTCGTCGTAGCCGATCGCCACGCTCGACCGATGCCGCTCCAGCGCATCGCGATGGGGCTCCAGCATCGGAACGTCGTCCGCCACGCGCACGAGCTGCGCGATGGCGAGCTTCCGATTCGAGAATCCGGGGTAGGGATAGAGCAGCAGCGAGGTCGGCGTGTAATCACCCCGGTAGTTGAGGGCACGCACGGTGACTCCCGCCGAATCACCGGACCGGAGCCGGTCTCCGAGCTCCACCAGCCGGGCGCGGTCATCGGGATGGAATACATCCACCGGACGGAACAGATAGTCCCACCGGATCCAGGGCGCCGGATCGGTGAGCCAGTGCGAGATGCTGGTGCGGGCGAGCTGCACCACCGCGAGATGCGTTCCGGCACGACGGTGCGCCTCCCGCAATCCGATTCGCTCCAACGTCGGCGCTGCCGATGGCACCTGCTCCGATGTGACATCCTCGATCAACCACCACGCGCCCCGCGCCTTGTCGTCGTCACGAACGCGCATGGTGATCCGCCACCTACCGGGACGTCCGGACCCATCCGTCACCGTGACGTCGAACTGAAGCTTGCCACCGGGCTGCGGGGCATAGAGGAGATCGAGCACCTCGGCATGCCGGTCGAATGTCGAAACCCGATGGAACAGTTCCGCTATCGACATCCGCGGCACGTACTCTTCGGCCGAAACACCGGGCAGCCGCACGATATCCGCGGGCAGACGAATGGTCTGGCTGTCGAGATCCCAGATCGCTCCCACGGCAGCGGGCAGCATCGGCGCCGCCGCGGCCGCGGATCCGAGCCACAGCCGAACCGCGTGCACGTCCCCGTCCGGCCCCAGCACCGGTTTCACCCTCAGCTTGTGCGGGCCCGAGGCGGTCGGGATCGTCAGGTCGATTTCCTCGGCCCTGTCCCGCACCGCGCCGATGGCGGCACCGATGCCCTCGGTTGTGAGGCCGTCGTAGAGTGCGGGCGTCTTGGCCAGGATCCGTTGCAGCACACGCTGCCAGCCTGCGAACTCGCGCGGCCCATCACCCACCGACGCCACCGAGAGGGCGTCGGGCGCCAGAGTCTCGACCGTCACCCACGGAATCACCACGCCACTGTTCATCGCACTCGCCCGTACCCGCCGTTCACCGTGGAGTCACCGCCCAGACGGTAACTTGCAATACGTAAGCAATGTACCGCTGTATAGCGGCACGATCAATAGGTTCGGTGAGGTTCCGTGCAGCGCAAAGCGATCACTCGGTGTTGGCCGACAGCGCGAGCACGCCGGCACCTGCCAGTGGCCCCAATTCACCGAGTTCCGATGGCACAACGCGCAGCCCGGGCAGGAAGCTGAGCCGGGCATGTGTCGCAACGGCGGCGCCGAGGGGCTTCCACAGCTCCGGACCAGCGGCAGCCAGGGTGCCACCGAGCACCACCAGGTCGTGGTCGAGCAGCGCGGCCACCGAGGCGATCGCCCGCCCGAGGGCCGTTCCGGCGCGCTCCATCGCGGACACCGCGACCGCTTCACCTGCCCCTGCGGCCTCGATCAGCTCGGCGATCGACTCCCCGGTCCACCCCTTCCCGCGCGCCCAGCGCAGCACGGATGTCGCGCTCGCGACCGCCTCCAGACACCCGCGCCCACCGCAGGTGCAGGCATCGTCGAAGCCTGGGACCAGCACATGGCCGACATGCCCGCCGTTCCCGGTGCGCCCCACTACGACGAAACCGCCCACCATGACACCGCCGCTGATGCGATCGGAGACAGAGATACACAGAGCGTCCATCACCTCGACGGTCGCACCGAAGGTCCGCTCCGCCAATGCCATGCAGACCCCATCGAGCGCCAACAGCACCTTCGCCGCCGGGAACAACTTCTGCGCCGCTTCGACAATGCCGAAACCCATGCGCCACTCCGGCACTTCGACCGGCGCCACCACTCCCGCCGACATATCGATCGGACCGAGAGCGGCGATACCCAGACAGGTGACCTCGCCGCCTTCGGCAACCTCGATCAGCAACTCCCGGCACCGATCCCAGGCCTGCCGGTCCGGTATCGGGATCCGGCGGATGTCCTCCACTTCGACATCCGCAGCCACGCGGCTGGCCGCGAATTCGGTCGAACCGATCTCCAGGGAGAGCACTGTCATGAGTTTCCTATCGCCGCAATAATTTTCAGCACTCTGCCACGAACATCTCTCAGATGCCGTCGGTTCCGGTCGGCCGCAGCGGCCGACCGAGCACAATCCGCCGCCGCGGCGCGGTCGGCACGGGCTCGGTACACACCGGCCGCGCGCCATTGCGCACGATCCGCATGGGCCGCTTGTGATCCAGCGGCGTGGTCCGATGACTGTCCAGGTTTTCGACGACCTTGCCCGCGCCGTCATAGGCGACACCGGCCCAGATCATCGCGCGCGGTCCATCACCGCTGGCAGTGAGCGATTGGGCCAGCTGGGCGCACTGCGTCAGCAACGGGCAGTCGGCGCACAGCCGGACGGCGGTGCGCCAGGCATCGGGGGTTCCGGCGTCCAGGTCCCAGTTGTTGGGGACGTCCGCGCAGGGTGGCCGCTGTGTCGACTTGGCGCGGGCCGACGGGATCTCCATCGACTCAGCGAATCCGGTAGCCAACGTGGGGGTTTGGGTAATGCTCATAGCCATCTCCGAGGATGCCGAGGGCACGCAGCAACAGACTCGTGGCCCATGGATCGGACAGTCAGACAGTCATCAGGGCTGCTCAACAGTCCCCGGAGGCGCCGACTGTGAAGGCCGGCACATCGCACGCTAACCGACCGCTGGCCACCTCGGCAAGACTTCATGCCGCTACGTAACGGCACGTTGACCGGGATGTGGCGCAAGCGTAACGTTAATTAGCGGTCCGTTTAGTTACGGTCCGTTTTACATCGGGTCAAGATGTGGTTTCCTGATAGGTATGACTGCGGAGTCCGAGTACACGATCGATGAACTCGCGCGAGTGGCCGACACCACCGTGCGTAGTGTCCGCGTGTACCACGAGCGGGGGCTGCTCCCGTCACCCGATGTACGCGGGCGGATCGGCTACTACGGGACCGATCATCTGAGCCGCTTGCAGACGATCAGCCGATTGCTGGGCCGGGGCATGAAGCTGAACGGAATCAGGGAACTACTCGAGGCGTGGGATCGTGGTGACGGACTGGCCGAGGTCCTCGGCGTCCCCGACCAGCCCGCCGCGGAGCCCGCCGAACCGGAGGAGTCGCATCCCGAACTCCCCGAGTATGCGAAGCAGGCGCTCGCCGCCAGTGACGACCCGCTAGAGGCCTACCGGGTCACCAACCCGCGCTGCTGCGACCTCGCCACCCGACTCGTCGACGGCGGGATCCCGGTGCACACCAGTTTCGAAATGGTCGAGCGACTACGCGCCGACTGCGACCGGATCGCGGGCCGCTACGCCGACGAACTCTTCCACAGCCTGGCCGGTAAGGCCTTCGAGCAGTCCGAACGCAGCCCGAAGGATCGCACGAAGTTCGAGACCGACTTGGCCATCGCGCGCCTGATCGTCACCCGCGCCGCCGCCGAACTGATCGACCAGGCGTTCGCCCGGCATGCCGAAGCACCGCCGCTGTCCTTCGGTCCCCAGGCGGGCTGATCGAGCAGGGTCGTTCCATCGGTGATTTCGGTCGGCGTGGTCGGCGGGATCGTGTAGCTGTTGTTTTGCGGACCCCGCGCGATGTGGGTCGCGATCGTCGACCGGATGCGCTCGGCTCGCTCCGTGGGCGAGGTAGCGCGCCGAGAGGGGCCGCGGACCGGGCATCGTTCTGCGCCCGTCACGCGGTCGAGACGGGCGAGCCGCGAATGCCCGACCCGTGACGCGCGGGCGCTCGTCGCCGACACCGAAAGGCCGGTGAGTCAGACCGTTGTCGACGACCAGTGCCCGACCGATCAGTGCTGGTCCGAGGTGATGCCGTGACGTCGCAGCGAGCCACGGTAACTGTGACGTCGGTCGCGCTCATCGCGCCCCGCGGTTCAGAGCTATTCCGCATGCGGCTTCTCCACCAACAGGATTCACGCATTCGGCGCCGACCTCATTGGCTCGGGTTAGTGTTACGGCGCGTAGCCGTGATGCGGTGCCTGACCGTGGGCATTACAGTGCCGACCATGAATGCAGGAAGCGCCAAGAAATTGGTCGCTGTCGGGATACTGCCGGTCATGCTGGCGATGGCACTCGGCTCGGCCGCTGTCGTCGCCTCGACGATTCTGCTGTGGCTCGCCGCGGCGGTTACCGTCGACTTCACATTCCATCCCCGCCCGCGCGGGTACCGGTACCTGCGCGGCCTGGTGGGCCGCCTGGTCCACGGGTCGTAGCGCGGACCGAGCCTGCTCGGCCCGGTCGACGTCGCACTCTCCCCCGCACCGGATCAGCATCGGGGCCGACGCGGGCGCGCCGCATCTCACCCCTGGTGGCATTACCGATAATGCCGCGGTGCAGGGCGGCGCAACGCCGGAAGGTCACTCCACGAATCCTGTTGCCCCCGTAGGGCAAGTGCCGAGGTGATCGCCGCGGTCCACGGCGGGCGAGCGAAACCGGGAAGACTTCGCTCGCGCGCCCGTAACCTTTGCGGATCGGCGCCGCCGTGTCAGTCGCGGACGCGGGGAGATCGACCGAGACCAACCCGTCGGCGTCGGGGGCGGTACGGGCCGACTACTTGCGCGCCGATACCAGCCTCGGGTCGTGCAGGTCGAAGTATTCGACCTCACCCATGAGCTCGCTTTCCTCCTCGAACAGCGTCCGCAGGTCGTCGGGGATCTCCAACTTCTCGGCTTCCCGAGCCGCGGCTTCGGAGGTGAAGTACACCGCCTCGACGTATGCGTCGCCACCGTTCGTCGCCAAAAGCCCGCCGAGAATATCCGGGCGCAATTCGTGCACACGATCGCCGCCCTGCGTCAGCAGTTCGCGCATCCGGGCCGCATCGCGCGTGTGGCCCTCCATGATCTGCACGAAGCCGGCCTCGTCGGAGCCACCACCCATCCACTGCGTGACTTCGGGGCAGTCCATGAATTCGACAGGCCCGTCGAAGCATTGTTCGGTCTCGGCCCACCACGCACCTTGCTCCGGGCGCTCGCTGTTGCGTCGCGCCGCCTCCGCGGATTCGAAGCGCGCCAACGCGATGAATGTCCCGTCATCGCACAGTCCGCTGGTCGTCCCGAGGTAGCCGACGGCTCCCGGTTGCAGTTCCTCGGTCCACCGATCCATGCACCGTTGTAGTCGGTCCGGATCGGAAACCTTGCCTTGAATGACTTGAATGAACATCTGTCCTCCTCGTGCGGAGCGTTCACTCCTGTGCGGGGCCGACACGTCGTGGTCCACCGAAGGGTGCGCAACCGCACGGCCCGCGAACGCCGCCGCCGCACAATCAATCGTTCGCTGGTGGGAAGCTGCGCGCAAGGGTCAGGCGGTTGCCGAATCGGGCCAGTTGAGCCTGGACTGCCAGGCAAGCGCCGAACAAGCCCAGCGCGTCGCTGACGCACTTACGGGCACGCATTCTGGTCGGAAGCTAACGGACACGGTTGATGACAACGTGCGCGCCGATCTGCCGCCGCCGTGCGCTGCGCTGTGGGACCGACCCATCGCAGCGTCTACCTTCGGTGGGCGATGGTCAAGCGCCACGCGATTCGGCAAGTCGGCGCATCCAGTAGCGAAACCAGTTGTGGCCGAAGGGGATGTACAAGCGAACCGGCACACCGCGAGCGGCCAGATCGTTCAATATCTCCGGTCGCACCCCGAGCAGCTGTTCCACCGGTACCGGCCCGAGCGCGGTCAGAAGCGCCTCACGAAGGACACCGTCATGGGTCGCCAGCGCGAACGGCGCATGTGCTGCCGCCAGCCGATGCGCCAACCGCATGAAGGCGACGTCGGTGGGCTCGCCGTACGGCAAGGCTCGATCGGGCGATTCGAGGTAGGCGCCCTTGACCAGCCTGATATGGACGCCGGCCTCGAGTAGACGCTCCATGTCGTCGGGCGTCCGGCGCAGATTGGCCTGGGCGGTGGCACCGAGGCGGTCGGCCATGCCTCGGCCGGCTACGTCGAGTACACACTTCAACACCGCATCCGCGCGCGCGTGGTCCTCGGCGCCGACCTGGATACGCCGACCCTCCGGCAATGCCTGCGCGATCGCCGCGAGACGATCGGCACAGCCGGTCGGGTCGATATCGAGGCCGAGATGGGACAGATCGACAGCCAGCCATACGTCTTGCGGGAGACCGACAAGGTCGTCGGCCAACCGCAGATAGTCATCAGCAACCCGCTGCGCGACACGGGTATCGTCGACCAGTTCACCGAACTGATCGATACTGGCGGCCACGCCACGCGCATGGAGTTCCCCGGCCACCTGGACGGCGTTGGCCGCAGCAGTCCCCGCGACATACCGCGACGCCGCTCGCCAAGCCAGGTCCTCACCTCGCGGCACAGCCCGAACAACCCGCTCCACAACGACACTCGTGGCCAGCCGGAACAAGATCGCGCGATCAATCGACATGGTCACATCCTTCCAGCCCTTCGTCGGCCACCGGTTGTCCAGTCGCACCCTCGTCGCTCACAGGCACAAGGTGCGGCAACTTCCCCCACCAGCGCAAGAGCTGGCTCGAGTAGTGAGCGGATCAAGGCCGATGATGTGCGGCCGATCCGCAGAGGGCGGATGCGAGAAAGCTTGCGCGACAGGCCACGTCCGCGACAATGCTCTGTAGGCGATTACGCTCACCGCAATATCGGCATAGGTCAGTGATCAACGAGGGGAAGGCGTAATGGAGGATCTCGCCGCGCGATTCGAGGAGCTGGGTCGCCTGGTGCCGATCCCCTACCCATGGGACATAACGGAATACATCGCGCGGGTGGCAGAGTACCGGGGACGGCCGATTACGTTGTGCCCGATCGACGTCGGCGCACTCTTGGGGAACGGATGCGGCACCGGAAGTGGCCTGTGGATTGCCCGGGAAGGCGACGACGTGATCATGTACGGGGCCGACACCGAATGGCATGCCGATCACATCATCGCCCACGAGATCGGTCACATGCTGCTCGGCCACGGCGCGACTGCGAGCGGTCCCGGTGGTGCCGCGGCTGATCTGCCGTTGCGCGAATTGATGCCCTCGCTGTCGCTGGAAACCATCCGCAGCGCACTACGCCGCGAAGACTACGGCAGTGATCGCGAGCACGCCGCCGAAACGTTCGCCGACCTGCTGCTGGTCGAAGCGATGCTGCCGAAGCGGTCGGCGAGCCGGTTCCGCTCGACGTTCTTCCGAAACCGGCATCGATGACATGACCTCTCCGATCCCAGGTCTGATCGCCTGGCCGGTCCTGACAGGTATCACGTTGGTGCTCGCCGGTCGGTGGTGGCTGTTGCGGGACAGCATCGTCGACCGGCTCATCAACCGTGCGCTCACCGCCGGTCTCTTCGAACACCTGTTGCGGGAGGCATGGTTCGAGCAGTCACTGGCCTGGCTGCTGCCCGGCGACGACAGCGACGTAGTCAACATCGCCCGACAGCTCTCGCTGGGCGCAACCGTGTTGACCGTCTCGTATATCTACGGCTTTGCGAAGTTGTGGGCAGGCGCCGATCCCGCCCACACGTGGCGCAGGCAGTGGCGTTACGACCTCGTCGCGATCACCGCCACCGTCGTCATCCTGATCGCAGGGACGCCCGCCCGCAGCGCCGACCAGTTGATCGACCAAGCCCTGGGCTGGCCGGCTGTCGTGGTCTGGGTCGCGTTTTCCCTGCCGCTCGGCGCTACAGCCCTGCTCGTCGGCCGGGTAAGTGTGCGCGAGATGCGCGCCACAGGCGACACCACCTGGCAGGAACGTGCGCTGTACAGAGTGGTCCTGTGCACCGCGGTGGCCCTGGGGATCATAGCGGTCGTATACCCGATCGAGACCACCAGCAGTGTCATGACAGGCCGACCGTCATTCGATCCCGAGATGCACTGGAAGGCATGGGGCGGCTTCTTTCTCTCGGCCGTCGGCGCTTCCGGCGTGGTCACGGTGCCGCTGATCAGTACCCTGCTCACCCGCATCGGATGGGACCGCACCGGCCGATACTGCCGCCGCCTGCAGCCGATGTGGACGGATCTCACTGCAGCTGTACCCGAAATCGTCCTAGAGATGCGGCGCGACCACAACGGCCGAACAGACCCGGCCATCCGTCTGCACCGCATGACGGTCGAGATCCGCGACAGTCTGCTGCATCTCAAGCGCTACAGCGACAGCCCTGACGATCTGGCCGCCACAGGCGGTGACCCACATATCTGTGCCCGCAGCATCGCCGAGGCCATTGCCACCAAAGCTGCCGGGCACCCCCCGAGCGCGAGCCGGTTCACGCCCCGGCACCAAGTCCAACCAGGGGCACGGGACCTCACCGCGGAACTGCGCCAGCTACTCGCACTTGCCAAAGCATGGCCACACGTCCGCGGCCTGACCACCACCATCGACCATGGTCCCCAGCCGACTCGGCCGCTGGCTGGATCCGCAGATTGAGCGGATTCCCCACACGCCCGGTCGCCGCACTCCGGCGATTCGGCGGTGCGCCGACGCTGGGTGGCCCGGACGATCTCGGAGGCCGTGACGGCAGCGGTCCCTTCGGGGCAATCGCGCCGGGCAGGTTCACTCCGGTCAGATATGTCCTGATGAGCATGGCCCCAATAGCCCGAGTTCGCCTGGCATCGCCCTCGCACTCGACTGCGCACGTACGCAAAACCCCGACTCAGGCGATGCGCGTCGGGAGACCGGACAGGCTCGTGTGCTGCCCCGGCTGACCGGTCCCCGACGACGAGATCACCCGCTTGTCGAGTCCGGGTTGTTTTTAACGCCAAACTCGAGGAATGGTAGGACTAGTACAAGTACTACCGACCCCGGAGCGGGCTCGACGGCAGACCCCAATGGGCATGATCGAGCTTCCCCAGAGTACATTTGAGGCGGTCACACTAAATCTGAAGAAAGGCTCCCGCCCTATGGGTAATAGCTGGCTGCGTCGCCTATCCCCCTCCCCAGGGAATGGATCCCATAAATTAGTCTGCTTTCCCCACGCTGGCGGCTCCGCCATATCTTTCGGACCATTGGCAAAGTGCATAGGATCAGAATACGAAGTTCTTGCCGTCCAGTATCCGGGACGGCAAGATAGAAGACATGAACCGCTCGTGGATAGCATTTCAGACCTCGTCGACGGCCTGCTGCCTGAGCTGATCGAAACGGTTAAGGACACAGAGAGCTTTTCCGTCTTCGGCCACAGCATGGGATCTGTTGTAGCTTTCGAGGCCTGCAGGCGGCTCAAGCAGGAAGTGGGAGCGACCGCAAGAGTCCTGTTCGCCTCCGGTCGGCGCGCCCCTTCGTCGACGCAAACCGGGCACGTGCACCTGCTGAGCGATCGTGAACTGTGTGAACTATTACTGAGCGTCGGCGGCACACCACCGGCATTGCTCGAGGACCCTGAATTTCGGGAAATTGTTCTCTCGATTACCAGAAACGACTACCGAGCTATCGAGACTTACGAGTGCACTACGAACGCGATCGTCAGCTGCCCCATCGTCGCAATTGCCGGCGACCGTGACCCCGATGCAAGTCTCGCGGACATCGAGGCGTGGAGCTCGCACACCTCTGGAAGCTTCTACGCGAAATCATTTCCAGGCGGTCATTTCTTTCTCGATTCGAATTGCGGCCCAGTAGGGCAGCTGATCCGCGACCATAGCTCACAATCGCTGTTGAGCTAGGCGAGAATCGTCGCGGATCATATCGAAGGCTCCTGAACGCAAGGCGGCCACGACCGGGTGAGCACTCGCTCACCCGGTCGTTGCTCCTAGCTCATGAGTCGAGCCAGCCCTCGATCGCTTCTGCAACATCCACTGAGCCGTCCTCCAGCATCGTGAAATGATCAGACTGCACCGACACAACGGTTTGCGTTGAATCCCACGGTTGGGCCTGCCAGTCCACACGATCCGACGAGCTCCCCAGGAATGACTGGGCACACTGGACGAACAACGTCGGCGTGACAACAGAGCCGGGCACCATCTCACGGAGCAGATGCACATACCGGCCCATACCAGTCAACCGGGCTTGGTCGAAGCGACCGAACGTAGCTTCGTTCGACACCATGTGTTCAGCCATCTCCCGAAGCAGCCACTCGCCATCATCGTGCACCCTATAGGTGTCCAACATGACCAGGCCGGCAGGCACTGGGCGGTCAGTCGTTTCCAGGTACTCAGTGACGAGGTACGCCAGCAGGCCGCCCGAGGAATGTCCGAGTAGCACGAACGGCTCTCCCTGCGCAGCCTCGAGGACGCAGCGCGCTAATCCTTCCAATGCCGTCGTTGGCGTCGTCGGCAGTGGCTCTCCCGCGCCGAAGCCGATCAGCGGCAGTACCACGACGTCGCGGGCAGTTCGCAGATGCGATACGACCCGGGCGTACTGATGCGCGCCGCCGGTGGCCAATGGCGGATTGATGCAGATGATCCTTGGAAGTACGGAGCCCGCAGCGAGTCGTGACGGCACCGGCAATCGGTCCAGTTCGTTGGCCGACGAGAACTGCTCACGTAGCTCCGCCACCGCCCTCAGCAAAGCAAAGCCCTCACGAGCCTGGCCGTTCTCTATCGCACCGCGGAACATCCCGTACAGCGAGTCGTCTTCGCCGACTTGATTATTGCCCTCTTGTGAGTCTGTGTTCAGCTCCTTCTGCAAGTATCGGGCCAATGCCATCGGCGTCTTGTGATCGAAGATCGCAGCGGTCGACAGCGTCAGACCGGTGGAAGCATTGAGGGTGCTTCGCAACTCCATGGCAGCCAGTGAGTCGAATCCGGATTCGAGGAAGTCCCGCTCGGGGTCGAGAGCATCGACGCCTTCATGCCCTAGCAGACGGGCAGCGTTCTCGAGTATGTGCATCCGGAGCCACTGCTCCTGTTCGGACTCGGAGAGTTGTGTCAGATGCCGGCGAAGCGCCGCCACGTCCTGCGTTTTGCTGCTCCGCCTGCGCCCGGTCTTCTTGGCGAAGTCGCTGAGCAGCGGAGGCACCGAGTCCCGAGCACGCAGTACAGCTAGGTCGATCTCAACCGGTACGTGCACCGGACGCTCGGTAGTCAATGCCGCATCGAACAATTCCAGTGCTCTATCAGCGGTAAGCGGCGAAAAACCTTGGCGACGCATACGCTGCCGGTCAGCCTCGCTGAGCCACTGCGAAAGTCCGGTTTCGATGTCCCACATGCCATAGGCGAGCGAAGTGGCCGGCAAGCCTTCGGTGTGTCGGTGAGTCGCGAGAGCGTCGAGGAACACGTTAGCCGCTGCATAACCTCCCTGGCCCGCAGGCAGTATCGAACCTGCCACCGAGGAGATCAGCACGAAGGCGGACAGCTCGGCTTCGCGGGTGAGCTCGTGCAAGTACCAAGCAGAGTCGGCCTTGGCGCCGAGGGAGTAGTCGATCTGCTCCGGCGTCAAGGTATCGACCAGGCCGTTGTAGGCAACGCCCGCCGCGTGGACGATCGCACCCAACGGATGCTCCGCGGGCATCGAGGCAAGGAGGTCTCGCAACGCATCACGATCTGTGACATCGCAGGCAGATACGCGAACCTGGGCGCCGAGAGCACTGAGTTCCTCGATGAGATCCTCGGCGGCAGCTGGTCCGCGTCTGCCGACCAACAGCAGGTGCCGCACACCGTGCTCGCTCACCAGGTGCTTGGCGATGTGGCGACCGATCCCGCCGGTACCACCGGTAATCAATACAGTCCGCTCAGGATCCCAGGATGTGCGCCGCTCCGATTCGGGCGACGCGGCGCGGATGAGCCGTGGCACCCGCGTCCCATCCGCATGGACAGCCAATTCCGGCTCGCCCGTCATGGCTGCGGCCACAAGATGATCCGTAGTCGCCTCTTCGTGGGCCTCGACGAGCACGATCCGCCCCGGGTTCTCCGCCTGCGCCGCGCGCACCAGACCCCACACCGCAGCCAGAGCCGGGTCCGCCGTGGTGCTGGTGATCACAGCCAAAGTGCTTGCGGCGTACCGCTCTTCGCTCAGGAACTGCTGGACGGCGCCGAGCGTGCGGTGCAAAGCCGTGCGCAGCCGGACCGGAACGTCGACGCCGTCGACCGGAGGCTGGAAGAGGAAGACCGAGGCCGACTCCGCCGCGCCCCACTCGGCCCAGGCAACTCCCGCCGCGGATCGCAGCTCCGGACCGGGCTGCCAAATGAGCTCGTACAGCGCGTCATGCGAGGATCGGGTTGCGGCCGAGAGCAGTTCGACGGATATCGGGCGCGCCGCGAGGGACCGTACAGACAGTAATGGCGCGCCACCGGAATCGGCCATCGCCAGGGTGACTTCGCCCTGATTCAGCCTGGTCAACCGAACCCGCACCCGCCGAGCGCCCTCGGCGTGCAAACGCACCGAAGACCACGTGAATGGAACGAGGGTCTGCCGCTCGGCATGCTCACGGCCTATTGTCAGTGCGTGCAGGGCCGCATCGAACAGCGCCGGATGTACGCCATAGCCTCTAGTAGCGGTCTGCTCGGGGAGCGCAACCTCAGCGTAGAGTTCCTCACCGCGGCGCCATAGGCCTACCAGCCCTTGAAAGGCAGGCCCGTAGTTGTACCCATAGTCGGCGAGTTCATCGTAAGCACCATCCAACTTCACCTTCGTGGCACCGAGCGGTGGCCACTGAACAAAGTCAGCCCAATCTTGTGGCTCCTCGGTCTCCCTGCCCGAGCTCACACTGCCTTGCGCATGGTGAGTCCATGAGACTGCCGGATCGTCCTCGTCTTTACGCGAGTAGATGTCGAGCAGTCTGCGACCGGTCTCATCGCTGTCACCGACGATCACTTGGATCTGCACTCCGCCATGCCCTTCGAACACCAGCGGCGCCCGAAGAGTGAGTTCCTCCAGTTCTGGACAGTCGACCTGGTCTCCGGCGTGAATGGCCAGCTCAACGAATCCTGTGCCAGGCAGCAGCACCGTGCCGAGTACGTCATGATCAGCCAACCAGGGATGGGTGACAGTAGACAGGCGGCCGGTCAGTCTGACGCCCCCGCCCTCCGGCTGCGCCACCAATGCACCCAGCATGGGGTGTTCCATAGACCGCAGACCGAGCGCGGATGCCTCTCCGGTATGTAGTTGACCTGTGGCCCAGAATCGGCGGTGCTGGAAGTTGTATGTCGGTAGATCTATCATCGCGCCTCCGGAACCGGCGTAGTAGCTCGTCCAATCCACCGTCGAACCCGCGACATGCAAACGTGCGAGCCCGGTCAGCACGGTTGCGGGGTCCGCATTGTGACGTTTGGTCAAAGCGATTGTGGTTGCGGTGTCGAGTGTCTCGGCGACCATCGGGGTCAACACAGCATCAGGTCCGACCTCGGCGAACCGGGTCACCCTCATCCCCGCCATAGCGGTGACGGCATCAGCGAATCGCACCGTCTCACGAACCTGACCCACCCAATACGACAGATCCGACATCTCGTGCTCGACACGGACACCGGTTACCGTCGACACCAGTGGCAGGCTCGGGCGAGCAAACGCCAAACCCTCGATTGCCGAGGCGAATTCAGCCAGCATCGGCTCCATCAACACCGAATGGAACCCATGCGAAACCTGCAAACGATGTGTGCGCCAACCAATCTCGGCACACCGATCGGCGACAGCCACGACATCGGATTCGACGCCGGAGAGCACCACCGACGATGGACCATTGACCGCCGCGATCGACACGCCATCCAGCAGCAGCGGCGACAGATCGGTTTCTGAAGCACCGACCGCGACCATCGCCCCACCAGCGGGTAGTGCCTGCATCAACCGGCCACGCGCAGCCACCAGCACACACGCATCCGCCAGCGACAACACACCCGCCACATGCGCGGCAGCCACTTCCCCGATCGAGTGACCGGCCACCACGTCCGGGCGAACACCCCACGACTCGAGCAGCCGGAACAACGCCACCTCGAACGCGAACAAACCCGCCTGCGCGAACACCGTCCGATCAACCAGATCCTCGGACGCCAACGCGACACTCAGCGAAACCGACTGTCCCAGCATCGGATCCAGTTCAGCGACGATCCCATCGAAATGTTCGGCGAACACCGGATACGCCGCGCGCAACTCGGCAGCCATACCGGCCCACTGCGCACCCTGACCCGAAAACACCACACCCGTGGAACCCGACACCATGCGACCGGTCACCACACCAGGAGCCTGCACACCGGCAGCCAATGCGCGCACACCCGCCAGCAGACCATCACGATTACCGGCCACTACAACGGCACGATGCTCGAACACAGCACGCGTGGACGCCAATGAGAAACCGACATCCACCGGATCCGGATTGTGATCACCCACATGCGATGCCAGGCGGGCAGCCTGACCGGCAAGAGCCTCGCCGCTACGCGCCGAGACCACCCACGGCAGCACTCCACCAGCCAGGACGGTCTTGACCACTGGTACCGGCTCCACCGCTACAGCCGGTGTTTGCTCGATG
>NZ_JBFAHV010000021.1:0-176693 GCF_040654375.1 Nocardia sp. NPDC050710 | reverse complement strand
GCTGCAGGCGCCGTTGCGGACGGCGAAGTTCGACCTGTCCTTCAGCCTCGCCGAACAACACGACGGCAGCGACGGATCGGGTGGACTGGCGGGAGAGATCGAATTCGCCACCGACCTGTTCGACCGCTCGACTGTGGAACAGATCGCGGCACGTTATGTGCGCGTCCTGGAACAGGCCGTCAGCGACCCCGGGATCCGCGTCGGACGCGTGGATTTGTTGAGCGCCGAGGAGTCTCACCAGGTTCTGCGGGCCTGGAACGACACCGCAGTCGCGACACCCGAGCCGACGATCGTGGAGTTGTTCGAGCATCGGGTGGCGCGGTCTCCGGAATCGATCGCGGTGATCTGTGGAGATATTCGAATCGAATACGGGCAGTTGAATTCTCGTGCCAACGCCCTGGCATGGGAGTTGATCGAGAATGGTGTTGGCCCGGAATCGGTTGTCGTAGTCGCCCTGCCACGTTCGGTCGAGCTGATCGTGGCGCTGGTGGCTGTACTGAAGGCCGGGGCGGCGTATCTGCCGATCGATCCGGCCTATCCGAGTGATCGCACCGAGTTCATACTCACCGACGCCGCACCCGAACTCGTCCTCACCGACACCACCATCGACCTGCCCGACACGTCTACGCCCCGTGTACTGCTGGACACCCTTGCCCCGGGCACACCGAATACCAACCCCGCAAACGCCGATCGCACTCGCTGGCTGCACCCCGGCAACCCCGCCTACGTCATCTACACCTCCGGCTCCACGGGAACCCCCAAGGGCGTCACCGTCACCCATCAGAACCTCACCAACATGGCCATGCACTGTTGGCCGATGAGCACCACCGACCGGATGCTGGTTCACGCGTCCGTCGGCTTCGACGCCGCTGCGATAGAGATATGGCCCGCGTTGGCGGGTGGCGCTAGCCTGATCGTGGCGACTGCAGCCAGGGCGGACCGGCAGGAGCTCACTCGGGCCGGCCGCATCGCCCGGCCCACAGCGATGTTCGGCACACCCGAGGTCATCGAGCTGCTGCTCGAGGACGCGAACCCGGACAGCCACGTATTCCAACCCATCGACCGGCTGCTCTCCGGTGGTTCGCCGCTACCGGTCCGCATTGTCGAGCGACTACAGCGATCTCACCCCGACCTGAAGGTCGTCAACGCCTATGGTCCGGCCGAGACAACGGTCTGCGTTACACAGAACTGGATATCGGGTGTTGTAGGTGGCGGTTCGGTGCCGATCGGATCGCCTGTCGCGAACACGCGGTTATACGTGCTGGACGGGGGATTACGACCGGTTCCGGTGGGAGTGATCGGTGAGCTGTATATCGCGGGCGCTCAACTTGCACGCGGCTACCAAGGCCGCGCTGACCTGACCGGTGGGCGATTTGTGGCCTGCCCCTTCGGGTTCGGGGAACGAATGTATCGCTCCGGCGACGAGGTGCGTTGGACCCCGGATGGCGTGCTGGAGTTCGTGGGGCGCTCCGACGACCAGGTAAAAGTGCGGGGTGTGCGGGTGGAGCCGGGTGAGATCGAGGCCGCACTGCTGACCCACCCGGCCGTCAGCCGCGCAACCGTCGTGACCCGCCCCGGCGCCGACGGTAGCGCGCACCTGGTGGCGTATCTGGTACTCGACGATATCGAGGGCTTGTCCGGCGAATCCGAGCGTGCCGATGTACTGGCAGGGATGCGGAGCTTTGCGGGGCGGCGGCTACCGGAATTCATGGTGCCGTCCGCGGTGCTGGCGATGGCGGAATTGCCTCTGACCCCGAATGGAAAGGTTGACCGCGCCGCGCTTCCCGACCCGGAATTCACCGGCGGGGTGTACCGAGGTCCGCGGGACGAGAATGAACGGATCCTGGCGGAACTGTTCGCCGAAATCCTCGGCGTGGCCCGGGTCGGCATCGATGACGGATTCTTCGATCTGGGCGGGCATTCGCTGTCGGCGACACGATTGATCAGCCGAATCCGGGCGGTACTCGGCGTGGAGCTTCCGATTCGGATCGTGTTCGAATCGCCCACCGTCGCGACATTGGCAACCCGACTGCGAGAAGGGCATCTCCCGGACACGGTCGACCCATTCGCGAGCATTCTGCCGATTCGCGAACGAGGATCCAGGACTCGCCTGTGGTGTATCCACCCGGCCGGCGGCCTGAGCTGGGGATACCTGAAACTCCGCGACCATGTCCTCGATCGCGGGATCTACGGATTGCAGGCTCGCGGCTTCGACGGTGCGGCACCGCCCGCGGAATCCATAGCGTCCATGGTCGCCGACTATCTCGACCTGCTGATCGGCGAGCAACCCAACGGGCCTTATCACCTGATGGGGTGGTCGTTCGGCGGCGTAGTCGCGCAAGCCATGGCCGTCGAACTCGACAGGCGCGGGCACACCGTCGGATTGCTTGCCCTACTGGACAGCAGACCGTACGAGCCCGGCGTCGATCCGGCCGTCGACCAGGGCGCCGATGACGCGCGCGCCGATGCCCTTGTGCGGGAATGGTTCACCGAGCATTTCGGAACGACGGTGCAAGCGCCCGAGTGGGACTATCTGGTGGACTTGGCGGCGCGGGTGTTCAGGAACAACTGGAATATCTATCGCGCCTGGGAGGTGCCATTCTACCGTGGTGATGCGCTGATCCTGCGGGCGACCCGTGCCGCGGACGGGTCGCGACTCGACGCACCACTCGAGCACCTGTGGCGCCGACATATTGGAGGCCGGATCCAGACCGTGGATGTCGACGCCACCCATGCCGCCTTCGACGGCAAGGAAGCCTCGGCGATCATCGGTTCGATACTCGACCGCGAACTGGCTGCACTTGACCGCGAACTGGCTGCCGGTGAGACCGAATCGAGCTGTGGGCCAACCGATGGGGTCGGCCCGACCGGTTCCGGGATCGGTCGCGAGCTCGTCCCGCATTATGCTGACGTACAGGCACATTACGACCTGTCGGACGAGTTCTACGAGCTGTTCCTCGATCCCTCACGCACCTACAGCTGCGCCTATTTCGAGAACGAGGAATTCACCCTCGAACAAGCACAGCTTGCCAAAATCGATCTCGCGCTGGGGAAATGTGACCTGCGTCCCGGGATGACGCTGCTCGATATCGGCTGCGGCTGGGGTTCGACGCTGCGCCGCGCCGTCGAAGCCTACGAGGTAGACGGCGTCGGTTTGACGCTCAGCCGAAACCAGCATTCGTACGTCCAGGGGTTGGCCGAGGCCGTCGACACACGGCGGCACATGGAAGCCCGCCTGCAAGGGTGGGAAGAATTCGACGAACCGGTCGACCGGATCGTCAGCATCGGAGCGTTCGAGCACTTCGGACTCGAGCGCTACGACATATTCTTCGCCAAGGCTGCCCGCTTGCTACCCGCCGATGGGGTGCTGCTGCTGCACACCATCGTCCGAACCGATTCCGACGATCTCGATCGTGATCTCGTCGAATTCGCCTGGTTCATTCAGAACGAGATCTTCCCGGGCGGGCAGTTGCCGAAACCGGGTTGGATCCTCCGCAGCGCCACGGCCGCCGGATTCGCGGTCACCCGGGTACACGCCCTGCAGAACCACTACGCCCGGACTCTCGACTGCTGGTCGGCGGCGCTCGCAGCCCGACGCGACGAGGCGTGTGCGGTTGCCTCCGAGCAGGTGTACGAGCGCTACATGCGGTACCTGACGGGGTGTGCCTCGTTGTTCCGTGACGGTCGTCTCGATGTCATCCAGTTCACCTTGGCGAAGGGCGGCCCCAGATGATGGCGATCGAGAAGGGAAATCTTCTCAGAGTTGAACCGCTCGAATCCTTTTCGGGAACGTTTCGGGTCCCGGCCTCCAAACCGGAGACGCAGCGAGCCATACTGGCGAGCACCTTGGCCGATGGCACCTCGCGAATCTTCAACGATCTACGCGCCGAGGAAACCGAGGTGATGAAGCACGCATGCCGGGGATTGGGCGCCGAAATCACCGAGCGGGACGGCTATCTCGAAATCCGCGGCTGCGGCGGGCGCTTTCGCCACGAAGGGCGGGTGATCCAGGCAAACGGCTCTGGACTCGTGTTTCGCACCATGGCCGCATTGGGTTCGGTGCAGCCGGCGCCGGTAGTCGTCACTGGAGACGAGACGCTGTGCGGTCGAGTCATGGCGCCATTGCTGACCGGGCTGCGTGATCTCGGAGCCAGCATCGACTCCATCTGCCGTGAAGGGCGTGCGCCCATTGTGAATTGGGGACGCGGGTTGCGCGGCGGCGTGTGTCGACTACCGGGTGACGTCAGCTCGCAGTTCATCACCGCGGTACTGTTCGCCGCCCCGTTCGCGGAAGGCCCCGTGGAGATCGAGATCGTAGGTGAGCTCTACTCGAAGTCGTATGTCGTGCAGACCATTTCGTGCCTCACCGAGGCCGGAGTGCATGTCTCGGTCTCCGACGATTTTCGCCGCTACCGGGTGGAGCCGTCCGCGTACCGGGCCAGGGATGTACAGGTCGGCGAGGACTATACCTCCGCGTCATATCTGCTTGCGGTAACCGCTCTGTTCCCCGGCAGATCCGCGCTGACCCATGTGCGCGGTGAAAGCAGGCAGGGTGAATACGCTGTCGTCGGCATACTCGAGCAACTCGGGCTGCGAATCACGTTCGAACGCGCGACGTCGAGGCTTGTCGTGGAGAATCCCACCGGACGGCTGCGCGGCAACGTCGAGGTGGACGTCAGGGACTGCCCGAACATCGTGCCGACCCTCGCCGCGATCGGAGCGTATGTCGAAGGCAGTCTGCGCGTCGTCGGTGGACGTTTGGTGCGGTTCCACAAAGCCTCGCGGATCGAGGCGATGGTCCACGAGCTTTCCCGTGCGGGCGTCGACATCGAAGCGCTGTACGACGATGGCATCTGTGACGGCTTCGAAGTGCGTGGCGCACCGACATATCCGGGCGGCGTGACCTTCTCCAGCTGGGATGACCACCGCATCTTCATGTCGCTGTTCGTGGCGGGATTGCGCATGAGATCCGCCAACCTGTACTCGGGATTCGAAGACGTACGACTGTCGTTCCCGAGGTTCATCGAGGAGTTCGCAGCAGCTGACGTCATGACGTCGGTGGTTGGCGAGGGACACGGCGCCCCACGGCTGAACTCCCACGTGTACCCGGAGATAGATACGGTCGATCTTGTCTGACCTCGTGCGCACCACCCATTCCGATGCGCAACTCGTCGATGAGCTGGAGGACCTCGTCGGGCCGCTCGTCTGTGAAGAAGTGCCCAGCGTTCGGGACAACGGTCCACGATGCCCTGGCCGCCCGCGCCGAGACAGCAGTCGCGGAAGCCCGGCGATGACGACACGACTCCATCCTTCGCAGAAGACGAAGTCTCCGGGCTCACCGGGGGACTCAGTGCCGGTCCGGGCGCGTTCGGTGATGACAGCCGGTTGGCTCGATGTCTGCGAATCCGATCTGTGACGTTCGGTGTTCGGGCACGATATGGAACCTATGCGCCGTGATCGATCGTGGGGTTGGCTTCGCACCGGCTTGATAGCGTTGACCGCGCTCGGATTTGCTGTGGCGGTCGCCATCTGGCAGGTCCCTGGTGCCGAACTCGGGGGAATCGATCCGGGCGCGTTGGTTGTCGCCTTCGTGTCGCTGGCGGTGTCGGTGTGGTTCGGGTATCAGTCGCTGGTCCTGGCTCGCCGCGCGCAAGGATTGGCTGACACTGATGTCGCCGAGCTGGCCAATCGGCTCGCACGCCTGGTCATGAGCGCGGAAACCGATGCCCGCGATGAACTGCTCGGCCGCGACACCAGTGCGATCGACATCGCCTTGGATTTCCGTCCTGCTCCGGGAACAAGGCCCGGAAACCCGTTGGCACGAACCGATCTCACCGATATCGTGAGCTACTTCAACAACCTGCACCCGCAACGGCTGATGATCATCGGTGCTGGCGGGGCCGGAAAAACCGTCCTGGCCATCGAACTGATCGTGGGTTTGCTCGAAACCCGGTCTGCCGACGGTGCGGTGCCGGTCAGACTCAGTGCCAGCGAATGGGATCCGCACCACGACACTGTCGAAGCCCTGCTGATCATGCAGCTGGAACAGACATACGGAATGCTCAGATCCTCGGCGGCCGCGTTGGTCGAAGCCAGAAAGATCGTGCCGGTCATCGACGGACTCGACGAGATGGACAGCGACGGTGCGGGGGCTTATACCTCCCGCGCCGCGCGTGCGATTGCCGAGCTCAATACCTACCAGCACGGCCGCCACCGATCCTCCGTGGTCGTCACCTGCCGCACCGACCAGCATGCGGCGCTGGATGCGGCCCGGGTGTGGATGCGCAACGCAGCGACATTGGAAGTCCAACCGGTTACCGCTGCGCGGGCCGTGCAGTTCATTCGCGCGCGGGTCATCGACCCAGCCCGGTGGGAGCCGATCATCGCCGCGATCGCTGCCGCCCCGTCAGGTCCGATTGCATTGGGCCTGTCCACACCCTGGCGACTCACCCTGGCGGTCACCGTCTACGACCAACGCAACGACCGCGACGGCTCCTATGTTCACGATCTGACCGAACTGGCGAGAATCGCGGCTCGAGGAATCGACACGCTACGTGAATACCTTGTCTCACAGATGATTCCGGCCGTCTGCGGCGACCCTGCGGCGAGGCACCCCTACCCGCCCGACCACGTCCATCGATGGCTCGGGGTCCTGTCCCACGACTACTTGTCCGGGACCAGCCGTTTCGACAGCCGCTTTCCAACGACCACCGATCTACTGGACAGCAGGCTGCCGCTTATCATCGGACGACGGCGCCTGATGGCCGTCGGTGGAGCGATGATAATCGGGATGCTCTCGGCGATCGCCATATGTGTAGCTCTGCTGACGCCGACCGAGACCGTGATGCACAAGCTTCATTTCCTCGGTCTCGTCACGACCGCTGCCGTGTCCGTCGCGACGGGTAACGCGATATGGATGTCCTACATCTATCGCACACGAGATCGTCGATGGTACCCCTTTGACTACCTTGCCAACTCCGTAGTCGGGACAGCTGCCGTGTCCGCACTACTCACCCAATACGGGAACGGTCGTGCAGGTCTGCCGTGGTCCACCGCCATCGGCGCCGCATTCATTTTGATGTTCGTTCTACCGTTCCTGGCTGATTACGCCCAACTGCATTTGATGTTGATGTCGAGGCGCCAACCCTGGTCTGGGGTACACGCAGGGGTCCGCGGTCTCGGTGTGCGCGGGTGTCTGCTGGTTATGACCTGGGCATTCGTCTTCGTTGTCGTCAGCCCATGGCAGTACGCGTTCGTCGTCTCGGTGGTCCTGACTGCATTCTTGCTCTCCCAGGGCTTGTCGTACTCGTATTTTGTGATGCTTCTGTGCACACGACATGCATGGTCGGCGAGACCGCTGCCATGGCGACTCGGACGCTTCCTGGACTGGTGTCACGAGGTTCGCTTGCTACGCATCGCCGGCAGCGCATACCAGTTTCGTCATCGCGAACTCCAGGACTATCTCGAGCGCCATCCCACACCGTAGTTTCCCCGGTTCGGCAAGGCGCAGCCGTAGACCGATGCGGTATCTCGCTCCTATGGCCCGACCCAGGATTCGCAAATTTGCCTGGACGAATCGTGTCCGATCAAGGGAGGGATGCGCGAAATGCCAAGCCTGGAAGAGGAATCGCCGACGTCGAGGGGGTTTCGTCGCGAGCTGTTCCGGTGAACCCCGTCATATCGAACGATCAGCGGGTGGGAGGACCGGCGGGCGTTGCGCAGCCGGGTTACAGGTTATCGACCCGGAGAGCGGACACCCTGTCCAGGAGAGCTTGGCGGACGGTGTCGGGGCTCAGTACGCGCAGTGTGGTGCCCAGACCCATCAAATAGGTGACGAGACAGTCGATGTCGTTGGCGCCGATATCGATGAGGGTGGCGTCGGGGCTGTCGGGGCGGTGGGTTCCGATGGTGGCCGGCACGATCTGTAAGGCTTGCTGGAGGGGCACGGAGAGCCTGATCGTGGCGTAGAGCGGGTAGGTGACCGCGGCGATCGCTTCGGTGACCAGCGTGGCGGGGTCGGGCGGGTTGTCGTGTTGGATGCGATGTCCGGTGAGTTCGGTGTCCAGTACCCGGTCCACCCGGAATGTACGCCATTGCTGTTTGTCGACGTCTTCGGCGAGGAAGTACCAGCGGCGGTTGGCGCGCACCAGTCGATAGGGGTCGACGTAGCGGCGGGTGATGTGCTGATGATGATCACGGTAGGTGAGCGCGAGGCGTTCACTCTGGCGGCAGGCCGTGGCTAGAGCCCACAGTAGGGACGCGTCGGCTTGCGGGGATGCATCCGCCCCGTCGGCGGTATGAGCGAGGGTGCGGTTCACCGCGTCGAGGTGGCGCGCGAACCGTTCGGGTAACAGGGTTTGCAGTTTGAACAGCGCCGACAATGCCGAGACGCTGTTGCCGAGCACGCCGCCGGCCGCGGTTTCCCGCAACGCCACGGCCACTGCGAAACCCTCCTCTTCGTCGAGGGCGAGCGCTGGAACCCGCGGTCGACGAGCCAGGCGATAGCCGCCCCACGGGCCCGGATCGGAATCGATGCCGTACCCCAGTTCCCGCAGGCGTGCGATATCGCGGCGCACCGTACGGTCGGTCACTCCCAGCCGCCGGCTCAATTCCTGACAGGTCCATGCCGGGCGTGAGTCCAGCAGGGCCAATACATGCAGCAACCGCGCAGTAGATCCGATCACAGTCGGTATTCTCGTCCAGATCCAGGACCGGACCTGTCCTGGTCGGACCCTATGGTCTGGACCCATGACTGCTGAACCGACAACACAGCACCGTGCCGTCGCTGAACCTCGACCGATAATCCGTTGGCTCTCAATAGATTTCGACTGCCCAGATCCTGTCGAGTTGGCAGAGTTCTACAGCCGTGGACTCGGCCTGCCGGTGCTCTACACCAGCGATGACTTTGTCCTACTCGGGACCGAAGCCGCCGGGCCGGGATTGGGTTTCATCCGCATCCTGGACTATCAACGCCCGACTTGGCCGGAATCGGTGGTGGCCAAGCAGGCCCATCTGGAGTTCGGGGTCGATGATCTGGATTCCGCGCAAGCGTGGATGGGCGAGCTGGGCGCGGTCCTGACCACCTTCCAACCCGACATGGGCCACCGCCGGGTGATGCTCGATCCCGCGGGGCACCCGTTCTGCCTGACCACCCACGGTGTCTGAACCGTTCCGGTGTCGGCCCTCGGATTCACCGGAAGTGGTTCGGTGACGGACGTGCCTTGGGCTGGTGGTGATGGCGAACGCTGTGCTGACAACCTAGCCCGACATTGTGGATGGTCTCATGCTGCTCGACGTTGCTCGAATAACGCTCTGTGGCAATCCTTTCGGTGTTCCTTGGGCTCTGTGAGAATGGAAGCGTGAGTGAACGTCATGGCCGGCGTCTGCGTCGAATCCTGCAAGCCGATGCCGAGCTGTCCCCCGACGAGCTCGATCATCTGCGGGAGCGCGCCTGGCTGTACTCGAGGTTCGCTCGATACTCGGCGCGCAACGCCGCGCGGAAGGCATCCGATCCGCATGAGCATGAGCGGTGGGAACACGAGCACGAGCGGGCCCAGGCGTTGTTGCGATCGGAACGATGGAAGACCGTCGACGAGGCACGCCGAGTTGTTCTCGAATACCCGGAGCTGCTCAACCGTCTGGATGCGGCGTCCGGCCAAGAGCCGTACCGGTTGCACCGGCTGGATCCGGACGACCCAGCCGGGTACTTCCTCGATCTCGGCGCCCAGGGTGTATACGGCAATCGGTGCCCAATCGGTACGGTTTTCGATCCGGAGGCGACCGAGCTTCCGGACATGTTGCGCGGTGCATGCGTCCCACGCGATGAGTACGACCCGTGTGCCTATCCCGAGCTGTACAGTCCTGCTGCGCTGAAGCGGTGGGCGAGCGAGAGCTGACCATTCATCAGGATTCCTACATCACCAGGCTGCGCGCATCCGCACACCGGGGGTCTGTGTGTGGGAGTTCCCGCCCTGCGGCCAGGGTGGTGACCCCGGTGGCGGTTTTGGTCCGGCTGTGGACAGCGCCGTCTTCGCATCCGGCGATCTCCGTGCCATCGCTGGTGCAGGCGGGCCCGGACCCAGTCGACTCTGACCGGCATCGCGTCGTGTCCTGCGGGGCCGTGGGCGTCGAATACGCGGACGACGGCGTACGCGGCCGAAACCGAGCTGACCTACCGGATCGAACTGATCAACCAGGAGCGCGATCATCGGGCCGCGGCGCTGCGCGGGCACGGGTTAGCGGTGCCGGTGAGTGCGGCCAACTTCCTGTTCATCCAGTGCAACACCGACCGGGCAGGGCGTCCGACCACGGCACTGCGCCGATCCGGCATCGCGGTGAAATCCTACGATGGTGCGGGGGTCCGCGTCACCGTCGCCGGACGATCAGCGTAGGACGCGGTGATGCGGATACTCCCCGGATGGGAGCCATGAACATGTCGACCACACATACCTCCGCGGCGGACCAGGAGTCCGCCTTCGAGACATCGCTGGCGCTGGACAATCAGCTGTGCTTCGCCCTGTACGCGACATCACGCCTGGTTGCGGCGGCCTACCGGCCGTTCCTGGACCGAATGGGGGTGACCTCCCCGCAGTACCTCGTCCTGCTGGCGCAGTGGGAGCAGCCGGGATCGAGCATGAAACAGCTGTGCGCACGCCTGAGCCTCAACTACGGCACGGTGTCACCACTGGTCGAACGCCTGGCTACGGCCGATCTGGTAGACAGCGACCCGGGCGGCGCCGACAAACGAGAAGTCGTGCTGCGTCCCACTGCGGCGAGCAGGGCACTCGAGGATCAGGTCAGATGCATGATCGAAAGCGTCGCCGTTGATGTCGGACTGTCGCCACAGGATCTGACCGGGCTCCGGGACCAGTCGCACGATGTCTCGCCGAAACCACCCGGCTGCGGACGGGGCGTATCCCCGGGAATGCACACGAAATCTCCCGGGAATGCACACGAAATCTATAGCCCCAGGACGATATCGGCGTCCGCGGGCCTGTCCTAGAGGAGTTTGTCAATGTCACGGAACATTAACGGCCCGAACGGTCTTCGCGCGCTAGGCCAGGCCTCGCTGGGCGCGCTGCTGGTCTCTGCCGGCACTGGTCATCTGACGTTCCAGCGCCAGGAATTCCGGGCGCAGGTCCCGCGCTGGTTGCAGCTGGACCCCGATGTCGTCGTCGTCGCGTCCGGGGTCGTCGAGATCGGCCTCGGCAGCGCGCTGCTTGCCACCTGGAAACAGCCCCGCCGCGCCCTTGTCGGCGGCGCGGTCGCGGCGTTCTTCGTCGCGATCTTCCCCGGCAATATCGCGCAGTTGGTCAACCACGCCGACGCCTTCGGTCTCGACACCGACACCAAACGTGCTGTGCGACTGGTCTTTCAACCGCTGCTGGTCGCGTGGGCGCTGGCTGCCACCGACAGCCGCCGCGTCCTTCGGGAGCAACGCGCCCTGCGGAATCGCCGATCGGCGTAGCCGGGCTCGGGTGCGGCGTTCATCGCCTGCGCTGTGGTCTGGTGACAACGGCAGGCAGTACGGCGGCCGTGCGGTCTCGGAGCGCCGCGCCGCGTGGCGCTCCGCTTCATCGAGACCGCAATTCTCGTCTTCGCCGAACTCGGATATGCCAATTGCTCTCTTACCGACCTGTGCGCCGCGGCCGGGCTGTCGCGCCCCCAGTTCTATGAGGAGTTCCAGAATCGCGAGGACGTGCTGATCGCCGCCTACGGCCATATCCAGGACGCGACCGCAACCGCGGTGAGCACCGCGATGACCTGGCGCTGACGCTGGACCCCCGGGCGGCGCCGCCGCGGCTGCTGGGGATTCGCCCCTTGCGGCTGCCGCCGAGGCAACACGCGTCACAACTAAAAGGTGGCGGTGTCGATGACGAACCGGTAGCGGATGTCGCTGCGTAGGACGCGGTCGTATGCCTCGTCGATGCGGTCGGCCGCGATGACCTCGATCTCGGCGCCGATGCCGTGGTCGGCGCAGAAGTTCAGCATCTCCTGGGTCTGCGGCAGGCCGCCGATGAGGGAGCCGGCAACCGAGCGTCGCGCCCCGATCAGGGAGGGGGCGGGGATCAGCATCGGCTCGGGCGGCATACCCACCACAACCAGGGTGCCGTCCAGCTTCAGCAGGCTGATGTACTTCGTCATCGGCAGCTCGGCCGACACGGTGTTGATGATCAGGTCGAAGTGGCCGCGCAGGGTGCGGAAGGTGGTCTCGTCCGCGGTCGCGAAGTAGTGGTGGGCGCCGAACCGCAGCCCGTCGTCCTGCTTGCTCAGCGACTGGCTCAGCACCGTGACTTCGGCGCCGAGCGCCGCCGCGATCTTCACACCGATGTGGCCGAGCCCGCCCATGCCGATGATGGCGACCCGCTTACCCGGCCCGGCGTTCCAGTGCCGCAGTGGGGAGAACAGGGTGATTCCCGCGCACAGCAGCGGAGCGGCCTGCTCCAGCGCGATACCGTCCGGAATCGACACCACGAAGCCCTGGGTCACCACGATCTGCGTCGAGTACCCGCCCATGGTGATGCCGCCGTCCTGCACCGCCTCTGGAACCTTGTGGTTGTAGGTCCACGTCGCACCTCGCGAGCAGTACTGCTGCGACCCGACCAGGCAGTTCTCGCATTCGCCGCAGGAGTCGACCAGGCAGCCGACACCGACTCGATCGCCGACAGCGAATCCGGTGACGTGTGACCCGACCGCGGCGACGATGCCCGCGATCTCATGTCCCGGCACGCAGGGATAGCTGGTTCCCTGCCACTCGTTGCGTGCGGTGTGGATGTCGGAGTGGCAGATTCCGGCGAACTTGACGTCGATCAGCACGTCGTCGGGCCCGAGTTTCCGGCGTTCGACGGTGGTCTTCTCGAAGCGGCCGTCGGGGGCGGCGACGGCATATGCGGTAGCGAGAGTCATGGAGTACGTACCTATCGATGCAGGGGTGCGGGGGCGGGGCGCTGGTCAGCGCCGCCCACGTGTGTTGATGTCGAATTCAAGTTCATGTTAGCGGGAGGCGGTGCGGTGGGTGCAGGACGTGGTGGCGATCACGATCTCGCTGTGCGTGGTGGCGCCTGCGCTGGCGATCCGGTCGGGATCGATGAGTCTCGCGAGGATTCGGTCGCGGACCAGGGGGAGCGATCTGTCGATTGACAGGCGAGTGAACCTGTGCCCGCGTATGTCTGCGCCGTCTCGATCATCCGGCGGACCCGCCGCCGACCTCGCACGTGGCCGGTGATGGGATGGGTCTCCGAATCGGCGATGTGCGGAGCAGTTGGACTGGGCGGTGGATGTGGTGATTGATCCGGTCGGGCGTTGGTAGAGGACGGAGTTGTCGGGGTAGATGATCCATCGACAGACTGGTTGGTAATGAAACTGCCTGAGCTTCCTGATCTACCGGTCCGTGGCGTTCTCGATCGTATTGTCGAGACGTTGGCCGAGCGCGAGACTGCTGTGCTGGTCGCGCCGCCGGGGACTGGGAAGACGACCTTGGTGCCGTTGGCGTTGGCGGCGGGGACTGCGCAGCGGGTGCTGGTGGCTGAGCCTCGACGGTTGGCGGCTCGAGCCACAGCTGCGCGGATGGCTGCTTTGCTCGGGGAGTCGGTGGGGGAGACCGTAGGGTACTCGGTCCGAGGGGATCGACGAGTAGGGCGGGACACTCGGGTCGAAGTCGTCACGTCGGGGTTGCTGGTGCGACGGTTGCAGAGCGATCCCGAGTTGGCGGGGGTTGATGTGGTTTTGCTCGATGAGTGTCATGAGCGGCATCTCGACGCGGATCTGTTGTTGGCGTTGCTGCTCGATGCTCGGGCTGGGTTGAGGCCGGATCTGCGGGTGCTGGCTACGTCGGCGACTGTTGCGGCTGAACGTCTTTCGGCGCTGTTGGGTGGGGATCGCGTGGCGCCGGTGGTGCAGGTCCAGGGGCGGACCTATCCGGTGGATATGACGTATGTTGCGTCGTTGCCACGCGAGCGAGTCGAAGCACAGGTGGCACGCGCCACCCGGGCCGCGCTCGACGGAACCGAGGGTGACGTGCTCGTCTTCCTGCCTGGGGCAGCCGAAATCCGCCGGACTACCGCGCTTCTGGCCGACGTGGACGGCGTGGATCTCGTTCCGTTGCACGGCAGACTTTCCGCCGCGGCGCAGGACACGGCGTTGCGGCCGGGGCCGCGGCGCCGAGTGGTGTTGGCCACGGCGGTGGCGGAGTCCAGTTTGACGGTGCCCGGGGTGCGGGCGGTGGTGGATTCGGGACTGGCTCGGGTCCCACGCATCGATCGGGGGCGTGGGCTGTCCGGGCTTGCGACAGTTCGAGTCTCGGTGGCGGTGGCCGAGCAGCGCGCCGGGCGGGCTGGGCGTGAGGCTCCGGGGCGGGTGTGGCGATGCTGGCCGGAATACGAGCACGGCACGCTGCCTGCCTATCCGGAGCCGGAGATTCGGACGGCGGATCTGACTCGGTTGGCGTTGGAACTGGCGTGTTGGGGTACGGCTGATGGTCATGGCCTCGCCTGGTGGGATGCTCCGCCGCCCGGTGGGTTGGCTGCCGGCCGGGATGTATTGCGCGCGTTGGGGGCCGTGAACGGAGACGGTGTTGTCACCGACCGTGGGCGGCGCATCGCCCGGATCGGGCTGCATCCTCGGTTGGCACGGGCGTTGCTCGACGGGGCGGCCGAGGTCGGTGCTCGGGCGGCTGCGGAAGTGGTCAGTGTCCTCGACGACGACACTCTTGTATCCGGAGTTGATCTCACGGCTGGCCTGCGTGTGCTGCGGCGCGAGCGGCCGGCACGCTGGCGGCGGGAGGTCGAGCGGCTGGCACGATTGATCGAGGCGTCGGACGGGGTCGACGATCCGGCTTTCGTTGTCGCGCTGGCTCATCCGGAGCGGTTGGCGCGACGGCGCGGCCCGGGTTCGGCGAGCTATCTCATGGTCGGCGGCACTGCGGTGACGCTGCCGTCCGGCTCCGGAATAGGTGATGCGGAGTGGCTGGCGGTCGGCATTGCGACGCGCGATCCGGGCCGTTCCGACGGGTGGATACGGTTGGCTGCGGTCGCTGATGAACAGCTGGCCCGCCGTGCCGCATCGAGCCTGCTGACGACCGTCGACGAGGTAGATTGGATCGACGGCGATGTGGTCGCTCGCCGGGTCGAACGACTGGGGGCGATCATCTTGTCGGAGAAGCCGATTCGTGATCCCGATCGCCAATTGCTCGGCGCCGCGGTGCGTCGCGGACTGAGCTCGACCGGTCTCGGCCTGCTGCGCTGGGATTCCGATGCGATCGCCTTACGTCAGCGCCTCGACTTCCTGCACCGCACCCTGGGCGCCCCCTGGCCCCCGGTCGATGACAAGTCGCTGCTCGCCGCCGCCGACACCTGGCTCGGCCCCGAACTTGCCACTGCCCGCCGCCGCGCCGACATCGAACGCATCGATGCCGGACAGGCACTGGGTCGTCTGCTGCCCTGGCCGGACGCCGCCCGGATGGACGAACTAGCGCCGGAACGCTTAGCGGTCCCCTCCGGCGGCCACCCCCGCCTCGACTACTCGACCGACCCGCCGGTGCTCGCGGTCAAAGTGCAGGAAGTCTTCGGTTGGACAGACGCGCCACGGCTGGCCCATGGCCGCGTCCAGATCGTGCTGCACCTGCTCTCACCCGCCCAACGCCCGGTCGCAGTCACTACTGATCTGGCATCCTTTTGGCGCACCGGCTGGCCCCGAGTCCGCGCCGACCTCCGCGGTCGCTACCCCAAACACGCCTGGCCGGAAGACCCCACCACCGTGCCCGCCCACCGCGGCACTGCTCGCAACGCCGGCCGCGGCTAGCCGAGACCCCACGCTGATCCCTCGTTTTGGCTGTGGGGAAATGGTCCGCACACCCGCTGCGGCGTTCAACCGGCTCTGCCGCGCCCTGGGCGTCGTGCAATCGATGGGCCAGGTCGGATCGGCCCTGGACAACAGCCGTGCCGACATGTCGTTCGCCAGCGTAATGGGACCACCACGTTGCCAGCGAGGGACCACCGACAGCCCCGGATTTCTTGATAGAACACGTTTCTCCGTGGTGTGAAGGTCCGCTGGGTTGCGAACCAAATCATCCGGCGGGGACGCCGGGTGGTCGGGCGAGGATGAGCTCAGCGGCGCGGGCGATGACCTGGGCGCGGGTGCGGCCGGGGTGGTCGGCGGCGAGGAAGGCGCTACCGATGGCCAGGCAGAAGGCCAGCAGGGCGCGGGCTTCGACCTCGTCGGGGTCGGGGCAAAAGGTGCCGATCATCTCGCGCGCCAGCCGCATGCGCTTGTTGTCCACGCGGCGTAGACGCTCGGCGACAGCCTGATCACGGCGGCCCCAGTCGCGCAGCGCCAGGTCGATCGGGCGCACGCGGTCGGCGGACTGGAGGAACCGGCTCGCCAGCCGGACCTCGTCCCGCGCGCCACCCTCCTGCTCCATCCGATCGATTTCTGCGTCGACGCTCTCGCGCTCCCAAGTGTCCAGCATCTCCTCCAGCAGCGCCTCCCGGTCGGCGAAGTAGCCGTAGAAGCCACCCCTGGTCACGCCGAGCCGCTTGGCCAGGGCGTCGACGCGCACGGCATCCACCCCGCCTTCGGCCAGTGCTCGCAGGCCCTCCTCGACCCATTTCTCACGCGGCGTGCGCAACGCGCCCATACCGTGTCCCACCTCACCTCTCAGCCAGTTGTGCAGTACTGCACAACACGTCTAACCTCTGGTTATACAGTACTGCATAACCCGAAGGGGGCAGCCGGAGACCCCGCGACGCGGCCTTGGGTGACAGGACTGCGACTGCGCGGATCCCCCCACGAAGCCGTGCCGCTCCGGGCGGAGAATGGAGAGTTCAAATGATCAAGTGGGCTGGTTGGCTCATCACTTTGTGCGGAGTCGGACACACGCTGGGTGCCCTGGTGCAGACGATCCCCCACTACGCCGAGGACTGGTTCAGCTTGGCATTGTGGGAGAAACAGAACACCGACCCCATCGCGATGACCCACACTACTGCCGCGTTCTGGTACACGGCTTTCAGTTTCGGCCCGCCACTCATCGTGGTCGGCCTGATGGTGTTGTGGCTGAGCCGCCGCGGGATTGCACCGCCACCGTTCATCGCGTGGAGTGTTGCGTGCTGGACGGTGATCACCGCAGTTCTCTCCGGCCCCTCACCGTTGCTGCTCCTCCTGATCGCGGCCGTCCTGCTGCTAGTCGGCGCCCGCCGCGCCGCCCGCAGTGGTAACACCACGCCCCAGGTCGCCGCAATGTAACGGGGGCGAGCATGGCCAGCGGCGAACCTACGCGACGGAACCCGTTGGGACGGAAGTCAACCGTCGTCGCCCCCCGACCGACCTCCAAGACCGGCCACGCAATACGGCAACCTGTTCTCCTCGTCGAGGCTGTCGGTGGTCCCTCGACTGGCAACACGATGGTCCCATCACGCTGGTAAACGACACCGAGACGTTCAACTCCACCCTGAAAGTCGAGTTCGCCCACCGGCACCGGTTTCGCACCCGCGCCGAGGTCCGGGATCGTCACCGGGATGACCGGGTTCTGAAATGCGGCCCGCCGCCACTCGCTGTGCGGGCAAAAGCGCAGTGGAAAGGGCAAAGCGGGCCCGCCGGCTCATGATGAGCTAGTGCGCCGCAACTTCCGCGCTGAAGCCCCGAACCGGTCGTGGCTGGCCGGATATCGGCGAGCACCACACCGGCGAGGGCCAAGCTCTACATCTGTGCGGTCGAGGACATCTACTCCAACCGGATCGTCGGCTACTCCATCGACTCGCGAATGAAATCGACACTCGCCGTGTATGCCTTCAACAACGCTGCGGCGCACCGCGGCGACGTGACCGGCTGCATTCTGGATACCGGCCGCGGATCGCAATTCCGAAGCCGAAAGTTCATGCGAGCCCTGGCCCGTCACGACATGGCCGAGTCAATGGGCCGCGCCGGCGCGGCCGGTGACAACGCCGCCATGGAGAGTTCCCTAAGTTTGTAGATGTCTGGGGTTGGTGCCCTGGATGCCCAGGACGGTGGGGTGTAGCTGATGGTTTGTTGCAGCTGTTGTGGCTCCGAAGGAATGGCTGCCCCGCCGTGCTGGACGCTCCGGCCTCTGATTGAGATCTGATGCGGTTCGTCGCTGGTTAGGGACCTGATGGCGGGGTTGTCCACGGGCTTCGGTTGCGCGAACGGAAGTGTGAGAGTGGCTCTGCGCCAGAGGATTTGGGTCGGCATCGATGTCGGCAAGGTCGGCCATCATGTGTGCGTGGTCGACGAGAGCGGCAAGGCGTGCTGGTCGGGCAAGCTCGCCAACGATCAGCGGGCGATCGAGGCGGTGATCGACCGCGCCCGCAACACCGGGATCGAGTTGCGGTGGGCGATCGATCTGACCAGCCCGCTGGCCGCGTTGCTGATCACGGTGCTGCTGAGCGCTGGCGAGTCGGTGGTCTATGTGCCCGGCCGCATGGTGGCCACCATGACCGGCATATTCCGCGGTGAGGGCAAAACCGACGCCAAGGACGCCCGCGTCATCGCCGACACCGCCCGTATGCGTACCGACCTGCAACCGGTGACCGCACCCGACGAACTGATCGCCGAGCTGACCCAGCTGTCGAGCTACCGCACCGACCTGATGGGCGACTGGGTGCGCGGGGTCAACCAACTGCGCGCCATGCTCGCCTCGATCTTCCCCGCCCTGGAGGGCGCGTTCGACTACTCGACGCGCTCGCCGCTGATCCTGGTCGCTGGACTGTGCACCCCGACCGAGATCGGTGACGCCGGAATCGACGGCGTCACAACATATCTCACCGAACATGGGGCCTGGCGTAAAGGCATCTCCGCGATGGCCGCCCAAGCGGTCGCCGCGGCCGGCACCCAGGACATCGCCGTGCCGGGCGAGGCCACCACCGCCACACTGATCAAGCGGCTCGCGGTCAAACTGCTCGATCTCGACCGCGAGATCAAGGACCTCGACAAGCAGATCACCGCCCGCTTCCACGAACACCCCCAGGCGCCGATCATCGAGTCGCTGCCCGGCATGGGCCCGCACCTGGGCACCGAGTTCCTCGTGAACACCGGCGGTGACGCCCTGGCCGAGTTCACCAGCCCGGGCCGGCTGGCCTCCTACGCCGGGCTCGTCCCGGTACCCCGCGATTCCGGCCGCATCAGCGGCAACCTGCACCGGCCCAAACGCTACAACCGCAGACTGCGGCGCGTGTTCTTCATGGCCGCCCTGTCCTCGATCCGCAACGAGGGACCCTCGCGAACCTACTACCAGCGCAAACGCACTGAACGACTCATCCATACCCAAGCCCTCCTAGCATTGGCCCGGCGCCTGGTCGACGTGCTGTGGGCACTGCTGCGCGACAACCGCCCCTTCGACACCAAGCCCCCGAGCGTCAACGGAGTCCCGGCCGCGGCTTGACATCGTCATTGAGATTCCTTCGCGCTGCCGCAGAAGAATGTCCTCGACCGCCGATCCTGGTGCAGCCGTGAGAAACCGCGCATCGCGGTCGTCATCTGGATCGAACGCACCTACCACCGCCCCCGCTGGCAAACCACCCTCGGCCGTTTGACGCCAGCCGAATACGAGACCATCATGGGCCCCACCGGCCAGTCAGGCCGCGTGATCGAACTTGTCACCTGATCGTGCAGCAATCCCCTGATCGCACTCGGGATGCTCGCCGACCGGTACTTCGAGTACCAGCGGGCGAAGGCTGACAACATGGACTGTTGAGTCGCAGGCTCAGTAATGCCACGTCCCGGGCGTCTCGACACCGAGTTGAGCAGCGGCCGAGTCCCTGTCAGTCGTTACCGTGGCCGGGCAGAGCACCGGGTATCAGCCAGGTTCGCAAAGCAAACACTTTGGCTCGCTCCCGGGTTCAGGCCCAGGCGCAGTGTTATCGAGGCGTTCATTGCTCTGGCAGGGCGAAGCGTTCCAGTGCCGATCGAGATGGCGCGAGGAAGTAGCCGCCACCTGTGGGTATCACCCAACGGTCGGTGGCGGTGATCATTTGGCTGTCATCGCCACGGCTGAACTTGGCGTATCGCGGTTGTCCATCGCTGACTTGGCCGAGCAGCAGGTCGTGCCCGGAGTTGCCCTCGGGGGCGTTGTGCTTGTTCATCCAGGTGGTCGAGATGAGTTCGAACTGTCGTACCAGGGACGTCTGATACGACATGAACAACAGTCCGCGGTCGGTGGCATCAGGCGGTTCCCCCGGGGTGAACGCGCTGCCCCAGGTGATGCCGCGACGCATCATCTGCATAGCCAACGTCTCGATCGCACCGCCCTTGTCGGTGGCCAGGTCCCGCGGGTTGACCTTGCGAATGTGGGCGAATGCTGGACAGGCGAGGCCCTCGGCGTCGGCGGCCGAGCCGGTGACCTCTCGCAATTCCCCGATCGCTGGTGCGGCCAGACCCTCGAACGCGACCAGGGGATCTGAGCACACCCTGGCCTCGAGGGTGGGGCGAGCGTATTCGAAAGCGTTGGTGCACAGCATGTCCTGTGCGTCGGCTGGATCGGCGGTGGTGGGGTTGCGGACCAGGGCGCTGCCATCGGGCCAGCGTCCCACCATTGCCGCCGCGAGTCGGTCGGCGTCGACGTCTGTGAATCCTGGGCACGCGCTCAGCCGGACGGATTCCGCGGCGAGGAAAGCGCTGAATGCCGCGACATCTTGGCGCAGTCGGCGCAGCGCGAGCAGCGATCCGTTGACAGTCCAGGCAGGCCCGCCGGAGATTACGGGCCCCGGTTCGAGCGCATCGTGGGGGTGCAGACCTGGGTAGCCGAAGACGAATTGCCCAGGCCACACCAACGGCTGGCCTGGTCGGGCATGGGTGCGGGCCAGCGGAAGTTGAGGGTCGAGCCATCGCCGTGTCAGAAAGTGACGTTCGTGCTGTGATAATCGGCCCCGGACACCTACTTGGGATACGCCGTCGCGGAACCCGAAATGCTCGATGTCGCCGGGTAGTAGCTCACCGCGTTGTTCGAACAGCACCGTCGCGCTCGTCGATCCGGCTAGTAAGTCCTTGACCGCGTCGTCGAGGTCGAAGGACCACTCAGCCGCCAGTACCGCGAGTACGTGTGGTGTCGTCGCGGGGGTACCACCGAACCGCCATCGCGAGCGGTGACCGTCTACTTCCTTGTCCTCGGGGTCGCCGAGCAGAGTGGAGCGAAATGCCATGCCACCCTTGAATGCCGGGTCGTTCACCTGGTCGGCGTCGGGCGTCAGCATGCGCAGCGCGTCGACCGACAATGCCACGCAGCGCATCACCGGGGTCTGCGGGCGTGGTTGCCGGGCACGCAGCGCGGCTCGGCGCAGATTGCGTTGCGTCATCACCTGCGCAAGCGTCGAAACGCTCGCGTGTGGACCACGTAGCCACGCCCGCAAAGTCGACGCGTCCGGGAAACGCAGTCCGACAAGGTGCTGAAAAGATGTGCTGAAGCCGGGTAGAACGGCGCCCTGGATCTCGTCGACGTCCAGTACCGGCTCGACAGGTGCATCGGCCAACAGCGGCCCGGTCGTGATGTCGGAGTCCGGCTCGAACAGTGGCGTTGTCATTTCAACGCCTGTAGGTAAGGACCGCTGACTCGGTGACAACGATGTCGCTGAGATCCTCGGCATCAGCGGCGGCCAAGCTGGGACCGGCGGCGGTGTCCGGACCTGCGGGGGCCGACTCATCCCAATCTATTTGGGAGCAATCGCGGTTGGGTCGGACGACGATTCGAAAACCCGGCCGGTCGGGATGCGTGCAACACTTGGCCATGCACTCCTGCGGCGCGGGCGCACCGCCTGGCTTCGGCGCCACCACTCCGTAGAGCACCATCTGGATGTGGTCGGTGACCTGGCCGCCGAACGTCAGCGGAATCCCACCTACCAGGACCGGCGCCCCGTCGGGCGGGGTGAAAGTTGCACGCAGTACCCGCTGTCGTGCAGCATCGCCTCGGGTAACCTGCCACCCGTCGACCGGGTCGCCGTTGTCGTCGGTGAAGGCGCCCTTGTTGAGGTCGGCGATGTAGAGGCCGACCGGGTTGGCCAAACCCACACGCTTGCCGGCGGATACAGCGCGGTTGACGCCGAACCCGATGAGAGGATCGCTGGACCGGCTCGCTCCGCCGAACCCGGAGCAGCAGATGAGTGCGCCCGGATCGTCGACGAGGGTCCCGTCGACGGCACGCAGCACGGTGGCATCGGCGGCGAGATGGATCTCGGCCTCCAGGGTGTTGGCCTCGTGGGTCAGGTGCATTGCCCCGTGGGTTGTGGTCCAGCGGTTGAGGATGTTGTAGTCGCCCGCCTTGGCCCAGGTTTTCCAGGAGCCTTCGTCCAGGATCACGACGTCGTGATCCCAGTAGAGGTCCGACATCTGCACGCCCGGGCTGACGTGCTCGCGGTAGAGCTGCAGACACAGCTGCCGGTCCTCGCTGATGTGTGTCCAGTACTCGGGTCCCTCGCAGGTGAAGTCCACCCTCGTGATCTGCCCGGCGCCGTCGCGGTGGGTGAACCATTCGCAGTACTCGTCCTGCTGTCGCCGGAACAGGGCAAGTGGTTCGGCGAGAGAGTTATCGCGGCGTGCGCGGGGTGCCTTTCCTCCGGGTCTCCATGGGGTGAGTGTCTCTGCTGCCTGATGCCGGGAGAGCTCGGGATCAGGTTCGGTGGCGAACCAGGTTCGCAGGGCCAGTGGGAACGCATCCCATGCGATGGGTACGACATCGCCATCGCTGTCCAGTGCGTCGAAAAAGGCGCTGCTTACGTCATCGGGCTCGCTGGCGCGCGCCCCGATCCAGCCGCTGACGATATTGTGCCAGCCAATTGCCAGCGCGGTGGGGTCGCCGCCGCGAGCGAAGTCATCGGTGCTTCCGGGTGCGTCGTAACGGGACATCGTTTCCTCTCTCAGGGCTGGAGTCGAAGTGGCGAGGTGAGATCACCGGTGACGACGAGAGCGAATGCTTGCGGTCCACGCAACAGGTTGGTGGCCGTGACCTGCAACTGGTAGGTCCCGGCGGGTGCGTCGTCGATCCGGATCACCTGAACGTTGTTGCCGGAGTCGACCATTCGCAATCCTGTCGACGGGCGGCGTTCGTTACCGGCCCACTGGTGGCCCGAGGTATGCCGCAATGTCAGCGCGAGCGAGTTCTGCACGCCGCGACCGGGCGGGTCGGTCCAGGCCAGACACAATCGCAGCCCAGCCTGCCTGACACGTAGCATGTACTTCCGCTCGCTGCCGGTTTGGGCGAGTTGCTCGGATGGTTTCAACATCGTGTCGACGAATTCAAGGGTGGGTGGGGAGCCGACCCGGTTGCGTATCGGCAATGACGTGGTGAGATCGACGCACCCGAACCCCTGATGGTAATTCGGTTCGGTCGGATGATCCGCGGTCGCGTCGGAACCGGTCAGCCAGCGGGCGCCGCCCACGATCGTCGCCTTCAGCAGCGCCGCACTGGGATTCTCGTGACCACGGTCGCTCACGTAGTACTCGCGGACCAACGCGGCGATCCCGGATACCAGCGGCGTGGCCATGCTCGTGCCGCCCATATAGGCGTAACGGGTGTCGTGCTCGAGCCAGAACGCCGAGTCCGGTGCGGTCGACGAACGTGTCGAGAGAATGTAAGTACCCGGCGCGACCACGTCGGGTTTGAGACGTAACTGCTCGTCGCACGGACCGCGACCACTGAACGCGGCCAGACACTCCGGATCGCCCGCGACGTTCTCGCTCCCGATCGGATCATCCGGGAAGGCCGCAGGTTTGAATACACGCCAGTTGGGTCCGCGGACTGCTCGCGGGGTGCGCGAGGCGCCGACGGTCAGCGCGTTCTTCGCCGTCGCGGGTGCGTCGATCGAGAGCAGGTCGACGAAGCCCGTGGCAGCGTTGATGTTTGCCGCCGCGTTCGCGTTATTGCCGGCGGCCACGACAATGAGCATCTCTGGGTGGTGCCACGCCCATTCGTCGAGTTCGAGCGCGCTCATCCGATACGCCGAACGCGCCAGAGCGCCCCAGGAATTGTTGTGGATGTGCGCGCCCGCTCGATGGGCTTGCTCGAACAGGTTGCCGAGGTCGAGCGGAAGGTTGAGTTTGCCGTTGGAGCGGGACAAGGACTGCACGATGAGCGTGGCGGCGGGCGCGACGCCCTTCACCGATGGGCCGTTGCCGGCGATCGAACCCGCGACATGTGTGCCGTGGCCGACCGGGTCACTGGTGTCGCCGGGGCGTCCCAGCGCGAAACGATGTGTGATCCGCCCGCTCAAGTCGGGGTGGGTCTCGTCGATGCCGCTGTCGGCGACGGCGACGACCTGGCCCGCACCGGTCCACGGCACCGTCACCGTCCCGGCCGGGCCCGCCGGATTATCGACACCGAGAATCTTTCTCGCCACGTCATTGGACAGCTCCGGTTCGAGGTACTCGTCGATCTGGCGGACCTCGGGCAGCGCCGCGAGCTGAGCGATGCGCGTGTCATTGCGGATAGCGGCGAAACGGACCTTGCGCACGGACTTGGCGACCACCAAGACGCCGCGCTGAGACAACCACTGCTCGATCACCTCGACATCGGCTGGTTCGTGGGCGAGCGCGTCGAATGTGATCGACTCCAGTGCGGACGGCGGCGCGATGAGTGCGGCATGGAGTGTGTCCGTCGCGGTATAGAGCCGGTGGCCGAGCACTCCGGGTAGGTCATCGAGGGCGGAGACGCTACCTGGCGGGACTCGCATAGTTGCCGACATGCGACCGATTCGCTCGAGCAGAACGCAGCCGAGATCGGTGAAAGCGGTGATCCGGTCAGAAGTCAGCGGACCATCCATGTCGATGATGTACACGTTGGCCGAGGTCGGTTCCGGCGTCTCGGGCTCGGGAACCTCGAATGGTTCGAGCTCGAGCCCCGCCAGCTCGGGTTCAGCGGGAGGCGGAGCGAGCATGCGGTCGGTGGACGGCGGTAAGAGTTGCGGGGTCGTGGCGGGACTCTGGGTCACGTTCTGAATGAACAGACCGGACTCGGACAATTGCGGAAGTTCGGTTTCGTCCGCGTCGAAAATGACAACGTGCCCGGACTGTTCGATGGTTCGGTCGGCGATCGGCTGGAGATCCGCAGAGTCCATGAATACTGCTGAGACTCGCATCAACGCCATGGCAAGCTCCCACCACTAGTGTGAAATCCTCAGCCGAGCTTCGACGACGGTCATCGGAGTACTCATGCTAGTGATGCGCCGGGGCGCTGACAGGAGAACTCGGTGAAGTCGAACCACACCCGCGCCGGGGCGACCCAATTGCCGCCGCTGGGAATAAGAATCCGACAACTCCCAATTCGTCCATACAACGGATCAGGTCGAATTCGAGCGCCGATCGATTCGGCGGCACCGTAGCCGAGGTTGGTGAGTACCTCGCTGGTTGCCATCGCGAGGTTCGGGGTGATGCAGTGCACGACATGGCGCGCCCCCGTCGATGAAGCGCTGCACCATCTCGATGGTGAAGGACTGTGACGATCATTCGTTGCCAGGTTCCCGCTGAGACCAGTCGTCGGGGATACGCCTGTGGCCATGAACGCCATGCGGCGACCGATCTGCACAGTGTGGTCGCCGAATCGCTCGTGATACCGACCGAGCAAGGGAGGTCGACCGCGGCGCTCGTGCCGCCTCGCCCAGGCGTCGTGATGCAGGCGGTCCATGGTGTTCGTCCTGGCCGTCGAGCGCGACGGCGTCGTGCGGAACGCCCAGGACCGCGGCCGTGCTGGTGGCTATCGCGATGGCGGCGGCGCCAATCCAGCCACGAACGGCTCCTCCGGCTCGGTCGGACCTGGGTGGCGGCGTCGCGCAGTGCCTGCGATGTGGTCGGCCAGAGCGCCCCTCCGTATCAGATCTACTACACGCTGGATAGCGGTAACCGCGTGCCGCAGTTCACAACTCGTCGTCCGCGGACTGCTCGCTGGCTCAGCACCCAGGCTCCTGTGGATCGGTTGGGCACCAATAGTCCGGGATGTGGCTGTAGCCCACAGACTGGCGATGGAAACCCCTCCGCGGCGGGAGGCCGGTACGTATGGGTGACATCGCGGAGATCCTCGCAGAGGAGTTCAGGCCGCGAGAGTACCGGATGCCGCGACGGGTCCTTCCCGACTGGACGGTGCGCGTTTCAGCATGTCTTCCGGACGTAGCCGGGATCACGTGGAGTGGCGACGTCGACGTCCCGGAGCACGATGCTCAGCCTGCTTGCGTAGCCTTCGCACGCCGCCGACAGGCCTGCTTCGGTGTATTCGATATCGATGACGTGGTTGTCGTATGCCGACGCGTAGTCACCACACTCCGCGGTGTCTCCGCATTCTTCGGATACCGCGAAATCCAGTCCGGCAGTGGTCCTTTTGTCCACGAGTTCGGCCGCGTTCTTCTGGCCGATGGCCAGGCCGCGGTCGTGCGAGTGCTTGGCGAGCATGGTGATGAAGGTGACCGCTTGGTCGGTGGTCAGCAGCCCCTTCGATCGGCTGTAGCTGTCATAGTTGTCGACCTCGACGGCATCGAAACGCTTGTTCGCGCATTCGTCGATCCACTGGTTGACTTGGTCCGCGATACGGGTGCGCTTGTCGGCTGTGCGGATATCCAGCAGTGCCTCCTTCCACGTCGTGTCGTAGACGACCTTGCCGTCCTTGTCGCGCAGCAATAGGTCCGCTGGCCACTCGCTCTCCGCACCCGGTTGGACCTGAAAGCCGTTCACGTAGCAGATGTTGTACAGTCCATCGGCCCGCTCGGCGCTGTGATCGCGACTGACGACCGTGACTCCCGCCGGCGGATCGTAGGGACTGGTGATCTGGTAGTCGAACCCGGCATGTAGCGGAGGCAGGGTTATCGCCGCAGCGCTCGCGGTACCGGTCTGCTGCGCAACGATGCTGGTGGCCGCGGCGACGAGCGTTAGTGCGGTCGCCAAGTGCCGACGAATGCGTGCGGTGGAAGTGGTGATCACAAGACTCTTTCGTTCCTTGATGACGGCTTCGATCCGAAGGGCTTCACCGGCCACTACCCCGCCACGTACCCGTGTCGAAAACCCTTCAGGCACAGGAAGATACAACCATCACCGGACAGCTCCGTCAAAGCCCCGAGATCGGTGGCAGCTCGACCGCCATACCGGTGACTTTGTATCCAGCGGGGGAGCAGGACCAGGAAACGACGGTGTCGCGCTTGCTGAGCGGCAAACCAAAGTGTCGCGAGATGCCCGTTGGCCCTGTTCGACGTTGTGTCACTTCGCGCTGTGCTCGCTGCGGCCGCGCTCCTCCAGCGGGCGTCCCATGCTGCCTGATTTGTCCTTTATGTGGCTTGTTCTTCCTCGTCGGATCTGGGGCCCAGCCCGCTGGTGAAGAGCGCGATGAAGGCGAGGTCGTCGTGCAGACCCCGCAGGTCCTCGTCGTCGAGGATCGAGGCGAAGTCGGCGTAGCCGTGCTGCATCGCGGCGCGTACGAATTCCAGTGCGCGCCTGTGGTCGCCGGCGCGGGCCGCGACGCACGCGGCGTTGTGGAAGATGTGTGGGGCGCGCGGTGCGTGTTCGAGGGCGGTCGGCAGCAGAGCCTCGGCACGGTCGAGATGGTCGTGCAGCAGGTAGCAGTAGATCAGCCGGTTGTACGCCTGGGCCGGCGCGTCGTCGGGGAAGGCGGTGACGAACTCTAGGGCGGTGACACTCTCCGGACCGGCCGCGGGATCGGCGGCGTTGGTGAGCAGACCGAGTAGCCACGCGAAGTCGTCGGGATCGGTGCGCCATTGGTCGGCCCAGTCGCCGCCGTGTCTGCGGCTGAGCTGATCGAGAAGTTCCTCGCCCTGCTCGCGGGCGGTGGGGCCGAGGAAGCGTTGCGGGTCGATGAGGCGGGTCAGCCAGGCCGATGTGGCGCGGTGGTCGGCGAAACCGCCGGGAAGTTCGTCGTAGGTCAGCTGCCAAGCCTGGCCCGGCGTGGGCCACCAGGTCGACGTGTGGTGCCAGCCGCCGGTCTTGAGCGGCAGCAGGTATCGGTCGACCTCGGCCAGGGCGACGGGGAACTCGCCGCGGTGCACATCGCCGAGGGAGGGGCGCTCGCCCGCCCGGATGACGACTCCGCCCCCCTGTGAGCGGGTCACGGTGATGCCGGGGGTGGTGAAGGCCGGCAGTGCGGGTCCGGCGAGGTGCGTGACGAATGCAGGGCCGAGGACGGTCAGCCACCCGGCGCCGACCACATGTTCGGTCGCCGCTTCGAGCCAGCCGTCGACCTGTCCGACATCGAGGGCGAAGAAGCGACGGCACCAGGAGAAGACACGCTGGTCCTTGGCGGCGTCGCGGTCCCAGACGTACGCGCTGTATCCGCCGTGGCCCGACCGAACCGGCAGCAGCGCGGTCAACTCGGCCGTCAGTCGTGCGAGCCTCTCCGGGTCCTCGTCGGCGGGGACGATGACCTCGCAGAACGCGGCCCGCGGGCGGGCGTCGTCGGTGGGAGGGATGCCGCGGAGGTTGAGGGTGTATGAGCGCTCAGCGGTGGCCTCGGCTCGCACCGAGACTCGGATGCCGAAGTGACCGCCGACGTCGACGCGCATCTGCGGGGCCCACGACTCGTCGTCGGGGTGTTCGGCGTCCTCCGGAAAGCCGCCGAACGCGTTCGGCACGGCCCAGGTCATAGTGCCGTCGACTGGGAAATGACGGCGGAAGGCTCGGAAGCAGCCGATCACCTCGTCCGGTGAGGGATAGGAGCCGAGGTAGACCACCAGGCTGAGCATCACCGACGCCTCGAGTTCCTTCTTGCCCACCCTCAGATCGCCGGGTTCGACGGCAGCGGGTATCGGGTCATGCGCTGGCGGAACCGTGGCAACCGGGACCGCCGCGCGAGGGCGGGCGGTCGCCGCGGCGCGCAGTTCCTCGAGAAGCCGTGCCTCCTTGGCGGCGCGATGTTCCGGGGTCCAGTCGGTGCGCGCGGCCTCCGCATGCTGCAACAGTTGCTCCAGATAGGACTCCACAGCGGTAAGTCTGTCGGCCAGGAAAGCCCCGAAGCCGGGATAGCGGGCCCGCTCCTCGTACAGAAAGTCGACCACCTCGCCGGTGTCGAGCAGCAGTACCAGGGAAGGATCGTTGCCGGAGGCGCCCACGATCAGGGCGTCCATCAGCCTCTCGGGCGCCTCGCAGTCCTCCAGTGTCTCCTGGTAGTACGGGTAGGTCTCGTCATCGGTCAGCTCGCTCGTGCCGAAGAGCGTGATGCCCCATGGGAATTCCGGCCAGCCGTCGTGCAGGTGCAAGAAGTCCAGGTACTCCGGCGAGAAACCGCCGCCCCGTGCCCGCCGGGCCTCGGCGACGGCAGACGCCGATGTGGGTGGGCGCGGCCCCGGATCCGGTTCGTCCCCCTCGCGCTCGGCGATCTCGGTCAGCACGGTCAGGATGCGAGAGATCGTCGCCTCGAGCATTAGCCGCGAACCCGGGTGAACCGCCGGCGGCCGTCTTCCCGCGGCCCATCCAGCACCAGTTTCCGTTCCCTTGCCTTGTAGGCCGTGACCAGCTGGACCTGGATCCCGTCCTCGGTCTCACAGTTGTGCCCCAGTCGAATCGAGTCGCTTGCTGCAGTCAGCAGATCCACATAGGCGAGCCATGCTTCGCGGTTATCCCTCTCCGGAACGTCTGCGGTATCCGAAAGCTGCATATCATCTCCAGGTCTTTGCCAGCACGGCCCCAACGGATTTGAGTGTCAACGGCATCGTAGAGGCTGCCTTCGCCAGCGGTCCTCTTCTGCGAACTGTCAGCCGAAAACCGGCTCGGGGCCGTACGACGGTGACCAGGCTGATCAAAACAGACCGGCGAGGTGAACCGCCCCGACTTTCCGGCCGCTTCCTTCTCTGTGGAGGATGTGGGCCATGCCCAAGCGTTATCCGATCGAGCAGCGTGAGCGTGCGGTGAAGATGGTGCTGGACCGACTGGAGGGGTATCCGTCGGCGTATACGGCCTGCCAGGCGCTTGCCTCGAAACTCGGCGTCCATGCCGAGACGTTGCGTGTCTGGGTGAAACAGGCCCAGATCGACACCGGCAAGGCTCCTGGTGTGACCAGTGCCGAGCAGGCGCGGATCAAGGAACTCGAACGCGAGGTGCGAGATCTGAAGGAGGCCAACGAGATTCTGAAAGCGGCCTCGATTTTCTTTGCGCGGTAGATCGACCCGCGCCGCCGCCCGCTCGATCCGGGTGCTCTCGGGCCAGGTCGCCGAGCTGCGTCCGGCGTATCTGCCGCCGGACCCGGCCTCGCGCACGGCGTATGTCGCAGGCGAGATCGCCCAGTGCGATTTCTGGTTCCCGCCGATCGAGTTGCCGGTCGGGTTCGGACAGGTCCGGGGCCCGAAACAGCTGCCGGTGCTGACCATAGTGCTTGGCTATTCGCGGTGGCTGATGGCGCTGCTGATCCCGACCCGGCATGCGGAGGACCTGTTCGCCGGCTGGTGGGCGCATATCCACCGGTTGGGCTCGGTGCCAAAGGTTTTGGTTTGGGACGGTGAAGGCGCGATTGGCCGCTGGCGCGGCGGACGCAGCGAACTGACCACCGAATGCCAGGCATTCCGGGGGACGTTGGGTGCGAAGGTGATCGTCTGCAGGCCCGCCGATCCGGAAGCGAAAGGCATGATCGAACGGGCCCACGACTACCTGGAACGCTCGTTTCTTCCGGGCCGAACCTTCAACGGCCCCACCGATTTCAACACACAACTGGGCCAGTGGCTGGAGTTGGTGAACGCCCGACCGCGGCGGGCGTTGGGCTGCGCACCAACCGATCGGATCACCGCTGACCGGCAGGCGATGTCGATGTTGCCGCCGGTGGCGCCGGAGACCGGCTGGCGGCGGTCGGGTCGACTGGCGCGTGACCACTACATCCGTTTGGATTCCAACGACTACTCGGTGCATCCGGCGGTGGTCGGGCGCCGCATCGAGATCGTTGCCGACCTCGACCGGGTCCGGGTGTTCTCAGGCGGGCGGGTCGTCGCCGATCACGAACGGATCTTGGCATGGCATCAAACGATCTCCGACCCCGATCACGTGGCCGCGGCGAAAGCGTTGCGGCGCAGCCGCATCGGCGTCCTGCGGTCGGCGCCCGAGCCAGAGGTCGAACAGCGGTGCCTGACCGACTACGACACCGCTCTCGGGGTCGACCTCGACACCGAAGGCGGGGTGGCCTGATACCCGGCCGAACCAGAACAACCACCAAAACATCTGCCACGACACGTCGGGATTTCACCGCCGAGCTGAACTTCCTCACCCGCGCGTTGAAAGCGCCGTCGCTGCGGGAGGCCGCCGAACGGCTGCCTGAACGCGCCCGCGCCGAAAACTGGAGTCACGAGGAATTCCTGCTCGCTTGCCTGCAGCGGGAGGTCTCCGCTCGTGAGTCCCACGGCGGCGAAGGCCGCATCCGATCTGCTCGCTTCCCCTACCGGAAATCATTGGAGGAGTTCGACTTCGGCCACTCGCGTGGCCTCAAACGCGACGTTATCGCCCACCTGGGCACATTGGATTTCGTCACCGCGAAGGAGAACGTGGTCTTCTTGGGTCCGCCCGGCACCGGCAAGACCCACCTCGCGATCGGGCTGGCGATCAGAGCCTGCCAGGCCGGGCACCGGGTCGCGTTCGCCACCGCCGCCGACTGGGTCTCACGCCTGGCCGAGGCGCATCACGCGGGACGGTTGCAGGCCGAGCTGATCAAGCTCGGCCGCTACCCGCTGCTGGTCGTGGACGAGGTCGGCTACATCCCGTTCGAGAACGAAGCCGCCAACCTGTTCTTCCAGCTCGTCTCCTCGCGCTACGAACGAGCCAGCCTGATCGTGACCAGCAACAAGGTCTTCGGCCGCTGGGGCGAGGTCTTCGTTCTGGGCGTCGACGACTTCGCCCTGCGTCGCGGGCACCATTACGGAACGATCCTGATAGATATGCAGACCCGCCGCCCGATCGAGGTACTCGGCGATCGGACCGCCGAGACCCTCGCGGCGTGGTTGCGAGCCCACCCGGGCGTGGAGATCGTCTGCCGGGACCGGGCCGGTGCCTACGCCGAGGGCGCTGCCGCTGGAGCGCCACAGGCGCTGCAGGTGGCCGATCGATGGCATATCTGGCACAACCTCGGCGAAGCGGTCGAGCGCACAGTGGCACGTCACCGCGCCGACCTGGCCGCCGCGACCGCCGATCCCGAGTCACAGAACCGGCCCGACATCACCGAGATCGCCGCCGGAATACATTGCGGGCCTGTCGCGCCCGACCAACGGCAGGATCGCACAGCGGTGCGCACTCGACAGCGGTGGGCACAGGTCCATGCACTGCTGGCTGAGGGCACGACGATCCGCGCGATCAGCCGCGAGCTCGGGCTGGCTCGCGGCACCGCGCGCCGCTTCGCCCGCGCTGAATCGGCCGATGAGCTGCTGGTCCACAACCGCACCGGATACCGCATCAGCCTGCTCGAGGCATACAAACCCGACCTGCATCGACGGTGGAACGAGGGCGGTTCTGGCCCACTTTCCGTGACGAAAGGTGTTGTGCCACAGAACCACAGATCTGGCGTCATCGTTGCGCGGCCGTGAGAAGCACGCGTTTGCGTAGCAGTGGAAGGCCAGCCCTGCCGAACATCTGTCTCTTGATCATTTTGATGTGATTGACCCATCCCTCGACCGGACCGGAGTTCCAGCGCATGGTCAGACCGGCGACGTGCGCCGGTGTCGGAGCGAGGCGGGCGCAACCGGCCAACGCGCGCTATTCGACCCAGTGGGACCGTGATCCGGCTGGATGTCGTCCTGCTGGCGGCCCGCTGCTGCAACCGCTCGGGCCGGGCTACTTCAGTAGTTCGATGACCGGTGCGAATCTCTCCATAGCCGGTTCCTGCACAGTGAAATACGTGATTCCGTGGCGCTCGCGGAATTCGCGCACGTTTTCGGCGATCTGCCGAGGAGTGCCGACCATGACCGTGGGGGTGGCATCGATCTGGTCGTCGGTGAATCCGGGCAGAAACGCGCGCACCTGTTGGCCAAGGGTGTCGCGTTCGGACGGGGAGGCCACGCCCCAGATGGCGACGTTGATTTCCACCTGATCGTGACGCTCACCGAGCAAGCCGCGCACGTACTCGGCGCGTTCGGCGAGCGTGTCCGGGTCGGCGGCGGTCGGCAGCCCGGATTTCGCGGGCACGGCACCGGACAGACTCACCACATCGGCGTGCTGAGCGGCCATGCGCAGCAACCGTTTTCCCCATCCGGCGATCAGCAACGCCGGGCCTTCCGGACGCGTGGGCGCCGGCCGGTAGCCGGGGTCGGCGTAGAGCTTGCGCATGGTGAGCACAGTCTGCTCGACATGGTCGATGCGGGCGCCTGCGCCCGCGAACGGTATTGCGGCGGCGTCGAATTCGCCCTCTACGTATCCCGCGCCCAGCCCCAGCTCGACCCTGCCCCCACTGAACTGGTCGAGTGCGGCGATATCGCGAGCGAGCAGCACCGGATTGTAGAACGGCGTGTTCAACACGAAGGTGCCCAGCCGAATTCGCTCGGTAGCCTGCGCCGCCAGCAGTAACGTCGGCAACGGAGCCAGCACACCGAGGTGATCGGGCACCGCGAGTACGTCGTAACCGAGCATCTCCGCACGGCGAGCTTGACTTACCCACTTCGAAGGCGAATTCGGGAACGCAATGTTGACCCCGAAGCGAAAACCAACCATGTCTCGTTTCTACCACCACCCGCGCAGTCGACACCGCACCAGCGTCTCGTCGGCAGCGGACCCGGACCACTCGGCAAGGCGGACACCACGACGCACTGCAATGCCGCTGGGCACTCGTTGGTCGACTGTCCGAAATCTGGCTCGGATCGATTGGGTGGCAAGGCCCTTCGCTCGCAGCCATGGGGTTGCGGCGGGTACTCGCACGGGGGCCGCGGCTCCAGACCTGATCACGGAAAGTTGGCCAGAACCACGAGGGCTGCACCAACGCAACTCAGCTATTCGAGGAGATCAGGGCGCACGGCTATCGGGGCAGCGAGAAGATGGTGCGCAACTACCTGCAGCCCTTCCGTGCCCTTGCGCATATCCCGGCCCCGCCACCCAAGCCACCGACCGTTCGGAAAGTCGTCAGCGGGATCATGACCAACCCCGACGCCCTCGCTCCCGAGCATCGGGCCCGCCTCGACGCGATCCTGGCCGCCAGCCCGCAACTTGCCGCGTTGACCGGGCATGTCCGCGATTTCGCCGAGATCATGGCCCAGCGGCGCGGGCGAGATCTCGAACAGTGGATGACCGCCGTCGACAACGATGACCAGCCAGCCCTGCACTCGTTCGTCCGAGGCTTGCGCTGCGACCAGGACGCGGTCACCGCCGGGCTGACCATGTCCTGGAGCAGCGGAACAGTCGAAGGGCACGTCAACCGCATCAAGATGCTCGACGGCAGATGTTCGGCCGCGCGAAAACCGACCTTCTCAGGAAGCGAATCCTGTTGAGCGACTGAATATCCCGGCATGCGAATCACGAAATTTGTGCCCGATCCAGCATTGGCGCGGTGTTGACACCCCGTGCTACCGAGACGTTGGGAGGGGCTTTTGCCGACTATCTCTGGTTACGTCATGTGGTGGCATCCCGAACGAGTGAGCGCGATGCAGCGGCTGTTGGTGGGACACGTCGGGTTGAAACACGGTCGGGTCTGGGTCGCCGACGATGGTGACGCGGTGGCGGGTGTGGACGCATCCCGACACGGACGGGGCTGCGGCTATCGGCGCAAGGCAAGGGTTTTGGTGAAGCCGTCGTATTGCCCGGCATGCAAGCCGCCGAGCAGGCCGGTGTCCCTGCGTTTCTGGAAACCTCGGATGAGCGCAACCTACGGTTCTACCGGCGGCTCGGCTTCGAAGTGACTGCCGAGGTGGCCGCGACGCACGGGCACCTGACCTTGCACCGCGTGCGCGTCTGTGGTCATGAAGCCCCAACCTTCGGGAGGTAGCCGGGTTCAAGAATGAGTCGGCGGAATATGGAAGCGCTCGTGATTGTGGAAGCGGCCGTGGTCATGAATGCAACTGGGGTCACTGACGCGCGACCCGTTGCGCACGCGCGTCTTCTCATCGATGCAAAAGCCGTCATCCCGAGTCGGCGGCGCCTCGGCAGTCGCCGTCACCGCGCTCGGCGCCCCGATCGCCGCGGCAATCAGCGCTACAACCAGGGTGCGGCGTACCGGCGCGGCAGTCGCGGGAATTGTTCGCTCCATTGGGTTCCTTCCGTTGCGGGATCTCACACCGTTCTATCAGCGCACGCAGCATGGCAACACCCGCCGATTCCAGGGGCGACTCGACGGTCATCGACCGCGGCCCCTTCCTCATCGACCGGTCAGATCCCGTTCCAGTACGGCGAGTTGGGCTCGCACCTGTGCGTACAGCGACGAATCTCGTTCCAGCGAAGCTGGATAGTCCGCCCACGTCGCGGCCGTCTACGGAGGCTATCCACCAGCCGAGGATGGCCGGGTCTCGAGATTTGAGGACGGCGGCGCGCAAGCGAGCACGGAGGGATTCGCGGACTCAGACGACGTCGGGTGCGCGGGAGGTGGGCAGGAGTTGGTCTCGGTAGCGGCTGATGGCCGCGGCCTGCGCCGCGACTTCGACGCTGTCACTGCGGGTTTGACGCTGCCCTGGAGCAGCGGATCGGTCGATGGACACGTCAACGGATCAAGATGATCAAACGCCAGATGTTCGGCCGAGTAAAACCGGGTCTACTCCGGAAGCGAATCCTGTTGAGCGACTGAACAAATTCGACCGCCAGTATCACGAAAATTGTGCCTGATCCAGGATTCGCATGCCGTTGACATATTGACGATTCCGCTGACACCGGGGGGATCCCGCAAGGCGTCACCACAACTGGAACCGCGTCGTCGACACCGCTGTGTTTCTATTTCGCCCCACGGCGGCAGATCGGTCGAGTAGTTGAATAGTTGCTGCCCTGTGCCCGGCTTGTGCGGGATCAGGGCATCGACTGATCGGTCGGGTTCGGTTCGGGTGGGCGTCGTGGCGAGGGCAGTGCCATCGCGAGCTCCCCCCGTCGGGCGGCCCGCCACCACCGCTGTCCGGAGTTGACGGCACGCCGGATCTTGCGCACAGTGGGTACCTGTGTGAGCAGGTGTAGCTGATATCGCCACGGCATTTGTGGTCCGTGCCGAGCTGCCATCGCATAGGCGAATTGCACGGCGCTGCGGTCGAGATACCGGTCGGCGTGTTCGAACCAGACCATGCTGGTACGGGCGGCGGCCTGTATCGGGCGCAGCGCAGCACGCCGCTGCGCATCGTAGTTCTCCAGCGCGTCGGACACCTCGGCATGCTCGTACAGGTTCTGTGCGAGCACGACGGCGTCGACGATTGCCAACCGGGTGCCCGAACCGATGGTGAAGTGCGTCGTGTGTGCTGCATCGCCGAGCAGCACCACGTTGTCGTGATACCAGGTCTTGTTGGTTACCTCGGGAAAGCGGCTCCACCTTGCGAACTCGCCTCGTGTCTTGCTGATCAACGAGTGACCGTCGAGAAGGCGCGTGAATATGTTCTCCAGAACACGCAAGTTCTCCATGTTGTCCAGGGAATCGAATCCCAGTCCATGCCAAGTCTGCGGTTGACACTCGACGATGCAGGTGCTGATTTTTTCGGCAACCGACGGGTAGGCATGGAACCAGATCCAACCGGCCGAGGTGTGTTCGAAGGCGAAGGTAAATCGGGTGAAGACCTTGTCCGTACCGAGCCAGATATATCGATTCTCGCCGAGTGTGACGGACGTGCTGAAACGATGGTTACCCAGCTGCCGTACCCGGCTGTTCGCGCCGTCGGAGGCGACGATGAGATCAGTGTCGTCGAAGCCGGACAGATCGTGGACCTCTCGGCTGTGCTGGACATCGACGCCCAGGTCGCTCGCCCGTCGGGAAAGTACGTCGAGCAATGCCGCGCGCCCCATGCTGAACCCGTAGCCCCCGAAATGTGCGGTCTGGTTGTCGCGCACATGGATTGCCTGTTCACGCCATAGGACCGACCCGGCACGTACCGCCTGGGCGCTGTCGGGGTCATTCCGATACAGAATGTCGAGCAGGTCGTCCCAGTACACGACGCCCCAGCCGTAGGTGGATCCGGGGGGATCGCGGTCGATCACCGTGATGTCATGGGCCGGGTCGCGCCGCTTCATCGAAATAGCGAAGTACAACCCGGCCGGCCCGCCACCGATACACACAATCTTCATCTCGTCACCAGCTTCAGCCCGGTTGGTCGAACCTGGCTTCACATGATCGGTACTCGATGCAATTGAGCCCGGCACGCTGTGCGTGTCCGGGCTCAGTCACCGGCGCTAGCGGCCCCAGCCGCCCCAGCCCCAGCCACCCCAGCCCCAACCGCCCCAGCCCCAGCCACCCCAACCCCAGCCACCCCAACCGCCCCAACCCCAGCCACCCCAACCCCAACCGCCCCGGCCACCCCACCAGCCGGGATTCCATCCCCAGCCGGGGCCGTGACCCCAACCGGGGCTGTCGACGAGTTGGGTTGCAGATGTGGGCGTCGTTGCGTGCGCGGTAGGCGCTTGCGCCGCGGCTGCGACGACCGGAACCGCAGCAACTGCGGCTATACCGGCAGCGGCCGCCAACCGGGCGACCTTCGTGTGTGAATTCTTTCTCTCGGTCATGATAGGGCTCCAAAATGCTGTCCCGACCTGCCCGAATTCTACGCGGTTTCGCCGAGCTCTAGAAGTCGGCGCGTTGACTCAACTATAATGCCCGCCACATTCCCGACCGTTGCCCAACCCGAGGATGCCCGCGTACTCCTTGCCGGAGGGAGCCGGTGGCGAAGGTCGCAAAAGGGCGCGACTAACGAGCGTCGACGGAGCGGACCCAAGGCCGTGACCGACTGGACTCAACCCGACGTGGCAGTCGGTGCTTACCGTGCATGTCGCAATGAAATGCCGTTGGCGGTGATGCGCGTCGGCGAGCGGGATTGTCCGGATGTGGTGAGGGTGAGATGCGACTAAAATTCCGGTGATGGAGCGACGCAGCGAGGCCGCACGAAGCCGTCGCGGAGGTGATCGCCGGTCGCCGTTCGACCGGTTCGTCGAGCAGGTCGAACTGCGAGTGAGTCAGGCTCCGTTCTTCTTCGTCTGTGCGGGGATCGTCGTGGCGTGGCTGATCAGCTTGCCATGGTGGACGGACCTCAAGACTTGGCAAGTTGCCATTCATACCGTTGCGAGCGTTTTCACGCTGCTGTTGGTGGTGCTGCTCGAGAACTCCAGTCGCCGCGCAAGCGAGGCCGCGCAAGAGAAGCTCAATGTCATCGCCGAGGCGCTGGCGGCGCTGCTGGCGTCATCCGCGTTCAACGATTCCGAGCTTCGAACGGCCGCGGAGCGGCTGCGGGAAGCTGTTGGCCTCGAAGAGCGCCACTGAAATGTGGTTGTACGGGGATTCACCGGCGGCCAAGTCCGCTGCCCAATGATCGGGGCCCGTCATCCGCGACTTCGCCGAACATCACAGAACCCACATGCGGCAACTCCGCGGTGCCGCTGTCAACGCATAGTGAAAATCCCGATCCTGCACTCGATCTGCCTATAAGCCCGGAAGGTCAGCCCGGGAAATCTGGTACGCGGTGAGTTGCCGTGACTTAGCTAGCAAGATCGAGAACAATGCCGCCATGACGGTGGCGGCGATCGGCGGATTGACAAATCGGCAGGATGATCGCGCATACGACGCGACGCCGCGCGAACGATTTCGGCCCGACATCGAGGGGTTGCGGGCGGTCGCCGTACTCGCCGTTGTGCTTTTCCATGCGAACATGTCCGGGTTCGAGGGCGGATTCGTTGGTGTCGATGTCTTTTTCGTCGTTTCCGGCTTCCTCGTTACCGGAATTCTCTTCCGGGACGCGGCTGCCACCGGCAGTGTCGGGCTGATCCGATTCTACGGAGCGCGGGCCCGCCGTCTGCTGCCCGCGGCGGGCGTCGTGCTGGTCGCCACCGCGATCGGCGCGGCCGTACTGCTGCCGCCGCTACAGGCTCGACAGGTGCTCGGCGATGGGATCGCCAGCGCCTTGTACGCCGGGAACTATCGGCTCGCGCTGCGCGGCACCGACTACCTTGCCGTCGACAGTCTTCCTTCGCCGTTTCAGCACTTCTGGTCGCTGGGTGTGGAGGAACAGTTCTATCTGTTGTGGCCCGTGCTGATAGCCGTCACGGCCTGGTTCGCGCGGCGGAGCCGGATCGGATCGGCCGCTCGGTTCCCGTACCTGATCGTTCTCGCGGTTGTCGCCGCGCTCTCCTTCGCGATCTCGCTGATGTCGACCCGCGCGCTGCCGTCGTGGGCGTTCTTCTCACTACCGACGCGAGCATGGGAGCTGGCCGCGGGCGGCATGATCGCGCTGCTGGCCGGCGCGTGGTCCCGGCTGCCGAAATCGGTCGCCGCCCCTGCCGGATGGATCGGGCTCATCCTCATCGTCGCGGCGTGTTCCCAGCTGAACGGGAAGACGCCGTATCCGGGCACCGCGGCCATGCTGCCCGTCCTCGGTACTGCCCTGGTGATCGTATCCGGTTGCGTCGACACACGATTCGGGGTCGGTCGAGGACTGGCGCTGCGTGGAATGCGGGCGATCGGCCGCGTCTCGTACTCCTGGTATCTGTGGCACTGGCCTGTACTACTGCTGGCGCCGCACGTGCTCGGGCACCAGCTCGGACCGGGCGGCTCGATGGGCGCGATCATGATGGCGGGCGGACTCGCCATGCTCACGTTATGGCTGGTCGAGAATCCTGTCCGCCTCGCCGCCCCGTTGCGAACGTCGGCCGCGCGCAGCCTCGCCTGTGGCGGCGCGATCACGGCGGTCGCCGGTGGTGTGGCACTGACGCTGCTCGTGCTCATTCCCGCCCCGGTCGGGCGTGGCGCGGCAGCCGCGGCGCTCACGCTCGCCGCGCCCGCCACACCGGCCACTCCCGGCGCCGACCCGCGCGACGCGGTGCTCCGGCAGCTGACGGTAACGACCCAGGACGCAGTCGCCGCATCGGCCGAAATCCGCGCTGTTCCTTCGAATCTCACCCCCTCGCTCGCCGACGCTCCCGGCGACAAGGCAAGCGTCTTCCTCGACGGCTGCGTGCGATCATGGCGTGATCTGGGACAGGCCGAGTGCGCCTCCGGCGATCCGGACGCAGCCACCACAGTGGCCCTGGTCGGGGATTCCCATGCGGCGATGTGGCATCCGGCGTTCGAGCTGATCGCCGCGGCACGGCACTGGCGGCTGGAAACCATGGCCAAGGTCACCTGCCCGCTGCTCGACCTACCCATCACCAGCCCTTATCTGGGCCGGGAGTACACCGAATGCGAGCAGTGGCGCGGCCAGATCCTGACCCGGCTGGAGGCCGAACGTCCCCGGCTGATCGTGCTGAGCATGTCCCGGCGCTACGGCGGCGACTTCGGCTTCGTCTCCTACGACCAGGCCTGGGTCGACAGCCTGAACCGCCTGGTCGGTCGGCTGCGAGCGACCGGTGCGGCGGTCCTGGTCCTGGGGTCGATCCCCGATCCGCACACCACCGTGCCGGTCTGCCTGTCCGGACATCTCGACGATGTCCTGGCATGCACGCCGACGCGGCCGGTCGCGATCGACGACGCGGGTATCGCGGCCGAGCAGGCGGCGACTATCGGCGCCGGCGGCCAGTACGCCGATCTGACCTCGCTGTTCTGCACCGCCGCCCGCTGCCCCCTCATCATCGGCGACAACCTCGTGTACCGCGACGACAATCACCTCACCGTCAGTTACGCCAGAACGCTCGGACCGGTCATCGGCGCACTTGCCGACCGTGCGCTCGCCACTGGTTGAGCGGGCCACGCGGGTCCGAGCGGGGTCCTGCGATCTGGCCGCCGGCTGATCAGCGGAAGGCGTCCGCGTGGGCTACGGCCCACTGTCCGAAGGTGCGCGGTGCCCGGCCAGTGACCTCTTCCACCGTTGGGCGGACGATGGATTCATCGATGGCCCCGTTCACGTAGAAGTCGAAGGAGGCGTCCACGTACTCGATCGGAGTGGTTCGGAGCATCTCGGCGCGGGCCTAGTCATCGGTGAGGCCCTGGCAGGTGAGATCGCGGCCGGTGGCCTCGGCCAGCATCGCCACCTGCTCGGTGGGTGTGAGTGGCTCCGGTCCCGTGGGCCAGAGGATTTCGCCGTGACGACTGTTTTCGCGCAATATGGTGGCGGCGACGGCACCGAGATCCTGTGGATCCAGAGAGGCCGTACGGACCTCGGGGAACGGCGCCCGAATCACGTCCCCATCGCGCAACTGGGGGAGCCAGCGCAGAGCGTTGGAGGCGAAGGCACAGGGCCGCAGGATGGTCCACGCCGCACCGCACTCGGTGACCTCCCGCTCGGAGGTCATCATGTAGCGGGTGATGGCGTTGGAGGTGTCGCCGGTACCCGCGGAAACACCGGAGAGTTGCACGATGTGCTCGACACCCGCCTTCGCCGCCGCCTGGGCGACACCCTGGTAACCGGGCAGCAGGAACAGCGCGCGCACGCCCTCGAAATTCAGTGTCTCTGGTGAGGTGAGATCGCCAACCACGGCGTCTACCCCTCGGGGCACAATGGCTGGCTGGGGATCGCGCACCAGCGCCTGTACGGGCTCGCCGGCTGTGGCCAGGGCTTGCACAACTTCCGCGCCGACATTGCCGGTCGCTCCTGTCACGAGAATCATTGCGCCAATTCTTGTAGCACCCAAGAGATTTCGCGTCGACCATTGCAGGTTCCTGCAGGCAATCGTGCAGCTTGTTCTCTTCCGCCTTCGGTCGGCGGGTGGCCAGGATGTGCGGTATGGATCGCCTGGATGGCACCGACACTTGCGCGCGCATGGCCCGGTTCCGATCTTGTGCGTTCCGTGGATGACTGAAGGATCAGCGGTGTAGTGATGAGAGCGGCGTCGGGCGACGGCGTTCGAAAGAGGAGTCGAGTCCATGAAGGTCGAGTTCGACAGCGACGGTGTGAAACTCACCGGAAATCTGTTCTTGCCCGTCGGCCGCGATCGGGCGCCGGGTGTGGTGGTGGCGGGACGTGGACCAGCGTCAAGGAATTGATGGCCGACCGCTACGCTCAACGCCTCGCCGAGCAAGGCTATGCGGCTCTGTCGTTCGATTTCGCCGGCTTCGGCGAATCACAGGGCGAGCCACGCGATGTCGAGAACTCGGCACGGAAGGTTCGCGACATCCACCACACGGTGAGCTTCCTGGCCGGGCACCCCGCCGTCGACGGTGATCGGCTGGGCGCGCTGGGCATCCGCGCTGCGGCAATGTACATGTCCGACAACACTGCTCACGATATGCGGGTGAAATCACTGGCGCTGGTGGCGCCATGGCTGCACGACGCGGCGATCTGTGAGCAGGCCTACGGTGGGGCGGATGCGGTCGCCGCCAAGATCGAGATCGCACGCGACGCGCGGTCACGATTCGACGAGACCGGCGAGATCGACTACGTGCCGGTGGTCAGCGCCACCGACGAACGCGCGGCCATGCCCTACGACATCGACTTCTACCTCAACCCCGCCCGCGGCGGAATCTCGGCCTGGCCCAACCGTTTCGCCGTCATGTCCTGGGCCGACTGGCTGACCTACGACGCGATCGCGCTGGCTCCGCTCATCGGACAGCCGACCTTGCTCGTACACAGCGAGGACGCCGCCATCCCGGATGGCGCGCACCGCTTTCACGCCGGACTGCCCGGACGGAAGGATATTACTTGGACCCAGGGCACCCAGTTCGACTTCTACGATCAGGAACCCCAGGTCACCGTCGCCGTCGATGCCGTCGCCGCCCACTTCGGCCGGACCCTGTGAACCTGCCGACCGGAATGCCCTCGCTACCGAATATCGCCGACCGGGTCGTCCTCGCCCGGCCGCGGTAGGTCCGATCCTGATAGGGAAGACGCACATGGAGATTCGCCACTTCGAGGCCGCCGATCGGCAGGAGCTGCGAGAGTTGTTCACTCGGGCGAGCGAGGGCTCGCCCGTCGCGTCGCTGTGGAGCGATCCGGAATCCGAGGCGTCGATCTACCTCGATCCATACCTGGATCTGGCACCCGAGTCCGTGTTCGTGGCCGTCGCGGGAGGCAAGCTCGTCGGATATCTGACGGGCTGTCTGGACAGCTCGAAGTTTCCCAGCGAGGCCGAACGGATCGAGCGGGCCATCCGCACCTACCGGTTGTTCCTGCGTCCGACTCCGGCCAGGTTCTTCGGCCGTGCCATGGTCGACACCCTCGCCGCGGCGATTCGCCGCCAGTCGACCGCGGGTGATTTCCAGGACTCGCGCTGGCCCGCGCACCTGCACATCGCAGTGGCGGCCGACGCGCGCGGAACCGGCGCCGCCGCCGCTCTCATGGACCGATGGTTCGCCCGGCTCGACGAGAACGGCTCGCCCGGCTGTCATCTTCAGACTCAGGTCGAAAATGTGCGGGCCGTAAGGTTTTTCACCCGTATGGGGTTCACTCCGATCGGTTCGGCCCCGCTGATTCCCGGAATGCGCTACCAGGACGAGCGAGTGCACCAGCAGGCCATGGTCCGGCCGGGTGAGCAGATGTAGGGACGCATGGGACGGCAGAAGGCTCGCGGCGGGTCAGAGCCAGTTGCGTTCCTTGGCAAGCAGGGCGGCCTGGAATCGCGTGCGTGCGCCGAGCCGGTCCATCAGGTCGGCGACATGGGTGCGGAACTTGCGCGCCGAGACATTGAGCGCGCGTGCCGCCGATTCGTCGGTGTCATGCGGGCGATGGGACACATGCCGTCGCACTTCATTTACGACATCGGCATCAGTTGACCGGTGACCGGCCGATCTGAGACGTCGCCGGTTCAAGACCGCTCGAGTTCGTGATGCTCCTCGACCGTTCACATGCGCAGGTCGATTCGGTGATATGGCTCAGAACAGAGCGTATTCGGACTTCGCACTTGATCGCGTCCGGTCGATCCTTTCGCACCATTGGTCGTGCAGTGTTCTCCAGTCTTCGGCGGCGGTGCGGATCCACTTCATTTCCAGCTCGCCCGCAGCCAAGGCGGGTTTCTCCCTTTCGAATTCGTTATCCGCGTGTGCGGCGCGGTCGACCAGTTCGCTCCAGCGATTGAAATCCTGATGTAGTGCGTCTTCGACCTTCTTGTGCATTGCAGCTCCTTCGTGGCGGTAGTGATCTTGTGAATCGATTTCTCGGACAGGAGGATCGGGTTCCGGCAACGTGGTCGGGTAGTGCAGACCCGGGGAGAGCCGCTGAGGCTCGCCGATGCAGACGTTCTGATGTTGTGGAAACGCTCAGCTGTTCGGCAGCGTCACGCAATCGCGGCCACCGTGTCGTTATTGCTGTCCGCCGCGGTGTCGCGGGGGTCGATCTTCACTATGGTGACGAGAGGGTAAGCCTGCGGGTCGCGAGCCAACTGCGGACTTCTGCTCGCCGACCTCATGGGCAACTCGCGGGACGTGCGGTCGTTTCGACCTAGCGCCCTACAGGGCTGCCGACCTCCCTGGCCGTCTTTTTGATATCAGCTTGGTCACAGTTTACGCACATTCGGTTAACTATGTATAGGGGGAATGTCGGAGCCGCTGTAGAAAACCGCAGGTGCGCCACCGCTCCGTCGCGTATCCAGCGAGTTTGCTGGTGCCGCGTCACGCAACTTTCGGTAGGTAATCGGGGCGCCGGATCTTGGAACCGACGGCGAAGTCGCGGACAGGTCCGGCGTGCTGGTCGCGTCAGCGGATGAGGTCACGGATCACCGCATCCTGCTGGTCGTGACTGCGGTGATCCGTACCGTTCAACGCGAAGTGGCGCAGGGCGGCGAACTCGCATCCGATGTGGTTCAGCCACGACGAGTGGGTCGCCGGGAACAGCGGCTCGACCTGGTTGGCCAGCGCACCATTGGCGCACTTCACGGCGCTTATGGGCCGAGTAGCTGTCGAGGATCGGGTACAACGTCTCACCCGGCCAGCGAGCCCGCAGCGCCTTCTGGCGTGCGCAAACACGGTCTTCGTGGGTCTGGCAAGAGGTGGTCGACCAGTAGCTGCCGCAGCATCGCGTGCACGCCACCGGACGAAGTCGGTGCAGGCGGTGTGGATGACTCACCAGCCGAGTTGGGGTGCGGAACGGGTCTATGACGAATTTGCACCTCGAGCGACGGACTGCTCGAACGGGCTCGGCTGCGAATCAACCCGAGTTGATCGAGCGGGGGATGGAGTCGGTTGGCGCGTCCACGGGAACCGCAGAGGCGTTCGACCAGTGCCCTTCAGCTCCTGCCCTCGAGCGTGGCCTGCAGGGCTGCTCGGGTCGGTGTGGGTTCGATACCGAATTTCTTGGTCGCGGCCGTGGAGTCCACCACGAACGGACGGTCGAATTGGTAGCGCAATTCGCGTATTTCACGGGCGTCGGCGTTGAACAGGCCGGCGGCCCACAGCAGTGCCGACGGCATGCGGCGGACTCGTGCCGGGGAGGCGCCCGCGAGGGTCGCGGTCATGTCGGCGAGGGCGCGGACCGACATGGGAGCGGCGGTGGGCGCGTGCCATGCTCTGCCCCAGGAGGTTTCGTCATCGGCCACCGCGGCGAGGGTGCGTGCCATGTCGTCGATGGCTGTCCAGCTGTGTGGTGCGTCGGGGTCGCCGGGGAACAGCGCGGTCTTGCCTGCGGTGGCGGCTGGCAAGACCACGGCTGTGAAGGTCGAGTTGGCTTCGGCTCCAAGGTAGTCGGATCCGCGCACCTCTGCGGTACGAATGCGGCCCGCCTGATGCGCGGCCAGGGCCTCGTTCCACAGATCGGCGCGCAACCTCCCCTTGGCGGAGTTGGGCCGCAGTGGATGGGATTCGTCGACCGGACCGTCGAATTCGCCGTAGCCATAGAGGTTTCCGACGGTGAGCAGTGGCGCGCCGGAGGCTTCCGCTGCGCTGATCGCGGCGTGGATGAGCGGTGGGAAACCGGTGGCCCACCGGGCGTATTCGAGCCCGGCGCAGTGATGGATCGCGGTCGCTCCCGCACACTGAGCGGTGAGGGCCGCGGCGTCGGTGGCGTCGACCCGGATGCGCGCGATGCGTGGATGCTCGGGTCCCGATCCGCTGCGGGTGAGAAGGCGAACGTCGTCGCCCCGCTCGGCCAGCAGTAGAGCGGTGGCCGAGCCGACGGGTCCGGCTCCGACGACGACGTGCAGGGACATAGCGGTCCTCGATCCTGTTCAAGTGTTCCGTTCCGAGAACATCGTTCTCACGATGCTTTCACCGTAGATGCCGAGGTCGAAGGCTGTCAAGAACAGTGTTCTCGAAACCATCGACTGTTCTCTTATTGGTTATATGTTCTCTACACTGGCGGGTATGTCCGCCCCTTCACTACGCGCCCGTGTCCGCACGGAAATGATCGAGGAGATCAAGGCCGTCGCGCGCCGACGTCTGGCCGTGGACGGGGCCAATCTCTCGCTGCGCGGCGTCGCCCGCGATATGGGCGTCGTCGCGTCGGCGCTCTATCGGTACTTCCCGAGCCGCGACGACCTGCTCACCGCGCTGATCATGGAAGGCTACGAATCCCTCGGCGCGGCGGCCACTTCCGCCGCAGCGGCAATCTCGGAGGACGACTTCCGAGGCCAATGGATCGCCGCCTGTACCGCCGTTCGCGACTGGGCGCTGGCCCACCCGACCGAATACGGCCTGCTCTACGGAAGCCCGGTCCCTGGCTACAGCGCCCCGCAAGACACCATCCGCCCAGCCGCGACCGTCGTTCTCCTGCTCGCCGACATAGCGACAGCCGCGACAGTCGCCGGACGCATCGACCCCCCACCCCTGGCGACGGTTCTCCCCGCACCCGTCCGGGCGGACCTACGGGCGCTGATCAGGCAACGAGCGCAGGCCGAACAACTCACCGGCGACCTCTCCGAGGAAACACTCGGCCGCGTATTCACTTCCTGGACACAACTTTTCGGTTCCGTCAGCTTCGAGATCTTCGGCCGCCTCGAAGGCACCATCGAAGCCCGGGCCGACTACTTCGACCATCAGATGAACCTCATGGCAGACCTCGTCGGACTACCGAACGCCTAGAACTCTGAAGGCCGGTACACCTGATAAGGACGGGGCTTCGGTTTCGTTATGCGAGAACCGGATCGGTTCAGCGCGGACTACCGTCAACGGATCATTAGCCATGCCGCACGCGCTCTCGTCAATCATGTTCAGGTTCTGCACGGCCTTGTCGGTGCCGATGGTGACCGAGGATCTCCCGCACCGTCGACATGCGCGACTACACCCGAACCGACCTCGATGCCATCGCCGACGAACTCGAGTACTCCGGGTCTCGCCGGGTGGCTGTGGGTAGTGGTCGAAGGCGTTGTGAACCGGAGTCCTTGCCAGCCTCCACTCTTCGATGGAGGTCACACGTTTCCGCCATCGTCGGACTGCGCGTGCCGGGATGAGCATGCCCTGCGAATCTGGGCGCCGAGTCCCGCCGCTACCGAGTCGAAAGTTGCCGCCCTCAGCTCACAGTGTCGCTGGCGGAAGCGTTGTGGCGACGGAACCCGGGCATGAATCGGTTGGTCTGTGCCTGGTAGTCGCGGTAGCCCGGCCGCTTCTGCGCGCTGTAGTACTCGGCCGGGACAGCGCCGGTGTAGAATACGAGACACCAGTACATGATCAACGACAGCGCGAACAGTCCTATGCTGGCGCCGATCGCCGCGACGGGCGTGAATTCGTCGAATGCTCGGCCCAGCACCGGCAAGCACAGGACGATGATCGCGTTCCATTGCATCCATTGGAAGAAGTAGTTGGGGTGTCGGCTGTAGTTCCAGAGTCCGACGTCGCAATGCCCCCGCCTATTCGTCGTCGACATCGACCGGACGAAACGAAGTTTCTGAAGGTCGGCGACTGACTCCAGCACCCACGACACCGCCCACAAGATGATGCCTGCCGCTGCGACTGCGCTTATTCCGGCACCGTCGATCGCGATCACCAGCGCTGCCGGTACGGCCATGACGGTGATATTCGAGATTGCCTGGACCAGGATCTCAGCGACGATGTCGAGCCGCTCGCTGCCTAAGGTGGCCTTTGCCCACCGCTTTCGCTGGAACCGATAGCGCGGCAGCTCATTGTCGAGTTCGCCGTGGCGCCAAAGGGCGAGTGCGGCGATACCCATGCGTCCGCCCATCACCAGGAAGACGACGGCCACAGCTATGGCGAGCGGGGATCTGTCACTCATCGCGAGCGTCAGGACGCCGAGGGCAACGAGCCCCCAGGGCCACGCGATGTCGACATAGGACATCCGGAGAGTGCGCCACCCCGGGATGCAAGCAGCGCCAACGAAGATGACGAACTGGACGCCGAGGTTCACCAGCAGGAAATCCCGCAGTGCTGACTCGGTGAGCATGACGCCGAGGACGACCAGGGAAGCGAAGGATGGGAGGGCGCGGTTCGCTAGTCCTCGCGCATTGCTCGATGGGGACGACATGCGCAAACGGTAAGATATAAGTTGGTAACTTGCAAGTGGTGGTACTAGCCTTCTGATTGTGACCAGAGCCAAGACGACGCCACGGCGAAGCCAAGCCGAACGACGAGCGGAGACTCAGGATCGGCTGCTCAGGGCGACGGTATCGATGCTCGTCGAGCAGGGGTTCGTCGCGTTGAGCGCCGCAGCGGTGGCCGCTCGTGCTGGTGTCAGCCAGGGCGCGATGCAGCACTACTACCCGACGAAGGTCGCGTTGGTTAAGGCCGCTCTCGAGCGCATCGTCGAACGCTACGTGGCCGATGTGCAGGCCGAGGTCGGCCCGTTGCCGCCGGGCGCCGGGAGGTTCGAGGCACTGCTCGACTTGCTGTGGGAGGTCCACAACCTGCCGATAAACCGTGCACTGCTCGAGCTGTACGCCGTTGCCCACAACGATGCGGATCTCGCCGACGTCGCGGCCATGCTGGCGAACCTCGCGACTACCGCCGTCGGCGATCTGGCTGGTGAGCTTGTTCCTGAGGTTGCGGCGCGAGACGGCTTCCACGAATGGTTGCTCACCACCCTCGCGACGTTGCGCGGTACCGCACTCCTGGCGGTACCCGGAGCCGAACAGGCCCACCTGGACTGGCCCACACTTCGTGACCGGCTGACGGCCGCACTCCCGTCACCGCCGTAATCGGATTCCGCGCGCATCAACAACGCGGCCACCGCACCGACGGCCACGTAACCCGACCTGTTGCCGGAATCATGTTCCGCGGTAGGCCAGCCGACGGCGGCCATGACCCGATCGATATCGGCGCGCGACCAGTGGCCGGGGTCGGCTCCGAGCACAGCCGGAAGGACCTCGCCTAGCAACGCCAGCTCCGCCCGGCGGCCCCAGTTTCGCGCCCACCATGCCTCGAAGCTCTCGCTGCGCCGCGATCGACTGGGAGCATTGCACCCTGTGATGACCTGGGGAGCTGCGACCGTCCGCTACTGCCGATGAGCGAGTTGAATTTCACGAGCAAGCAAACAACTGGTGAACTCGGCCATTGCATGCCCCCTCGAACGCCGAATGCCCCAGCGTACGAGCCTCAACTGGGACAATGCAGGCTCAGGCAGGAGGTACAGGCGATGGCCGATCCGCCGATGGACCGGGTAGCGTTGGCCGCCGAGTTGGAGCGAGCGCGCACGGACTTTCATCGACTGCTCGCCAGCGTGCGCGCAGACGAGTGGAACGCGCTGTCGAGCGGAACGCGCTGGACCAACGAGCAACTGCTGTTTCACATGGTGTTCGGGTACATGATCGTGCGGAGACTGCTGATCCTGGTGCGCGTAGTCGGTCGGCTGCCCGACCCCGTGGGCCGTGGCTTCGCCCGCGTCCTCGACACGGCGACACCATCGTTTCATCTGGTCAACTACTACGGGTCCTGTCTGGCGGCGCGGTACTACAACCGGCGGCGCATGGGCGCCGAACTCGACCGCGTCATCGATGCGCTACAGCGATCACTCGAACGCGAGCGTGACAGAGACTTCGCGCGGGGGATGCACTATCCGACCAGGTGGGATCCGTACTTTCGTGACTACATGACCCTCGCCGACATCTACCGCTATCCGGGACAGCACTACGACCACCATCGCCGACAACTGACCCTCGCCGCGCTCACGTGAACGGACGAACCAACGAGATCCGTTGTCAGTGGACGGGGCTGCGGCGTTCGAGGAAGACGGTGTCGCGCCAGACTCCGTCGAGTTGGGCGATGCGTTCGCGCACGCCGATCGTGCGGAAGCCCGCGGAGTGGTGCAGGGCGATGCCGACGCGGTTCTCCGGGAAGATCGCTGTCTGTAGTGTCCACAGGCCCGCTGCGTCGGCGGCGATGACCTGCATGTGCAGGAGGGTCTTGCCGATGCCGCGACCGCGCATGCCGTCGGCGACGTAGACGGAGTTCTCGGCCACTCCCCAGTAGCACTCGCGCGTCGACACCGGGTTCAGTGCTGCCCAGCCCGCCACGGCTCCGTCGATCTCGGCGACCCATCGATGATCCGGAAGCCACTGTGTGTCAAGGGATTCGCGGCTGGGGACTTCGGTTATGAAGGTCGCGTTGCCGGTGGCGATCCCTTCGCCATAGATGCGCAGCACATCGTCCCAGTCACCGTCGGTCATCGCACGCACGGTCACATCGGCGGGCAGATCCGCCGGGCAGCACGGGCGCGGGGTGAGTACGCCCATGACCGCGTCGGCGGCGTGCGGCAGGCCGGTGCAGCAGGCCGAGTTGATCATCACCACGGTGGAGGTGCCGTTCTTGTGGACGTTGACGAATCCGACGTCAGCGAGTTTGCGGACGTGATGGGAGACCGTCGGCTGCCCGATCCCCAGCGCCGCGGCCAACTCGCCCACGGTGACCCCGGCCGGGCGGCTGGCGACCTGGTGCAGCAGCCGCACCCGGCTCGGGTCGGCCAGGCAGGCGAACCATCCGGCGTAGGTGGTCGCGTCGTCGGTCGACAACGAGTCGGGCTGCCGGGCGTCGATGGTGCGTACGACCGGCATATCCAGGGATGTCATGCCACCCACTATATCGACGTTCATCGATGGTTGCACTTCATCGACGTTCGTCGATACAGTTCATATGCAGTTGATCGATGAGCGTCGATGAAAGGATTCTGGTGATGAACGAGTTGCCCGTCGTTGTAGTGGGAGCCGGACCGATCGGCCTGGCCGCAGCCGCTGAGACGTGCCGCTGGGGCGACGAGTTCGCCCGGGTGGTGACCGGGTTCCGCACGGCCGCAATCGAATCCGACGGTGACGAGGTGGCGCTGGTATCGGATGCGGGGCAGCGCATCGATGGCGTGGATCGGGTGGTGGTGTTGACCGGGTTCCGTCCGGACTTGTCGTGGTTGTCGGAAATCCGTCTGGGGTTGGCACCGTTGATCGATCCGAATGTGCATTCCTGCGGCACCGTGTATCCGCATGGGGTGAAGGAGCTTTCGCATCCGGAGCCAGGTGTGTTCCTGGCTGGGATGAAGAGCTACGGGCGTGCCCCGACATTTCTGGCGATGACCGGTTATGAGCAGGTCCGCTCGATCGCGGCCGCGCTGGCCGGTGACCACGAGTCCGCGGCCCGGGTCGAGCTGACGCTGCCCGAAACCGGAGTCTGCGGCGGCGCGGGCGTTTTCGATGATCCCGACGAAGCTGCCTCGGAAGACGGTTGCACCGCGGTCTCGTCACCGCGGTTGATCGCGCTCGGGGGTCGCGCCGGCTCGCGGGGGGCCCAATGAGCGATACGACGATCCAGCCTCGGACCGGAACCCTCACCGCGGCCGGTCTTCGGCGGGTGCTGGTGGTGCTGTGCCTGACCGAGATCACCAGCTGGGGGATCCTCTACTACGCCTTCCCGGTGCTGTCGGTCTCCATCACCCACGACACCGGATGGTCCGCGCCGGTCATCGCCGCCGCCTTCTCCCTCAGCCAGCTCGCGGCCGCGATCACCGGCATCCCGATCGGTCGCGTCATCGACCGCACCGGTCCCCGCAACGTCATGACGGCCGGGTCCGTGCTCGCTGTGCCCGCGTTGACCGCGGTCGCCACCGCACCGAATCTTGTGGTGTTCTATGGCGGTTGGCTTGTTGCGGGCGTGGCCATGGGGGCGGTGCTGTATCCGCCGGCATTCGCGGCCCTGACCCGCTGGTATGGCAGCGGCCATGTCAAGGCGCTGATGATCCTGACCCTTGCTGCCGGACTTGCGAGTACGGTCTTTGCGCCACTGACCGCTGCTCTTGTGCAGCACGCCGATTGGCGCGCAACCTACCTCGTGCTCGCCGCCGTTTTGGCGGTGATCACCATCCCGGCCCATTGGATCGGGTTGCGCGGCCCATGGCCGCAGGCGCCCGCACCCCTGAACCACGCCTACGCCAACCACGACGCGGTCTCGCGTAGCCCGGCATTTCTTGCACTGGTGGTCGCGTTGAGCCTGGGTGCGTTCACCGCGTTCGCCGGTGTGTTCAATCTGGTCCCGCTGCTGCTGGAGCGTGGGTTCTCCCCGTCGCTGGCCGCGCTGGCACTTGGCCTGGGTGGTGCGGGGCAAGTCCTCGGCCGCATCTTCTACCTGCCCTTGGCCGCGCGCACCACCGCTGGTGCCCGTATTGTCGCCGGGTTCGCGGCCACCGCCATCGCTACCGCACTGCTGGGCCTGGCCGAATCCGTGGTGGTGCTGATCGCGGTCTCGATCGGCGCGGGGCTGATCCGCGGGGCCATGACCCTGATACAGGCCGTCGCCATCACTGAACGTTGGGGCGCGACACATTACGGACGTCTCAACGGCCTGATGTCCGCACCCGTGGTTATCACCATGGCACTTGCGCCGTGGGCCGGGACCGCGCTGTCGTCCTGGACGGGCAGCTATGCCCACACCTACCTCGTCCTCGCCGTTGTCGCGGCATCGGCTGCTGTCGTCGCGACCGCCGCCACACCCCGTCAACCAGAAACTACTTGACCTACAAGGACATCTAATCGTGAGCACCGACTACGACGCCCTCGTCATCGGCGGCGGTCAATCCGGACTTGCCGCCACCCACCACCTGCGTCGGCGCGGGCTATCGGTCGCCCTCATCGAAGCCGGTGCCGAACCTGTCGGCTCCTGGCCGCACTATTACGACAGCCTCACCCTGTTCTCGCCCGCCAGATACAGCTCGCTGCCAGGACTTCCGTTCCCCGGCGACCCAGAGCGCTACCCCCACCGCGACGAGGTCATCGACTACCTACGTCACTACGCGAAAACCCTCGACGCCGAGATCCACACCAGCCAGTACGTCGACACCGTCACCCACGACGGCCACACCTTCACCGCCCACAGCGATACCGGCACGAGCTACACCGCACCCCGCCTCATCGCCGCGACCGGTGGATTCGGCTCACCCCACATTCCCACGCTGCCCGGACAAGACGCGTTCACCGGAAAGATTCTGCACGCCAGGCAATATCGGACACCAACCGAATATATGGGTCAAAACGTGATTGTCGTCGGCGCGGGCAATTCCGCGGTGCAGATCGCCGCCGAACTCGCCGAACACGCCACCGTCACCCTGGCCAGCCGAAGCCCGGTGAAGTTCGTGCCGCAACGTCCCGTCGGCCGCGATATGCACTTCTGGTTCGCGATCACGGGTCTGGACACCCTGCCCATCGGCCATCTGCTGCCGCACCCGCCGACCGCACTGGTCTTCGACACCGGCCGGTACAAATCGGCCCTCGCCGCACGACAGCCCGAAGCCCGCTCGATGTTCACGACCCTCGAAGCCAACACTGCGATCTGGGCCAACAACACTGTTACCGACGTCGACACGATCATCCTTGCCACCGGATACACGCCACACCTGAATTACCTCAACCACATCGGTGCCGTCACCGACGCAGGCCGGCCCCGGCACAAGAAGGGTTTGTCGACCACCCACCGCGGACTCGGCTACCTCGGTCTGGAATGGCAACGCAGCCTCTCCTCGGCTTCACTACGCGGGGTCGGCCGCGACGCCCGCCGCCTGGCCCGCCAGCTGCACAACCGTGCAGGGTGAGCCCCAGGTCCCAGTCCTCGCAGTGCGTCATGGCCTCGTCGAACCGAGCGCTGACACCGGCCGGGTTCCGGCAGATCATCGCCCCGGTGTGGATGTAGTTGGCGGCCTGAAGGAATCGCGCGTCGAACGGGGGACAGGGCGGCCAGGTCGCCGAGCTAGCGTACGACTCGTTGTCGGGTGGCAGTCGCACGTCGTGCACGCAATGGTGAGGTAGGTTGTGGCGGTTATGAAGAGTCGCGATGAGGTCACGCACCAAATCGATCGGGTGTTCACGGGTTCGCGGCCACTCACCGAAGACGAACTCGCACCGCCGAGCATCGACGCGCCGTACGTCATCGCGCATTTTCACGGCCGGTCGCAGGCCGACATCGACCGCTCGAGCTTTCTGCCCGGCCTGCACATGGAAGACTTCACGTACATGACCGCGCAGGCCGTCGAGTACTACCTTCCGGCGGTGCTGAAGCTGATGCTGATCCAACCGTACGACTTCGAGCTCTGGATTTTTCTCAGCAGCTTTCTCGGCAGTGCGCGACGCGACGACGAAACGACCCTGCGCGGCCTCCGCCCCGCACAGCATGCGGTGATCGCGGACTTGCTCGAGCTACTGTCCCACGAGATGGACGAGGAGTTCGGATTCGATCGCAAAGACGCCGCGAAGCTGGCGCGGCTCTATCGGCAGCTCGCGAACGCCGCGGCGTAGCCACACGAGCCGCGTTCGGCGGATGGTCGTTTTCCGAACGCGGAACAGCAGTGCTGTGCTGATCCCGTCGATGGTCTTGAAGTGCTTGTCGCACCCATTTGTTCGATACCGGCCACTTCGCCCTGGAAACCCATCTAGCCGCGATTGCCCCGCGCATCGCTGAATTTCTCGACCGGCTACCGGGTTCGGTGCTGTGAGGTCGACCACAGCATGTCACGTCACAGGGCAACAACTCATCCATTAATCAGGGCCCAACTCGTCGACCAAGGAGTGCACCATGAAGATCCGCAGATGGACCTGCCGGCTCGCCCTCGGGCTCGCCGCCCTCGTTGCCACGCTGTTCGCCATCGTGCTGCCAGTGGCCTACGCCTGGAATCCGCCGGGTTCGAACGACCGAGCGAGCTACCTCGACCGGATCGATTCTCGTTACGCCGACACCGAACTGGCCCGATTCCATTACACGATGACCGGTCAGGGGTCGCCGGTCGTGCTGATTGCGGGTGGTGGGCTATGGCAGTACTCGTGGCGAGAGGTGATTCCCGTGCTGGCACGGCAGCACACCGTGTACGCGGTCGATTTGCCCAGCCAGGGCTACACCGAACTGAAGCGTCCCGGCTTCACGTTCGATCTACCGGCGATGGGCGAGGCCATCGGTACGTTCCTCGACGCCGTCGACCTGAAGCACGCTGCGCTGGTGGGTCATTCGTGGGGTGGCGCGTGGAGCCTGTACTTCGCCGAGCAGCACCCGGAGCGAGTCGACCGGCTGACTTTGCTCGATTCTCCGGGCCTCGAGGCGGAAAAGGCCCCCGTGACACCGTTGTTCCAGACGCCGCTACTCGGCGAGCTCGTGACGAAACTGACCACCCGCGACTTCTACGCCGATAGCATCCGCGGTACCTTCCAGCACAAGCAGTTGGTTACCGAGGAGATGATCGACCAGTTGTGGCCGCAGTTCTCGGACCCCGACAACCGCGACGGTTTTCTCGCGCTGTGGCGCAATCTCGACTACCGACTCACCGACGCCGGGCTGGCGAAGGTGAGCGCTCCGACTCTGGTGTTGTGGGGCGGAGCCGACGAGTGGCTGCCGGCCAACCAGGCCGAACGCCTGGCCGCGCGGATCCCGAACGCGACCGCCACGGTACTGCCCGGGTGCGGTCACACAGTGCACGAGGACTGCCCGGCCGAGACCATTCCGTTGATCGAGAACTTCCTCCGTTGAATCGAGGATGATGGCCCATCCTGTGACTCGCAGCGACAGTTGGCCAGTCTCATTGATAGTGGCCTGATGACATCTGCCATCGGCTTAGGAAGCATCGGGTGTATCAATCCCGCGTGTAGAGCACGGTGCGTGGGCCGCGCTGGTAGCCGATGGACCGGTAGAGACGTGCCGGTGCCGGGTATGCCTGGTCGCCGCGGGGCAGGATCACCGAATGGGTGGCTCCGATGGATCGGAATGCGTGCAGCAGGGCGATGTTGACCGCCTTGGCGAGGCCCTTGCCGCGGAACGGCGGAATGCACGAGACCGGCTCTACCAGGCCAACGCGGTTGATCTCGTCGTACCAGCCCAGCGCGGAGGCCACCCATTGACCGTCGGGCGCAACGACAACCAGGTCTGTCTGCTCGCGGTAGGGGTAGGCGGCCATGACCCTGTTGTAGCCGGCGCTGTTGACCCGGGAGCCGAAGTCGGACCAGCCGGCGCGGTGTGCTGTAGCCCGCCGATCGGCGTCGCCGCGGGCGACATGGGTTATGGAGAAGCCGCTCGGCACGGACGGTGCAGGCAGGTCGGTCAGGTCGTGGATGTGGCGGCGGAAGAACGGTCCGTCCTGCTGCGGTGTGTAGCCGCGTCCGGTCAGTGCCGTGCGCTCGCGACGATCGCCTTCCATCACCAGGCACGAAAGCCTCGGCCCCGGGGCTACTGTCTCGAACCAGTCCAGCACCAGCGGCAGCAGGCTGGTCGCGGCCGGGTCGACGAGCAGGTCCAGATGACCGGGCAGTTCTACCCACGCCCATGCCAGCACCGCATCGTCTTCCTCCCAAACCGACAACCGGAATTCCGCTTTCGCGTCCGGGACCGAGTTCCATGCCCATGCGATGTCGCCGATATGGAAGCGACGCTCGGGAGACCAGATGCGCTGAGCCAGCGATTGCAAGCAACGAAAGGCTGCGGGATCACCGCAATCTCGTCGAGTCGCCATGGATCCCTTCCGCTCGTGTCCGTATCTGCATCGTCCACCCAGACCACGCTGTCCTGCAAAGGATTTGGTGCAAAACCGAGGAGGCGATTCACGGCCCCGCCAACTACCGCTGCGAACTCTGGCCAACCACCACTGCACAACTGGTCGATGCCCGGACACTCGGCTGCCGGCGCCGACGCCCGAGAGATCGCCAGGGAGCTGCTGCCTGTCGAGGGCGAGTCGTCGCTTGCGGTAGTCGATGCGCGGGCCGACCCTCGCGCCACGCCGGGAGCTCGGCGCGCCCACCCTGAAGCGGTGGCCGGGCACTCGATGGCCCGGCCAGTACCCTGTGCCGGTGGGGCCTAGGGACAACGTGCCGGGCGCAGCCGCGCGGCCGGGTATTGCGCTGGCAGCGGTGGCTGCCGTGGTGTTCGTAACCTTCCTCGACACCACTGTCGTCAGTGTCGCGCTCGGCGATATCCGGCGCGAGCTGGGTACCGACGTGACGTTGATGCAGTGGGTGGTGAATGCCTACACGGTGGTCTTCGCCGGGCTCATGCTGACGGGCGGATCACTCGGTGACCGCTGGGGTCGCAAGCGGGTCATGATCGTCGGATTGGTGATCTTCTGCGCCGGATCGGTGATCGCGGCGCTCGCGGCCAGTGTGCCTGTGCTCATCGCCGGTCGCGCGATCATGGGCTTGGGCGCGGCCGCCTCGGAACCGGGCACCCTGTCGCTACTGCGGCACATATTTCCGGATGAGCGGACTCGCGCCAGGGCGATCGGTGTGTGGGCAGCGGTGTCCGGACTGGCGATGGCGGCCGGACCGGTACTGGGCGGAGTACTGGTCCACGCCTCCGGGTGGCGCTCGATCTTCTGGTTCAACCTGGTGATCGGGGCGGTGGCGCTCGCTGCCGCGCAGTGGTCCGTCCCGGAAAGCGCCGACCCGCACCCCGGGCCCATTGACTGGGCCGGATCCCTGCTCGGCGCCACCTTTCTCGGGTCGGTGATCTACGCCGCGATCACCGGCGAGGATCGCGGCTACACCACGGCTTCGGTGATCGCGTTCTTCGTGCTCGGGGCCATCGCGTTCGTCGGTTTCCTCGTCGTGGAAGCGCGGGCCCGCGCTCCCATGCTCGACTTTCGATATCTGCGCCTGCCAGCGGTGCGTGGTGCGCTGGTGGTCGCCTTCGCCGTCTACTTCGGCATCTTCTCGATCTTCTTCTTCACCGCGCTGTACCTGCAAGTGATGCAGTCGTATTCGGGTGCGCGCACGGCCACAGTCTTCGCACCGATGGCCGTCGCGATCATCGTCGGATCGCTGGGCGCGGGCTTCTGGGTGGCACATCGTGGAGCGCGCACCCCCATGATCATCGGTTGCGCGGTCGGTGCCGCCGGGATACTGCTGACCCGCCATGCTCTCGCCGGCCCACTGAACGATCTTGCGCTGTCAGGCGCGATGGCGGTGGCGGGGTTCGGATTCGGTGTCGCCGTAGTGCCATTGACCTCGGCCGTACTGTCCGGGGTGCCGGCGCAGCACTCGGGCATGGCCGCCGCGGCGACCAATACCATGCGCCAGGTCGGTTCGGCGGTCGGTGTCGCTGTGCTCGGGGCACTGGTGAGCTCATTCCTCACCTCGGATCTGAGGGCGCGAATGAACGAATTGGGTTTGCCGACCGCGCTGCAACCCAACGCCATCGACGCCGTCGAACGCGGCCGCATCCCCCCGGGCGTCGACATCACCCCCTACCTTCAATACCTGTCGAAGGTATCCGAGGTACTCGACACCGGAAAGGCGGCATTCCATCACGGACTCGATGTGGCACTGCTGGTTTCCGCGGTACTGATCCTGGCCGCGGCGGCGTTCACCGCACTCGACGCGGCATGGCACCGAGCAGATATCACATAATCGAGTGCGTTCGGGTTCCGGTGTGGCCGATCTCCCTCCCGAAACTCATCACTGAACCCCGACTGGTAGCGGATGCCATAACATACCGGCCCCGTCGCCGATTCAGTGCCGCAGCGTCGCGGTGGCGATGTCCAGGAATTCGCGCAGCAGCTTGTCGTGGTGGTCCGAGGCGACGACCAGGCATGTCTCGGCCCCGGGGGCGTCGGTGACGGGGCGGTGGACGAGGTCGGGGCGGACGTAGGCGCGCGCCGCACTCAGGGGGACGAGTGTCAGGCCGTGCCCGGAGGCGATGAGCTCGAACTTTTCTTCCAGTGACGACGTCCGCCTGGTCGGGACGTCGAGCATCCGCTCGCCGTCGAGGTCGGCCAGGGTGAGTTCCCGGCGCGACGCCAGCGGATGGGTCGCGGGCATGCAGGCAACCCTGGGTTCGTGACCGACGGGGATGGTGCGCAGTCCGGATTCGTCGAAAGGTCTTCGCAGGTAACCGATCTGGGCTCGGCCGTCCCGCAGTGGTGCGTCCGGCTCCCACCAGCGCGCCGGGACGACATCGGTTTCGACGTCCGGGTGACGCGTCGCGAATTCCCTGATCGCCTCCGATACATGCAATCCGGGCGAGAAGGCGACCACCAGCCGTCGCACGCCGCGGTCGACATCATGTACGCGCCGCACCGCCGCGTCGACGGCCGCGAGAATCCGCTGCGCCTCCTCGTAGAGCTGCTTCCCGGCGGCGGTCAGCTCCACGTTGCGGGTGGTCCGCACGAGCAGGGCGCAATCCAATTCGCGCTCGAAGGCCTTGATCTGACGGCTCAGCACGGGCTGGGCAATGTAGAGCTGTTCCGCCGCCCGGCCGAAGTGCCGGTGCTCTGCCACTGTGGCGAAGTAGCGGAGCTTGCGCAGATCCAGATCCATACCTTCACGGTATCAATCCACGGAAAGGGTCTTGGACGCCGCTACGAACCGTCACCAGACTCGAAGCATGATCGTCATCACCTCTCCCACCGGTCACATCGGCAGCCGACTGCTGGACATCCTTCTCGAAACATCCACTTGCAGTGAAGAATTGCGCGTCATTGTGCGCGATCCCGGGAAACTCCCGGAAGCAATCCGCTCCCGCGTCGATATCGTCACCGGATCGCACGGTGATGCCGATATCGTGGACCGGGCCTTCGCCGGCGCGGATGCGGTCTTCTGGCTGGCCCCACCCGATCTATATGCGCCGAGCCTGGACGCCGCGTATTCCGGATTCACGCGCGCTGCGGCGAAGGCGTTGACCACCCACGACGTCGGGCACGTCGTCGGCGTGTCGGCGCTCGGGCGCGGTACTCCCGTCGGGGGGCGCGCCGGGCACGTGACGGCATCGCTGGCGATGGACGATCTCATCGCGAGTACGGGCGTGGCCTATCGGGCACTGGCGAACCCGACGTTCATGGACAACATACTGTGGCAGGCGGTTTCGATCCGAGACGACGGCATGTTCACCGGCACTGTGTCCGCCGACCGCAGGGCGCCGATGGTCGCCACCCGCGATATCGCCACGGCGGCAGCCCGCCTGCTGCTCGACCGCTCCTGGTCGGGGACGGGCGAGGTCGCGGTGCTGGGACCAGAGGATCTGTCGCCGAACGATATGGCGCACACCATGTCCGAGGTGCTCGGTCGCCGCATCCGTTACCAGAGGCAGTCTCTCGACGACTTCCGCGCCGCACTGACCGCGCGCGGTATCGGGAACGCGATCGCGACCGCCTACGTCGATATGATGCGCGCCAAGGACGACGGCCTCGACGACGGCGTGCCGCGCACCGATGCGACCACAAGCCCGACGAGCTTCCGCGAGTGGTGCGAGCAGATCCTTGCGCCGGCGGTCCGGGCATGAGCGCCAAGACCGCCCTCATCGTCGGGGCGCGCAATCTCGGATTCCCCGTCGCCGCCGAGTACGCGCAAACGGCCGGGACGTCATCGGACGAACCATCCGGAGATGCGATTCTGACGTCCACGTGACGTGAGGTCGTGTCCGTCATGACGGGAACGTGAGTACCGCGGCATCATCAGACGGTCTGGACCACAGTCGATATCACTGCTCAGATCGCCCACCCAGTGGCGGATATTTCGATTCGGCGCCGACGCGATCTTGGAACTTCGATTCAGCACGCTGGACACCGTGATCGGATCCGGACCGCAGGCGGCGATCGGCATCGACCGTGGAGCATTGATCGAGTGCACGGTTGTCATGGCATTCGGAGGTCAAGAGCACGGGCCGAGCCGGTTCCACTGAGCCGGACCGGCGATCGCCCCGGATTCACCGCAGGATAGGCTGCCGCGGTAGCACACGAAGTGGTTGTGTTTCGGATCTGGGGGAGTCAGAGCGTCATGTCGTGCTGTCGGATGGTTTTCGCGGGATTGCTGGTGGGGGCGGCGGTGGTCGCCGCGGGGTGTTCCAACAGTCAGGAGGCGGCGACGGTGACCAGCAGCGCTGTTCCCACCACCACGGTCACGCCGCGACCGATGACCGACTATCTGGTGAGCAATGCCGATACGCCGGAGATCACGTACGTGCTGCCCCCGGCGGCCGATGTCGTCGCGCTCGGCACCGTCGGCGTGGCCTCGGGCAAGAACACCCCGGAGTGCGAGGCGCGCAACGCGGCCATTCCGATCGTCACCGCCGATCCGCTGGCGGCCGCGCTGGCTCGGGTCGAGACCGCTGACGGCAAGCCGCGCTACGACGTGCAGATCGCCGTGCTGAACCGGGTCGTGGACGCCGATGCGCTGGCCTCGACCATGCGGGCGTGCCCGAGCGTGAACGTCTCGGTGCGCAATCGCGACGGATCGGAGCAAGCCATCGACTGGGAGGTGCCGGTAGTCAAGGACATCGCCGGGGTAGGTCCGGTGCGGGAGATGCCCTACATCCGGGAATTGGGCAATAAGAGCACGGGCAGCATGACCGCCGCCGCCGTGGTGCGTTTCGTGACGGTAGGCAATCGCACGGTGATCGAATACATCAGCGGCAAACTTGGCTCCTACCAACCCGAAATGCCCGCCGAGAGTATCGCTTTCGGGGATCGGCTGCTGGCCGCACAGGTGGCCAAGCTGAAGCGCTGACCTACACCGACAGCCGCCGGTCCGGCTGTCCGAGCGCGCCGTGAGAGCCGAGTCGCTGCTACGTCGGCGTGACCGCTGTCGATGATCGTTCACGCCGGTAGGTGGTTGGGGGAGTTGGGGACCGGGATTTCGAACTGCCAGGGACCGGGGAGGCCGGGGCGGGCGGCGGCCTGGGTGTGTAGGTGCAGGTAGTCCGCACGGGAGAGGTCGATGGCGCCGAGGGAGGTGAGGTGGCTGGAGGTGACCTGGCAGTCGATGAGGGCGAAATCCCAGGCGGCCAGTTGGGCGCAGAGCCAATACAGCGCGACCCTGGAGGTGTCACGGGCGCGGGAGAACATGGACTCGCCGGCGAAGGAGCGGCCGCATGCGACGCCGTACAGGCCGCCGACAAGGTCGCCGTCGCGCCATACCTCGACTGAGTGCGCATGACCGAGGTGGTGCAGCCGCAGGTAGGCCGCCAGCATGTCGGAGCCGATCCAGGTTCCGGCGTCTTTGTCACGCGGTCCGGCGCAATTCGACATCACATCGGCGAAGGCGCGATCCATGGTCACCCCGTAGTCGGCATTGGCGACAGATCGGCGATGGGACTTGCTCACCCGCAGGTCGGTCGGCACCAGAATGCTCCGTGGGTCCGGGCAGTACCAGTGGATCGTTTCGCCGGGGTTGTACCAGGGAAAGATGCCCGCGGAATAGGCGCTCAACAGCCGCTGTGGCGACAGATCCCCGCCGAAAGCGACCAGTCCGGACGGATCCGCGAGCTCGACAGGTGGGAAAGGCTGGTCTGGATCGACCAGATGCATCCGCATCAGGTCGGTAGCGTCGGTCACCGGACAGACATTACCGACCTGAGCGAGCAGCCTCAGGCTGCGACGACGGGACGAACCGTCGCACGAGGATCGGTCCGCGGAGTTGGCAACCGTCGAGCGGGAACTTGCCCAGGCGACTCAGTTGATCGATCGGTAATCGGTCGCACCCGGACGTGAAAGCTAGCTTCCCTGCCACCTCGGTACGCACGGGATTCGGCATTTCAGTGCGTTGCCGATGCCGAGATAGCCTCCGCCCGTTGATGATCGGGCGGTCGGCGCGGTTTGGCCGAACCGTGTGCCACGCGGCATTACCGTGCGATCAGAGCTCACCGTTGGCGACCGTGTCTGTCGGGCTCGGGTGCAAGCAGCTTCGGCGGGCAATATCCAGGGTTGGGGTTGAAGAACTCGAGGCCGGTGAGGGCGACCTCCCCGAAGTCCCAGTCGTAAAAGGGCCTGTCGCTGTGGGTGAGTCGCCCCTTACCGGCGATCCGGGCCAGTCCCCGAGGACACGGATCGGTCCGGCGAATTGGAAGCTGTGTCAGCTCGGCGTGGCATCGAAAGCGCGCAGGGTTCGGCGCACGCAAGTGTGGATGAAGGCGTCATCGATGGTCCTTCCGGTCACGAGGGCACGCAGGTAGATTGGCGCGACCGCGAACTCGTTGAACTCCTTGGCATCTGTGCCGGGTAGGAGTTCGCCTCGCGCTATCGCGCGTTCGGCGATGACGGCGGAACGCCCGAACCTCGTGTCCCAGAACCGCTGACTCGCCTCGCGCACGCCGACTGTGCTGTCGGCGAGTGCGACCTGTACGCGCAGCAGGGCGAGCAGCGGTGGTTGCGCCAGCACCGCGGCGACCTCGCGCAACAATTGTTCGAGATCGCGCGCCAACGAGCCGGTGTCCGGCATTGGGATCTGCTGTTCCATATGGTTCAGGACGGTGTCGGCGACCAATTCCTGTTTGGTCGGCCAACGCCGGTAAATGGTGCTCGAATGCACGCCGGCGTTGCGGGCGGCCTCGGGAATTTCGAAACCGTCGTACCCCTGCTCCAACAGCAGTTCGAGGGTCGCCTCACGCACGGCTGCGACCACCCGAGCGCTGCGCCCGCCCGGCCTCGAGCGCCGCTGGATCTCCTCTCGGTGTGTCACTACGAAAGCTTGACATCAGATCCGCACGGCTTCAAAATCTCTTAACGCATATCTATCCGCTTTAAGTGGATGAAGGAGTTCCTCGTGATGCATTCACGGACCGCCCTCGACAGACGCCGATTCCTGGCGAGTGCGACCACTGCCGTCGGCGTCCTGACCCTCGCCGCCGTGCCATCGGCGGCGCCCGCGCTGGCAACACCCGTTCAGGGCTGGCCGGACCGCCCGTTCTTCGAATTCCAACTGCGCCGACTACTCGGCGAGGCCCCGCTCGGTGGCGCCGATGCGGAGGAGGTAAGTGCCGCGGTCCGCGCGATCGGACCATCCCCGAGCGCCGAGGCCTGGGTTCGCGAGTTCTCGGCGTTGGGCCGCGGCCTAGCCCAGCGGGCAGCGGACGTCGCGGCGGACGGTCGGTTGGACGCGCGCACGATCGCGCTGCGCGCCGCCAACTATCTGCGGACGGCGGAGTTCTTCATCTCCCCGCTCGGCACCTCCTTGCCCGCGAAGATCGCGATGTACCAGGAGATGCGTCAAGCCTTCGCGATGGCAGTGAAAGGCTATGCGGTGGAGCAGGTTCGGGTTCCCTACGAGGGTACCTACCTGGACGCCTATTACGTTCACCCCGCGAACGCGGACGGTGCGCATCCTGGTGTGGTGTTTTTCGGCGGTCTCGACAGCGTCGGCGAGGAGCTCTACCTGTGGGCTGGAAAGGAACTGGCACGCAATGGCATCGCGGTTCTGATCGTCGACGGGCCCGGCAATGGCGCATCGATTCGGTTGCGCGGTATCCAGTCTCGCTATGACTACGAGGTAGCGACCAAGGCCGCCGTCGACTATCTGGAAGGTCGACCTGGCATCGACTCTGATCGGATCGGCCTGATCGGCATCAGCCTGGGCGGCTACTACGCCGCAAGATCGGCCGCCTTCGAGCCGCGGTTGCGGGCGACCGTGGTCTGGGGTGCGATCTGGGATGAGTCCGAAATCCTCACCAGCGGTGGCAATCTGGAGACCAAACGATTCCTCGCCGAGTACGGCGCGTGGGTGTTCGGCGGCGGAGACTTCGGCAAGGCCTTCGTCGATTCGCGCCGGTTCAGCATGATCCCGGTGGCTCACCTGATCCGGAACCCGATTCTCATCATCCACGGCGCCGACGACGTGCTGGTACCGGTCGAGCAGGCAAGCAAACTGTACGACGCGATCTCGGCGCCGAAGCTCCTGCACATCGTCGAGTCGGGCCGACCGGGTTCCGCCCACTGCCAGGCCGACTACATCCCAGCCGCCTGGGAGGTCATGATCCCCTGGCTGCTCGAACAGTTGAGCTGAGCAAAAGAGCCCACCGCGCAAGCCTTTACGAGCGTGCCACGTCGCCGACCGCATCGAGCGGGACCCGTCTTGAAGCGACCGCCGACGAAGCGAACTCGGCGGTCGACTGTAGGGTCCGTCCATGTCGACGAGCATCGCTCTTTGTTTCACGGTCTATGGTTTGGTTCCCGCACAGGCAGATGTGGTGTCGGCTTTGTTCGAGCAAGTGGTGCGGGACGAGCGACTTCAGCATGAGGTCCTGCTGGCGCGAAACGACAACAACGACGGAACCGTCGATGTGCGAGTCAGCTCGCCGGCGCCGGTGGGCTTCAGCCGCTTCTATTCCTGGTGTGAGAGCTTCGAAGAGCGTCTGCAGTGTCAGGATAGCCGAGTTGGTGCCGGGCGCCACGGTGTCGTTCGAATGGGGCTATCCCGACCAGGAAGCTGAAGAAGCCTCGGCTGCCGCCGCGGTGCCCGCCCCGGCGCCGGTGAACTGGGCGGAGTTCACCTCGCGGCTGGCCACGGTGTTGACCGGGATGCCCGATGGCGCGGTCGTCACCTTGGCCGCCGGCGCGAATCAGTGCCTCCAGTTCCTGCAGGGCTGTTTCTGTTCGATCAGTGGGTCGATGACCCCCGAGCAGGAGCGATTGTTGGCGGCCGCAGGATGGCAGGCACCAGTCCCGTCGACAGGGATGAACTGGCACTGCGAACTTCCGACCAGCAGATCGGCCTGTGAGCAGGCCGCGAGCCGTGCCACCGAGGTGATGTGGCATGTGCTGGAAATCAACTCGCCCGCGGAGTTGACCGTCGAGGTTTGGAACGATCGGCTCGATGGCCGCAACCCCGAAGTGGCCGTCCTCGGCCTGAGTAGCCCTACGACGTAACAGCACGGACCGAGCGCATTGAGGCAGCGTGCCTCGCGGCATCACATCGCATTCGGCGCGCCGGGGCGGTGGTTCGATTTCGTGAGAGCATCAGGCTGTGAAAGCGTTGAGGGCCAAGGTAACCCGATGGCATGACGGCTGTCCGCCCGTGGTCGAGATTCAGTTTCCGTTGGTCGATGGGAGGACGGTCACACTGATCGAGAAGATCGTGATGTTCGAGGCCGACGACGACTTGGCCACCGAGGCCACCTGTCCGGTGTCGGTGAGGGTGGACTGCGAAGTGCTGCGCAGTGAGCTCGACCAATCTGGTGCGCAGGTGGCGGTGGTCACGCTGGAATACGAATGGAGGACCGAGAAGGCAATACGGAGTTCCGCGTATCAACCGACATTCTCGAAGATAGACGCCTACTGAACTCCCGCCGTCCCTGCGGAGATCCTCACTCCGCGACGCCGAGGCGGATGAGGGCTAGATCCCACTGACCGTGCTGGTCCGCCCAGGTGGTCACGACCTCGCCGAGGCCGATCGGATTCTCATCCGGCGCATCGTCGATCGCATAGTCGCCGTCCTCCTCGACCACCGCCATGATCCGCAGTGCGTCCTCCCTGGTCCCGTTCGTCCGCACCAGGATCTGCTCCACCCGCCAGTCGGCGCTGCTCAGATCACGCGCCACCAGATCGCGCCCGTCAACCAGCTGCCCGTCGACCTCGAAGATCGTCCCCGGCCCGTCCACCCGCAGCGTCTCGGTGTCCCCGATCATCAGAAAGTCGCTCACCACATCCCGCTCGCCGCGCAGCAGCGCCGGGTCGAGCCACCCCGGATCCCGGTCCAGGCCGACCTCGTCGATGAAGTTCCCCCAGGCATACAGCGCATACGACATGCCGAGATCCTAAGCGCGCCCGACACTTTCCGGCAATCGAGTCGTAGCGGGACGCGGGACCTCCGCCCGGGGTCACGTCGTGACGAGCCCGAGCCCCGCGCAACCGACGTCGGCGCGAGGCCGGACTGCTGGCCTTCGGGTATGAGCAGTTCGATGGGTGGCGGAGTGATGGTCTATCGGCACTATCGCTCGGCACTGCAGCGGCTCGTCCATGACTTTGTCGATGTCGTGTCCGGAAGGGGCACTCGCCGATACATCTTCGATGCGGCTCCGATCTCGCGAGTCGCTACAGCCGAAGAACAGGCCGCCTTTCGTGAGCAATGGGAGATGCGGATCCTGTAAGCCACCCTCGGCCGATCGGCTCGGTAATCGGCACTACCGGACATTCCTGAGGTCGACTCAGCGTGGTGGGCCGACCCGCCGCAACGCTGACTTGCATATCCAGGACTGTTCCCACGCGTGTAGTGCGGGGAAGCTCAGCCCGCAGGCACGACCGGCCGATGACACCTGCGTAGCCGATACAGCGGATGAGCCCGCAGCCCGCGTATCAAGTGCCCTCCGCGGCAGGCCAATCTGTGCCGCGACGGCCGATGGCGGAGATCGGACCGCAGCCTTGGAACCGAATGGCCTCCACCACACGGTAAATCCGTGCCACGGCAGCCGGTGTCCGCACAACTTGGTTTCCGGCGGCCGGTGCCCGCGCAATCGGCCTACGGGCAGCAGATGCCAGCACAGCAAGGACCGAGATCGCCCCACGACGTCGGACTTCAGTCTTGACGCCGACCGGGCAAGCGTCGCGTTCCCGCTCCAGAGTGGGTGTCACCCGTCGCCCTGTGCGTGGGGCTTGCGTTGAGAGCGAGTGCGGTCGTACTCATCGCGATGTGAGTTCGTCCAGCGACGGGATCTTGGCGGGCTGGAACAGTCGATGTTGCCGCCGGATCAGCGGTGAAGCTGAGAGCTAAAGAGCTGTAACGGCTTTCGGTCCTGGTCGATGAGATCAGCAACATCATCTATTCCGAATGTTACAGTGATTTCACTAACGCAACTACTGTGGTAACAACGGCTGCTGGTGACCCGACAAACCGGGCATGACTCTCAATCGCGTGCAGCTGCAACAGTTTTCGGTCCGTGCCGGTGTTATCGCAGCGGTGACCGCCGCCGGGGTGGTCGGGCTCGCAGGGCCATCTACCGCCATTCCGCATGACCCGGGCTTTCCGTTCTCGCCGACCTTGACGCGCCTGGTTCCGACCAGCTGCTCCGCGATCATCGACGCGGTCACCGTGCGGCAGGAGAAGCCCGGTACGTTCGGCGTGCGGGTGAAGGTCACCCAGACCGGGGACAGCTGCTCGGACTGGAAGGTCGCTGTGCGCTTCAAGAACCTGGATACCGGGTACGCGGACGGGCAGCGGCACCGCGTCGTGAACGGTGTCGTCCAAGACACGGTGGACGGCGTGATCGTCGGTTTCGGCACGGCGCCGGGCGTCGGCCGGGTGGAGGCTCGGATCGTCGCGCTGGACTCGAACGACAGGGAGATGGAGCAGATCTCGGGTACGGCGACATTCACACTGAGCTGAGCGCGGGTGCCTTGTCCAGTGATCGCTGGACAAGGCACACTCGGCGGTCGGTCACCGTGCAGGATCAGCATGGTGTACGCACCATGGTGGAACTCGTACTTCGTTACCCGGAGCAACGAGTGGATTCCCTTGTCGCGTAGTTTTTCCGGAGATGCTCGACAGTCCTGGCGCCGAGCGTCCAGGTTTTGTTGGCGACTTCTGGGTGCCGAATCCGTTTCTCGGTGCGTTAGCTGTGCCAGATCGCGCATCGGATTCCTGCATGTCTGGTGACTGCTCCCGGACGAGCACGGGGTGCGGAGCGCGGTGGTGCAGGACGGTGTCGCCGATGCCGCGCCGGTCCTTGATCGCGAACCAGTTCGCCGAGCGCCGGTGCGGCCCAGCTGATGGGCGCTGGCGGCCGAGCGCCGCCTCGACCGGCCGGTACCGCCGATAGCCGGTACCGCCGCGGTCGGGGCGGTTGTTGGCCGCCGCCATCGAGGAGGGCCGGGGCCTGTCCTCGATGAGCGGCATCCTGGCCCACAGTTCCGATCGTCTGCTGTCTGCCCGACGAGCCGGCCTCACTTCAGGTGCCGGGCGAAGAACCGGTTCGCCTCGTCGCCCGCGAACTGCGGGACGCCGGTGTGCCCGCCCATATTGGCGTGCAACGTCTTCTCCTTGGAGCCGAAGGCGTCGAACAGGTCCAGCGCCATTTGCCGGTCGTTTCCTTCGTCGTCCCACTGCAGCAGGACATGCAGCGGAATGGTGACCTGCCGGGCCTCCTCGAACATGCTGCGGGGCACGAAACTCCCGGCGAACAGAACGGCGGCCGAGATGCGCGGTTCGACCACCGCCAGCCGGGTACCCAAGGAGATCACCCCGCCCGAGTACCCGACCGGGCCGCCGATCTCTGGCAGCGCGAGAAGGGCGTCCAAGGCGGCCCGCCATTCCGGGACCGCCTTTTCGACCAGCGGGAGGACGAGCCGGTCGACGATCTCGTCGTCGACCGGCTCGCCGGCCTCCAGCGCCCGGCGCAGGTCCGCGCGGGCCTGCTCGGCGGCGGCGGACCGGGGCCGCTCACCGCTGCCAGGGCCCTCGATGGTGGCCGCGGCGAAGCCCTCCGCCGCGGCGTACCGGGCGCGGGCCACCAATCGTGGGTACATCATGTGCAGCCCGCCGGGGTGGCCCAGCAGGATCAGCGGCGCCGGTGCGGATGCGGATCCGGGCGTCCACAGGGTGCCAGGGATCTCGCCGAGGGTGAATGCGCGTTCGAGGACGCCGTCGTCGAGGCGCTGTTCGGAAGTGAATTGCATGGTCGTGTCTTCTTTCGGGAGTGCTGTTGAACGGCGCTCCCGGACGACCTATCGCCCGACCGTGACCCCGGAGGGGAGCACCCATGTCGAAACTGTGTTCACGGGTACCACCTCCTCGTTCTCTCGCACGGCCTCCAGAAAACTAGCAGTGGACGCCGTGGTCCGCCAACAGGTTTTGCAGAGGCTCCGCGGCCGGATGTCACGGAGCCACTCACCTAACGGCATCAGCGAATCCCTCACCCTCGCCAATAAAACCTGGGCATCGCCATCTTCATCTGGACCGGACAACTGACCCCAGCGCACCTTCCCGAGCCTCGTTGAAGTCCGAATTTCCCTGGAACTCGGCGGGTTCTGTCCTGCCACCGCACGAATGCGGATCAGTTCCCGCTGACAAAGCGTCACGGACCGACCCCGCTGCGCAATATCGTCCTCGACGACATCGACCTCACCAGATCAACGGCCGGAGGACAACTCGGGTCGGCAGTCCGCCGCTGGCGGTGTCACGGTGATAACCACCTCCGGCAGGTCCCAAAGCTTATCGACGGCCGATCCAGGTTCCCCCGGAACCGGCGACCCCAGGTCCGCGCTCGCGCCGGTGCGCGCAATCGCAGCATGGGCTGAATGTCAACCTGCCTGGGAACGCAGTTCGGCAAGTCCCTGCTGTGGTGTCTTGATCGGCTTGTAGCCAAGTTCCGTGCGTGCCTTGGTGATGTCGATGGTGCACTCGCGGCCGGAGAGCCAGACGCTCATGTAGTCCAGCGGGGGTGCACCCTCGAGATGCAGTGTCCGCCACAGGGTCTCGCCGACCGCCGCAACGAGGTGGGCGATCCTGTAGGGCAGGGAACGGTCTGGAGCGGCGACGTCCTGGGTGGCAAGCAGTTCGGTGAGGAACTCGCGGAAGACGACCGGCGAGCCGTCGGTCACAAAGTACGCCTGACCCGGGTGGCCGCGCTCGGCCGCGAGTATCAGTCCCTCCACCGCGTTGTCGACGTGGGTCGCGTCGGTGAGGTGCCGGCCACCGCCGAGCCACGCGAAGCGGCCCGCGTTGACCATGCTGATCAACTCGGGCAGCAGCGTTGTGTCTCCTGCGCCCCAAACGAAGCGCGGCCGCAGTACGACGGTTTCCATCCGGATTCCGTTGGCCTCGAGCACAAGCTGTTCGGCGGCCGCCTTGGATGCGGAGTAATAGGCTCGCGAGTCCGGTCTCAGTGGTGCAGTTTCGTTCACGTTGACCAATGGCTGGCCGTTCATGAGGGCCGCTTCGGTTCCGACATGGATGAATCGGCTCACCCCGGCTTCACGGGCGGCATGCACCACATTGGCGGTGCCGGTGACGTTGTCGGTCTGAAACTGCTGGCGGCTGCCGTCGACGCTGGTGCGTGCGGCCGCGTGGAAAGCCAGCTCGGCCCCTGCGGCGGCGGCGCGCAAACCCTCGGGGTCTGCGAGGTTCGCACGTGCTGGGATGGCGCCGAGGCCTTGGACCTTCTGAGCTGCGGCATCGCTGCGGACCAGCGCGCGCACAGTGTGCCCGTCGGCGATCAAACGGGTGATCAGCCGGCCGCCGACGAACCCCGAGCCGCCGGTGACGAAGACGGTAGCCACATTGCACTTCCTTCCAAACTATAACAATCAATATAGCTATACCGATCACTATACTTACCTTATGGCCAGGCCCAAATCCGATTCCCGTCAGAAAATCCTCGACAGCGCACACCGGCTACTGTGCCGCCAGGGGTACCAGGGGACCGGATTAGCGCAGATCATCGAGGAATCCGGCGCACCCAAGGGATCGGTCTATTACCTGTTCCCGGGCGGGAAGGAAGAGATCGCGGTCGAGGCTGTGCGTATCGCGGCGGCGGACTCGGTGAGCTTCATCGAAGCCACCCGCTTGTCCAGTCCCACCGCACGGACATGGGTCGCCTCGATGGCCGAGCACTTCTCCCATCACCTGCAGGAGACCGGTTTCAGCGAGGGTCTGCCGATCACCACCGTGACACTCGATTCGGTGCCCGGGTCCGACGCGCTCGCCGCCGCTTGCCGCGAGGCCTACCGCCTGCTTCTAGCGTCCTTGGGGGAAGGCCTGACGTACTACGGGGTTACATCCGAGGATGCCAGCGGCCTGTCCATGCTCCTTCTCGGCGCGCTCGAGGGCGCCATGATACTGGCGCGCGCCCAGCAGTCCCTCACTCCTTGCGAGTTGATCCTGGCGCAGATTCTGCCGCTCTTTCCCGATCGCATAAGTGGCGCTTGAAGTCCGGCGTGGATGTACACCGGAATCGTGGCAGCGAGCAACGTCGACAAGGAACGCGCACCGGCGCGCTGCAGGTACTCGCCGAGACCAAGCACCTGCGCGTTCCCACCCGGGACAACCGCCGCCCCGGTAGCGGCCGACTCCGGCCATCCGAGCACCACGGCGGTCCAACAGCCGCCGAAAAACAGCCCCGCCGACACCTTCGGCCGCCGGGTGAGCACCGAGATGCCCGGCACACGCGTGGGGTGGCGGTGAGGGGTTCAGCGTGGATCGGCGTCCTCGCCAGCAGGCTCGGGCAGACCGTTTTCGGGCGGCAGCTTGTCGACGCGGATCGCGGTGAAGGAGGGGAGGCGCAGTCTTTGGGCGATGAATCTCGCGGTGGGGGCGATCTCTGCGACGAGCAAGAAGGAACTGCGCGGCATGGATGCCGCGGGCCTGAAGCGACGCGATGCTTGACCTCAATGAAGGTTGAGCTCGTAGCGTGAGTTGCGTGACGGATACAGCCACGACTACCAGCGGCACCTGGCGGGAGCTGCTGGGCCCGAAGAACCTCGGGGCGTCCACGGTGCTGGCCGGTGGCGTTGCGCTATACGCCACCAACGAATTTCTGACGATCAGTCTGCTGCCGAGCGCCGTTGCCGAAATCGGCGGCCAGCGCCTCTACGCCTGGGTGACCACCGTGTATCTGGTTGCGTCCGTCATTGCGGCCACCACGGTGAGTGCGACTCTGGCCCGACTCGGCCCCCGGTGGTCGTATCTGGCGGGGCTGACCGTATTCGGTCTCGGCAGCCTGATGTGTGCGGTGGCGCCAACGATGGAGTTCCTGTTGGCGGGACGGACAGTGCAGGGCGCGGCGGGCGGCATGATCGCGGGTCTCGGTTATGCGGTCATCAATTCGGCTCTCCCGCAGTCCTTGTGGACGAAGGCCTCTGCGCTCGTCTCGGCGATGTGGGGAGTCGGTACGCTGCTGGGCCCGGCGGCGGGAGGTTTGTTCGCGCAGTTCGGTTCGTGGCGTTGGGCTTTCGGTGCGCTGGTGGTCCTGACCGCAATCATCACAGCGCTGGTGCCGTTCGCTCTGCCCGCGCGCACGCGTGAGCCACCCCGGACACGGGACCGAATCCCGGTGTGGTCGTTGCTCCTTCTTGGGTTCGCGGCGTTGGCGATCAGCGTCGCAGGCATCCCGCGCAATATCGGCTGGACAGCGGCACTGCTCGTCATCGGGGCAAGCCTTGTCGGCGCGTTCATCGTCGTCGATCGCCGAGCGACGGCGGCCGTGTTACCGCCCACGGCATTTCGGCCCGGCCCACTGAAGTGGATCTACCTCACGCTCGGCATGCTCATGGCCGCCACGATGGTCGACATGTACGTGCCCTACTTCGGTCAGCGGCTCGCGCATCTGGTGCCGGTGGCGGCGGGCTTCCTCGGGGTGGCGCTGGCCATCGGTTGGACGATCGGTGAGATCGTGAGTGCATCGGTGACGAGCCAGCGCGCGATCGTGCGGACCGTCGCTGTCGCACCACTGGTCATGTCGGGTGGCCTCATGTTGGCGGCGGTCAGCCAGGTCGACGACGCGTCGGTGGGGGTCATCGCCATCTGGGTGGTGGCACTGCTGATCACCGGCGTCGGCATCGGTATGGCGTGGCCGCACCTTTCGGCGTGGGCGATGGGTTGCGTCGACGACCCCGGTGAAGGTGGCCGCGCCGCCGCGGCGATCAACACCGTTCAGCTGATCTGCGGCGCCTTCGGCGCGGGCCTGGCCGGTGTGGTGGTCAACGCGACCGATGCAGGGGGAGCGACGCCCGCACGCTGGTTGTTCGCGGCGTTCGCGGTCCTCGCTGCGCTGGGTGTGGTGGCGTCTATCAAGAGTGGTAGTCGGACAGGTCGATCGACACCGTGACTTCGTCGAGGATCGTCAGGCCGAGAGTCAGGAGTATCAGGCGTTCGTCATTCGGACGGTGGCGCACGTGCGGCGGATCAATCCCAAAGTCTGTGGCGAGAAGAGTCAATTTATTGGCGAACTTGCCACTTCTGTGCGGCGGGAACGGTTTCTAACGTGGGTCGCATGCCTCTTCTGCACATCCGTACCTCGGCGGGAGCTTTCACCGCCGCCGCCATCGACGCGCTGGTGGCGCGGCTCACCGAAGCGAGCTGGCGCGCCGAATCCATCCCCGACACTCCCGAAGCGCGGCTGCGCTCGTTGGCCGTCCATGACGAAATCCGGACCGGTCGCATCTATTGCGGCGGACTCCCCGCCGACCAGATGGTTGCACTGGTGCTCGTGGAATTCACCGCCAGCGAGGGAGTTCTCGACCCTGTTCGCCGTGACAGGTTCGCCGCTGATCTCGAACGCGCCGCATGTGAGACCGCGACCGGTCTGGACGCAAGGCGGCTGGTCACCTCGGTGACCTTCAATGAAGTGCCGGAAGGCCGATGGGGGCGCGGCGGAAGGATCGTCCGGCTGCCGGAGATGGCGGCTGCGGCCGGCTTCGAGCATCTGAGCGAAATCGCCGCCCGATGAGCACAGAGACGAACCCGGGTACCCGGCTCGGCGCACTGACCGAGTGGCCCGCCGTCCGGCAGGCGCTGGATCTGCTCGCGACACCCGGCTCGCGTCATGCCATCCCGACCCCGGCCGCGATCATCGACCTCACCGCGCTGAACGGCAATCTCGCGCGAGCGGCCGAGACCTGCCGCGACACCGGTGTCACGCTGCGTCCGCACGCCAAGACCCATAAGTGTGCAGACCTCGCCCGCCTGCAACTTGCTGCGGGCGCGGTCGGCGTCTGCGTGGCCAAACTCGGCGAAGCCGAAGCCCTCTTCGACGCCGGAATCGACAACATCTTGGTGACCTCCCCGATTGTGGGGAGGTCGGTGGCGGCGCGTGCGGCCGACTTGGCGGTCGCGGGCGCGTCGGTCACCGTCACAGTCGACCACCCCGCTGGGGTCGCAGCGCTGGCGGCTATGGCCAGCACTCCCATTGACGTGCTGGTCGATGTCGATGTGGGTTTGGGCCGTACGGGTGTCCCGGATCCGGACGCCGCGCTGCGTGTGGCGACAGCCATTGCCGCCGCGCCACAGCTGACCATGCGCGGCGTCCAGGGATACGGCGGCCACTGGCAGCACATCGGTGACCCCGCCGACCGCCACGCCGCGGTCGCCGAGGGGATGCGGCGGCTCACCGCCGCGATCGAACTGCTCGACCGCCACGGCCACGACACGACCATCCGCACCGGCGGAGGTACCGGAACCTTCGAAGCCGACATCGCCCTCGGCGTTTTGACCGAGCTGCAGCCGGGCTCGTACGCCGTCATGGACGCCCAGTACCACCGAATAGACGGCTCCTGGGTCCACAGTCTGGAGCAAGCGCTATTCGTCGCTGCCACCGTCACCGGTGCGACGCAGCACTGGCTGACTGTCGACGCTGGCTTGAAAGCCTTCGCCACCGACGCAGGTACACCCGGCAGCGACATCGGCGCATACCTCTGGTACGGCGACGAACAGGGACTTCTGTTGACCGATGACCCCGACAGACCCGCCCTCGGGACTCACGTGGAGTTCATACCACCGCACTGTGACCCCACCATCGACCGCTACGACATCCTGCACGTGGTCGAGGGAGACACCCTTGTCGACCTCTGGCCGATACAGGCGCGCGGGCGATCCCAATAGCGGCACCGGAAGTGCTCCTTTCCGACGTCGAGAACGCGGGCAGCAGCGCCTGGGTAACCACATCGTCATGGGATGGCTGAACGCACCCCCGATATTCAAGGAGCAGATGCTGTGAGCCTCATCGTCGAACCGATGCGCGACCTCGGAATCACCAGGGTGTCGCGGTGGATCTTCAACTGCTACATCATCCACCAGGGCGATGGGGGCCCGGTCGTTGTCGACGCCGGACTGCCCGGCATCGACGACGATCTGGCGCCGATCCTTCGTGATTTGCCTGGATCGCTGCAAGCCGTCGTCGCCACCCATGCTCACAGTGATCACGTCGCGGGCGCACCGCAGTTGGCCCAACGCCACGGCGCACCGATCCACTTACCGGCACCGGCGCTGGCATATCTGGGCGGCGAGCCTCCCCGCACTCCGACACCTGCAAAGGTGGCCTCCATCTGGCCGGTACTGCCCGACCAGCCCTTCGATGTCCGCGGTGCGGTCGGTTTGCTGCGCGGAACTCACATGGCCGGGTTCGGTCTATCGGGCGGCATGCGCTGGTTTGGTCCTCGACCCGAATGGGGGCTCATCGACGGCCAGTCGCTGCCTGGAGCGCCAGCCTGGACGGTACTGAGCACGTCAGGACACACCGATGACAGCATCGCCTTCTGGAACGAGACAACGCGAACGCTGATCTCCGGAGACGCGGTCGTGTCGGCTCGCGGACGTGCCTGGCACACTCCGGAAGTCGTCGATACCGAAAAGGCACGCGCTACGGCGGCGCGCCTGCAGGGACTTCCTGTTGCGCATCTGCTGCCCGGGCACGGTCGGCCCGTGCACGCCGAGCCGGTATGGGAAAGGCTGCGAGAGTGACGCTGGGCTAGTAGCCGAGGGTGCCCGAATACGGCCGCGCCACGCACAGTGAGGCATCACCGTTTTTCGGGAACCGGTGTCGTCGAGCGCCCACGCCTCGGGGTCGATCGGCTCACACGCCTTGCTGGACAACACTTTCCGCTTATCCCGCTCGGAACGATCCGGGGCTTCGTCCGGTGGTGCGGCGAATCAACCGGTTGAGCGTCGAAGCGTCGGCCAAGCCCACGGATTGGGCGATATCGGCGACACTGCGCCACGGATCGCGCAATAGCTCGAGGGCGGACTCTACCTTGATCCGCTGGGCGAACTGGATCGGCGACAGACCTGTTGCAGCCTGAACCCGCCGGGCCAATGTCCTAGTCGAGAGATGGGTGGCCTCAGCCAGATCGGCAAGGCGGACAGGAGAATCGAGCCGATCGAGCACATAACGCTCTATCACGACCAAGTCGGGGTCGATCTCTCGGTAGACGGCGCTGCGCCGGAACGGGGCTTGCGACGCGCGCGGTGACGCGGCGGCTCGCGCGGCGACCGATTGCGCGATCTCGGCGCCGAAAACCTCGTCGATGATGGCGAACAGCAGGTCGAGATGCCCCATCACGGCACCTGCGGTCAGTACCGGACCGTCCTTGATCAGCATCTGGTCGGCGTCGACACGGCAGTCGGGGTAGCGGCGGGCGAACAATCCTGCCAGCCACCAGGTCGTCGTCACGGTTCGCCCGGCCAGACAGCCCGCCTCCGCCGCGACGAAGGTGCCGGTGCACGACGCGGCGACTCTGGACTCGGAGGCACTTGCCAGCCACTGGACAGCCGCCCGCACGTCGGTCTCCGCGAGGCGGCGCTCGATTTCCGCCGCTGCGGAGTTTCCGATGCCTGGGATGACCACCCACGGCCGGGCCGGACCCGTCTCGGCCAAGGGGATCGCGGGCACCGACATCCCGCCGCGCAATGTGAGCGTGCCGATGTCCCCGCCGACGACCCGCACGTCGACCTGTGGTGAGCCGGTGGAGTTGTGGCTGCGTGCGAATCCTTCGACCAAGTCGAGTGTCGTCGCCACACCGATAGGGCTGGCCCCTTGGAGCACCAGGACATCCATGGACAGCATATTGCGATTGTAGGCATTCATTTTGCTCGATCAGCCATGCACGAAAGGTGGTGACTTTTGGGATAGCGGGGGCGGTGGTTCCGTGCGTCCCAGGCGAATTCTCGGCGTGGAAAGTACCGCCCGACTTGTCCCAGGTAGAGCATGCGCCGGGAGTCGCTGCCGCCGACGAGCGGAAAGCAGGGCCCGGACAGCAGTTTCTCGAAGGTAGTGAACTTCTGCACCCAGGAGGTGCCTGCGGGCACTCGCAAGCGGGCTATCGCCTCTGACGTACGGGATCCGGCTCGCGATGGCGGGCACGTCGGTAGTGCCCACCGTTGTCGCTTGACACGCAAGATCGCGTGCTCGATTCAGCTGGACCGTGTGCAGGTCCACGTCCATGTCGGGTGGGCGCATTCGTTGTTGAGAGAGGCCGGGCGCACCCCGTACTCAGCTCGTTGAGCCCAATATCGACGGGACCTCGTGAATCGTTCCACCGTTTGCAGGAGTCGGTTATCGGTGGATGCAGGCTGCAGCGCATCCGGTCGGAACACCTCGGCGTCGAGGCGCGCTGGCGGTGAACATTCTGTTCACACTTCTCCGTTCGGCCCGAAATCGAAAGTTTTCCGACTTGTCCGGAAAGTCCCGCGCAGCCGCGTTTCACACATCTATAACAGGTTCCAATCCAAGACCCGATGAGGAGCCTACGTTGCGTGCTCGTTCTCATGAAATGCCTGTTGGTAGTCGGTCCGGCCGGGAGGTGAGCAGGCGCGGTTTTCTAGCTGCAACAGGTTGCACTGTTGCCGCCGCGCTGGTGGGGAGGTCCATGGCGCGGGCGACCGCGGCGCCGCTGGCGGATGGGGAGAAGGTTGCCGCGCTCGTCATCGGAAGCGGATACGGGGGATCGGTTGCCGCGCTGCGGCTTGCGCAGGCGGGCGTCGAGGTGACCGTGGTGGAGATGGGCATGTCGTGGACGACGCCCGGCTCCGACGGCAGGATCTTCTGTCCCGTACTGAAACCCGATGGGCGGTCCTACTGGCTGCGCGACCGCACCGATCAGCCGGTCGGCTACTTCGCGGGCAGCAGCTACAACAAGGACATCGAAAGGTACACGGGTGTCCTGGATTCCGAGCGGTTCAGTGGGATTCGCGTCTACCAGGGCCGGGGCGTCGGCGGTGGCTCGTTGGTCAATGGCGGTATGGCGGTGACGCCCAAGCGGGAGAACTTCGCGGCCATCCTGCCCTCGGTGAACAACGATGAGATGTACAACATCTACTACCCACGCGCCAATACCGGTCTCGGCGTGAACAATATCGACCAGACCTGGTTCGAGAGCGCGGAGTGCTACCAATTCGCGCGCGTGGGGCGCAAACATGCGGAACGCTCCGGCTTCGGCTGGACCTTCGTGCCGAATGTCTACGACTTCGAGTACATGAAGAAGGAGCAGGCCGATCAGGTCACCCGGTCGGCGCTGGCCGGTGAGGTCATCTACGGCAACAACCATGGCAAGCGGTCGCTGGACAAGACCTATCTGGCCGCGGCCACCGGGACCGGCAAGGTGCGGATCACGCCTATGCATACCGTCACCGCCGTATCGCCCGCGGAGGGCGGCTATCGGGTGGAGATGAACGAGATCAATACCAGCGGTGCTACCGTGGCGACCAAAGCCGTTGTGGCGCAGAAGGTATTCTTCGCGGCGGGTAGTGTCGGCACCTCGAAGCTGCTGGTGGCCATGAAGGCGCAGGGCAAACTGCCGGACCTGCCCGACGCCGTCGGCAAGAAGTGGGGCAATAACGGCAATGTGATGGTGGGCCGCGCCAATCACATGTGGGACGGCACCGGCGTACTGCAATCCAGCATGCCGTGCCTGGGTATCGACAACTGGGCCGATGCGGGCGGCCCGGCCTTCGCCGAGGTCGCGCCTTTCCCGGCGGGGCTGGAGACCTACGTCAGCCTATACCTGGCGATCACCAAGAACCCCAATCGCGGACAGTTCACCTTCGACTCCGGTACCGGCAAGGTCGATCTGAGCTGGCAGACCTCACAGAACCAGTACGCCATCGATGCCGCCAAGCGCATATTCGACAAGATCAACAAGAAGGAGGGGACGATCTACCGGACCGACCTCTTCGGCGTCTACAAGACCTGGGGCGACGACTTCACCTATCACCCGCTGGGTGGTTGCGTGCTCAATGAGGCGACCGACAATTACGGTCGACTCCCCGGCTACACCGGGCTGTACGTCATCGACGGCTCGCTGATCCCGGGCAATACCAGCGTCAATCCATTCGTCACCATTACAGCTCTGGCGGAACGCAATATCGCGAACATCGTCTCCGGCGATCTGTAACCTCGGCGTCGAATGTCAGGCCTCGTCGCCCCCCAGCCAGGCCGTATTGGCGACGAGGCCGACAAGGACCTTGGTCGGCGCCAGGCTCTCGTCCAGCCAGGTGCGGATCCGCTCCGCCTGTGCGGCCATGGTCGGTCGCGCCTCGGCTGCTGTTAAGATTTGCGCTCGATCGGCAACCAGGGGGAAGTCTGTGCGCGGCAGTTCATCGGGGAATTTCGGTGTCGGCCAACGGCGAATGTCGCGGCGAGTGGCGTATGCGCTGCCGGCTACGGTGGCCGCATCGCTGATCGCCACGGGATGCGGGTCCGCCGAACCCCGGAAAGCGCCTAAGCCGCCAGCGCCGGTGGCCACGACCGCGCTGCGGACCACTCAGTCGACACCGCCGACGACGCTCCCGCAGCCGACAGTGACCAAACCCCCGACCACAACGGAGCGCGGTGGTCTCGGTGGCGGATCCAATGGCGGCAGCGGCAGCTGAATCAGACCCAGGGTCTGTGGCACTCGTTTCGTAGCCATTGGTTGGTGGCGGCAACGCGGATGGTGGCCAGGTAGCGGATGGCGAGCTCATCGAAGCAGGTGTCGACGGCGCGGCGTTGAGGTTCGAGTGTCCGTGGCGATCGCAGCGGAAGCTCAGCGCGCGCACGAACCGGATGGTGAGCCCAGCGGCGGTGCGGTAGGGACGCCCGGGATCCTCGCCGATGTCGGTGCCGCGGTGACGCAGGTGACCGACGTTGGGCTCGTGGGGGGTGAGTCGTGGTGCGTACGATTGCTGATCACCCACCAGGCGATAGCGGCCACGACGACGAGGACGAGGATCGATGTCGATCCGGACCGGTTCCGGGTTCGTGGTTGCGAGGCCGGATTGATTCGAGTCGTGGCCAGCCGGGACGGTGCGGGTGTTGCTGTGGGCGTGGTGTGGAGCGCGGCTCGCGCCGCCGTGGCCAGGTCTCCGGCCGTGCGATAACGGTTGTCCGGGTTCTTCGCCATTCCCCGCTCGATGACCGCGTCGAATGTGGCAGGCACCGCTGCCGATGCGGACGGTCGTGGTGGTGGCGCGTTCAAGTGTGCGGTGATCTGCTGCTCGACGCTGTCACCGGGGAATGGTTGGGAGCCCGTCAAGCATTGGTACAGAACACAAGTCAGAGAGTACACATCCGAGCGGGCGTCGCAGGCGCCGTGCAGGAGCCGTTCCGGTGCGGTGTAGGCGAAACTGCCGATTGCCGCGCCGGTGGTGGTCAAGCTGGAGTCGCCGCTGCCGACGGCGATCCCGAAATCGATGAGGTACGCGAAATCGCCCGCGGTGACGAGGATGTTCGAGGGCTTCACATCGCGGTGCACGAGCCCGGCTCGATGCGCTGCATCGAGGGCCGAGCCGATCTGCCGGATGTACTCCACCGCAGTGTCTTTCGCTATCGGCCCGGTGCCGAGCAGTGCGCCGATGTCGCGACCCTCGACCAGCCGCATGTCCAGATAGAGGCGCCCGTCAATGTCACCGTAGTTGTGGATCGGGATGACATGCGGTTCGCTCAACCGCGCCGCAGCGTGCGCCTCCCGCCGGAACCGCTCGCGATATCTGGGGTCGTGCGCCAGATGTTGCGCCAGCACTTTGAGCGCCACCACCCGATCGGTCTCGGTGTCGTAGGCCCGATAGACCTGCCCCATTCCACCCGCACCGAGCAACTCGAGCAGCCGGTACCGCCCGAATGGAGTCCCATCCACCCTGTACGACTACCACATTTGAGCCCGGATCTCTGCCCGAATCATCCCTGTCGCAACAATGCTCGCGGACTTCGCCGGAAATTATCCGGCACCGCACCGAGTACGGCGTCAGGACGCCGGACGGCCGATGATGGAAGCGGCGGTGGACCCTACTGCGAGATAGCGTCATCGGCATAAGGGCCCCGCTCCGATCGATCGGTTCGGACGACCGCCGTGTGGGCAAGGCACGCACAGCCGATGCAGCTGGCGTTCAACCCATTCGGTGCCCGTCGTCCACGATGTACTCACCGCAGTCCGAATAAGCCCCGATCGGCGACGAAGTCGCTGGGTTGCCGATGTCGCAGCCGCGATCGCGCAGCTCGAGGAGGGACAATGCGACCGATCGGAGTCCGAGCCTCCGAGAGTCCGGCAATGCCATTAGCGGGCGCGCACTTTGTATGATCCGCCTGCGGCTTGGCCGCCACCGGACACGTGCGCTGAGCACTTGATACGACCGGCCATCCATGGTTCTCTCAGCTGGAAGGTCTCTACCCATTCTGCGGAGTCGTAACGTTCCACGCGGTGCGGGATGTGTGGACCTGAGCTGAACCTGAAGCGTTTGATCTTCCCGCTCCCTTCTACCCAAGCAGAGAGGTAGTCGATGGTTACCGCTGCACCGCCTACGTTGACCGCATACACGTAGATTCGCAGAGTATCGCCGCCTTCCCGATCCGCATGTACCGATGCTCGTAGTTTCGGGCGGGGCTTACCAAACCAGTGCGGCGATGATGCTCCCAAGTCCACCGAAGGCAGTGGACCCGAATTCGTCGGTCACACATATAGCGTCGCACCGCCGGTCTTGCTGCGGCAATGGCGGGCAAAGGCGCTGGAGCTCGGCGCGACCGCTGTGTTCGCCGACGCGGGCGAAGCCCTGGAGGCCATGACAGCGATGACGCACGAGCAGGGCGCCGATTCGGCGGTGATCACTCACGCCGGATCTGGTCACCAAGCAGATCGTCTTCGACGTCTTCGACGCGGTCGGCAAGGACGGTGTGGTCGTGGTGACCGGTCTGAACAAGTTGATGGAACCGACGATCGATCTGCCTGGATCGATCATGACCCTGTTCAAGAAGACCGTGAAAGGTTCACTGTTCGGCGACTGCAACCCGACCTACGACATTCCACGAATCCTCGATCTGTACATGGCCGGGAAATTCAAGCTGGATGAACTGCTCACACGCACCTACACCCTCGATCAGATCAACCTTGGCTACGACGATCTGCTGAGCGGGAAGAACATTCGAGGCGTCGTCGTCCACGAACACTGAGGACATCTTTTGATCTCGAAAGGGAGATAGCCATCGGCGCCGGTCCTACCAGGACCGGCGCCGGTTTTCGCCCGCGATTTTGCCGGGGCGTTGTCCAAAATCTGGACAGTTGATGGGCTCGGCGAGGCCATAACCTTCTTACCAAGGTGATCGGACTCGGCAATGGCGCCGAATTTCCCGGCAACGGTGCCGGGAGTGTCAGGAGGGCGACAGCCACCGAAAGCGTGCCGCATTCGGATAAGCAGCAGTCAGCCTCCTGACAACCCGAACGCCCGAACATATCCCAAACGAGGAGCACGGAATTGTCGGCAACCCTCGTCACCGAACCACCTGGAGCACTCGGACCGCCGATTGCGCACAGCGACAACGATCGACCGTCCTGTTCCACCCGAGAGAGAGGTTATCCGATATGACGTCTGCCGACGTCAGCTCGCGCACCGTCGACAGCGGCCGGTCCACGATCTCGCGTCGGGTACCACCGGCCGATCCGAATCGGTTTACACTCGACGACCTGCGCATCGCCGCTTATGCGCTGGGGTTTCCCAGTCATGGCCGGACAGCTGATCGAGGAAATCTCGATCGATGGGATGTGCGGCGTCTACTGAGGGCGACCTGAACCGTTCGGCGCGCTGGCCTACCACTTCGGCACGCACTGGTCCGCCCTGGTGAACCGGTCGGCTGGATTCCGTCCGCGTGCCTGCACGCGAGGACCGCCGATGTCGTAGCCGGATTCGACGCGCAGCTTCGCGTGGCCGAGGACGTCGACCTGATCTGGCGATTGGTCAGGTCCGGCTCGCACGTCCGGTACGACCCGACGATCGTCGTCCACCACGAATGCCGTGCCACCACCCGAGAATGGGCCGGCCGCAAGAGTTTCTACGGCACCGGCGCGGATCTGCTCGCACGACGCCACGGAACCGATGTCGCGCCCGCACGGTTCACACCGTGGAGTGCCGTAATCGTGCTGGCCATCGTGATTCAGCGTCGGTGGTCACTCCCGATCGCCGTGACGGTCGGTGCCGCTTGGACGCTACGCATCCACCGCAGGATCGCCCATCTCCAGAACCTATGCTCGGTCCACGGCTGGTACTGGCCGCCGCCGCTGCTTTCGGCCAGGCCGGCGCACTGCTGCTGCGGCATTGGTGGCCGCTCACCGCGTCGGCCTGTCCGATCTCGCGGCGTGCTCGGCGGGCGGCCACAGCAGCCGTAGTCGCCGACACCCTTGCGGGGTGGCGCCGGAGGCCGCCTGGGCTCGACCCGATTCGCTCGGCTGTTGCCCGGAGGATCGACGACGCGGCCTATGGCGCCGGAGTGTGGTTGCGCGCCGTGCGCGGGCCGATCTGCACGGGCGCTGCTTCCCGCCGCATCGAGCGGCAGGCGAGCAGCCCGATAGCCGTAGTCGATGTGATGCAGAACACAAGTTGGTGAGTATTCTTGAGTACGCAAATGAAGAACACCGCGTTGACCGCCGATGAATCCGATCCAGGGTCGGAGCATGTGACATTGGTGCGGCAACAAAATGTGAGGAGCAGGGTGTCGACAATTCCCGGCCCCGAAACCGGAGCGTCGATGACGCGGCCGGAAATCGAGCTGTCGTGGAAACGTTCGAAACTCAGCGGGGTGGAGCCCGAATTCGACGGATTCGCCGACCTACCCGTGGTCGAATTCGATCCCAGTAGCCGCCTGGTCGAAGCCGCGGCGCCAGTGCTGGACCGGATGACCGGCGCCCTCGCCGGTACCGGGTTCAGCCTCTTGCTCGCTGATCGTGACTGCCGTTTGGTGTATCGCTGGTTCGACGATCCACGATTCGAATCCGCGCTGGAGACGCTCGGCATCAGGGACGGTGCCAGTCTGACCGAGGAGACGATCGGAACCAACGCGTTGGGCACGGCGATCGAAACCCGTCAGGGGATCGTCGTCCACGGCGCCGAGCACTACATCGAACGGTTGAAGGCGTTCACCTGCTACGGGCATCCCATCCGACACCCGGTGACACGGCGGCTCGAGGGGGTCCTCGACATCACCGGCTCGTCCCCGGCGATGAACCCCCTGCTTGCGCCGTTCCTCGTGCGGGCCGCGGAGGACATCGAACAGCGATTGCTCGACCAGGCGAGGGCCTCGGAACGTGCGCTGCTCGCCGCCTTCCAATCGGTCTCACGACAGCGCCGCGCGGTCGCCGCCGTCGGTGACGACATCGTATTGAGCAACAAGTCGGCGCTCGATCTGCTGAGCCCGGCCGACTATGCCGTGCTGCGCATGCTGACCGACGATCTGGACCGCGGCGCCCGCAGCACCGATCTCACGCTCGACTCCGGCGTCGTGGTACGCGCTCATCTGGCACGCATCGCCGGGGCCGGCGGCGGCACCCTGTTCCATTTCGCACCGATCGAGTCGCGCAGCGCCCGCCCCGTGCGGCTCACACCGCGGCACGACATCGAGACCACGATGCGCACCGGGCCCGTGTTGATCGCGGGTGCGCGCGGCACCGGGCGCAGCACCGAGGCGCGCAGGCTCGCTCGCGAGGACATGGTGGAGTTCCGCAATAGCGCCGACATCGCCGTCGAGGGTGAGCAGCCGTGGGTAAAGCGACTACGCGAGCGGCTCGGCCAACCCATCGGCACGCTGTGCGTGGAGAACATCGACCTGCTGCCCGAACCGCCGGTGCGTATCCTCACCGACGCGATCTCCGCCGGGCACGGCCCACGGCTGATCCTCACGTCCTCGCCACTGTCGGAGCTGGGTGGCGCGCACGCCGCACTAGCCGCGGTCTGCCTGCATCGGGTGGAAATGCCGCCACTGCGCAACCGGGGCCCCGAACTAGCGGCGATCGCGGAACGCATTATCCGCGAACTGGATCCCACCGCACACATCCGACTGCTGCCGAGCGTGATCGAAGTCCTGGCCGCCCAGCCCTGGCCCGGCAATCTGCACGAACTCAAGGCTGTCCTGGCGCAGGTGGTGCAGCGCAGACACGAGGGTGACGTGACCGTCGGCGATCTTCCGGCGCCCTACCGCGTGGCTTCGCGTGTGCGGCGCCTGTCCGGCCGGGAACGTGCGGAACTCGACGCCATTATCGAGGCCCTGCGCCGCCACAAAGGAAACAAATTGAAGGCTGCACGAGACCTTGGAATAAGCCGCACCACTTTGTATGCCCGCCTCAAGGCATTGCGCGTCACCGACGGCGGATTGTCCATTTCCTGAACACTTCACAGCGGCCCGCAGTCCCTAGCGTTGGTGTTGTCCACACCACAGCGAACAGCACAACGTTCAGGAGGCATCAGGATGACCGCGGTAGCAGAGGTCCAACCGCAACCCCGAGTGCGAGAGTTCCTCTCCGGCACCAAGAAGCTGCTCATCAACGGCGGGTGGGTCGATGCCGGATCGGGGCGTACCTTCGCCACCTATGACCCCGCTACGGGGGACAAGCTCGCCGACGTGGCGCACGGCGAGGCGGCCGACATCGATGCCGCGGTGCGCGCGGCCCGGGCCGCGTTCGACGGCCCGTGGTCGAGGCTGAAGTCCAATCAGCGCGAACGACTGATCTGGCGGATCGGTGATCTGCTGTCGGAACGCGCCGAGGTATTCGGTCAGCTCGAATCGCTCGACAACGGCAAGTCCGCGACTATCGCCCAGATGGTCGACACCGAGTGGGCGGCGGATGTGTTTCGTTACTACGCCGGCTGGGCGACCAAGATCGAGGGATCGACGGTGAACGTTTCGATGCCGTTCGCTCCGGACACGGATTTCCACGCCTACACCCTGCGCGAGCCGGTTGGTGTGTGCGGCCAGATCGTGCCCTGGAACTTCCCGCTTCTGATGACCGCATGGAAGATCGCGCCCGCTCTCGCCGCCGGCAACACCGTAGTGCTCAAGCCGGCCGAACAGACTCCCCTCACAGCGCTGTTGCTCGGCGAACTCTTCGAGGAGGCCGGATTCCCGCCGGGTGTGGTCAATATCGTTACCGGCTACGGTGACGCCGGTGCTGCACTGACCGCCCACCCCGATGTCGACAAGGTGGCATTCACCGGCTCGACCGAGGTGGGCAAGCTCGTCGTCGACGCCGCGAAAGGCAACCTCAAGAAGGTGTCGCTCGAACTCGGCGGTAAGAGTCCGAATATCGTCTTCGCCGACGCGGACCTGGATCTCGCCGTCACCGGCTCGGTCAACGCCTGGCTGTTCAATCACGGGCAGTGCTGTGTGGCCGGAACCCGGATGTTCGTCGAGGAATCGATTTTCGAACAGTTCACCCAGGCGGTCGCCGACGCGGCAGCTCAGGTCAAGATCGGCGCCGGTCTCGATCCGGCCACCCAGCTCGGGCCGCTGATCTCCCAGGAGCAGTTCGACCGCGTCACCGGCTACATTGAGGCCGGCCTTCGCGACGGCGCCCGGGCTCTCACCGGCGGCCGCCGCCACGGCGACACCGGATTTTTCGTCGAGCCAACGGTTTTCGTCGACGTGCGGCCGTCATGGTCCATCGTGCGTGAGGAGATCTTCGGCCCGGTTGTCGCCGCGATCCCGTTCAGCTCCGAGGACGACCTGGTCACCGCCGCCAACGACTCGGAATACGGACTGGCGGCGGGCATCTGGACCCGCGACCTGTCCAAGGCGCACCGCGTGGCCAAGCGGCTGAAGGCAGGCTCGGTCTGGGTCAATCAGTACAACGGCTTCGACACCGCCCTGCCCTTCGGTGGGTACAAGCAGTCCGGGTGGGGACGTGAACTCGGCGCGGCCGCCATCGATCTGTATACGCAGACGAAGGCCGTGAACATTGCCCTATGAGTGACAGCATGGACGGGCGGAATTCCGCTCCGCCCGTCCTATCAGAACACCCCGGTCCGCGACTGTCGAGGCAAATCCGGCGCATCCGCATCGTGTCCGGCGCCTTGACGTTGAACTACCGGGCATCGGCGGAACAAGCGCGGAATGTCGCCGACCTGCTCGCCGGCAATCACACGAGCCAGGACATGGTGATCACTGTCGATGACCGAGTGGACCCGGATCTGCCACCGCTGCCGTGCGGCGAGCTGTGGGACTAGTACTGCGGTTGAACACGCAACCGTGACGCGGTGAACAATGGGGGATATGGGTTGCCGGGCCCCGCACCGGTGCGCGAGCTGCGGGGTAAGAATTCCCCGCGACGCCCATTCTCGGCGCCGCGGGTGCGTTGGTGTCGGGCCTGCGCGCGACGGCCGCTGTCTTCACCGATCTCGATGTCCATGACCGGGAAGAAGGGTGATCGAGCATGCGGTGTGTGGTTTTCGGCGCGACCGGCTACATCGGCGGACGCTTGGTGCCCGAGCTGGCGCAGGCCGGTCATCGGGTCCGGGCGGTCGCCCGGACACCGGCGAAATTGGCGGAGGCGCCGTGGCGGGATCGGGTCGAGGTGGTCCGCGGCGATGTCACCGATGACGACGAGGTGCGCGCCGCTGTCGCCGACCAGGAGGTCGTCTACTACCTGGTGCACTCGTTGACCCGCCGCGACTTCGGCGACATCGACCAGCACGCCGCGCGGGTCGTCGCGGCCGCGGCGACCTCGGCCGGGGTCAGGCGCATCGTCTATCTCGGCGGCATCATCCCGGAACACACAGAGCTCTCGCGCCACCTCGGCTCCCGGGCCGAGGTCGGAGAAATCCTGCGGGCATCCGGGGTCCCCACCGCGGAATTGCGCGCGGCAGTCATCATCGGATCCGGCTCGGCCAGTTTCGAGATGCTGCGCTATCTGTGCGAACGCCTGCCGGTGATGATCACCCCGCGATGGGTGCGCAACCGCATCCAACCCATCGCCGTGCGCGACGTCCTGTACTACCTGCTGCGGGCCGCCGAACTGCCCGCCGATGTCAACCGCCCGTTCGATATCGGCGGCCCCGACGTCCTGACCTACCTGACCATGATGCGCAAATACGCGGTGGTCGCCGGACTGACTCGTCGGGTGGTGCTGCCGGTCCCGGTGCTCACGCCATGGCTGTCGGCGCAATGGGTCAACCTGGTGACCCCGGTGCCGCGCGCCCTGGCGGTCCCGCTCATCGAATCTCTCGTCCACGAAGTCGTATGCGGCGACCACGACATCGCCGCCTACATCCCCGACCCCGCCGACGGCCTCACCCGATGCGAACGTGCCATGGAACTTGCACTGACCCGCATCCGCAATGCCGAGGTGCCGACCCGCTGGTCGGACGCCAGCACACCCGGCGCGCCCTCGGATCCGCTGCCCACCGACCCGGCCTGGTCCGGCGGCTCACTCTACGAGGACCTCCGCGAGCGCCACACCCACGCTGACCCCGACACCCTGTGGGCGGTCATCGAATCCATCGGCGGCGAAAACGGCTGGTACTCGTTTCCGCTTGCCTGGTCGCTGCGTGGCTGGATCGACCGGGTCACCGGCGGGGTCGGTTTACGTCGCGGCCGCAAAGACCCACACCGCCTGCACCCCGGCGAAGCCCTGGACTGGTGGCGCGTTGAACACATCGACCGTCCCCACCTGCTGCGGCTTCGCGCCGAAATGCAGGTCCCGGGACTGGCATGGCTCGAACTCGGTGTCGAGCCCGACCTCGGCGGGGGTTCCCGCTATCGGCAACGCGCCATCTTCCAACCGCACGGACTTGCCGGGCACCTCTATTGGAAGGCGATCACACCGTTTCACGACGCCGTGTTCGGCGGCATGGTCCGCAACATCACCGGAACCGCCGAACATACCCCCGCCGCGGGCGCGCCTTCATCGAGCTGAAGATTCGACGACCATCCAAGGAGCTTCTCGGCTCGCGACCTGCTGGCGAGCCCGGTCCTGTGGAAACCGCCCGAAAGTGCCCAGGCTTTTCAGCGTGCAGGCACTTCCCGGCGTTCCGTGGTGGGCGGGTCAGAGATCAATGAGATCGGTTGCGAGACTGGTCAATTCGTTCTTGTAGGCCGAAATGACGCCGACCATCGAGGCGGATTGGGATTCCTGTGTCTTGATGATGGTTTCGAGGACCAGCACCTTCCGCCGAAGTTTCGCGATCATCTGCGCCTGATCGCTGATCGTCGTCGCTTGGTCGCGGATGACCGCCGCCGCACTGTCACCGGCGGCGGGCGCGTTCCCGTCGGCCAGTACGACCGGATTCGAATACCTCACCAGGTCCCCGGTTCCGGTCGGCACCAAACCCACTTCCTTCTCGGGCTCGAGAGCTGAGTCATCTTCGGCGACTGCTGCTACTTCACTCTCGGCGGGATCGGCCTCGTCGTCGGCCATGTGCTCGACCTCTCCGACAGCTTCGCCCTCGACTACCTTCTCGCTTTCCAGAATCGCTACCTCTGCCACGGCCACCGGCTCGTCCTCCGGCTCCGACGTGTCCTCAACCGCGAGCACTTCCTCAACTGCCGCTGGCACTTCGGCCACTTCCGCCTCGGAGGGCTCGGCCTCATCCACTTCTTCAGCTACGTCGATCACACTCACCTCGGCCACGGTCTCGTCCGCAGCGAACGTCTCGCTGTCGGCAGCCTCCACCTCGGCGACTGCTTCGGTCTCGACGTCTTCCGCGCCGTCGGCTGTTGCTTCTTCCTCGGCGACGACCGCCTCCACAACCACTACGGCCGCCGACTCGGCCTCGGCCAGTTCGCCTTCGGTCCCGACCTGCTCCTCGTCGAGCATCGACTCGGCTTCGATGACCTGCTCACCCTCGGCGACGGGTGACTCGGCCGCCGCCGCTACGGCCTCGGCCACCTCCTCGTCTTCAGCGGTTTCCTCGCTGTCGGCGGCCTCTACCTCCGCGACTGGTTCGGTCTCGATGTCTTCCGCGCCGTCGGCTGTTGCTTCTTCCTCTGCGACGACCGCCTCCACAACCATTACCGCCGACTCCGACTCTGCCTCTGCCAGCTCGACTTCGGTCCCGACCTGCTCCTCGTCGAGCACCGACTCGGCTTCGATGACCTGCTCACCCTCGGCGACGGGTGACTCGGCCGCCGCCGCTACGGCCTCGGCCACCTCCTCGTCTTCAGCGGTTCCCTCGGTTTCGGCGGTCTCCACCTCGGTGACCGCTTCGGTCTCGGCATCTTCCACGGCTTCAGCTGCTGCTTGGTCGGCGACAACCTCTATGCTCACCACCGCGGACTCAGCAGCGGTTTCGGTCTCGGCCAGTTCGGCTTCGGTCACCACCTGCTCCTCGTCAATCACGGACTCGGCTTCGGCGACCTCTTCACTTTCGGCAATAGGCGGCTCCGTCATCTCTGCCTCAGTCGCTGGCCCCTCCTCCGAAGCCTCCTCGACCGCAGGCGCTTCCACGGCGGTCGCCTCTGCTTCGACCACTTCCAACTCGAGAGGCTGGGTCTGACCTTCTTCTTCAGCAACGGCATCCACCTGGGCCTCGGTCTCGTCCACAGCGGGCGCCTCGCTTTCAGCAGCCACCTCGGCAATAGGTGGCTCCGCCGCCGCTTCCTCGACCTCAGCTGCTTCGACCTCGGCGGCGACCGGATTGCCCACTTCTGCGACGACATCCACCTCGACCGATGTATCGGACTCGACGTCCGAACCGTCTTCAGCTACCGCCTCCGCATCCGAGGCGCCGTCCGTGCCCGCCTCCTCGTCGGCGACCACCCCGGAATCGCTTTCGCCGACATCGCCGTCTTCAATGATCTCGACTGCGGCCTCGGCCTCGGCTTCACCCTCGCCTCCAGTAGCCACTACCTCCGATTCCTCGGCGGCCTCTTCGATCTCAACAGCCGACCCGGCTTCCGACACCTCACCTTCGGCTGCCGTTTCTGCTTCAGCGTCGACGCCAACATCACCGGCGTCCTCCGCCGCAACCTCGGTCTCAGCAGCAGCTCCGCCCTCCGCAGCCACCACCTCCGATTCTTCGGCCGCGTCCACAATCTCGACCGCGGTTTCGGCGTCGACAGCCGACTCGGCTTGCGGCACTTCACCTTCGCCCGCAGGCTCGGCATCGGCGGCTGCCGCCTCCCGCTCGGCTATGTCCTCTTCTACCTCGGCCTCAGCGACAGTTGCTTCGACAGCCGACTCCTCTGCGGCGGACTCACCCTCGACTGCCGTGGCTTCGGCCTCGGCAACCGGCTCATTCTCGGCAACCGCGGATACAGTTGCCTCGGGCGCCACGTCTACGGCTTCCTCTCCACCTTCGGCGACGGCCTCATCCTCGGCCACCGCTTCCGAAACCTCCTTCGCTGCCTCACCTTCAGCAACCGTCATGTCTTCCTCAGCTGCCGGTTCACCCTCAGCTGCCACCGCGTCGCCCGCTGCGACAGACGCTTCGACCTCGGCCGCGGTGGCGATCTCCTGCTCGGCTACCGCCTCCTCGCCTGCGGTAGCTGTCGTCGTCTCCTCGGCGGCGGCCGCGTCGTCCGTGATCGTCGCCCGGTCGTCGGGAGTTGTCATATCTGCCTGGCCTTTCGAAAGGTTGTGATCGATCCCCGGCTCGGCATCCCGGCGGGGATGCTTTCGCACGTAGTCAAGGTCGTCGCTGTCCGAATCCCGCGGTGCCGGTGTGTAATTCAGCGGAAACGCGTGGACATCGGTCGGTGTCTGGGAGCCCTGATCACCAACCGCCGGCTCGTCTCGAGCGGCTTCACCCGGTCGCGGCACTCCACGAAGGCGCTGCGCGGCCCATCGCACGAGACTCCGCATCCCGAACCCGCCGCCGAGCACGCGCCTCTCCAACGAAACCATGACTGCAACACCACATCCCAGGTCTCCAACCAGCCCGAACGTCGGTACTGTAGCGGTCGTGGACGAAGTCGGCGAGACAAACGACGAATGCTTCAGACAGTCGTGACCAGCTCGAGATCCGACGCGACGGCGTAGCGCGGAATCGTGTGGACTGTGCAGATGTAAACCGTTGCAGGCTTGTGTAATCCGATTCGGCGTGTCGGTAGATGGTGTTGTGATAGGTGCCCGGCCACCGCGAGGACGGTTCGGGCGAGTTCTGGCGGTTACGTCCTTCACCGGCCCGGTAGTCGGCCCCGTTTCAGAGCTGCCTAGAACTCGCTGTCATCGGGCAGTTCCGGGTGGTGGGCGTAGATGACACCGGGCTGATCGGCGTAGAAGCTGCGGGCGCGTTCGACCGAACGGGCAGCGCTGCCTGTTCGAGACCAAGGACGCGTGGCGAAGAATTCGCGGTGCTGCGGCTGGCTAGGGCAGTGCGCCTGGTTTGGTACACGTGAATTGCATGACGTCGATGTGGCCGCGGCGGGTGTGGTCGGCGCATCCGGTGAGGTATCGAATGTAGGCGTCGTAGACGCCGGGTCCGGTGATCTCGATGGCGCGGTCGCGGTGTTTGTGCAGAGCATCGGCCCAGTGGTCGAGGGTGGTGGCGTAGTGCGGTCCCAGGGTTTGGACCTGGGTGATGGTGAACCCGGCGTCTTCGGCGTATGCGGTGACTCCTTTGGGGTCGCGTCCGGTGGGTAGCGGGAGCCGCTCGCCGGCGAAGATTGTTTCGGACAGGAACCGCATGAATGCGTTATCGACGCTGGTGAGTTGGACCCCGTTGGTGCGTAGGTGATCGGGGCTGTAGCCGACGATGGTTTGTAGTAGCAGCACTCCGTCATCAGGTGTGGTCTGGTAGGCGAAATCGAAGAAATCGCCGTACCGCTCTTCGTGGAAGTGCTCGAAGGCGTCGATGCACACGATGCGGTCGGCGTGGCCGTGGAACTCTTCCCATCCTTGCAGCCATATCCGGCCGCAGGGCTGGCCTCTGATCAGCCGGTCGGCGAGCAGGTCGCGCACGTACCGGTACTGGCTGCGGCTGACGGTCAACCCGATCGCGTCGATCCCGGCGTCCATCGCACGCAGCACGACCGAGCCCCACCCGCAGCCGACATCGAGCAAGGTCATACCCGGCCGTAGGTCGCATTTGCTCAATGCGAGGTCGATCTTGGCCAGTTGGGCTTCCTCGAGGGTGTCGTCGGGATGGGCCCAGAACGCGCAACTGTAGGTCCGCGTGGGATCCAGGAACAGGGAGAAGAACTCATCCCACGGATCCTCGGAGTAGTCGTCGTCGGATCGGACCGTATGGGAGGTGATGTGACCAGTCATGACTGCAGGTCTTTCGCACAAGCCGAGTGATGCTGTTCAACAATGCGGTCGAAATCTCGACCGCCGTGGGGAGGATGGGCGGCTACCTCCTCGCGGCGTCGGCCGACCAACGGCCGCGCACTGCTTTTACGGTACTGCTATTGGCCCTCCGGTGGGACCAGGAAGTCCGGAGGTCCGCGGTGACTTCTTCGAAACCCCTGACCTCGGCCGAGATGGAGTCGGCCGCGACCCGCTCGGCGCAGCGCGGCAAATCGTCTCTCGACAGCGGATTCGGTTAGCGCACTTTATCGAGGCGGTCCCGCTCGGGATTGGATTTGGTCATGGCGGCCAGGGTGAGGATGGTGCGGCGTCGGCTGGCCAGGCGCTGTGCGAGCAGCGCTATCTTGTTCACGCGGCCGACGACCGCGCTGGGTGGTGGGTTGCGCCGGTCCAAGGCTCGCAGGGCGGTGTCGACGACCTCGCGTGCGGACTGCAACCTCATGCTGCCCGCGGCGTCGGTGGTGCCGACTACGTCGAAGAATTCGGTGTCGGTGGCGCCCGGCGACAGCGCGAGCACCCGAAGTCCCGTTCCGAGCGATTCCTGCCACAGCGCCTCGGTGAACGACAAAACGAACGCCTTCGCCGCGCCGTAGACGGCCATGTTCGGGGTGGGCTGGTATGCGGCCATGCTCGCGACATTGATCAGGAATCCGGTGCCGGCAGCCCGCAGGTCGCCGATGAAGGCCCGGGTGAGATCGACGACCGCGGAGACATCGACCGCGATCTCGTCGGCGAGGCGCTGTGGTTGCTCGGTGTGGAAGGGTCCGAAGGTGCCGAATCCGGCGCAGTTGACCAGACTGGTCACCGTGATGTCCAGGTCGCGGACCTGTTGAGCCACCGCGGTTCCCGCGCCTCGGGAGCTCAGATCGGCCGGAACGGCCGTGACTTTGATGCCGTGTGCCGCCTCGAGTTCAGCGGCGAGATTCTCCAGGCGTTGGGCTCGGCGTGCGACGAGCACGAGATCCGAGCCGCGGGCGGCGAGCGCACGCGCGAACTCGGCCCCGATTCCCGCGCTCGCACCGGTCAGCAAGGTGGTTTGGTTGCGATAGTCGACACGACTCATATCTGCCACTGTATGACATGATGTCAGTTAGTGACAAGAGTTCATGAGATGACACTTAGTCATTGCCTGTAGGATTCCGGCATGGGACGCGAGGGCACGCTGCGCGAGCGCAACCGGCAGAACGCCTACGCCGAGATCGGCGACACCGCCATGCGGCTGTTCATGAAGCAGGGTTTCGAGCAGACCACCATCGAGCAGATCGCCGCCGCCGTCGGAATCTCGACGCGGACCTTCTTCCGCTACTTCGCCACGAAAGAAGACATCGTGGTCGGCGATCTGATGGCGTTGGGTGAAGTGGTCCAGGCGGCATTGCGGGCGCGTCCGGTCGAGGAAGGGCCGTGGGAGGCGATGACAGCTGCCCTCGCCGCTTTGACCGACGCTCCGCACAAGCCGCGCCGCGCACTGGAGACCGCGCTGCTGACCACTGCCAATCCGGCACTGCGCGCCCGTCATCTGGAAAAACATCTGCGCTGGCAGGAACTGCTCGTCCCCGAGATCGAACGGCGCATGGGTGTTGAACCCGGACCGGTGCCCGACCCACGAGCCCACGCCATCGTCGGCGCCTGCCTCGCCTGCCTCGACACGGCCATGGAAATCTGGGCCAAGCGCGACGGGGAAGGCACCCTCGAAGAAATCTACCTCGAAGCACTGACCGCTATCCGAACCTGAACACCCGCCACAACGGCATTGACAAATATCTCTGCCGCCGCATACCGCGCTGCCTGAATTGGCCACGGTGCGAATGTTGGTGGACCAGCCGATCGTGGTGATCCGAATCGTGGGTCGCTGCCGTGAGGGGCGAGGGATGCCAAGGTGCTGCGTCGTCAGTTGGGCGGATAACGGTCGGTTGTCGCTGTTCGGGATTGATCGGCTTGTGCGGCAATCAGTTTCGCGACCTGGCGCGGCTGCAATTCGGTGGTATCGATGACGTGGGCTTCCCTGCGGTGCCAGGAACGGGCGGCGTTGTAGTCGTCGAGGTGCTCGAGGCGCCATGTCGAGTTCGGTGTGGTGGGGTCGGTTTCGATGCGGCGGAGCAGTTCGTCGCGTTCGGCGTGGAGAACGAAGTGATGCACTGGGATGCTCGCGGTTTCGAGTCCGGAGCGGATCTCCTGCCAGTATTGGTGGACGAGAACGGACTGGGGAATGACCAAGGCGCCGCCGACGTAGTCGAGGATCTGTGTGGCCGCGGCCACGACCAGTCCGCGCCAGGGCTGCCAATCCTGGAAGTCCCGGACGATTTCGGTGCCGAGGACGTGGCGGAGCATGATCCCGACTTCCTCGGTGTCGAAGATCCGCGATCCGGGTAGCAGGGTAGTCAATTCTGTTGCGGTGGTTGTCTTTCCGGCGCCGAAAGTCCCGTTCAGCCAGATGATCATGGGGTCGAGGGTACCGGGGGCGGGTCGGCGGGTGGATCCGCGCTGGTCCATGACGTAGTTCCGAACGGATTCGTAGGTGACGGCGGCGTGGTGGTGATCCAGCAGGATTTCGCGGACGCTTGCGGCCAGGTCGACGACGAGGAATGCGTCGATGTGGGCGGCGAGTCCGCCGAGGCTGGGTCGTCCGCGCGCAGGGTATTTCCTGCGGCGTGAACCGACGTCGACGGGTGTTGTGAAACACTGCTGTGATAGCCAGGCATTCGCTACGATTCTGGTAGTCCCGGTGAATCGGAATGCTCATCGACGGCTCGATCGTCCGTGTAGCCGCCGTTGGTTGTACACCGGACAGGGAGTCCCGGGCTTGGAGAACCGACCCCCTTGTCCCTGTACCAACACCATCAGCCTGGCAAAGGGAGCCAGAATGAAGCGAACCGACGCAACAGCCCCCGCATTCGAGCTTCTGTCCTACGTCCACGCGGCGGGCTTCGCCTGACATCGGGCCGACGCCCGCGACGCCACGCCATGGTTGCAGAATCCGCGCCGCCACCGGCACCGAAACCGACGGGCGGACGGACGGACCAAGGAGGTCTGATGGCCGAGACCACTCGCGCAGAGACCGCGTCGTCGAGACGCTGGCCGCGATTGCGGGTCGAGGAGTGGACCGCTACCCGCGACACGGTGCATATGTGGACCCAGATCATCGGCAAGATTCGACTCGGTCATGCGCCGATGATCAACCACTGGTGGCAGGTCACCCTCTACGTCAGCCCGCGGGGTTTGACCACCTCCGCGATGCCCTATGCGGCCGGTGTGTTCGACATCGAGTTCGACTTCAACGAGCATCGGTTGCACATACGAGCCGGTGATGGCAACGCCCGTCAGGTCGCGCTCGAACCCAAGCCGGTTGCAGAGTTCTATGCCGAAACGATGCGTGCGCTCGACGAGCTCGGCATTGCGGTAGAAATTCAGGCGAAGCCCAACGAAGTCGATCCTGCGATCCCGTTCGCCGACGACTACGAGCATGCTTCCTATGATCGCGACGCCGTGCACCTGTTCTGGCGTCAACTGGTCTCGGCCCATCGAGTAATGACTGAGTTCCGCTCATATTTCATCGGCAAGGTGAGCCCGGTGCACTTCTTCTGGGGCGCAATGGATCTGGCCTGCACCAGGTTCTCCGGCCGCACCGCGCCGAAGCATCCGGGCGGCGCACCCAACTGCGGTGATTGGGTGATGGTGGAGGGCTACTCCCACGAGTTGAGCAGCTGCGGTTTCTGGCCGGGTGGCGGTGAAGAAGGCGCCTTCTACGCCTACGCCTATCCCGAACCCGACGGCTTCGCCGACTATCCGGTTGGTCCTCGGCCGGCCTTCTACAGCGCCGACAACGGCCAGTTTCTGCTGCCCTATGAGGCGGTACGCACCGCCGCAGATCCGGAACGAACCCTTCTGGAATTCCTGCACACCACCTATCGAGCGGCCGCCGAACGCGGCAAGTGGGACCGAGCACTCGAATGTGATCCGCACCGGTGGAACCAGAAACAGCGAACACCGAACCCACGGAGGGAATCGTGACCAATCGGAACGACCTACCTGCTCCCGAACAGGGACTGCTCCTGACGCATTTCCTGACCGTGCGCGACGTGGCTCGCTCCCGAGATTTCTACGCCGAAATTTTCGGCGGCCGGGTCGTGCTGGAGGAGAACCCGGCGATCGTCAAGGTCGCCAACAGCTGGATCATCATGAACCCGGGCGGCGGCCCGACCCCGGATAAGCCCGATACCATTCTGGCTCCCCGGGAACCGGGTGATCCGATCTCGTCATTCTTGAACGTGCGGGTCGCCGACATCGCCGCATTCTACTCCGACGCCAAATCCAAAGGGGCACAATTCCTCACCGAACCACTCGACCGCAAAGCCGAGATTCGGTGCTATCTCCGCGACCCGGACGGGTATCTCATCGAGATCGGCCAGGCCACCGGTATGCTCCGCGGCTTATACGCCGACCGGGGTGCGGGGAGCGCTGACACCGAAGAAGGTTAGCGGCTCCGGTATTCCTGGTGATATCGGCGTTCCGCCGCGGAGGGATTGCGAAGCGTACTCGACATTCTCACGACCATTCAGCTGTCAATGACATACGGTATCAGGGCATTTCGAGGTGCTTGTTTCACCGGTGCTTCTCGGCGGATACGTAGCCCGCCTGCCGCATCCGGTCGAGCAGCTCGGCGGGCAGGTCGGCGGGCAGGTCGGTGATCGGACGGCCGTAGGTGGCCGCCAGGTCGAAGGGGGTGGCGCGGTCGACCGACCAACCGTGCTGAGCCAGCCAGTCCCCGGGCTCGGCGCGAGCGTCGTCGTACCACAGGTCGCGCACGTTCAGGTTGCCGAACGGGTTGCTGCCGAAGAACTTTTCCTCCATGTCGAAGTGGCGCTGGTTCAGGCCGCGGCCGAAGTCGTCGGTGGCCACGCAGCTGCCGGGCGCGGACAGGGCGTCGATACGTTCGAACAAGGCGTCGTGCGCCGAACCCGGCAGGAACGGCAACAGCCCCTCGGCCGACCACGCTGCCGGCTGCCCGGGATCGAAATCCGCGGTAGTGAGCGCGGCGGGCCAGTCGTCGCGCAGATCGACCGCCAGCGCACGCCGATCGGCCGTGGCAACAGCACCGTGATCGGCGAGCACCCGGTTCTTGAACTCCAATACGCGTGGCTGATCGACCTCGAAGACGACTGTGCCCGCGGGCCAATCCAGCCGATACGCTCGTGCGTCCAGACCGGATGCCAGGATCACTGCCTGCCGCACACCACGCCGCCACGCTGCGGCGAAGAACTCGTCGAAGAACTTTGTCCGAACCCCCATAAACCGCCCGAACAGACCGATTGCGCCCGCCGACGCCGGGTCGTCCAGCATCCGCAGAAAGTGCGGTTCACCCGCCGCCTCGACAAACCACGCCGCATAGTCGTCGTGGATCATCGGATCGCGATCAATCGTCTCGAGTGCGCGAAACGTGGCGACGCCCAGGGCGGTCAGACCCACACTCGTCACGATGTCCCAGCTGTCTCCGTCCGTTCGCATCAATATCACCCCATGGTGTCAGCGATCATCAGAGCTGCTGAAGCGGAGCCAACACCCCGCTATCCACCCCATCGATCTTCCTCTCATGGAGAACCTCCGGGCAACGCCCGAACGAGCCCTGGCCGACCGCTTCTCCGTCGTTAGGGGTTTATGGTTGCCGGATAATTTCCGGTGGAGTGCTGCGACTGGCTTGTCCGGGACCCGCCGCGCCCACGACCTCGTCACTGCGGTCTACGATGCGTTCCGGCAAGCCTTCGCCGCTGGGCAGTGGTGAGACGATCGGGCCGTGCGACCACATAGTAGGTCCCGGCCTTGTTGCCGCGGACTGCGACCGGGTCCGCGAGGTCGGGGTGGCGGTCGGCGTCGTGCAGCGCCGAAGTCACCCGGTCGAGGGGCCACTCCAGCGCGGCGGCAAGCTGCTCTGGGGTGAGCTGCGTACCCGAGTGCACGAGCGCGGCGATGACGGTGAGCGCGTGCTCGCCCGCCACGGTATCCACGGGACCGCCCGCGATATCTCGTCCGAGTCGGGCGAAGAACAGGCCCATATGCTCGAGTCGCTCACCGACCGGTTTTGTCGCGCCGAAGATTTCGGCTCCGCGCTCGGCGGCCTCCGCCCAACGGTTGGTCGTGCGGGCGCTATCGGACCATGCATCGCACCACACGTTGTCGTCGACGGCGTAGCGTTCGCGCCGCCCCTCCTTGGCACGGCGGATCACCTCGAGCCCGTCGAGGTAGGCGACGGCCTTCGAAATCGACGCGGGACTCACCTGCAACCGTCGGGCGAGTTCGGCCGCCGTTGCGCTGCCCGAATCGGTGGTGAATAGCGACGCCAGCACGCGGGCTGCCATCCGCGGTAAGCCGGAATCGACCATCAAGGCCGCGAACTGTTCAGCGAATTCGCGCACTGTTTCGTCGTCACGCTCGAAGGCGGCCGCCGAAAGTTCCTGCGGTGCAGTCGCTATGCGTCGTCGGGCTCGCCGTCGAGTGGCTCGCTGCGCAAGGTCGGCCCGGTAGCCGCGCGGTCCGCCGTTGCGCGCTAGTTCGCGGGTGACGGTCGATGTGGGTCTGCCCACCCGCCGGGCGATCTCGGCGTAGTCGAGTCCGGCCGCGAGCCCGGCTGCGATATGCCTGCGGTCCTGCTCGGTCAGCCTGCCTCCGGGCATGGGTGCGTCGTTTCTTTCCGGATCGGGGTTCGGCTTCAGTCTGCGTTAACCCTCCCCGTCATTGCAACGAGTCGTTGCGTTTCTCGGCATCACTATTGCAATGATTTGCCGATTATCGCTGGAGAAATGGCATAGAGCCGTTTGCGCATGGTTGATGACCTAGGAAACGCGACATAGCTTTCGTGGCGGTGCGAAGACGAACAAGAAGGAATGGATATGACGAAAACAACGGCGCCCATCGCGATCCAAGACGTGCTCGATCGAGCGGTGACGGAAGGCGGTGTGCCTGGAATCCTCGCCGAGGTACGCGACGGTAAACGCCAATGGTTCGGTACGGCGGGTGTCGCTGACACCGCCACCGGACGACCACGCCTGCCGCAGCACCGGTTTCGTATCGGCAGCACCACCAAGACTTTCGTGGCCACCGTGCTGCTGCGACTCGCGGGTGAGGGCCTCCTCGGCCTCGACGACGCTGTGCACCGGTGGCTGCCGAATGTAGTGCGAGGCAAAGGCAATGACGGTCGCGCGATCACCGTGCGGCAGTTGCTGAACCACACCAGCGGTCTGTTCAATTACACCGACGACCGAGAGGTGTTGAACCGCTGCGAAACCCACTCACCAGCGGCACTCGTCGATATCGCCCTCGCGCACCCGCCTACCTTCGCGGTGGGCACGACTGGGGTTACAGCAACACCAACTACATACTCGCCGGAATGCTCATCGAGGCGGCGACCGGCGCGTCCCTGCACGACCAGCTCCGCCGCCACATCATCGAGCCGCTCGCACTCACCGCGACCTCTCTGCCCCACGGTAGCGACCCCGCCATCGAGGGACCCCACTCTCGCCACTACACGAAGCTGTTCGACTCGAGCCCCGACGCCGCGATCCACGACGCGACCGAGCTGGACGTCCTTGGTATCGCGGATAACGGCACGGGTCAGAAGGGGTACTCCGCACACAGCTGTCCCGCGAAACTACGCACGGCGTGCTCCCGCATGCGCCGCCCGTACACCGGGTCGCCGGCCAGGTCGGTGTAGGTCTGGAACTCGCAGTGGACCAACCCCGCCGCCTCAGCCGCGTAGACGTCGAAGCCCGGGTACATCAGCCCCGCGTACGGCATGTCGTCCACGTCGAGGGCCAGCACCGGGTACTCGCCCTGCGAGTCCGGCTCACTCACCGCCAGCACGCGTCGGGAGTCCGACCCGCCTGGCAGCAGGAAGCATTCCGGGAACTGCTCGGCCAGCGGCTCGTACGTCTCGCCCCACGGTTGCCCTAGCTCGTCGTCGACCAGCCGGTCCAGCGGGCGGGGCGCGAAGCCGCCGTCCGGGGCGAACCACCCGTGGCGCTCGAACAGGCCCGCGTCGAATGCCAGCCACTCCCGCAGGCTCGGCGGCAGCGGGCGCCCCGACGGGAACACCGCCCCCGCCAGCGCGTCCTCCGGCATCGGCCGGGGCTCTCCCTGCACCCACGGGGTGTGGCCGACCCACGCGACAGGCTCGAACATCGACCGGCCGGGGTCCCGCTGTACCGACTCGATGACTCGCCGCGTCAACGCGACCCCGTGCTGCGCCTGTGCTGTCATGGCGCGCAAGCTAACAGGCACCACCGACAATCATGAGCGACCACCGGTGACATCGTCCGCTGAGCGAGCGGCCGGAGCGTGCCGAATCGCAGGAAAGCACCACCCTCCGCTGGTCACGTCTCGCACGAACCCGTCGTTCACAAGGGCAACGGGTCGCCCGCCTGTTCCGCCACCATGTAGGCGGCGTACCAATCGGGCCAGTTTTCGTCGTACTGGCCGCCTGTTCTTTTCTCGTGCTCGCCGTGAGCGACAGACGCGCGCCGCATCGCGCTGGCAAGATCCTGCGCGGAGGCGAAACTCGTGGCGGTTGAGTCGATCCGGCCAGGCAATCGTGTGGTGATCTCCTGGAACAGCCAGCGGTTGCTGTCGGGATCGCTGAATGATGCAAAGGAGCGGTAACTGCCGCGGTCGGGGTCTGGACCGCTCACCCGGCTCCGTCCGAACAAATAGGGCTCGTCCGGGCCGGCATACACGCCGTCGTCGCCGTGGAACACCTCACCGATCTCGACGCCGCGACGGAGCAGAGCGTCGCGGGCGGCCTCGATGTCGGAGACTGCCAGATACAACCCCTGGGCGGAGCCGGGAACCGCCGCGGTCACGTTCTTCCCGAAGATGACTGACGCCGGAGAGCCTGGCGGCGTGTACTGGATCACCCGAAAGTCGTCTCCGTCGGCGAAGTCGGCGTCGAGCCGCCACCCCAGGTCGCCATAGAAGCGCTTGGCCCGATCGACATCTGAAACGGGAATGACGACAATCTCGAGCTTCATATCGAGCAGTGTGGTTTCGCCGTGTGATCCAGTATCGGTCATATCAAACTCCTTCGGTTTGGATGACTTGCGGTGATTCCGAGGTCGGCGACGGCACGAAGGCGGGAGTTGTTAACTTCCCCGTCGGCGACCACGACTCACCAGGTCGCCGCTACTTACGCACTATTGCATAATCGCCCCCGCGTTGCTTGTTGTCGATCACCGGATTGAAGAGTGCATGGTCGCGAAGTAGGTGTTCCAGTTCCAGCTGGAACGAACAATATGGTCGCGTCCCGCGGCCTCACCATTGCTGATACCGATGATGTATTCGTTGGAGCGCAGGTGTTGGAGGTGTTCACACATGTCCTTCGCCAGCCAGAGCAGGTCTCGTATCTGCCGGATTGTCAAGTCGAAGAACGAATCGAGGTGCCGGGGTACAAGGTAGTTCGAGGTATCCGAGGCTGACTAGGAATTTGTCCCATCGGGCATACACGGTTCGGCGGTGTTGAATCACGGTTTCGCCGATGGGTCGCAGGGGCGATGCGAAGTATCAACAATTCCGATCGTCGGTCGACCGACAACTCCGTCCTCTACCAACGCTCGACCGGAGTGATCGCTGCTCCGCACGTCACCGATTTGGAGACCCATCCCCTCACCTGCCACGTATCTATCGGCCCACCTCGGAGCGGTGTAGGCGGGTTTACACCTATTTCGGGTAGGCGAATACTGATCAGTGACTCGGCCGAGGAGGTGATCGCGATGATGATGCCCGGCATGTGCATGCAAATGATGAACATGCTCATGGGTCTGTTCAACATGATTCCCGGCATGCCGGGGATGATGTGATCGCTGGATGAGTGGCCTCCAGGGCAGATGAGCGCCTGGAGGCCGTCGTGTCGTCTGCCGCGGATGGCCGCCGCGCACCCAGCTCAACGCCAAGACTGCGTCTCACGTCGTTGTAGTTCGTTCGGAGTGTGTCGTAACCGATTGCGCGCCATGATGTTCGGCACCACCAGCGGGAGCCGCAACCTGGCCCATCGACACACGTCGAGGGGCTCGTGCTTGACTGCTGAGTGTGATGTCGAAGGTGGTTCGAGTCGGTAGCAACCTGCTCGCATGGATTGCAACGCTGACCGGAGCCGCCGGCGTCGCGTTGCACTTCAGTCCGTCGTGGTCTCGACCGTTGGTTTTGGTGGCTTCGGGTGCGCCGTATCTGATGAGCTCGGCGCTCGGTGGGGCCGTGGTGTTTGCCGCCGCGCGGCACTGGATCGGTGCGGGGGTGGCGGTTGTTGTCGTTGCCACCGCGGTGTGGACGCAAGCTCCGCTGTACGTCGGTCACTCGGGCGACGGCGACGGACCTGCGGTGACGGCGATGCAGGCCAATCTGTTGTTCGACGGAGCTGATCCTGGGGCGCTGGTCGACGAGGTGCGCGCGCGGGACATCGCCGTGCTCACCGTCAATGAACTCACGCCTGCGGCGGTCGAGGAACTCGGCCGGGCGGGGCTCGACCAGTTATTGCCGCACCGGTATCTGTCTCCCGGACGGACCGCGACCGGGACGGGAATCTGGAGCAGCTACCCGCTTTCCGAAACCGTTGAGTACGACGGGTTCGTGTTGAACCAGATCTCGGCGACGGCAACCATCCCGGGCGCCGGACCGGTCACGGTGTACGCCTTCCATCCGGTGCCACCGGTGTACGGCACGCGGGTTTGGGCTGACGAGTTGTCCCGGCTGCGCGAAATCCTCGAGCGGTCGCCATCGGGCCGGCCTGCGATCGTCGGTGGTGACTTCAACGCGACCTACGATCATGCGCAATACCGCGCGATGCTGTCGGGACGTTTCGGCGACGCTGCCGAACAGGCGGGTGCCGGACACCTGGTCACCTATCCGACCGACAAGCGGTGGCCGCCCCTGGTCGGAATCGACCATATCCTCGTCGCCAGTGGTCACACCGTCTCGGTGGAGACAGTGGGCCTACCGGGCGCGGACCACCGCGCCCTGGTTGCGCAGCTCCGCTTGGACCGCGAGCGGCAGTAACCACACGACATGAGACAAGGTCTGAGCTCGACCGTTCATTGAACGTCGCCGAGGCGGTGATGCTGTTGCGGACTGCGGAGAAGCTCGGGTTGGATCGTTCTAGTCGCTGACGAGCCATTCTCGTAGGCGGCCGAATCCAAGTCCGGATTTCCGGCGCCGTTGCGCACGGACCGTGGAAACCCAGCTGGGCAACGGTTCTCGCGTGGCGACCCATGCCTCCGGTACCCCGATCCGGCCCGGGCCGCCACCGCAGCCGGTGTGGGCGGCGACGATACCGCCGACGATCGCGCTGGTGGTATCGATATCCCCGTCCGCCGCGAGACAGGTGGCGATGGCAGCCGGGTAGTCGTTGAGATGTGTGGACGCCACCCACAACGTGAACGGCACCGTGTCCTGCGCGGTCACTCGAGATCCATTACCGAGCACCTGTGCGGCTTCGTGTACATGCGCTCCGAGTAGGGCGCGGGCCTGGCGCACCCGTTGGCTCATCTCGTCGTCCCCGAGGCGCTCGATGATTGTGGTAATGAATTCCCTTGGTGCCAGCGGGTTTCCGGTTATGCGGGCGTGAGCTGCTTGCCCTGCGGCCAACGCTACCGCGACCGCCCCGGCGACCCCTTCTGGGTGCAGGTGTGTCACCTGTGCCGACCGAACTGCTTCAGCGACAACCTTTTCTGGATCACTCGCGTAAAACGCGCCCAGCGGAGCGACCCGCATCGCCGCACCATTGCCGCAGGAACCCTGACCACCGAACGCGGCGGTAGCCGCCACCCGCCAATGCACGCCATCCCGGATCCGACGCAGAGTCCCCACCGTTGCGAAGCCATAGTCTCGACGCGGCTCGCACCGAGCAGTGAACCTGGCAGCCAGCCGATCCTGATCGATCCCACCATGCCGACCGAGCTCGGCGACCAGGCTGCACGCCATTTCGGTGTCATCGGTCCACTCCCATTGCCCAGCTGGGGGATTGCCTGCCAAAATGTCCGGAATTGACCGGCCCATAACAGGGAATCGCTGACCCAACGCGTCCCCCACGGACAGCCCATCCAGCGAATCGAGCATCAGGTCGGTACGCATCGCATCTGATAGTAGCGCCGTCGCAGGTTGTGCTGGGGAATGGCAAGGGCAGCGGCGACCGGAGTCTGACCAGCACTGCCGGACGCCGCTAGCTGATTTCGCGCTGCGCGGCCGGATCATTCTCCGCGGCAGCCGATTTCCCGTGCGCCAGTGACGGTGGTTCCGGTGCGGTCCAGCTGCCGAGCAAGCGGAGCGCTTCTTCGTCGGCGGCTGCGGCGGGGGTGAAGGTGACCAGGGTGAGGTCGGTGTCGCCGGGTATTGGGAATCCGTGGAACAGCATCGTGATCACCCCGACTACAGGGCGGCGCACCCGCATCGTCCCGCTGCCTTTCTCCGCCACCCGGTGCGCCGCCCGCAATGTCGCGAACTCGGGGCTGGCGACGGCGAGTTCGCCGACGAGAGTGGACAATTCGGTGTCACCGGGTGACGGCCCGCGGCCAGCCGTAAATAGGTGACGATCGACTCCGCCTTCTCGGCCCACTCGAGATAGAACTCGCGGGCGGCTGGATCGAAGAAGACCAGTCGCGCGCCGTTGGATTCGCCGGTCAGGTCCCAGCCCACACCGGCGAACAGGCCGATACACAGGTCGTTGGCGGCCACCACGTTCATCCGGTGGTCGAGAATATGCGCGGGCGTGGTCGGCCACGAGTCGAGCAGGCGTTGCAGACCGGGATCGACTTGGGCACGGTGTGCTCGATCTCGCGCGGGCCGTCGGCGGGCGGCCAGCCGGGACAGATGCGTGCGCTCGGTGTCGGTGAGGCGCAGGGCGCCTGCGACCGCGTCGAGCACCTGATCGGAGACGGCGCCGATCCGGCCCTGTTCGAGCCGTACGCAGTAGTCGACGCTCACCCCGGGGTCAGATGCGCACGCTACGTACTTCACATCGCCTGAGCAGCGCAAAGAACACCTCAGAATTCCTCGCTCAGTTCCACTACCGACCCGGTCAGCCGATCAAGGCTGCACGCAGGCGGCATTGCAAGTATCGGAGAGGCTGGCTGGTCGTGCGGTAGGCGGCATTACTGTGCGTGCGACGCGTATCTGCTCGGTGCTGCTGTCGATCTGGCGCGTGACATCGGCGCAGAGTATGGGCGGCCGACGCCGGAGAGGAGGCGATCCACCGTCCTGAACTCGGCATGATGCCCAGTCTGCAACCTGGAGACCGAGGCCTGGTCGATACGCGCGCGATGATGTTCACCCGCGGGCGCGTCGACCGTCGTGTGCCTCGGTGACGACGTGGGTGATCCGATTCGCTCGTGTGGCGTCTCGCGCGGCGCTGACGATCCACCACAGCATCATCTTGCGCGCGCTGGGCGGGAATCGGTCCCAGTGGGCGCGGGCCGGTGGGTCCCGGTCGAGGGCCGCCGCCAGTTCGGGTGGCTCTCGGAGGTCTTCGATTTGGTCGGCGATGGTCCACCAGCCGTTGGACTTCGCCGCCGCGATGGCGCGGCGGCCCGCGTCGGTCATGAGGCCCTGGTCGGCCATGTCGGCTGCGCGTCGGCGGTTGAGCCGGGTCCACGCGCTCTTGGTGCGGCGTGGCGTGAACAGCTGCAAGCCGCGCTCGTCGTCGAGGATGGTGTTGGTGGAGTCGATCCATCCGAAGCAGATGGCCTCCTCGACGGCCTCGGGGTACGGGCAGCGTGGGCGTTCGGCACCGGCGCGCCAGGAGCACAACCACACGCCGCGAGTGGATGCGTGGTTGTGCCCGAGCCAGTTCCGCCATTGTGCCCGGGTCTCGGCGTGGAAGATCGGGTAGTCGAACTTCCAGGTCGCGGCGTGGTCGGATGCCGATCGCGGCGATTCCGATGAGGTCATGTGTCCTCCGTAAGGTGAGTGGCCAGGCGCCGGACGGTGTTTGCGAGTTCGGCCGGTTCGATGACCGTGACCGGGGTGGTGAGCGCGATGCGGGCGACCGTCATGGCGAGGCGTCCGAGATCCTCGCTGCGGATCCGGACCACACAGCGGTCCCCTTCCACCTCGATCGGTGTGTGGTCGATCCACCGGAGCACGCCCTCGAGCTCGGCGAACCCAGCGTGGACGGACAGCGTCGCCTCCTGCGGGCTCCAGGTCGAGCCGAGTGAGTTCGCGACGAAGGCCGCCGCATCGCCGCCGGGGATCGCGCGGGGCTCGAAGTGACCGCCTGCCGCTCCGACCTCCCGGATCCGGTCCAGCCGGAAGGTCCGCCAGCTGCCGCGATCCCGATCCCATGCGACGAGATACCACCGCCGTCCCGCGGTGACGAGTCCGTGCGGCTGCACGATTCGCCGGCTGTCGCCACCATCACCGCGTCGGTAGTCGAACCGCACGTGCTCCCGGTCCCGGCATGCCGCGGCGAGGGCACTGAGCGCTTCCGGGTCGATGATGGCGTCCTCGGCGGTCCGACGCATCGGTGTGACAGTCGAGTGCAGCGCCGACACACGTCGGCGTAGTCGATGGGGCAGGAGCGACTCGATCTTCGTCAGCGCGCGCAGCGACGTCTCCTCCATCCCCTCGATGGCGGCCTCGGCCGCGTAGCGCAGTCCGACCGCGACCGCGACGGCCTCGTCGTCGTCGACGACCAGCGGCGGCACGTGGGCGCCCGCCTCGAGTCGGTATCCCCCGTATTTTCCCGACGTGGAATCGATCGGGTACCCGAGCTCACGGAGGCGGTCGACGTCACGGCGCACCGTTCGCTCGGTGACCTCGAGCCGTGCGGCGAGCTCACCACAGCGCCAGAAGCGATGGGTCTGAAGCAGCGAGAGCAACCGAAGCGCTCGACCCGTGGGATCGTTTCGCATGTCTTCAGTCTGCCGTCCTTCCAGGACCGATCCTGTCCACAATGTTTCCTACAGTCGCGGCAATCGAATCGATCCGTCCAAGAGATCGGTCATCAATCCCGAGGAGCACCTGTGTACCCAGCCGCCGACTTTCCCCAGCCGATCCTGCTTCCGGTCAACGGAGTGGAAGTCGAAGTCTTCGAAGCCGGTCGACACAACGCCGGGAAACCCATCGTGCTGTGTCACGGATGGCCCGAGCACGCCTACTCGTGGCGCCATCAGGTGCCCGCGCTTGTCGCGGCGGGCTACCACGTCATCGTCCCGAATCAGCGCGGCTACGGCCGTTCGTCCCGTCCGGCCGACGTGACGGACTACGACATCGACGCTCTGTCGGGTGACCTCGTCGCACTGCTCGATCACTACGGCTACGACGATGCCACCTTCGTCGGTCACGACTGGGGGTCCTTCGTCGTCTGGGGGCTGACCCTGTTGCACCCGAACCGCGTGAACAAGGTGATCAACCTGAGCCTGCCGTATCAAGAGCGCGGGGAGACACCCTGGTTGGAGTCTATGGAAGCCGCGTTGGGCTGCGACTTCTACTTCGTGCACTTCAATCGGCAGCCGGGCGTCGCGGACGCCGTCCTCGACGCCAACACCTCCCGGTTCCTACGCAACCTGTACCGCAAGAACGAACCCCAGGCCGAGCCGCGACCGGGCATGGCGATGATCGACCTCGCCAGAGCGGAGAAACCGCTCGGCGAACCGGTCATGAGCGACAGCGAGTTGGACGTATTCGTCTCCGCCTTCGAGTCTTCGGGTTTCACGCCCAGCATCAACTGGTACCGCAACCTCGACCGCAACTGGCATCTGCTCGCGGATGTGAACCCGATCGTGCACCAGCCCGCGCTCATGATCTACGGCGACCGCGACGCGGTAGCGCGAGCCGAGAACCTCACGACGTTCGTGCCCAACGTGGAAGAAGTCACGGTGGACAGCGGTCATTGGATCCAACAGGAGAGGCCGGACGAGGTGAACCGGGCGATCCTGGAGTGGCTGCAACGACAGGACGCAAGCTGACGCTCCGCGCTGATCACTCGCCCCCGAGAGACATCCGGTAGTCGGTTCCACGCGGACGCCAACGGCCCGAGATAGCCTCGGGCCGTTGATCTTTGGACTATCGCATCTGGCCGCTGGCAGGGGTGCCGACAGCATCGTCGATGACGAAATCCAGCTGGGGACTTCGAATATGCCGCTACTTGACCGAGTTGGCCAACCGATCGGCATAGGGGGCAGTGAATTTTCCGACAATGGGAAGCTCCGCGCGGACACCGCCGGTGTTGTTGGCGTTGCCCGGCAGGCGAAGATGCCCCGCCGGGCAACATGGTCAGTGCACTAGCGGACGCTCAACCTTCGAAGCGACCTTCGCCGCGTCAGAGTCGCGGCTGAGCGGTCGGCACCACCCGGCCACGCTCTCGCATGTCGGTGTTCACGAAGATGTCCCCCTTCGGATTCGTCCTGTGAGTTCCACCATAGTTCGCGGTTGTAATGAAATCTTCACGCGCTCAGATGATCTGGAAGCGGCGGCCAGTTGGGCGGCCTCTAGTGCGGAGGAAAATATGACCCGATCTGTTCTGCTCGCGACCGCGGCGGTCACCCTCGCGGTGGCTCTCACGGCGTGCGGTAGCGAGGGCGCCTCCGACGCCGCCCCTTCGGCATCGAGCACCGTTTCCACATCCACTCGGGGCACAGCCCCCGCCCCCGGGTCCGTCGCGCCCACGACCGACACCACATCACCTGCCGACGAGGAGCCGGAGCCGGCTGCCTCGCCGGCGCCGAAGACCACGGCCGCACCGACGACAGCCGCACCGACGACGGCCACACCTTGCGCGGTGGTTACCCGCGAATACCTCATCACCACGCTGCGAATGACGGCATCGCCCGACATTCCCTTGGCCGATCTCCAGAATGCGCGGTGCAGCGGGAACTATGCGACGGCGCTGAGCCAACCGAAAGGCACCCTGCACCCGGTCGTGTACATGTTCAAGTACTCCGCACCGGTGGGGTGGCGCCTGATGGGGGTCGACGACGCAATCGACTGTGTGAACAGGCACGGTGTTCCGCTCGAGGATGCCCGTGTGATCGGCTGCGCCCTCTAGCAGCTCCGCTATTCGACCACCTTTTCGCTGCGGAGCCAGTCGTAGGCGACATCGGCAGGGTCTTCTCCGTCGATGTCGACGCGGCAGTTGAGGTCCTGCATGAGCTGGTCGGTGAGGCGCTCGGAGATGGTGCCGAGCAGAGCGCGCAGTGCCGGGTATTCGTCGATGATCGCGCTGCGCACGACGCCCACCCGCATCGGGACCGATAACACCGCGAAGAAGCGCTTCGAAACATTCACTGATCGCACCCACATCGGCATTTCAGGATGCTTATACCGACTTGGTGGTAGCCATGTGGTCGAAGACCGATCTGGGGACATCCGTCCGCGCTGGACCCCGTGTCCCGGGTCCGCGGACCGGTGTTGGCGGTTTCGACCACTGCCTAACCGATCAACCACGATCCGCGCTCTCGCCGCGCCGAATCATGGGGCTGCTGTAGGGAGTAGGGAGAGGTGACATCGTCGTCTCCCTCCCCGTACGCAGGCATTTGAGGAGTGTGTAACCGACATCTCACCCCGGCCAGATGCGCGCACTACGTACTCCATGTCGCCTGAGCAGCGCGAAGAACAGCTCAGAATTCCTCTCTCAGTTCCACCACCAACCGGGTCGGCCGGTTCAGTCAGCGCCCAGGAGGCATTTCGAGTGCCAGACAGGCTGTCCGACCGCGCGATAGGCGGCATTACCAAGCGTCCGGGCTGCTACCTCTGGGTTTGGTATCGGCCGTCGGCGGCCGCGGTGAGTCGGCGGGCCAGGGCGCGTACGGCGTCGTTGAGTGTGTCGGGGTGCTCGATGATGAACGGGCGGTTCAGGCCGGCGAGCAGGGCGGGAATCCAGTCGAGTTGTTCGGCGCGGATTCGGATCCGGACCCACGGGTCGGTGTCGGCGGGCTGCGAGTCGATCTCATGCACGGTCGCGATCGTCGCAGGGAGCAGCGGGCGGACCTGAGTGAGTGTCCCCTGGACTCGGATCGATACCTCGTGCCGATAGGGCGCGTTGGCTAATGCGGACAGCAGATGAGCGGCTGGCTCGAATCCGTTGGGCGGAGCGAACTTTCCGGGCTGTGTGCTCACCGCGGTGATGCGGTCCAGCCGGAACTGGCGTAGTTCGTCGCTGTTGCTGTCCATCCCTGTCAGATACCACCGGCCGGAGTGGTCGACGAGCCCGTAGGGGTGCACGGTCCGTTGGCTGGACCGGCTGTTTCGGTCGGTGTACCCGATTTCGACCGGTCGGTGCTCGCGGGTGGCCTCGGCGAGCCGGAGCAGGACGGCGGTCTCGACAGCCACTTCTGGGCGCGCGTCGGCGGTGAATTCGACGGTGTTGATCAGTGCGTCCAGCCAGGCCGTCAGACGTGGGGGTAGGACGCGGCGGAGTTTGCCCGTCGCGCTGTCGGCTGCGCGGGCGGCCGCTGTCGGCCGGTCGGCGCCGCGGCTGGTGAGGAGCCCGAGTAACACGGCCACCGCCTCGTCGTCGGTCAGCATCAGCGGTGGCATTCGGTATCCGGGAGCGAGCCGGTATCCCCCGTAGCGGCCCCGCACCGATCGGACCGGGATATCCAGGTCGGTGAGATGTGTGACGTATCGCCTGACGGTGCGTTCATCGACGCCGAGCCGTCCGGCGAGTTCGCCGACGGTATGAGTGCCGCCGGTCTGCAACAGCTCGAGCAGGGCCAGCACTCGGGCGGTGGGGCGCGTCATCGGGAAATTCTCGCATCCATACCGGGCGGAAACTGTCCGGTATCGGCTCTACCGTGGCGTGCGGCGGTGGAACCTCCGCCTCATCCGACAGCAGGAGCACACAATGAAGCTCGTCTCGATCCGTCTGATCACTGACGACATCCAGCGGCTGGTCAGTTTCTATCACCACGTGACCGGCGTCGAAGCAAACTGGGCTACACCGGATTTCGCCGAAATCGTCACACCGGCCGGCACCCTCGCGATCGGAAGCACCCGCACCGTGGCGCTGTTCGCTGCGGGCAGCGCGCACCCAGCCGACAATCACACGGCGATCATCGAATTCCTGGTCCCCGACGTCGATGCCGATTACCGGCGGTTGCGAGATACGGTCGAGGATTTCGTCAACGAGCCCACGACGATGCCGTGGGGGAACCGGTCGTTGCTGTTTCGCGATCCCGACGGCAACCTGATCAACCTCTTCACCCCGGTCACCGCGCAGGCCGCCGCGAAGTTCGCCAGTTGACGTCCGCTCATCGGCATTTCAGGATGCTTGCCGACTTGATGGTAGCGATGTGGTCGAAGACCGCTCTGGGGACATCCGTCCGCGCCGGACCCCGTGTCCCGGGTCCGCGGACCGGTGGTGGCGGTTTCCACCGCTGCCTAACCGATCGACCACGATCCGCGCTCTCGCCGCGCCGAATCATGGGGCTGCTGTAGGGAGTACGGAGAGGTGACATCGTCGTCTCCCTCCCGTGTGCGGGCATTTGAGGAGTGTGTAACTGACATCTCACCCCGGCGAACAGGGCCGCCTCTGCACTCTCAAGGCCCGGAGCAGCCCGCGCGATCAGCGGCTACGTAAGACTGGCGGTAGGGCTTGATCCCGGCCAGGATCAGCCCCAGGTACCGGTGGGAGGTCCCTGAGCGGCTGCCCACCAGTGTCGTCGGTGTGGCTCTCTAATGGCTTGCGTCCCACCGGGTTACCGTGCGGGTGTGGCTGGAAAGGGGGTCTGCTCTGGCTCGAAGTAGCGGTGCCTTCCTGCACGGATACCTATCCGTCGATCTGGAAGGATAGCGATGCCGGTCATCATCGGAATGGACCCGCACAAACGCTCGGCTACCGTCGAAATCATCGAACTCGACGCGAAGATTCTCGCGACCGGGCGTTACGGTACCGACACCGCCGGATACGGTGAAATGCTCTGTGCGGCACAACGATTTCCGCAACGGGTGTGGGCGATCGAGGGCTGCAACGGTGTCGGACGGCATGTGGCGCACCGGCTGGTGGCCGACGAGGAAACCGTCATCGACGTGCCGGCAAAACTGTCGGCGCAGGTGCGGGTATTCGCCACAGGCAACGGCCGCAAAACCGACCCGGTCGACGCGCATTCGGTCGCGCTGGCGGCGTTGCGGTCGCCGAATCTGCGCCGGGTACAGGCGGATCCGGACCTGGTCGCGTTGGGTCTGCTGGTCGATCGTCGTGACGAGCTCGGTCGTGCCCGCACTGAACTGTTACGGGGTGGCTTGACCTGCAAGATCCACCTTGCCGGTGAGGGCGGGCGCCACCCACTCGCCTTGCTGATCACCCCGGGGCAGTGGGGCGACGCTCCGCAGCTCATCCCGGTCATGGAGCGTGTCCGTGTCGCCCGCCGGGATGGCGGGCGACCGCGGACTCGGCCTGGCCATCTCGGCGAAGACAAGGCCTACTCATCCCGTCGCAACCGCCGCTACCTGCGGCGACGCAAGATCAAGCACACGATCCCCGAACCGAAGAACCAGCGGGCCAACCGACAGCACAAAGGCAGCAGAGGCGGTCGGCCCGTCGGCTTCGACAGGACGATCTACAAACGCAGGAACGAGGTGGAGCGGACGATCAATGCCCTCGAGAGCTTCCGGGCTGTGGCGACGAGGTTCGACAAACGCGCCTACGTCTTCTACGGCACCGTCACCGTTGCCTCGATCCGACTTTGGCTCCGGTCGCGACCCACCGGAGAGACCTAGTAGTACCCCTTCGCCCCGTCGAGCAGCTCCCTCACGATGTCCGCGTGCTCCGCGTGCCGTCCGGTCTCCTCAACGAGATGGATGAGCGTCCAGCAGATGTTGGCGTTGCCGGAGAGGTAGTCGGGGTGGCGGCCGACGTCGTCCAAAGAGGCCGCGGCCACGATCTCGTTGGCGTACTGGGCCTCGTACGACGCACACGCGCGGCTGGTAGTGCGCCAGATCGCTTCGAGGGAACCGGATGCGCACCACCGGCCGTCGTTTAGGCCCGGGTGTAGCCGCCGTCGGCGAAGAGTTCGGCGCCGGTGACGAACGACGAGGTGTCCGAGGCCAGGAAGAGGGCCGCCTCGGCGATCTCCTCGGCATCGGCCAGCCGCCCCAGGGGCACGACTGCCTCGGCGAACTGATCGACGTCCGGCCCCGCGGCGCCCAGCAGGCCGGGGGTCCGCGTGGGCCCCGGGCTGAGCACGTTGACCCGGAACTGACGCTCCCGCGACTGCCGAGCCCAGTTGTGTACGAGGTTGCTCACCGCCGCCTTCGAGGCGCTGTAGACCTCGAGGTGCTCGTTGGGGCGCACGCTGTTGCTCGAACCGATGACCACGACGGAGGCGCCCTTTGCCAGCAGCGGGAGCGCCTTTTGGACGGTGAAAAGGGGGCCCTTGACGTTGACGGCGAGCGTCAGGTCGACGTTCGCCTCGGTGTGGGCGCCGAGCGCCGCGTCCGCGACGATTCCCGCGTTGGCCACCAGCACGTCGATGCACCCGGCCTCCTCGCGGACTTGCGCGTAGAGCGCGTCGAGGTCGGCCAGGACCGAGACGTCGGACCGTACGCCGGTTGCCGCCGGGCCCATCTCCTTCACCGCCGCTTCGAGGCGGTCAGCGTCCCGGCCTGTCACGAAGACCCGTGCGCCCTCCTGGATGAAGCGGTGGGCGATGGCCAGCCCGATCCCGCTGGTCCCTCCGGTGACCACGGCTACCTTCTCCTGCAGTACGCCTGGCATGGACAACCCTTTCAGTTATGGAATGGATCGTCCATAATATAGCCAGTAATGGACGAACGAGTCAAGAATCAGTACGCTGACGCCATGCCGAGACCACGCGCATTCGACGAACGCCAAGTCCTGGAGCGAGCACGGGAGCAGTTCTGGGCGACGGGCTTCGCAGGGACACGGATGGACGACATCGCCCAGGCGACCGGCCTGGGCAAGGGCAGCCTGTACGGCGCCTTCGGCGACAAGGGCAAGCTGTTCCACCGTGTGTTTGGCGACTGGTGCACCGCAGTCGTCGAGGTGGCCGAAGGGCGGCTGGCAGGTGGCCCGGACGCAGAGGCCTTGGCCCGGCTGTCGGGATACGTGCACCTAATGGCGGAGAACACCGCTTCCGACACCGAGCGCCGCGGGTGCCTGTTGGCCAAGGGCGCAGCGGAACTGGCCCAGCACGATCCGACGGTCGCCGGGCGGTCGGCCGAGACCATGACGGCGCTGCTGATCCTGCTGCGGACGGAGATCAGCGCCGCCCAGCGCCACGGCGCCATCGACAGCGCCGCGGATCCGGAGCGGTTGGCGGCACTGCTGCTAACGGTGGTCCGCGGCATCGAGGCGGTAGGCAAGGCCGGCCTGGACCCGGAGACGCTGCGGAACATTGCAGACACCGCACTGGCGGTCCTGCCCATGCCCGAGGCGTAGAAACGCCTCGCAACCGGGCACAGTCCGGCCCGCGAGAACTAACTTGGTGCCATCACGGGCACGTGATCCGCCGGCTAGGCCGTGTCTCAGTAGTGGTCTGTGTTGCAAGGCGCTGGGAAGCGGCGTCCGGCCAAGGTAGCAACTGTACGTGGATACCCAACATCAGTCGTGAGCTTGCGGCCATACTCGCCGGATCCAAACGCGTCGTCACCGGCTGGCTAAACACACTCAATTCGGCATTTCAGTGCGTTGTCGATGCCGAGATAGCCTCCGCCCGTTGATGATCGGGCGGTCGGCGCAGTTTGGCCGAACCGTGTGCCACGCGGTATTACAGGACGTACGCGAGCGCGATCCGCCCGGCGATGCCGGTGAAACGTAGTACGTTGCAGCGCACGGGGGTTACCGGGTGCCCGCCGCGGGCCTCACGCCCAGCTCCTGACCTGCGACATCGACCGAACCTTTATCGAATACAACCCGGCCGTGTTACCCGTCGGTTTCGACATCTGGACTCGCCATCGCCACGATCGGCCGCATGCGACTATCGTTTGCCCCTGAACGTCTATGGCACGGAGTCAATCGCACCGTGTTCCGAGCCGTGGAAGCAGGGGGAACCGTGTCTGAAACCAACATTGAGCAATCACGGAAACTCGCGTCCGCATTGGATGAGGTGTCGGTCGCGATCGAGACCCGACCACGCCCACTGCTCCGCGTCGCACTCAGCCCAATGCGGCTACCTCTGCCCCGAGAGTTGAAGCGGACTCGGGTTGTGGTGGCGGTGCTTGCCCCTTGCTCTCGGCGATGGTGGCGGGTTGCGGTCCGTCCAAAACAACGAGCGGCGAAGCACCGCAATGGGATCCCTGTGCAGCCTTCCCCGAGTCGGCCATGCAGCAACTCGGGTTCGATTACAAGTCTCGAGTGCAATCACCCGGCAGAAAATGCGCCTGGGTGAACTCGACAACGGGCTATGCGCCGGAAGTGCAGTACCAGACGAAGGCACGCCTCGATGACTGGAAGTCGGAGACCGATGCTCTTACCGAGGTCGACATCGGCACCTACGCGGGCTACCGCTACCGCTTTGCAGGCGTCGAGCCTCGGTTCATGTGCGCTGTACGTCTCGAGACAGAGAACTCGAATGTTGTATTCAACGTAATCAACCAACTTGATGGAGAAGAAGATCCCTGCATCGTCGCCACTCATGTGGCGACCGCGCTGGTCAGCTATCTACCGCCTGCTGGATAGTGCCGCTTCCACTTAAAGCTAGATTTGGCATACTTTCCGCGTTATAGCCATCCGCCGCACTTGAGGTGGTCGGGCACCTCGTGGTTAAGCGTGTCGCGGGCGCTCTGAGCTCAGAGCCACTCGATCGCCCTGGAATCGGCATTTCAGGATGCTTGCCGACTTGGTGGTAGCCATGTGGTCGAAGACCGCTCTGGGGACATCCGTCCGCGCCGGACCCCGTGTCCCGGGTCCGCGGACCGGTGGTGGCGGTTTCCACCGCTGCCTAACCGATCGACCACGATCCGCGCTCTCGCCGCGCCGAATCGTGGGGCTGCTGTAGGGAGTAGGGAGAGGTGACATCGTTGTCTCCCTCCCGTGTGCGGGCATTTGGGGAGTGTGTAACCGACATCTCACCTCGGTGAGTCGTACCACCTCCGCACCCCCTATGGCCGGAGCTGCGCCGGACCGACAGGACCCCTCCGCCAACCGGAACATTTGTCGCCGATGTGCGCAGACCCACGAGCACGGCGCGGACACGGCGGTGCCACCGCCGTCGCCCTACGAGATGCCGCGGAGCGCGCGTGGCGGCGGCCGCTGATCGGTTGGCCGCGACCGTTTCTGGATCGTCCGCTACTGCCAGCGAGCGGGGTCCCACGACCGGACTGGAGTGTACGCAATGCATGTCGGTTACCAAGCTGGCCGCTGATCGCGCTCAGCTTCCGGAGTCTGCCGGATCTGGTCGTGACCTATGCGGTCAGTCCGCACCAGGATGCCGGGACAGGGAGGGAATTCGTCGGTCGGTGGAGCTGGCATGTGATAGCGCCGCGCATGTGGAAGCGCAACTTCGACAAGCTTCCCCTCCTCGAGCATCCAAAGGCCGAAACAATCGTCTTCCTCGTCGTGGATCAATACCTGGACGCTCTCCGGGCGCGGCCAGGGGAGAGATTCGAGGTGCGCGAAAAGTCCTGTCCGGGGGCGCATCCGCTCGAATTCGGTGGCCCAACCGATGCCGAAGGAACCAGGCCACTGACTCTCGATCGGCACGAAACGACCTCTCCAGCTGCGGCTTTCGTCTTCGTGAGTCAGTGCATCCATGACATCGTCAGCGTCCAACGCCAACACGATGACCTCCGCGAATCTGCTCATGACTCCAATCAGAGCACGTGCCGATTCTGTGCACCAACCGAATTCATAAGCGGCAACTCACATCATCTTCTGAGAACGATTGCTCACCGGCCGGACGAGAACCACGTGGTACTGAAACCGGCGGTTTGCGACGATCGTTGCTGTTGTGACCGTGCGAGATCCTGGAGGAGGGTTCGTACCCATTCTGCATCTGCTCGGCTGCGGGTGGATCGTTGGCGGGTATCTCGCGCTGTACGACACCGACGGCGACCAGTTGATGCGCGGCGCGCGCTGGCCGCGACGTTGCGCAGGCCACGCATCCGCTCGTGCCGGACCGGCCACTTTCGTTGGTGCGGGCCCGAATTCACCGGCAGCAACACGTCGCGCAGTCGGGCGAGCGCATCATCACAGGGCGTCCCTGAGGTGTTGCCAGCTGGTGATGTTCCACAGACGGACTAGACCGCTGCTCTTGTCCGCGGTGGCTAGGAAGATGCCGTCGGGACTGAAGGCGACCGCGTCGGCAGGTGTGTCCAGCTCGCCGACCGAAGACCCTGTTATCGGGTTCCATAGTCGTACACCGGCATCGGACCAGACGTGGCGTCTAGCAGTGGCTAGAAGGTGGCCGTCAGGGTGGAAGGCGACCGCGTCGGCGCCGCGGTCGAGGCGGCGGACCTGCTCACCCTCGAGGTCCGACAACCACACCTCTGTGTTGCAAACGGCGGCAAGGAGTCTGCCGTGAGGGCTGACGGCGAAGCTTCGGACGGGTGACTCTCGTTCGATGTGCAGATCGCGGACGTGCTGGCCAGTGACCGGGTTCCACAGCTGGACAGTCGGATTCCACTCCCGCATCCAATAGTTGTCGACGGTCATGGTGCTGGTTGCCAGCATCTGATTGTCCGAACCGACCGCGAGGGTCACGACCCGCTCGTTGTGGCCGACAACAGCCTCACCAGGGTCGGGTGCACCATCGCCCAGGACGAGCAAGCGGTCGCCGGTGGTGGTGTCCCACAGGGTACCGCCAGCGGCGAGCGTGCCGTCAGCGAGGAAAGCGAGGCCTTCGACGGGGTGGCTGATTGTGCCTATGTCGCGCAGGTGCTCGCCGGTGGCCGCGTTCCATATCCGTATTCCACCCCAACCGTTCCCGGCCAGCACCGTGCTGTCGTTGCTGAACGCGATGGCGCTGGTGGGGCCGGGTGTGCGGAGGGTGTGCACGTGGTCGCCGGTCTCGAGGTTCCACACAACGATCGTGCGGTGGCCGTCACAGGTGGCGAGCATTGTTCCGTCCGGGCTGAACGTGACCGCTCGCAGGTCAGCGGCGCAGTGGTCGAGTGCTCGCAGTTCCCGTGCGGGTTGCTCACGGCGCAGCACCATGTCCAGCATCTCGCTGGCGGCGTGGTCGCCCCCAGCGGTCAACGATTGGAGGTCGGCAACCGCTTCTTCGTAGCGTCCTTGTGCCAGCAGCAGCCCGGCCCGCGTCCGCCGGCCCACCGGGTGGGCGATGGTGCCCAGCAAGTCGATGGCTTCATCACGCAGGTGGATTCGGCCAGCGCGCCAGTCGCTCGCGATGTTCACCAAAGTTTTTTCGAGGTTGTCGTAGTACGCATGACCCGGATCGATATCGGTGAGTAGGTCGACGGCAGTGGCAAGGCGGGCGTCCCTCCAGAACCTGATGACCGTGTACTCGAGTTCCATTGTGGCGGCGCGGTTTCCGGTGACAGCCAGCTGCCGAAGCAGATCGATGCGGCCTTGGCTCGCCAGCCAGCCGGACACGTTGGCGGTTCGGTCGGGCACGGGCAGCCTCTGCAGCTGCGCAATGGCTTCCTCCACACGACCCTGCCCGGCGAGCAGGCGGGATAGCCGCCTGCAAGCGCCCGCGTTCCCGGTTTCGGCCAAAGGTTGCATCTGGTCGATGGCCTCGTCGACCCGGCCGTGGCGTACCAACCAGTCCGCCAGCGCGCGGCGGGCATACCGATCTCCACCAGCCACCCGCGCCTCCACCTCGCTGATCCGGTCTGCCCGGACCAGAGTGACAGCCAACTGGCGGCACCCCTGCGGGTCCCCGGTGTCGGCCAGTTGTCGCAATTCTTCGAGACGGCCCATTCTCGCAAGGCGGATCGCTGCTTGGCGCCGGACAGGGGCGGGGCCTGGCGCTGATGCTGACGAGATCGGAGTAAACGGGTCCATGTCAAAGTCCTAGCACGCATGCCTGACCATGGACCGCGGCGTTATTTCCACCACGGCCGTCACCGTGGAGTTCGGACGACGCCACAGCCGCATCGAAGTTCTCGCGGACCGCATTTGAGGAGTGTGCAACCGAGATCTCGCCCCAGCGAGTTGTACCCCCTCCACACTCCGTATAGCTGAACACCGGCCCGCGTCGGCACAACCACAAAGCAGTCTCTATGGATTATGTTATATTTATGATACTTGACAGATCGTGTTGATTCACGGTCCGCGGGTTCGACCTGCCGCCGGGTGGCCCGCGAGTCGTTATCGGAGGAGTGGTGGGATGGCGCGGCAGAGGGACACGCGGTCGCGAATGGTCCACAGTGCGGTCGAGGTGCTGCGTGAGCGTGGTGTCGGTGGGGTGACTATCGATGCGGTGCTGGCCAGGAGCGGGGCACCGCGGGGTTCGGTCTATCATCACTTTCCCGGCGGGCGCGCCGAGATCGTTTCCGAGGCATTGAAGTTCGCTGGTGACGCGATCGGGGAGATCGTCGATCGCGGTGCTGTCGACGGCTACTCCGAGGCATTGCGCCAGTTCGTCGATCTGTGGCGAAACATCCTCGAGGGCAGCGACTATTCCGCGGGCTGCCCGGTGGTGGCGGTGGCTGTCGGCCCGGTCGAGGAGAGTCCCGAGCTGTTCGCCGACGCCGCCTCGATCTTCGAGCGGTGGCGTACGACGCTGGCGACCGGTATCGCCCGGGAAGGGCTGTCTTCCACGACAGCTCAGCACCTGGCCACGATGTCGATCGCTGCGGTGGAGGGCGCGGTCATCCTGTGCCGGGCGCAGCGCAGTAGTGAACCTCTCGACGAGGTTGTCCAACAGCTCGAGGTGCTCTTCGACAGTCAGCGGCTGCTCGCTCGGATGACGCGCTAGCTATCGCGATCGTGTCCAGCCTGGTGCAGGGCAAGACGACGCCCCGGTCCGTCGTCCGGGCCGGGGCGTGACACCTTCTGGTCAGTGGCCGGTGAAGACTGCCTTGCGTCGTTCGACGAAGGACTGGATGCCTTCGGCTCCGTCCGCGGTGGCGAACAGCTTCACCACGTCGGGCACCAGTTCGCTGGCGGCGGCGCGGTTGCCTTCGTCGCGGGCGCGGTGGGCCGAGGCGAGCAAGGTCCGCACACCCAGCGGCGCCGAGGACTCCGCGATGCTGTTCGCGATCTCGACGGCGCGCTCGACGGCGGCGGGGCCGTCGGCGGCGATCTCTTGGACCAGCCCGATGCGGTGTGCTTCGTGGGCGTCGAACTCCTCGCCGGTCAGGATCCAGCGCATGGCGTTGCCCCAGCCGCTTTCACGCCAGAAACGCAAGGTCGCGCCCCCGAAGGGGTAGATGCCCCGCCGGATCTCGAGTTGGGAGAAGCGGGTCGTCTCCGCGGCGACGCGGATGTCTGCGGCCAGCAGCAGTTCGATGCCCAGCGTCATGCACCAGCCCTGGGCGGCGGCCACGATCGGCTTGGTCCAGTTGTAGTCCAGCCGCCACGGGTCGAGACCGTCGTCGGGGTAGGTGGTCTGCCCGCTGGCCAGCGCGGCACCGACGTCGAGCATGTCGAGTCCGCCAGTGAAGTGGTCGCCGTGTCCGAACAGGACACCGGCGCGCAGATCTTCGTCGGATTCCAGCAGCGCGTAGGCGCGCGACAGGTCGGCGAGCATCTCGGTGGTGAACGCGTTGCGCTTGTCGGGCCGGTTCAGGCCGATGAGTAGCAGGTGCCCGTTGCGTTCGACGGTGACGGTGGGCGAGTCGGTCATGTGGGTCCTTCGAGGTGATGGTGTTGTGGCGGCAGCTCAGCGCAGGGTGCTGATGCCGCCGTCGACGGGGATGATCGCGCCGGTGATGTAGGCGCTGGCGCGGCTGGCGAGGAAGACCGACAGGCCGGCGATGTCGTCGGGGTTGCCGATCCGCTCGAGCGGCAGGTGCTGCCCGACAGCCTCGGCGCCCGCGGTCAGCAGCGTCGCGGTCATCTTCGACTCGAACAGCCCCGGCGCGATGGCGTTGACCAGCACGTCGGGTGCGAATTCGGCGGCCAGGTGCCGGGTGAGCATGTGCACCGCGGCCTTGCTGGCGCTGTAGGAGAAGTTGTTCATCCCGGGCATCGGCGGCCGGATGCCGTCCACGCTGCCGGTGTTGACGACCCGGGCGGGGTCACCGGGAGCCGATCCGGCGCGCAGCAGCGGCAACAACGCCCGGGTCAGGAAGAACACCGCCTTGACGTTGACCGAGTAGACCTTGTCGAACCCGGATTCGGGGAACTGCTCGACCGAGGCTCCCCAGTTGGCGCCGGCGTTGTTGAACAGCGCGTGCACCGCGGTCTCGTTGCTGGCGAGCTCCGCTGCGAGTTCCTCGATCCCCTCCGTAGTGCTCAGGTCGGCCGAGATGGTCTCGACCTGCCCGAGCGGTGCCAGTTCCTCCTGGGCCGCGCGCAGCTCCGCGCTCTTGCGGCTGACGAGGTAGACCTTCTTCGCGCCGGCCCGCAGCAGGCCGCGGCCGATCATCACCCCGATCCCGCGGCCACCTCCGGTGACCACGGCCACCTTGCCGTCCAAGTCGAAGAGCTGCGTGCCCATCCCAACCACCTCCTGGATCCGATCCGGATCGTCGTTTCGCCGCCGGGACGCGCAGCGCCCGGCCTGATGCGGCCAGCGAACCACAAGAACCATGTTCTATGCAATAAAGCATAGTCTCGCTTTCGATGAGAACACCACCCCGAGGCGCCGGCCGTTTCTGAAAAGTCCCAGTAATTGCGGCATCTCGACCATTTCCTCATCGCACGTACGGCAGCCATCCGGCGGGTAGCCAACAGCGTCAATCCATGGCACTATGCAATCTGTCATATCATTGAGAATGCTCGCTACAGGCGGGGAAGGATGGGATTGATGGTGACCGCGGAGACCGTGGACAGAGGCAGTTCCCTGTTCGCGCTGCCCTCGGCAGTGGCAGAGGCCGGAGTGTGGGCGCACGATTTCGCCGTGAAGTACGTTCGGCCCGCGGCGGCGGAGTACGACGAGCGGGAGGAAACCCCGTGGCCGGTGTTGCAGGACGCGGCGCGGGCGGGTCTCTACACCCCCGAGTTCGCGGCGATGGCGCCCCAGGATCCGTCCGGGCTGATGATGGCGGTGGTCTTCGAGGAGATCTACTGGGGCGACGGCGGAATGGGCCAGGCACTGCTCGGTACGTTCCTGCCCGCGGCGGCGTTGTTCGGGGCGGGCACGCCCGAACAGATACGCACCTGGCTGCCGGCGTTCTTCGGCACCGCGGACGAGCCCGCGGTCGCCGCTCTGTGTGCCAGCGAGCCCGACGCGGGCAGCGACGCCGCGGCGATCCGCACTCGCGCCGAGTTCGACGAACGCTCCAACGAGTGGGTGCTCAATGGTGTCAAGACCTGGGCCACCAACGGCGGCATCGCCGGCGTGCACGTCGTTTCCGCCTCGGTCGACCGTGAACTCGGCGCCCGCGGTCACGCGTTGTTCCTCGTGCCGCCGGGCACCAAGGGCCTGAGCCAGGGCCAGAAGTTCCGCAAGCACGGACTGCGGGCCTCCCACACTGCCGAGGTAGTCCTCGACGACGTACGGATCCCGGCCGATCTGGTGCTGGGCGGCAAGGGCAAGCTCGACGAACGCCTGGCCATCGCCCGCGAGGGTCGCCGGGTGCGGGTCCCTGCGGCGATGGCCGCGTTCGAGATGACCCGTCCGGCCGTGGCCGCGGCGGCGATCGGTGTCGCGCGCGCCGCCTACGAGTACACCCTCGAGTACGCCAAGACCCGGCGCCAGTTCGGCCGCGCGATCATCGAGAACCAGGCGATCGCGTTCATGCTCGCCGACATGGCCACCGACATCGATGCCGCGCGCCTGCTCGCGTGGCGGGCCTCGAACATGTTCGCCCAGGGCAAGCCGCTGGCCAGGGCCGAGGGCAGCATGGCGAAGCTGCGGGCCGGTGAGGTCGCGGTCCGGGTGACCGACCAGTGCGTACACATCCTGGGCGGCAACGGCTTCACCCGCGACTACCCGGTGGAACGCTGGGCCCGCGACGCGAAGATTTTCACCATCTACGAAGGCACCAACGAGATCCAGCGGATCCTCATCAGCCGCGCGATCACCGGCCTGCGCATCGAGTAGCCGACGCGGCGGCTCGCAACGCCTGGCGCGCCGGCATCGAACGGCAAAGTCCGACACGGCGTCCCCCGCGTCGGACCGTACCTTCCGGGCGGGCCACCGTTCCGGTTCCGGCCCGCACGGCCCGCTGCCGAATTCCGGCTCCGGACGTGCGGCCCGCACCGCGCCTGCTCCACCACCACGACGAGAAGGAGACCCTCCCGTTGTCCACCGAGGCCCCCGCAGATCCTCTCACCGCGGCGCCGCCGTATGTCCTCGCCGCCAAACCGGCAGCAGCCCAGTCCTACCGCGGGCGGTACCGCGTCAGGACCTCCGATGTCGACGAGTCGATGCGGCTGCGGCTCGACGGGGTGGCACGGTTGGTGCAGAACGTGTCCGAGGACATGATCGCGGACTCGTCGTTCTTCGACTCCGACCCCTTCTGGGTTCTGCGACGCACCATCATCGACGTCATCGACCCGGTGAGCTGGCCCGGCACCGTCGAGGTGCAACGCTGGTGCACCGCGACCTCGACCCGGTGGGTGAACATGCGCCAGAGCCTGCACGCCACCCACGAACAATCACCGTTCAACCGCCGTCACCGCCTCCCGGGCCACATCGAAACCGAGTCGTTCTGCATCAAGATCGACGCCTCGGCTCAGCTGTCGCGGATCTCCGACGCAGCACTCGAGGCGCTCGGGCGCCACGCACACGACACCAGACTGCGCTGGATCGCGCTCAACACCGAGCCCCTTCCCCGAACAAACGGGACCGACACACAGTTCCAGCCCCGCGCCAGCGACATCGACCCGTTCGGCCACGTCAACAACACGATCTACTGGCAGGTCGTCGAAGACGAACTGACCACACACCCGGCCCTCACCTCGGCCCCGCACCGCGCGGTCGTGGAGTTCCTCAAACCGATCGAGCCCGGCACGCAACTCGGTATACGTACACGGCACACCGACGATCGCCTGGCCATCTGGCTGCTGCTCGATGACAACATCGTGGCTGCCACTGCCACGGTGCGGCCACTGACGGTGTAGCCGGTCCCATGAACATGCCCGCCTCGACATCGCCCAGCTCGCCGTGTCGCCGGTCGACATGCCGTACTGATCTGTTCAATCGGTCGGTGCGCCGTGAATGACGATCACCCAGCGCAGGCCCATGAAGTTCGGCCGCCGGGTTCAGGTTGGGGGGAGATCGGCGGCAACGATTCCGCCGCCGATGACCCTTGTCCGCACGAGCCCACTCAGTGCGGGTGCGAACCGCGTTGCCCGGCAGATGGTCACGAAATACCTTCTCGATCATGGGAGCGATCAGCGGTTGGTGCGCCGGATCCGATTGGTCCTTCGGCGAGCAGAATTCGGTGCGCCTGCTGGGCGGCGGATATCCGTACGGCGTCTTGCGATTCGCCGCCGAGCGGCTTCTCGAGCCCATGAACGAGCACCGCCACCGCGTCATACAGTGCGCGGAGCCGGTTTTCGAATTCATCGAAACGAGACAATTCCGGTTGCGTGACAGCAGCCACCGTCAACGTTCCGGAGAGTTGGGTGCCCATGAGAACGCGGCGCAGATCGTCCGGCAGCAGTGTGAACACGTGGTCGAGCTGTCCGGGGGAGAACAAGTCGGCGAGCGTATCGGTCACCCCGCCGGCGAGCGCGACAACCTCGTCGCGTTCCACGCCTGCCTCGTCGGCGAACTGGGTGAGGAACGAGGGCACATCGTGCGAAACGGGGACGTGAGCGGGAACCCAGCCCTCGTAGAAGATCCCGCGCAGCAGCTCGGGTAGCTGGGCGCTCAGGTGTGCGGCCGCGTTGACACCGATGCGGTCACGCACCGTATGCAGCCAAGCTCGCAGGACACGGTGCGCGAAAGCCCGGTCCTCGGTGGCGAGTCCTTCGGCGATGGCATGCAGCCACTCGTGTGCGGTGTGGACCGCGGATGCGAGGGGGTCGCGGTGATAGCTCATTGGGTGCACCTTTCACGGGGTGGATCGTGGTGGAGGGAGCCTTCGGCAGTCGGCGACACGGGGCGATGGTGTGCGTCCACGTGCGGACCGCGGCCCAGTCACGCAGATCCCCGTAGCGGCCCCCGCCTAGCAGCCAGGTTTTGTCTGGTCCATATCGGAAAGCCTGCTCGCATGCGGCCCTCGCCCACAAGCCCACTACCCCGTATCCGGGACCAACGGCTCTCGGCTCGGCGACGATCGGACCTTCCGCCACGCTTCGTCGAAGCCCACGCTGGAAAGATCCGTGAGGAGGTCTGCGATGTTGTTCGACGATCGCCGTGACGCCGGATGTCGGCTGGCGGAGCGGCTGGAATATCTCCGGGACGAAGATGCCGTCGTGGTCGGCCTGCCAAGAGGCGGTGTTCCCGTCGCCTACGAGGTCGCGCGGGCGCTGGATGCGCCGCTGGATGTGATCGTTGTACGCAAACTCGGTGTCCCGTATCAGCCGGAGCTCGCTTTCGGTGCGATCGGCGAGGACGACGTCCGGGTGATCAACGACGCTGTAGTCGCGTACGCACAACTGACCAGCGAGGCTATGGCGAAGGTGGAGCGCCGCGAACGCGATGAACTCGCGGGGCGGGTCGAGCGGCTGCGGCGTGTGCATCCGCGTGTCCCGCTGTCGGGGCGCACGGTGGTCGTCGTCGACGACGGTATCGCCACAGGCGCGACCGCCCGTGCCGCCTGCCAGGTGGTGTGGGCACATGGTGCACAGCGCGTCGTGCTGGCGGTTCCGGTGGCGCCTCGTGACACGCTGGCGATGCTGGTAGGCGAAGCTGACGAGGTGGTTTGTCTGGAGGTGCCCACGTGGTTCGGCGCCGTCGGCAGCTGGTATCTCCGTTTCGGCCAGGTCTCCGACGCCGAGGTCACCGAGCTGCTACGCCGGGCCGGAGATCCGCCGCAGCCACAGGAGCCTCGAGCGGGGGATCCACCGGTGCGCGACGACGAGGCGCGGATTCAGGCCGGAGATACTGGGCAGCCGCGGCGCGCGCACCCGCCCTGCTGATCGTGGGTAGGCACGGCACGGTCCGTAACCGTTGGGCCGATCGTCCTCGGATTTGGGTGCCTTCGGCACTGTCGGCTGCGGGGATGCCCGAGCGATCGTGATGTCATGTCCAAAACCTCGAAGCTTTCGGCACCCGAACGGCGGCACATCGCCGAACGCACCCTGGACGCAACGGTGGGGCATGCGGAGGTGGTGCTCGTCCAGGTGCGGTGCGGACGAGGCCATCGGGTGGCGGCCGTCATCGAAACTCCGGCGGGGCCGGTGTTCCGCTCGGTGATCGGTCTGCGTGCTCACGGTGATCGCGACTTCGTCGATACCGGGCACGGCGCCCACCACCACGGCTCTCGCTACGCCGACCTGCTGGCGGCCGACGACATCGTCGACGATGCGGTACCTGCCTCCTGCGAATGTGGCTCGCACACGCTGTCGCGGACACGGCTCGAGCAGGCGATCGCCGACCGGGAGCGCACGATCCAGTTGCGCTGAGCACGGCACCGGGTCCTGGGCGAAGAGACACGAACTATTCCCCGGCGGATGAACGCTTCAGGATGCTCTCGAGCGCCGCCGTGACGCGGGTGCGGGTCTCCTGCGCAATCGGTCGGAGCGTGGGCCGTCCGGTCTGGCGGACCAGCAGATCCGGATCCACAGCCTCGACCAGGGTGGCCTCGCCGTCGGCGCGCACCACCACATTGCAGGGGAGTAGGAGGCCGATGCACCGATCCACCTCCAGCGCTCGATGCGCAAGACGCGGGCTGCAGGCCCCCAGGATGACGTAGTCCTCCAGCTCTACGCCGAGCTCCGTCCACAGGGTTGCACGCATATCGATTTCGGTGAGGACGCCGAAACCCTGTTCGGCCAATGCGTTTCGCACCGCCGCGACGGTGTCGGCGAACGGGGCGCGGATTCGCACAGCAAGTTCGGCGGGAGCGACGGGGATGCGGATCTCAGTGCGCAGGTCGTGCGGGTGGACCGCCTCGTCCGGCGCGACGAGATACACCTCGGTAGGTGGCCCGGCGGGCTGGTATTCCGACGTGCGCAACCAATCGTCCAGCGCGCGGTAGGCGTCGCCGATGCTCTGGTAGTGGCCGTGATGAACGGTCCGCGCAGAGAGGCCCGGCTCGGTTCGGCGCACCGTAACCTCTTCGGTTGCGTCATCGAGCGGCCCGGCGATGACCGGCAGGCCGAAGATGACATCGGTTGACGTGCCAAGGCCGAACTCGCCCAGATAGGTGGTCGACGGAGGCCCGGCGGGGGCCATTCGGGTGATCGTGGCCAATTCGTACAGCGCCCGCATCCCGGCGACGATATCGTCCCCGGCATGGTCGGCGTGCACGCTGCGGTGCAGCTCGAGCACGGTATGTGGGGTCGATTCGACGACCGTGACATGGTGGGTCATGGCTGTTCCCGTGGTGTCGAACCGTGGTATGTGATCCGGTCGAGTTCGGTGCGGGAGAGCCGATCTGCCCAGGTGCGGGCGCACTCCACTTCGCCCGCGACGAGCGGACCGAGCATGCCACCGACGAAGAAGTCCACCGGGCTGTCGGCGAGCTCGTAGCCCAGGTGGCGCAACCGTTTTGCCGCACCGCGGGCGGCCGACCCCGGCAGCCAGGTGGGCGTGGCGGCCTTGGTGCCGAAGGCCACGGCCCTGGTGCCGGGCGGCACGGGGGAGGCGTGGTCCAGCCATTCGCGAATGCCGACGTCCACCGCGACGGGGGCCTGTGTCCGATCGGCGGCATCGCGGCGGGTGCGGGTCCGGCTGAGCCCGAAGACGTGCGTCGGACCGCCGACTACCAATAGGTCGACCGGCGGGGCGGGTTGCTCCGCGGCGGCGGCCACCTTCAGCAGCTCCACAGTGCAGTGCGTGCCCAGACCCTCGGCGATGGCCTCGGCGATGGCCTCGGTATTGCCGAACATCGATTCGTAGACGACCTGTGCCCGCATGTCGGTCTCCTCTGCGCAAGCTACCCCGCGGAACCTATGGATAGGACGCTACGATCGGGCCGAGGTGACCCACAGTGCCGAACCGACATTCGTCGAGGGACTTTCGGCCATTGGTCCAGCACCGGTGCGTCCCGGGTACGAATGTGAACAGCGACGGTCGTAAGGGCGGTGGGCAGGTCGGCGAGTTCGTACCGGGCGGTGGACCCGACCCGACCCGACTCGATCCCGCACGGTGTGCAGCCAGGCTCGGATGGCGCGATATGCGCGATCGAAGATGCCGAGATCATCGGTGACGGAGCGCAGCCACACGTGAGCGGTGTGGATGGTGGGTGCGAGCGGGTCATTGCGGTGCGATATGGGCGGACCAGGTGCGGATCCCGGCCCAGTCGCGCAGGTCCCCCATAGTGGCCGCCGCCCATGAGCCCGGTACACCGTCCGGGACTTCCACTTCGGTACACGGCTGTGGAGGAGGATGGAACCATGGCGAATGACCTCGCGATTTCGGTTGCCGGACTGACGAAGTCTTTTGGCCGTACCAGGGCCCTGGACGGGCTGGATTTGCGCGTGCGCACCGGCGAGGTACATGGTTTTCTCGGCCCGAACGGTTCCGGGAAGACGACGACAATTCGGGTGTTACTCGGACTGCTCCGTCCCGACAGCGGCCGGACCCGCATGCTCGGCGCCGACCCCTGGGCCGACGCCGTCGCGCTGCACGCCCGGTTGGCTTACGTGCCCGGTGAAGTGACACTGTGGCCCGGCATCACCGGCGGCGAGATCATCGATCTGATGGGTAGGCTGCGCGGCGGCATCGATCAGCGCAGGCGCGCCGAACTGCTCGAACGGTTCGATCTCGACCCGCGGAAGAAGGCGCGCGCCTACTCGAAGGGTAACCGGCAGAAGGTCGCCCTGGTCGCGGCGCTGGCCTCGGATGCGGAGCTGCTGTTACTCGACGAACCGACCGTCGGACTCGATCCGCTGATGGAATCGGAATTCCAATGCTGTGTCCGGGAATTGGTCGAACAGGGTCGCACGGTGCTGCTGTCCAGCCACATCCTCGCCGAGGTCGAGGCGCTGTGCGATCGGGTGAGCATCATCCGGCACGGTCGCACGGTGGAGAGCGGCACGCTCGGCGAACTGCGCCACCTGACCAGGACCACCGTTGCAGTCGAAACCCTGTGTCCCGCAGCGGAATTGGAGACGATCACGGGCGTACACGACCTGATCCTGGACGGCACCCGCGCGCGATTCGATGTCGACACAGCACAATTGGACGTGGTGTTGCGTGCGCTCACCGAAGTCGGCGTGCGCAGCCTCACGAGCACTCCACCGACACTGGAAGACATCTTCCTGCGCCACTACGGCCCCGAAGCGACGTCCACTTTCGGAGCGACGTCGTGATAGTCCTGCGGACCGGCGTGACCGACGGTGCGACCGGTGCGGGCGCACTGTTGCGTTTCGCGCTGCGGCGGGAACGTTTCACGCTGCCGTGGTGGCTTCTCGGGCTCGGATTGCTGCTGGCCTTCCAGTCGGTGGCCAGCCAGCGCTTCTACGACACCGCGGCCAAGTTGGCGCAGCTGCGCGCCACCGTGGGCGCGAACGCGGCGGCGGTCGCGATGAGCGGGCCGACGCTGCTGCTGGACACCATCGGCGGCGAGATCGTGTTCGAAATCTTCGCGTACCTGGCGATTGTGGTCGCGCTGATGAATATGTTCCTGATCGGCCGACATACCCGCTCCGATGAGGAGACGGGACGCGCGGAACTGATCCGTTCCGCTCGGGTCGGCCGCCGGGCGCCCGCGGCGGCGGCGCTGACACTGGCCGGGTTGGCCGATGCCGCGGTGGTGCCGGTGGTATCCGGCGTGGCCATCGGGACCGGGTTGCCAGTCGGCGGTTCGCTGTTGCTCGGCGTCGCGGTCGCCGGGGTCGGGTTCTCCTTCGCCGCGGTGACCACGATGGCTGCCCAGATCTTCGAAAACCCGCGCAGCGTCTACGGTTCGGTCACCCTGGCCATTGCCGCCGCGTACGTCGTGCGGGCGGTCGGCGACGTCGGCACCGGGGCGCTGTCGTGGCTATCGCCCATCGGCTGGGGCCAGCGCACGTATCCGTTCGTGGCGGACCGATGGTGGCCGGTGCTGTTGTTCGGCGCGGCCTCGGCGGTATTTGTCGTCATCGCCTTCGCGCTGCTCGAACGGCGTGATTTCGGCGCGGGACTACTGACCTACGGATCCGGGCGGGCGCACGCGTCGTGGGCGCTCGGCTCACCCCTGGGGCTGGTGTGGCGGTTACAGCGCGGATCGTTTGCCGCCTGGTGTTTCGGCGTTTTCGGGCTCGGCGCGGCCTACGGCTCCTTCGCCGAGAGCATCGAACAATATCTGGCCGACAACCCCGAGATCGCCGCATGGATACCCGGCGGCGCCGAGGACGTGGTGGCTTCGTATCTTGCGCTGGCCGTTTCGATCACTGCGCTGCTCGCGGCCGCCTACGGGATCACCAGTGTGCTGCGCGCGCGAGCGGAGGAAACCGCGGGTCGCGCCGAGGCGCTGCTGGCCCCTCCGGTGAGCCGCACGACGTGGCTTGCGAGTCAGGTGACCATGGCACTGGCCGGTAGTGCCGCGGTGTCGGCGGTGGGCGGGGTCGGTGTCGGTCTGGCACATAGTCTGGCGGTCGGTGATCCGACCCAACTGCCGAGGATGATCGGGGCCGCATTCGGGTATGTACCCGCCGTGTGGCTGGTTGTCGCGGTCGCCGCCGTCGGATTCGGCAGGGTACCTGGGATCGTGGCACCGCTGGCCTGGACGGCCTTCAGCTACTGCGCCGTGGCCCTGATGTTCACCGATTCCTTCGACCTGCCCGCGTGGTTCGACGCCGCGTCCCCCTTCGCGCACACGCCGCGGTTGCCGCTCGAAGACCTCACGGCCGCACCGATTCTCACCATGCTCGCAATCCTCGCCGCGGCTCTGTTGGCCGCATTCACCGGGTTCCGCCGTCGAGACGTGGGCTACTGATCGGCCCGACTGGACGATCCGACCGCGTCGCATCCGAGCCGAGCTGTGAGGACTTACGTCCCTGGTTGATAGGCCGCCCGGCTCTGTGCTGGGACGGGTCGAGCCACGAATAGTGAGGTGCGCGGCCACCGGGGCGTCGGGACAGCACGTGATCGACGACCACTCCGGTATCGAGATACGTCAATACCAAGGGACACAGCCGAAGTGGAGCGACAGATGACCACACTCGCGAATCAGCAGACGATCGTCGTCGGAGTCGACGGCAGCCGGGTGGCGCTGGCCGCCGCGCGGTGGGCGGGCGCCGTCGCGGCCCGACAGCATGTGCCGCTGGTGCTCCTCGGCGTGGTGCCCACCGCGGACTATCGGCTCACAGCTGCCGCGCTGGCCGAGGCCGACATCCTGCCCATGCTGCGGTTGGCCGCGAAGAACAAGGTGCGGGAGGCCGCCGTCGCGGTGCGGAGCGACCAGCCGCAACTGGAGATCACCGAGCTGGTGCTGGACGGTTCGCCGGCCAGGGAGCTCATCGCGGCGGGCGATTCGGCCCGCCTGCTGGTCGTGGCCGCGAGCGCCAACGACCGATTCAGCACCCTGCTGCTCGGCTCCACCGCGCTGCTGGTGGCGAATAAGGCCACGTGCCCGGTCGCCGTGTGGCGCGGAGACCATAGCCGGCCGCTGCCCGACCAGCGCTCGATCCTGGTCGGCGTCGACGGCAGCCCCGGCAGTGAGGCGGCGGTCGGGCAGGCCTTCGAGATCGCCGCGCTGTTGGGGGTCGGGATCGTCGCGCTGCATGCCTGGAACGATCCGGATCTGCTGCAGTGGAGCCCGGTGCCGGATGTCTGGGAAACACTGGCCCAGCAAGAGGAAGAGCTGCTCGGTGAGCGGCTGGCCGGTTGGTGCGACAAGTTCCCGGATGTGGCGGTGACGCGGGTGGTGCAGAAGAGTCCGACCGCGCAGGCGCTACTGGAACATGCCGCGGACGCGCAGTTGATCATCACCGGCAGCCATGGCCGCAATCGCCTCACCGGGCTGCTGGTCGGCTCGACCAGCCAGAATCTGCTTCATCACGCGCCGTGCCCGACCCTCGTCTGCCGCGATCGCGGGTAATGACAGGCTCGGTCCCGGACTCGACTGGGCCGATGGTCCTGCCGAACCGCGACTTGTCACCGAGGGTGGGGGAGAAAAGTACCTCCGCGAGTGATCGGCGTGGGGTCATCGGCGGCAGGTCGGTGGTGTTGGGAGGCTGGCCCACTCGTAGGGGCCTCGGCTGCCCGATGAGGGGTCGTCTGCCCAGCCCCTGGTCGCGGATCGAGTCTCGGCGGTGAGCCGGTCGGCGCCGCGATCGTGGAGAGGGCGAATCAGTGCGCCACGGGCAGCGGCACGCTCGGCCAACAGCCCGAGGTACCCCGGTGGGACGGGGCAGTCGCTGTAGCGCCTGCGATCGCTGCGCCGACGGGTGATCGCGGCGCTCATGGCGATGTCCTGGTCGGTCGCCCGCCGCGCCACTGCCGCCACGGCGGCCAGATGGTCAGGGTTGTCCGGATTCGGCGCTCGATGCACGATCGTCGCCCATCCCATCCCATCCCATCCCATCCCATCCCAGCGCGGCGAAGGCCACCGACAAGTGGTGCAATACCGCCCGCGGCCGAGCAGCACATCACGCTGATCGCGTGCGGTCACCGGCAGTGATCGTGTCCGATCCATACAGGTGGATGTTGGCAGGTGTGATCTGCCATCGCGATGGCTGCATGTTGCATCTCGACGGGTGGCCTGACGTCCACCACCACTGACAGTTCGCGGGAGTCGGAACCCAAAACGGGGGATCTGATCTCGGTCCAACCAGCCGAACCGGATGCTTGGGCAGGAAGGACTACGTAGGAGACGCTCGACGTCGTGGCGAACGCTGTCGGTGAGAACCTCAGGCGGCCGCGGTGCTGGTCACCGTCGCGTCACCGTCACCTGGACGGTGTCCTGTCCGGGGTTGGTGGTGAGTTGAAGCAGCCGGGCATCGGGGACCGACACGACGTTGGCGCCCTGGATTTCGACCTGGTAGCCGTCGGGGTAGTTGCTCTGCGGCAGATATACCTCGGTGCGGGCTTCACGGGGGAACGGTTCCCCGGAATCGGCGCGGCGGGCGCTGTATCGGATGGTGAACGTCCCAGTCGCGCTGTCGTAGTGCCACTGCAGCGGGGTGCCTGCGATTGCATGTGGATATGGCCGGACGATCGCCGGATCCATCAGATTGGGGCCGGTCGGTGGCTCCTGGGGATGACCAGGTGTCTGGTTTTGCGGTTGGGACCAAAACAGCCAGGAAGCCATATTGTCGTCGAATGTATCGGCGAGACGAGTCAGCTTCGCCGAATCCTTGGTCGCGCCGAACTCGGTCACCAGCCCGACAACGCCCTCGAGGTCGGCGCGAGCCAATCCGTTGCTCACGCAGGTGTCGATCGGGCCGACGCAGTAGTCGTGAAAACTCATCCCCGCGTTCGGATCACCGGTGGGATTCGGCATCCAGTTCGGTGTGCCGAAGTCGTTGGTGACGGACGGCTCGTAGAACAGCAGGTGCTTCGGGTCGACTCGGCGGATGGCGTTCATCACTTTTGCTTCGAACGGCGCGAGTACACCGCTTTCGAATTGGGGGCAGCCCTGCGGGAAGCAGGTCGGGTATTCCCAACCGGGCCACGGCTCATTGATCAGGTCGTAGCCCAGCACGTACGGCTCGTCTGCGAAGCTTTGCGCGACATGCGCCCACATCGCCGCATAGTGTTCCTGCAGGCCGACGCCATCGGGCGCAGCGTGGTCGCGCCAGAAGTTCGCCCACGTTTGATTTTGTGCCGGGCTCGTGAAGTAGACCAACGGAAAGCCGGGGTCGGGCTGCAATGGGAACCCGTCGGTAACCGTCGCCCAGTAGGGGAACCCGCTCCAACTCGCGCCCACCGATTCGTTGAACGCGTCCTGATGGGAATCGATAAGGCTGTAGATGTTGTACCGGGCCAGCAGCTGCTGGGTCTGCTTGATCTGCGCGATGTAGTTGTCGTCGTAAACGCCGGGCTGCGGCTCGACCGCGTTCCATGCGAAACCAAGCCGGACCGCGTTGAAACCGTTCTCCGCCAGGAACTGGGCGTCGTTCTCGCCGAAACCTCCTGCTGCGGGGAAGTACGGCGGGTACTTGTAGACCAGATTCACGCCGTGCAAGGTGACCACCCGGCCCAGTTCGTCGGTGAGCCACCGACCCGCGTGCCCCAGTTCCGGAGCCGTCGGTGTCGCCGCGGCCGGTGTGGTCAGTCCCAGCAACAATATGACCAGCCCGAGACACCGTGCTGTCGAGGACATGATGGTCATCGCGCAGACCTTTCGACGATTATGCGCCGACGGCACTTCTACGGCGCTGACGACTAAAGCGAGAAACGCTCCGATACGCGGCCGAATAACACGATGGTCGAGATCACCGAACTGATGCCGAAATGCTATATATCGCTGGACGGATTCGATCGCGACACTCCGCTACACACCGCGACCAAGGGGTGGGATCGCGGATCGGTCCTGCCGCCCGCATCGCGGCTATGTCGGTTCCAGCTTTGTGTACAACGCCGTGCGACCATTCCCGGCTCGCCTACGGCGAAATCCTGCCCGACGAACGCAAAGAGACTGCGGTCGCGTTCCGGTGGCGAGCTCGAATGTTCTTTTCCATCAACGGAATAACCGTCGAGTGACGACGAATCGCCGGCGTCAGATCCTCGCGGGAAGGGCACCGCGGCGCCGTGGGCGCAGCTGGTACAGGCGGTACCAAGCCAGCGCGAGGAAGACGACCCCCAAGCCGGTGACGACTCCCATGTCGAGCAGCCACGTGCCGAGGGTGTGTTTCCACAGTGGGTCGGGTGCGCCCGTATGCGGTGAGAGGGTGTCGAGGTCGAGCGTCGCGGCGCCCGCGCCGTAGCCCCAACGGGACGGCGATATGTAGGACAGTTGGTCCAGGACGGGTGTGCCGGGGAGCCGCACCAGACCGCCAGTGAGCACCAGTTGTGCCATCGACAGCACGATCAGCAGTGGCAGCGTCTTCTCCGAGGTGTTCACCGACACCGACACCAGCAAGCCCAATGCCAGCGATGCGATGCCGAGCATCGCCATCGCCAGGATCAGCTCCAGCTCCGCCGACGTGAATATCCCTTTCGGAGGCATACTCTCACCGATGGTGCCGATGAAGAACAGCACCACCGACTGAAGAATGGTGATCACGCCCAGGACCAGGAGTTTGGACATCAGGTAGACCCCTGCCGACAGGCCCGCCGCGCGTTCTCTGCGGTAAATCGTCTGTTCTTTGACGATCTCGCGAATCGAGTTGCCGGTGCCGACGAAGCATGCGGCGAATATCAGAATCATGAGTTTGGTCGGGGCATCGGTGTTGGTTCCCGGGTCCCCGGTGAAACCCTCGCCCGACGGTATCGCGGCGATCAAGCCACCGAGAAGTAGGGGCATTACGCCGAGGAGCGCCAGATAACTTCGGTCCGAGGCGATGACCGCCAGGTATCGCCGACACAGCGTGCTGAGCTGGCTGAGCTTGGACTGTGGGGCGGGCGGCGGTGCCGGTGGGCGCTGCACTTCCACTGGGCCGACGTCCTCGGTCAGTCCGACCGCTACGTACTCCTGGAAGCGTGGCGAAGCCCGGAATTCACCGGCCCAGTCGCGGTCTTCCTCGCGATCGAACGCCTGGAACACCTCAGCCCAACTGGGCTGCGCGAAATGCTCCAGCCCCTCCGCAGGTGGCCCGTAATAGGCCAGCTGACCGCCGGGCACCAAGACCAGCAGGCGGTCACAGGAATCGAGATTCGCGACGCTGTGCGTGACGACGATGACGGTCCGTCCGTCATGCGCCAGTTCGGACAGCATTTCCATGACCGTTTTGTCCAGGCCAGGATCGAGGCCGGACGTCGGTTCGTCGAGGAACAACAGCGATGGCTTGGTCAACAACTCCAGCGCGACGCTTACGCGTTTGCGCTGCCCGCCCGAGAGCCTATCGATGCGAGTATCGGCGTGGCGCGCCAGACCGAGCTCGTCGAGGACCTCGTCGACCCGCTGCTCCCGCTCCTCGCGGCGTGTGTCACCGGGGAAGCGCAGTTCGGCCGCGTAGAGCAGGGCGCGCCGTGTCTGAAGCTGGCTGTGCAGGATGTCCTCCTGCGGGACCAGCCCGATCCGGTGCCGGAGCTCGTCGTAATGGGTGTACAGGTCGCGTCCGTCGTAGCGGACCGTCCCTTCCGTCGCGGGCCGCAACCCGGTGATCGCGCCGAGCAGTGTCGACTTGCCCGCGCCGCTGGGCCCGATGACGCCGACAAGTGAGCGCTCCGGGATGGGGAAGCTCACCTCGTCGAGGAGCACCTTGCCTTCCGGCGTCCGCACGATGAGGTTCTGCACCGAGACCGACACGTCGCCTGTGTCGACCGACTCGCGCAGTTCGTCGCCGACCAGCCGGGCCGTGGTGTGCCCCATGCCGATCAAATCGGATTCGGATAGGTCTGCGGCGTCGACCCTGGAGCCGTTGACGTAGGTGCCATTGTGGCTGCCGAGGTCGACGATCCGGTAGCTGCCCGGGCTGATCGTGCGCAGCTCGGCGTGATAGCGGGAGACCATGAGGTCATGCACGACGATGTCGTTGTCGGCCGCGCGTCCGATCCGGAGAATGGGCGAGGTGATCCGGACTACCGAGCCGGCGTCGGCCGCTGGAGGTGCCGATCGCGAAACCCGTCGGGGCAGGCCCGGTTCGAACAGCGTGACCGTTGCTTCGTCGTCGAGGTCGATTCCGGGATCGGGGACAACCATCGTGTCGCCACCGACATCGTCGTCCGACTCGTGGCCGGGTTGTCCCTCCAAGGAAACTGCCAACTGCGCACCGTTCACGGCGTGACCGAGCTGGAACGTCTCGTCGTGGTCGATCAGCATCCGCTCGACGCGGTGACCGTCGAAGAAGGTGCCGTTGAGGCTGTCGGCGTCCTCGATTTCCCAACCGTCCGAACCCCGTTCCAGAACGGCGTGCACCGACGATACGCGCGGATCGCTCACGACAATGTCGGCTGTGGGATCCCGACCGACGTTATACGCGCCACCGGCGCGTAACCGATAGACGCGTTCCCTCGTCTGCACCACAAGAACTGGCGCCTCGGGGAATTCCGTGGAGGATGATGCATCCGCCATAGCGCGAGTATACGACCGAGGCGCACTGGAGCTCTATTAGTTGGCAAACCGCCATCTCGTCGCGGTGTCCACTTGCCGCTGGCCTCGCACTTCCCATCACACCCGTCTGACCAGCACAAACCGACCGGCGAGCAGAAAATCAGCGCGTGACCGGGGCGAGTGGGGCAAAGGCGGGCGGCCGGCGGTCCAGATAGCTGGTCACGCCTTCGGTGGCGTCCGGATGGGTGAACGCGGCCAGCATCAGGTCGTCGGCCTCGGCGACGGCCGTCGCGAAGTCCGCATCCATGGCCCGGTTGATCTGGCTCTTGACGATGCTCATCGAATTCGGCGAGCAGTAGGTGGCGAGTTCGGTCGCGTAATCCACGGTCTCCTGCAACAGCGTGTCCGGGGCGCAGATGCGATCGACCAGTCCGATCGCCTGGGCTTCCGTGCCTCGAATCACCCGTCCGGACAGCAGGAGGTCCAGCGCGCGACCGCGGCCGATCAGCCGGGGGAGTAGCCAGGCGATTCCGTATTCGGCGATCAGGCCGCGGCGGACGAATGCCGTGGTGAATTTCGCGTCGGGTGTGCTGAACCGAAGGTCGCAGTACAGCGCCTCGATCAAGCCCAGACCGGCGGCCGCACCATTGATCGCCGCGATGAGGGGCTTGCGGACCGATAGCGGAAACTCGCGCGGGCGGGTGCGCTCCGGCATCTGTATATCGGTTGCCCCGCTGGCCTGTCGCAGGTCGTCCATATCGGCGCCCGCGCAGAATCCGCGCCCGGCCCCGGTGACGACGATGGCGCGGACTTCCGGGTTGTTTTCGGCGGCGTCGAGCAGTTCGAAATAGCGCTGTTCGAGCGTGTCGTTCCAAGCATTGAGCCGATCCGGGCGGTTGAACGTCAGGATCAGTACCGGTCCGCGCTGTTCCACGAGGACGGTGTCGGCGGCCTGCTGGGTGGTCTGACTCAAGGGTGCGGTCCTTTCTGGCGACCTACCTGAAAACTGTTGCCGGGCACGCATATCGGATGTGCGGATTCCGGTCCGCTCAGCACGCACCGACGGCGGTCCGCAGCTGCTCGGCTCCGAACCGACAGTAATCGAACTTGAAGTCGGATTCAATAAATTGGCCCGCATGGTGGTGCGGTTCGATTCGGCACCCGGCGTCTAGCCTGCGCTCGATCGAGTGGCGCCGACCATGCGCAGCGCGAGGTCCGCGTAATAGTCGGCGATGTCCTCGGGTGACCAGGTGCCGTCCTCGCGATACCAGCGCGCGATATCGATGCCCAGTGAGAGCAGAGCGGTCGCCGCCATATGCGGATTCTTGGTTTCGAACGCGCCGCAGGCGACCCCGCGTTCCAGGAGTAGGCGGACCTCCGCGTCGATGTTGTGCCGCATCTCCCTGATCTCCCGCTGATGGTCCGAATTCAGCGCGGCGAGTTCGTAGTTGATGATCCGGGCGATGGTATGTGCCCTCGCATGGTGCACGGCGAAGCTGTGCATCACCGCGATCAGTTGCTCCGTGGGGTCGTCGGTCGAGTCGATTGCGGCGCGCACGAGATTCAGCGTGTCCTGGTGGCCGTTCCGGGCGATCTGGTAGAGCAGTTCCTCCTTGGAACGGTGGTGCACGTAGATCGCCGCCGTGCTCAACCCGGCAATCGAGGTGATGTCGCGGGTTGTCGAGCCGTGAAAGCCGCGTTCGGCGAAGGCGATCGCGGCGGCGTCGAGCAGCCGCGCTCGGGTTTCGTCCGCGCGTGAGCGGTCCTCGGTGTCGGTCACTCAGACAGTCTCCCACCGTGGATATGACCGCCGCTGGAGCGGGGCGCGCAACAGTATCGAGCGGGTACCGCGGCCGCGAATCGGCAGACCGTTGGTTGACGTGACTATGTAGACCGGTCTAATCTGTGGATATGGCAGTCTCGGGAAGTTCGACGCGGGCACGGATGGTTGAGGCCGCTTGGTCGCTTATCGAGGCAAAGGGCTACCACGGCGCCGGGCTCAATGAGGTGCTCGCGGTAGCCGAAGCGCCTCGTGGCTCGCTATATCATCACTTCCCCGGAGGTAAGGACGAGCTGATCGGTGAGGCACTCGGAGTTGCGGGCAGAGAGGTCGATCGGATCGTAGGGGAGCTGGCTCTGACGGCGCCGACTACCTCTGATCTCGTGCGGGCCCTACTGGAACGGCTGGCCGACAGGATGGTGGCAGCCGATTACGCGAAAGGCTGCCCGGTGGCGACGGTGGCCCTGGAGGTTGCCGCGAGCAATGACAGCCTCCAGTCGATCTGTGGCGGCATCTATTCGAGCTGGCGACGAGCGCTGGCCGACGCCCTCCGCGCCGAGGGGCATGACGCGGCCGAGTCGGACGAGCTCGCGACGACGGCACTCGCTCTCATCGAAGGCGCATTGGTGCTGGCGCGTGCCGACCGCAGCCGGGTCCCGATCGAACAGGTCGGTCGTCGCATCGCCAAGCTGCTTGCCATCGACTGACAAACGCACCACTTTTGGGGTGTTTGCTATCCAGAATATGTAGACCAGTCTAGAGAGAAGATATGAACGAGACCTTGACCAGTGCTCCAGACGCCGTGGTATTCGGCGCGACGGGCTTTCTCGGTAAGTGGACGGTGTTGCATCTGCTGGATGGGGGCCGTTCAGTCGCGGCCGTCATTCGTGAACCGCATAAGTCGCATAGGAGTGCCGCTGGTCGGCCGATGCCGAGCAGGGCGGACGAGTTGCGAGCGTGGCTACGTGATCATGGTGTTGCGGCTGATCGGCTCACGGTGGTGTCCGGTGATTTCACGAACGGCGCGGACCTGGGGTTGAGTCCGGCGGACCACCAACGGCTCACAGGTGTGCGGGATGTGTTCAACACTGCCGGGCTCTACCGCTTCGGGCTGCAACGTGCGGAAGCCACGGCCGTCAACGTCGATGGTGCGCTCAATGTGCTGTACTGGGCCGCGACTCTCCCCGGCCTGCACAGGCTGATTCACGTGTCGGGATATCGGGTCGGGTCGGACCCGCACACGCGGTATCCGCTCCCCGAGGACGAATTGACGGAGCTCTACCGGGTCAAAGGAGCTTACGAAGGCTCCAAGACGGAGGCGGACGCGGCCATGCGGGTCGTCGCGGCGCAACTGGGTGTCCCATTGACCGTGGTGAATCCCAGCAGCGTGATCGGCCACTCGATCACCGGCGAGGTCGATCAATACATCGGGTTGGCCGATCTGGTTCGCGATCTGTGGATGGGGCGGCTGCCCGCGCTGCCGGGAACCGCCCGCACGTTTGTGCCCGTGGTTGCGGTGGACTATTTCGCGAAGTTCATGACCGCCATTCCCGAATTCGATCCGGAGCCCGGCGGGCTGCACTGGGTGCTCGATGGGAACACCCCCGACCTGCCCGATACTGTCCGACTGCTCGCCGACCACCTGGGTGTTCGCGCGCCGAAGACCCTTGTGCCGCTGGCGATTGTCCGTCGCCTGCCAACCGCGCTGACCGGGGCCGATCCCGAGACCCTGAGTTTTCTGTCCGAGGACCGTTACGATACGGCTTCAGCCGAGAAGGTCGCCGAGAGCGCAGGGCTCAGCACACCACCGGTCGAGACGACGTTGCGCCGCTGGGCCGATCGGCTGGTATCGGATGGCTTCGGAACGACGCCCGCGGTGCTACCCGGCGGCTTCCATGAAGTCGGCGGATCCCGCACGTTTGTCGCCGGAGACAGAACCTCGCCCGATGTCGTTCTCCTGCACGGACTCCCACTGGACGGTGAGTCGTGGCGGGGGGTGCTCGGCGAGTTGGACGACGATGTGTCGGCCCTTGTCGCCGACTTGCCCGGACTCGGCCGTTCGGCCCCCTTGTCGGCAGCCCCGCTGGATTGGCTCACCGATCTGCTGGCGCCCGTTGAAACCCGTCCCATCATTGTCGCTCACTCAGCGGCGACGGCGCCCGCCCTGCGCTACGCCGCCGCTCATCCGGATCGCGTCGCGGCCGTATTCCTCATCTCTCCCTATTTCCTTCAATCCGAGCCCAATTGGTTGCTCCGCACACCGACGTTGACAACACCTCTCCTGAAGAGGATGTCGGCCGATCGGCTCGCCCGCACACTCCTCGGCGCCCGAGGCGGCGATGCTTCGGGCCAGGTTCGTCAGGCCATCGAAAGTGCTGCCGCGCAACTGCAACGACCTGGGGTCGCCCGCCGTACCGCCCGCTGGCTCCGAGCCGCGAACCGTCCTGCAGAACGCGCCGCCCTCCAATCCCTGCTCGGCGGAACCGAACCGTTCCCGGTACCCGTCCATATCGTTGCCGGGGAACTGGATCCGCTGGTCGGCGATCCCGGTCCAGCCATGGTCGCGACCATCGCCGGCACCGGACACTATCCGCAACTCACACATCCGTCCGACATTGTTGCGATGATGCGCGGTATCGGGAGCATTCGATGAACCCCGGTTCCGGATCGGCAACCGGACCGAACGAGCCCGACGACGACCTGCCAGCACACCCAACAGCAACGGACGTTGTGGATGAACACTGGCAGCAGGTCTACCGGCAGTTGCACGCGAATCCCGAACTGTCGGGGGCCGAGTTCGCCACGGCGGATCTGGTGGCCGGGGAGTTGCGATCGCTGCCTGGTTGGGAGGTGACTCGAGGTGTGGGCGGCACCGGAGTGGTGGGTGTGCTCAGGGGCGCACCTGGACCGGTGATCTGGTTGCGCGCCGATATGGATGCTCTACCGGTCCAGGAGGAGACCGGTCTCGATTTCGCCTCGGTCGTACCCGGGGTCATGCATGCGTGCGGGCACGATTTTCATGTCGCCGCGCTCCTGGGTGCCTGCGCCGCGCTGGGGTCCGCAGGCGGACTGTCCGGCACGGTTGTGGCGATCTTCCAGCCCGCCGAGGAAACCGGTTCAGGCGCAAGGGATATGCTCGACGACGGTCTGTTGGAGAAGGTGCCGCATCCCCGGATCTGTCTCGGGCAGCATGTGAGTCCATTGCCTGCCGGGTTGGTTTTGACCAGGGGTGGGCCGTTGATGGCGGCCGCCGATTCGGTGCGGGTTTCACTGACCGGCGTCGGCGGGCATGCATCGATGCCGCACGCGGCCGTCGACCCGCTCGCGATGGCGGCCTCGCTGGTGCTGCGGTTGCAGGCATTGACCGCCCGGCAGACCTCGCTGTCGGCTGCTCCGGTCCTCACGGCCGCGGCGCTGCATGCGGGAACCCGTGCCAATATCATCGCCGACCATGCCGAATTGCTACTGAGCTTGCGGACATTCACTCCCGGCTCGCGTCGCGACATGCTCGAGGCGATCGAGCGGATCGCGATAGCGGAGGCCGAAGCCGCCGGTGCGCAGCATGAACCGGTGGTCGAGGTTTTCGATAGCCTCCCGTTGACTGTCAACACCCCGGCCCACACCGAGCGGGTCATGACCGAGCTTGCCGCCGGTGGACTTGCGGTGTTACCACTGCCGAATCCGATCACCGGTAGTGAGGATTTCGGATTGCTCGGCACGGCGGCGGGTTGTCCGTCGGTGTTCTGGCACATCGGTGGCGCTGATCCCGCCGGGTTCACCCCGGCCGACCAGGAACTGCTTCTCGGTGAGGGGAGGCTGCCATCTCGGATGCCGACAAACCATTCGCCGCGTTTCGCCCCGGCGCCCGGCAAGGCATTGGCTCCGGCGATCGCGGCGCTGGTGGCTGTGGCACGCGCGGAACTCGCGGGTGCACAGTAAATCCAGTCTTGATGATCGAATGGCATTGGGAGGGTGGTATTTTCGCCATGTCGGCTCTCCCGGGGGCTCCGATCGTCGGCTCTTCGCCGGTGTTGGTCGACCCGGGAGGCGTCGCCGCGGTGGGTGGGTTCCCGAATTCCGCGGCGACGCCTATTGATAACCCTTCCGAATTTTCGAGCGCCCAGATGAGGGGATGGCGCTGCTTACCCGGTTCGGAGGGTCAGGAGTGGGCGGTGGCGGTTTCGCCGACGGTAGCCGGCTGTGCGTGCGTCACGGTCTCCGGTAGAGCCCACGCACTGGCGAGCGTGCACACGGCCATCACCATCAAGAAGGCCGAGACCGCCGCCGTCGATCCGGTCGCGGCCAGCAGTGCGGTCATCAGGAAAGGTGTGCCGCCGCTGACCAGAATCGCGGCCAGCTGGTAGGCCAGCGTGATGCCCGAGTAGCGGATCCGGGGTTCGAACAGTTCGGCCAGATATGCCGCGAGCGGCCCGTATACCAAGCCGGATCCGAGGCCGCTGCCCACCGCGGTGGCGATCAGGATGGCGGTGAGCGAGCCGGTGTTCACCAGCCAGAAGAATGGGAACGCCCACACCGTCAAGATGGCAGCGCCGGTCAGCATGAGCGGGCGGCGCCCGAAGCGGTCGGACAGCGAGCCGGCGATATAGATGACCGGGATGCCCACCGCGGACGACAGCAAAGACACCATCAGCAAGCTGTTGCGGTCCAAGCCGAGTTCGCCGACACCGTAGGAGAGCACACCGGCCACGCTGATGTAGAAGATGGAGTTGCTACCGAAGAGCAGGCCGGAGCCGAGCAGCACCTTCTTCCAATGCTTGCGCAGCACCTCGAGAATCGGGGCTTGCGCGATCGCGGTCGAGGCGTCGCCGGCGCGAGCCTGGAGCTGGCGGAACTCCGGGGAGTCCTCGATGCGCAGTTGGATGAACAGCACGACCGGGAACAGCAGGGCGCTCGCAAGGAACGGGATACGCCAACCCCACGAGAGGAAGTCCGCGCCTTTGACGAGGCGGGCCACCAGCAGGAATGCACCCGTGCCGAGCACCAAACCGAATGGCACGCCCATCTGGCCGAATGTGCCCGCCCGGCCCTTGCGGTTCGGACGGGAGGTTTCGGTGAGCAGCAGGGTGACCCCGCCCCACTGTCCGCCGACCGCGATGCCCTGGAGGAATCGCAGGGTTACCAGCAGGATCGGTGCTGCTGCCCCGATCGACGCGGTGGTCGGCAGCAGGCCGATTGCGCAGGTCGATACCGCGACCAGGATCAGGCATGCGACGAGTGCGGGTTTGCGGCCGAACTTGTCGCCCACATGCCCGAAGACGAGTCCGCCTATGGGTCGGGCGATGAAGCCCGCCCAGAAGGTGCTGAACGACAGCAGCGTTCCCATCAGCGGTGAGGCGTTGGGAAAGAACAGCTTGCCGAAGACCAAGGCCGCGGCGGTGCCGTAGATGAAGAAGTCGTACCACTCGATGGAACTGCCGATGAGGCCGGCGGCCATGAGTCTGCGCAATTTCTTCTGGTCCGGGGCGGCAGAGACCGGGGTAGGCGTCATCGCTATCTCCAAGGTTCGGGGTGAAGGAACTGATGTGACTGCCGTCACTGTCAGTGGCCGAACCGTACTTGAAGTTGGCGTCAAATTCAACTGCTTTCGCGGCAATTGTTTCCCGACCTCGGCGGGGGGTGGAAGGAGGTCAGCTGTTGCCGATGTGGGCAACGGTGAGCTGGCGTGCGAAGGCGCGGCCGATCGCGGAACGCGGGATCCGCGTCATGCGGAGTTCTCCTCGATGATCGCGTTTGCTGGCGCCAATGCCAGCGCCCGCGGCCGTGCCGGGAGGCTCATCGGACTGCGCAGTGCGCAGCTGGGCGTGACCGGCCTGGGGCTGGGTTCGGGCAGCGCTCGAATGGTCGGATTGGTGGTAGGTGGCTATCGACAATGTGCCATCCGGCATCCCGAAGTGCTTCTGGCAGTCAGTTTTTCGGCCCGACACCCGAGGGCTTGGGCCGAGTGTGTGTGACATAGGTCATGCCATTGATACCTGAATCCAGCGTCAAGTTCAAGTGGTAGCGGGAAGAAAATCGCGCGATGCAGAAATTTGCTCGAAGGGGTTGACGCCGGTATGTGGCCTGCTGCATCTTTAGTGGCCATACCAGTTAACAAGCGCTTAGTTATGGTCTGTAGGCCCGGAAAAGGATCGCAGTTGCCGATGTCGCTAGCGGCGTCGACTGCGTTGCGCTGGTGCGCATATGGATCTCTCGAACGGTCGGTTCGAGGTATCGAGAAGAAGGAATCCGATGAGGAAATCTATTGCGGCCTCTGCGCTGCTCGCCGCCGCGCTGGGTGTCACAGCAGGCGCCAGTTCGGCCGCGCCGCTCGATCGCGGCGATGCGGTGAACTACACCGCATCGATGGCCGAACGGTCCGTGGTGATCAGTGCCGATGCCGGTTCACTGGTCGTGGAGGAGGGGGTGCTGAAACTCAAGGCCCGCAACGGTTCGGTGCTGGGCGGGACGGAATTGTCGTTCCGGGTCGATGATTTCGTGTTCCCCATTGCGGCGGAGATCCGCGACCGCACGGCCACGCTGACCCCGCAACTGGATCGCGAGCACGCGACCTACAAGCCCGTGGCCCTGCCGTACGAGGATCAGGCGCCGTGGAAGACGCAGTACGACCGTGAACAGGCCGCCTGGGCGCGGCTGTCATCGACGATTCTGATGGGCGCGACGATCGGTACGACTGTCGGCGGCCTCGGTGGCGCCGCGGTCGGTTGTGTGCTGGGCGGTATCGCCGGGGCCACCGTTGCCTCCGCGGCGATCATCGGATTGTTCGGCGCGTTCATTCCGGCCGCGGCGATCGGATGTATCGGTGGCATTGCCGCCCTCGGCACCCTCGGGACGATCGCCGGTCAGCTGCTGATCACGGCCCCGGTCGCCATCATGGCGGCCGTGCAGTACTTCACCACGATCAACCAACCGCCGCCGACGCCGGCCGCTCCGGCTCCGGCGAAGTAGCGCCCGAACAGGATGCTCGCCCCGGTGCGCCGGGAGGCCCTGTCCAGTCTGTCACATCGACTGGGCAGGGCTCTGCCGTGTCATCGGGTATTTCTGCGATCGCCGAACGCTTGGTGCGCTGTCGTCGCCGACCTGGACGCCAAGTCCGCCGAGGCGGTCGTTCGCGCCATCCAGGGCGACGTCCCCGGTGCCGCGCTCGCCGTCGGGGCAGGCCGTATCGAATCCGACGGAGATCCGCGCGCTGATCGATCGTGCGGAAGCCGAATTCCGTCCGGTAGATATGTATTTCGGCGCCAGATCGATTCACCCGCGGTAGGTGTTCCGATCGCGTCGAAGTACAGCGCGAGCCGAACGAATGCCTGCGGTGAGGCCGGAATCGGTTCGCAGGCGATCCTGGAGATAGCCCAGGCCGGCATACTCCATCCGGGAATGCCGCGACTGGACGCCGACGAAGCCTCTCCGACGGCCGGCAGGTGCGGTCGCGCCACATGATCAACAGTCGCCCAGCGATATTCGCGGCTCGATCTCGACCACGAACCGATGCCGCCGGATAAGTCGACAGTTCACCCTGTCTGCGGCTGGGTACCGCTCGGTCGTGGTGCAGTGGGGATTGATTCGGTGAGGCCGAAGGCGAGTTGATGGGCGACCGTGGTGGTGACGACCAGGTCGTCCCAGGTGGACGCTTCGTATCTGTCCGCTCGGATCGCGTCATCGAGGAGCCCAGCCGCGAGGACACCGGCGCGGAGCAAGGACGGGAACTGGACGTGCCGGATCGCGGCCGGGTGGAACTTTCCTTTGTCGCGTTCGATCGCGAACAGCTGTGCGACGGCCTTACCGGTGGACAGTGCGCCGACCAGTGCGTGTGCGGCCAGCAGCATCTCGGTTCGTTTCCGGGTACGACCGGGCGACAGGCCGGCGATCGTGCCGGTCTCCCGATATGCCTCGGACGCGGCATGCGTCCGGATCAGCACCTCGATCACGAGGGTTGTCATACCGGGGCCGATGGTCGCGCTGCGTAGATTCCATCCCTGCCCCGCCCGTAAGCCGGAGTAGGCGTGGTGGGCGAAATTCTTCGTCCGCTCGTCGTGGCTCTCGTAGAGCCATGAGGTGCCGGGGACCGGCAGGCTCATGGGGGTGAGGAAGTCCGCGGCGAGATGTTTCATGACGCGCAGTGCCGCATCTGGTAGATCATCGACTTCACGGAAGCGCCCCGAATCGTCGTGGACCGGTATCCGTTCACCGTATTCCCAGCGCACACCGACGAATTCGTTGTCGAGCACTTGGCGGAGCGTGCTGAACAAGCGCGCCAGATCGTGGCCGCCGGATTTGATGCGATGCGCACGGCCGCCGAACCCTTTGCCCATGTAGTCGATCGGCAGCCGTTTCCCGGCGGCCTCCCAGGCTCGCACTCGCTTCGACTTCGCCAGTTCGTCGAACTGTTTCGTGACCGCGCCGTCGATCGCGCCGTTGAACCACACCGAGGCCGCTCCGACCAGCCCGGCCACCGCGACCATCGCGAAATCCCGTGTCGACCACCGAACCCGCGACCGAGCCCGCCACCTGTCGAGCGCCCCCCGTTCCTCATCGCCGAGGACGGATTCGAGGTCGATCACCGACCAGCCGCGCTCGTCGCGGAGACGGTCGTGGAATTCGGTGATGTCCTCGTAGGACAGTCCGTTCGCGGAAGTGGACGGGGGCGTGGTGACCGGCTCGTCGGCGAGGGTGGCGTCCGCCGCTCGGTGCGCGTCCGCGATCCGGTGGGCGAGCGCGTCGAGGTTCCGTTCGAGGGAGTCGGTCATCGCGGATTCGTCTCGCGTGCGCTGCGGTCGGGGTCGACGTCGGGGTCGATGGCTCCGTCGGATGGCGCGTCCGGGTCGGGCAAGCGATCGAGCACGATCTCCACCGCGGCCGCGGCCTGCTCGCTACGCTCCAACTCCGCACGCAACTCTGTGAGTTCGGACCTGGCATCGACCAATTCGGTACGCAACCTCCTCACCACCGATTTGAGACGGTTGTTCTCCTGATCGAGTTCCGCGTTCGAGTTCTTCAGTTCCGCGATCCGCGCGGACAGCGCGCCCACCTTCCCTGCCAGATCGTTCTGGGCGTGGTGCAGACTCTCCACCACCCTGCGCATCTTCTGATCGCGGTCCGCGTCCTCGACCAGGAGGATGCGCGCGATCAGCCCGAGTTCGATCGCCGCCGAAGCGACATTCGCGTACGCCAGCCCGCTGAGCCGCGCCCCAGCTCCGGCGACACCCGCACCGGCAAGCCCACCGACCCCGGTGACAAGCGCGGCACCACCCGCCATACCGAAACCACCGGCGGCGAGGGAGCCGCCACCCAGCGCCGCCAGACCCGCCGATGTCGCGGCCGCGCCACTCAGGCCGAGCAGCGAGCTACCCACCACAGCGCCGATAGCGGGGGCGGCGACACCGCCGGTCGCCACGCCCACGCCGAGTCCGACCACCGTCACGACGGCCAACCTGCCCCAGCGAATGGACTTGCGCCGCAGCTGTTTCAACACCGCATCGAGCTCACGTCGCATCGCGTCGTAATCGTCGGGCCGCAATCCCGGCAGCAGCGCGGCGACCTCGGCCGATGCCGCGCGGTGCACTTTCTGTGTCCAGCCGACCCGACCGGTCCACGGATCGAATACCAGCAAGTTCGCCAGCAGGATCACCGCGCGATCCCGCTCGGTGAACTCGGCCGCCAGCCCCGGTGCGTCCGCGAGTATCCGGACGAGATCCCGCGCCGGATCACCAGGTTCGCCGGCTCCGGCCACATTCCCGCCCGACACGAGAGCCGCCACGACGGCCGCGAGCTGCTCGGACCGCTGCGCGGACAACTTCTCTCGCCGCTCCGCCACCACCTCGGCGTGCATCATCCGCACCTGCAACGCACGCAGCGCGGGCACTTCGGACGCTTCGAGACGCCAACGATCGGCACCCTCGGCCACCTGACCACCCCCTTGTCGAATCGGCCTCACTCTAGAGCCGACCACCGACAAACTTTCAGCACTTCCACGAAATGGTTGGACACGCCGACGAATATCCGCTCGACACACCGGCCGACGCCGAAATCCAAGTGTTCGAACAGCATCCAATACCCGATACCCTTGGGCGGGCACCCGCCGACAGCGGTTGGATCCGGCGCGCGGCCATGCGAGAACCACTCGTCCCCGCAATAGTGCTCATTCGGCGGAGGCAGCCGACACGCCACCCGATCGGTTCCCTGAGATCACCCACACGATTGAACAGATCGAGCCCGCACGCTGCGAGGGTGTCAGCTCCGCTCGAAAGTTGACCCGTCGGGCGGAAGCATCGGACTCACACCAGCACCCTCTGGACGACGTATCCAGTCACGCCCGGATAAGCTCCGCGAGTTCCGGATCTGCCCGGACCACATTGCGACGCCGGGAGGTTCGATGAAGTGGTGGCCACTGCAAACCGGCGTTGGAAGCCCCGATGGAGGTCCGTTGATCGCCGTGGCCGAGTGTCTGGCCGCGAGTAACCCAGACGCCCTCGCCCCAGTGCAGACAGGCGGTGCTGAGGTGTCGATGAGCACGCTGCTGGCCGAACTTGAAAATGCCGGACTTGTCACCACCTTCGAATGGGATGACGAGCCCGAGACAATCCGCGCGCAGCTGGAAGGGCTGTCGTCGTTCCCGGGTGATATGTCCTGGGACTCGTACGCAGACTTCGTCGAGGACGTCGAGGACTATGACGACGCTGAGAGGGTCGAACAATTCCTCGGGCTTGTCGGCAAACACAGCCTCGAGGCCGGAACGGCAACTGTGTCGGTCGACACCGGCAACGATGCTTATGCGATTGGTTTCGCACCCAAGCACTCCCAGCAGCTGAAGAAGGCTATGCGGTGGATCACTGTGGTCCGTCGCGACACGTTCACCTAGGGTGCGTCCGACCTTGTTTCGCGCTCACGCCCCCACCGGTTGTCGGTGAGGGCGTCACGACCACCCTCGTTCGGTACCGGCGCGATCGGCCACCGGGCGCGGTGCGGGACCCACGCGCGACAGTTCGTGCGCTGTGCCGATCACCGTCGGTACCGCGGTTATCGCGCGGCTTTGCCCGTCGCGGAGATGAATCGAAGCTCGTCGAACCCGCGCGTAAGGATCTTTCCGCTCGGACCCTTCGGCAATTCATCCACGAACGCGAAGAGATGCGGAACCTTGTAGGCCGACAGCCGCTCTTTGGCCCAGGAGCGCACAGACTGCGGATCGAGTTGTACGCCGGGAGCCGCGGCCACGACCGCGCCGACCTCCTCGCCGTAGTAGTCGTCCGGTACACCGATCACCACCACTTCGACGATGTCCGGATGTTGATAGAGGACTTCCTCGACCTCGCGGGGATAAACGTTGTACCCGCCGCGGATGATGAGATCCTTTGCGCGCCCAGCGATGTAGACGTATCCTTCGGCATCGCAGCGCCCCAGATCGCCCGTCTTGAACCATCCGTCGGACAGGTCGGCGGCAGTGGCGTCGGGCCGATTCCAATAGCCTTTCATGATGCTGGGCCCGCGCAAGTAGATCTCTCCGACAGTGTCCGTGGGAACGACGTTTCCGTCCAAATCGCGTATTTCCATAGAGGTATTGGGGAGAACGGTGCCCACCGATCCAACCCGCTGCTCGCGGTCGAGCGGGTTGTATGTGGCCGCGCCGGTCGATTCGGTTAGTCCGTAGCCTTCCAGGATGGTGCAGCCGAACCGTTCGGAGAAGGTCCGGATCACCTCGGCGGGAAGGGAAGCGCCACCGGAGGTCGCCAGTCGCAGGCTCGCGAAGTCCTCCGGCCCATAGTCGCCGACGGTGTGCAGCATGGCATTCCACATCGTCGGCACCCCGGAGACGAGGGTCAGCCGGTGATCCCGGATCATCTCGATCATGCCCCGAGGCTCGAACGGGGACAACATGGAGAACGAGCACCCCACATGCAGCGAGGTGACCAGGCATACGGCCAGCCCGAATACGTGGAACAGATGCAGACCCGTGCCGAAGCGCTCGTCGGGCGTGAGCTGGAGCTGGTCGATGAAAGTGCCTGCGGTTTCGACGAGATTCCCGATGGCGAGTTCGACACCTTTGGGTTTGCCGGTGGTGCCCGAAGTGTAGAGCAGGACCGCCGTGTCGTCGGCGCGTCGGTCCACCGGTGCGGTGACGGCGTGGACCGGTGTGGTGTGTGCGCCAGGGTCGAGGACCAGCAGCGGAAGTCCTCGTTCGGTGGTGGCCTGCCGGGCCGAGTCCTGCGCTTCGTGCCAGGCGATAGCGAGCCGAGCACCGGAATCATCGAGCACATGGCCGATCTCGGGCACGGTCGCCATCGTGTTCATGGGAACGGCGATGGCACCGATAAGTTGCGTGCCGAGGAATGCGACGACGAACTCCGAGACGGTCGGGGCGACGAGCAATACTCGATCACCCATCGCGACACCGGATTCGGCGAGCCAACCGCCGAAAGCCGCACTGCGGTTGGCTAGTTCGCCATAGGACAGCTGCTGGTCCAGTGCCCGCAGCGCTATTGCGTCGGGGCGCTCGGTCGCATGCTGCCAAAAACGGTCGGCGACATTGGGCATGAGAATCTCCTTACGGGTTGGGCATGCAGGGTGAGTGGGCGAAGGAAGCATGACGACGGCGGCCGGCGATAGCGGCCGAGGCGTCGGCAGCGCGGACCTGGAGCCGCCGGAACTCCGGCGAATCCTCGATGCGCAACTGGATGAACAGCACCACAGGGACCAGCAGGGCGCTGGCCGGCGGTGCCACGTCGATCGACGGTGCCGTGGATGAAGAGGTCGTACCACTCGATCGAACTGCCGACCAGTCCCACAGCCATGAGCCTGCGCAATTCTTCCGGTCCGTGGCGGCGGAATCCGGGTTCGAAGTCATTGCAATCTCCAAGATGACTGTGCCTGAACCGATGTGATGGCAGTCACGTATCGGTCTGCGCCAAACCGTACTTGAATCCGGTGTCGAATTCAATAACCGTCGCCCGGCGGCCGCTCGCGCGGGTGTGCCCGCGTCATCCCTTCAGCGTAGATTCGTTGCGGGCGTGGACTTTCCGATATGGATTCCGATGCTCGGCTGGGCCACGTCGGCGCCGACGGGTGCGAGGAGTCGGAGGGTAGGCCCGATCTGCGTGGCGAGGGTGTCGTGGATCCGCGACCCTGCCTCCGAATCACGGGCGCGGCCCGCGTCGACGTGTTCGTACGGCATCCGGACGGTGCGGAGAACGGTAGGAGCGGCCATACCCCTGGCTCGGCGAGCGTGCTCGGATCGCCCGCAACGCGAGCTCAGTTCGAGTTCGTGTGCCGCGCGGCCAATGCGACAGGATACCCCAGGTCGGCGGTCATTACGGCGGCTGCCAAAGGGTGCGCCAGCTCCCGCAGCCGGGCGCAGCCGCTTTCGCCGATCGCCTCGTACGGGTGAATCGCAAGCCGGTCGGTGCGGTCCTCGATCTCCTGGCGGCGGCGGCGACCATCGTCACTCAGCACGAGTTCGGGTCCGTCCGCGAGCCAGCCGCGCGCTCGGAGCCGTTCGACGCCCGCGGTCCAATCCTCCACACTCCAGGAACGGCTGATCCGCAATACTTCCGGTGCGATGATGCCGGTCGCGCTGTGGGTGATGAGGGCCTCGATTCCATCCAGCCCTTCGGCGAGTAGCAGCGCGACATGGCCGTCACCGCGGAATTCGCGCAGCAGTGTCTGCGCATGCCACAGGACCAGGTGCGGAGCCGTTGGCCACGGCAGCCTCGCATGCCCTGCGAATAGTGTTCGGCCCTGCGTCCGTTCGCAAGCATGCTCCGCGGCCCGCCGCGCCAGTTCGGCCGCTTCGCGCACTTCGGGCTCGTCGATGGCTGTGCGCCATGCCCGGCGTAGTGAGCGGTCGACAGCCTCGTATCTCGCCGCGAGCACGTCGTCCGGGGTTGCCATAGCCCAGGCAGCGGGCAGCGCCGAATGAACTACAGCGGGATTGAAATTGAAGAATGTCGCGATGGCGACCTCGGCCGGCACCGCTCCCATCGCAGCCGATCGAGGCGCGAAGTACATCGTGCTGCGATCGGTGAAGCCGAGCCGGGCGTACACCTCGGGACCGAGTGGGCTGAAATAGATCATCCCGTGGATGGGCTCGAGGGCTCGGAACGTCGCCCGCGCGGTCTCTGGCGAGACTGTAGTCAATGTTCACTCCTGGGGTGGGTCGGTAGCGGGGTCAGGAGGCGGCGGACCGGTGCGCGTCCTCGGAGAAGTGGTCGCGAATTTCGTCGCCGATCCGGTAGGTGGCAAGGACAGCCACCGCGATGAGCACGCCCGGTGCGAAGATCTGTTCGGGCGCGATGAGGATGTGCTGGTAGGCGTTGTTCAAGTCGCCGCCCCAACTCGGCGCAGGTGGCTGGATACCGAGACCGATGAACGACAGCGCTGCCTCGATGATGAACGCCAGGCCCGCGAAGACCGTGCCCTGAACGATCACCGGGCCGATTGCGTGCGGCAGGATATGGCGCAGCACTACAACATGGGCTGGGCAGCCGGACAGGCGCGCACTGAGCACGTACTCGCGCCGACGCAGTTCCAGTACTCCGCCGGCGGTCAGGCGAGCGATCACCGGCGCGAACACAACGCCCACCGAGCACATCGCGGTGACGAGATCAGGTCCGAGCACACCGGTGATCGCGATGGCGAGTATCAGCGCGGGGAAGGCCAGAAAGGCGTCCGCGGTTCGCATGAGAAGCGCGCGGAGCCAACTCGGCCCGTATCCGGCTCCGAGACCCCAGGGAACACCGACCGCCACGCCGACACCGACCGCGATCAGGACCCCTGTGAACGAGGAACGCCCACCCCACATCAATCTGCTCAGAACGTCACGGCCGTAGCTGTCGGTGCCGAGCAGGTGATCACCGCTCGGGCCGGCGAACCGATCGGCCAGATCCTGAACAGTCGGGCTGTACGGAGCGACCAGCGGCGCCAGCACCGAAAGGAGTGCCAATATCGCGATGACACCGAGGCTGAGCCACAGCGCCGTTCGTCTCCAGCGGCCGCCGCGGCGGGTGGTCCCGACGTCATCGACCAGCGTGAGGGTGTTCATCAGTGTGCCTCCGATCGCAGTCGTGGCGTAAGCCAGACATTGGCCAGGTCGATGACAAGGTTGAGTCCGAGCACGATCGCGACGTAGCTCAGGACGATGCCCTGCAGCATCGGGTAGTCACGGGTCTCGATGGCGGTCACGAGCGCCCCGCTCATCCCAGGCAGCATGAAAATCTGCTCCTGCAGGACCGTGGCGCCGAGCATGCCGATGGCGAGTAGGCCGTATACGGTCAGCAAGGTGGGGAGAATGTTGCGAAAGGCATAGCGCCACACAACGGTTCGCTCCGTTAACCCCATTGCGCGCGCCGAGCGCACATACTCGCTGGACAGTTCGTCGATCATCGCGGCCCTGACCTGGCGCACGACCACCGCGGCAGCCCCGGCGGCCAGCGCCGTCGCGGGCAGTGCCAGGTGCTGAAGGTTTTCCGCCGGGTTCCGTGAGAACGGTACATATCCCAGGGCTGGAAACAGGCTCAGGCCGACGGCGAACACATCGATGAGAACTATGGCCAGGAAGAAGTCGGGTACCGCCAACCCCATCCCGGAGGCGGCGCGGATCGCTCCGTCGGACCGTCGACCGCCGCGTTGTGCGGTCCAGGCTCCGAGGGGTACCGCGACCGCCGCGGACATGATGAGCGCCAACCCCACGAGTTCGAGGCTTACCGGCAATCGATACAAAATCTGATCGGCGACCGGTGCCCCGTTCACCAGTGATGTGCCGAGATCGCCGCGGAGTACTCCGGTCAACCAGTGCCAGTACTGCTCATGAAGGGGCTTGTCCAGTCCCAGACGCTGGTTGATGACCGCCGGGTCGATGTCGGTGCTACTCACACTGAGCAGCGCATCCGCCGGTCCGCCGGGGACGAGATGAATGAGCAGGAACGTCATGACAGTCGTCAGGAAGGCGGTCGGCAGCATCTGCCCGAGTCGTCGCAGGAGCAGGCGAGCCAGGGGGTTGTTCGTCGATCTGCTCATGAGACCGCCAAATAGACCAGCTCGGGTGATCCGTTGAGCGAGGGTACGACACCCTTGACGCGTCGGGTGTAGGCCGCCACGGCGGGGGCATGGTACAGGGGGATGAATTCGGCTTGGGCGACAACGATTCGGTTGATCTCCTTGACGACCGCCAATTGCTCTGCGTCGGTATAGGTGTCGTTGAGCTTGTCGATCAGGCGTGTGATATCCGGATTCGGTTCGGCGTTCTGGCGGTAGTACGACGTCGGGCCGAGTAGTGCGCTGTAGTTGAGGGGAGCCGACCACTGCGAGGGCCACCCAACGCTGAACAACTCCGCGGCGTTGTGCGCAACGAATTGTGAAATTGCCTGGGCGCCTGGAACATTGACGAAGTTCACATCGATGCCGACCTTCTTCCACTGCTCGGACACCACGACCGCGTTGGTGGAGAACGGCGGGAGTGCGGCGGAGATGCCCCGGATTGTCAGACCGTTGGGGTAGCCCGCTTCGGCCAGCAACTGCCTGGCCTTGTCGGGGTTATAAGGCCACGCGTTGTCGGATTGGGGGTCGTGGAAGGTCGTGCCCGGCGGGTAGAGCGACCAGGCCGGGGTTCCGGTATTGCTGTTGAGCACGGCGTTGGCGATTGCCTTGCGGTCGAGTGCGTATTCCATCGCCAGCCGGACCTTCGGATTGTTCACCGGGCTGTTCTTGGTATTGATGACGATGGCGGTGAAACCGAGTTGCGGTGTCCGCTCGAGAGTGATGTCCGGATTGCGCTCGAGCGGCGGAGTCGCGGATTCGCCGATACCGAAGGCATAGTCGGCAGTGCCGGATGTCAGGGCGTTCGTCATCGCGGTGTCACTGGTGACGATTTTGATATCAATACCGGCGGCCTTCGGTGCGGGATCACTTACGGGCCGGTATCCGGCGAATCGCGCAAACGAGTATTCGCTGTTCGGAACGGCGCGCGTGAACTCGTAGGGCCCCGCGCCGACCGGATGATTCGCGAAGTTGTCCCCATGCTGCTTCAGCGCGGTCGGCGAGACGATGAAGCCGAGTCGACTGCTCAGATAACCGGGCATACCGGATGTCGGCTTGTTCAGCCGGATGGACACGGTATCCGCGGATACGACATCGATGCCGGTGATGGACGGAACCGGCACCAGACCGGTGCCGAGGCAGTGCTGCATGCTCGCTTTGACGGCGTCGGCGTCGACGGGCGTGCCGTCGTGAAAGGTCATTCCGGGCCGGATCTTCACAGTGAACGTGAGCTTTTCGGGTCCGGCGAATTCCCAGGAGGAGGCGATGCCCGGCAGTGGTTTCAGGGTGGCCGGATCGATATCGATCAGAGGTGCGTACAGCAGCTTCAGGTAGGTGAGGTCGTATCCGGAATTGCCCGCGCACGGATCGAGTGAGCTCGGGGTCTGCCTGGTGGCGACGTTGACCACGGCATTCGGATCGGCGGGAGCGTCGGTAGACGAGCCTCCACCGCATGCGCTGAGGGTGAATGCGAGCGTAGCCGCGGCGGCGCCGGCTGTCAGTTTTCGGTTCATCGTGGTTCTACTCTCTGGTCCGCGTCGGTGCGGGTCGGTTTCCAGGTGGCCTGGGCTCGGTCTCGGTAGTGGCAGGCCGTGGGGTGGTCTGATGAGGCGTCATCCGCCAAGGAGGGGATCTCCTGCGCGCAGTAGTCGGAAGCCAGTGGGCACCGAGTGCGGAATCGGCAGCCGGACGGCGGTCGGCGGGGATCCGGGATCTCGCCGCGCAGCAGAATTCGGCCGCGGTCCCGCCGGTCGAACGTCAGACGCGGGACGGCCGCGAGCAGTGCCTGGGTGTAGGGATGTCGAGGACCCTCCAGTACCTGGCGGGTCGAGCCGACTTCCACCAGCCGTCCCATGTACATGACGCCGACGCGATCGGCGATCTTCGCGACCGAACCCAGATCGTGCGAAATGAACAGGTAGGTCAGTCCGTGCTCATCGCGTAGATCGGCCAGCAATCGCAGCACCTCGGCTTGCAGCGACATGTCCAGCGACGCGACCGGCTCGTCACACAGGATCAGATCTGCCCGTGATGCAAGTGCCCGCGCAATGGTCACACGCTGCCGCTGGCCGCCGGAGAGCTGACCCGGCCTGCGGTCGGCGATGTCGTCAGTCAGGCCCACCCGGCGCAGCAGCCCCAGGGCGGGGCCCCGCAGCGAATGCGGAATGCGCAATCGACCGGGTGCCATCGGCTCGGCTACGCACTGCCACACCAAGAGACGGGAATTGAGCGCCGTACGGGGATCTTGGAAGATCACATGCGATGGGCGGCCACCGCGTCCTCCGGTACCCGGCGTCCGGTTGATCGACCCGGATGTCGGATCGACGATTCCCGCGAGTGCGTGTGCCAGCGAGGATTTTCCCGAGCCCGATTCACCTATGACCGCCAAGGTTTCACCGCGACGTAGGGAGAAGCTGACCCCGTCGACGGCTCGCAGCCGGTCCGCTCCTCGGCCATAGTCCACGACCAGGTCGCGGACATCCACGAGAGTCGCGCTCATCAGGCCACCAATCCGGACAGCTCGAGTTCACCGCTGCGCAGGCATCGCGTCGCGGCATTGGTGTCGCCGACCAGGTCGGGATGCGTGTTCCGGCATCGTTCGACGGCGTGGGCGCACCGCGGCTGATAGGCACAACCCTTCCGATTGGGCGTGAGCTCCCGGGCCGGCGCGGCTGCCGGGAGACCGATTGCGAGCCCGGTCGCATCCAGCAGACTGGCCGAGTACGGGTGGGTCGGCCGCTGCAACAGCGCATCTCGTGGCGCGACATTCACAACTTCCCCCGCGTACATGGTGATGACCCGGTCGCAGAGCTCGGCGACCACCCCGACGTCGTGGCTGATCAGCAGCACCGATAGCCCGTCCTCGTCGGCGAGCTGACGGAGCAACTCGATGATCTGGGCCTGGATCGTGACATCGAGGGCGGTGGTCGGTTCGTCGGCGATGAGCAGTTGCGGACCGCAGGCCAAGGCCATCGCGATCATCACACGCTGGCACATTCCACCTGACAGCTCATGGGGATAGGCCCGCAGCAGTCTGTCCGCATCCGGCAACCCCACCCTGTCCAGGAGCTCCGTTGCCCGCTTCGTAGCCTGGGTCGCAGTGAATGTCAGGTGCGCTCGCAGTACGTGAGTAATCTGCTTGCCGATCGTCAATACAGGGTTGAGTGACGACCGCGGCTCCTGGAAGATCATGCTCAGTTCACGTCCGCGCATCGCTCGCAGCATGCTGTGCGGGGTCTTCAGGATGTCGTTGCCGTTGAACGAGATCCGCCCGCGCACATCCGCCCCCGGCGGAAACAGTCCGAGAATGCTCAGTCCGGTGAGGGTCTTTCCACTGCCACTCTCGCCGATCAGTCCGGCGACTTCGCCCTTATCGAGCTCGAATTCGACCTGCCGCAGCAGCGTTCCCACGGCGGGGAGCCGCAATGACAGGCCGCGCACACTCAGCAGCGGTGCCATACGCACTTCTCTCAATCTTGCTAAGCCACACGCGGTGGAGGGGATTGGTGGGTTTGGTGACCGCGCAGCCGGAATCGGTCCGACACGGCGCACCTCACGAACCTTCCGGGCCGATGGGGTCGGATGGGGGATGGGGAATCGCGGGTCATGTGCGGCGCGGGGCCTTCGGACCCGACCGAATTGCTGTGAACTGGGACACAATGGTTACATCGATATGAATCCGACGTCAAGTTTGAATTTGGGATACTTCGCGTCACGGGGCGCGGGGAGAGACGGGTTGATTCCGAAGGGGTGCTGAGGGATACGGAGGGCTCGGTGCGCGCTGCTCGATACCCTGTGTGTTCCTGTCCGCGTGGCCTGGACGGTGGCGTGCTGCCGCTCTGGCAGGTGCTGTGGCCGGACTGGACGATGGGGTCCCGGCCGTGCGTCGACGTGGCGCAAGTTCCGCGTACCCGTCGCCGATTCCTCAGGTATCCGCGGCAGCCTCGGTGAACCGGATGCGGCCGGCCTCGGCGCGAGAGGTTTCGGCGGAATTACCGTGGTGGGTGGCCGGATCGGCGGAGTCCGTGCGGGGCCCGGGGGTGGACCTGATATGAAGGTGTGGGTGGGACATAAGCAGTTGCTGGAACCGACCCTGACGACCTTGCCGCACGGGCCGCACGGGCTTGCTCGCGATCTGGTGACGGGGTCGCAGCGTCAGCGGCTCCTGTTCGCGGTGACAGTCGTCGTCGCCGACCGCGGCTACCTCAATGCGACAGTCGCAAATATCGCTGCGGCAGCGAAGGTTTCGCGTCGTACGTTCTATCAGCACTTCCCGGACAAGGAGGCATGCTTCCTTGCCGCGGCCGAGACGGGTCGCGATCTGATGATCGAACATCTCGAGCGGGCGATGACGCAGGTGCTATCCGAACAGGTGGAGCCCCTCGAGGTACTCCGGCGCGGCATTCGCGAGTATCTCACCCTGTTGCGTGACGAACCATCGTTCGCCCGCTCGTTCTACCTGGAAACCGCGGTGGCCGGATCGCGTGCGATCGCGTCGTTCGAACGTTGCCAACACTGGTTTGCCGGGTACATCCGAACGTGGCGAGACACGGCAGGCCCCATCGATCCATCGGTCCCCGATTATGCCTATCTGGCGGTGACCGATGCGACCAATGAGGCCGTCCGTCGAACCCTGCGTGCCGGAGGTGACTTGCTCGAACTCGAGGGCGCGGTGATGTACATCCACCGCGCGCTGCTCGGGCCGGCAATACCTGTCGACTAGGAAGTGATTCTGTCTCTCGCCCCGGTGAGGTCGCAGGAAGCATCGTCGCTGGTGTTGCCACCTTCGGAGACGATCTTCGCGAACACCTTCGCGCAGTTGGCCAGAGCGGTACCGACGGTATTCGCTGTAATAGTCGAGTTCCGCAATACGACGGTGCCCAGCGGGATGTTGACCCGATCGGTCACCGGGGGCGGGAGGGTGTCGAGGTAGGCCGGCGCCACGTTGATGCCGCCGCCGGCATCCGTGGCAGAGTTTCCGGTGATTGTCGAACGATCGAAAGTCACCACGCCCCGGCCTCGGACATCTACGCCGCCGCCGCGACCGGCGAATCCACCGGGGCGGGACCACTTTTCGGGATTGACCACGCGGTTGTTGGAAATCGTCGAGTCGGTGAAGGTGCAGGTGTTATCGCACCGCACACCGCCCGCCTCGCCGGATGTATTGCCGGTGATGGTCGTATTCTTCGTCTGCAAGTCCGACCCCGGCACGTTGAAGATCCCGCCGCCATACCCGGCGCTGTTACCGCGAACCACGACGTCATCGAGTACCAGGTTCGACGAATTGGAGATGCCGCCCCCACCGGTGTCGTAGAAGGGGATCTCATGCTGGGCGGTGACGCCGCCGCTCACAGTCAATCCCGCCAACGTTACGGGCGCGGCAATACTGAACACCCTGTCGATCCCGTTGGCGTCCAGCACTGTCTGGTCACGGCCGGCGCCCCGCAGTACCGTCGGCGCGGTGAGGTTCAGATCTCCCGTGGTCGGATCGGGGTTGCGGCCCTGCACTTTCTTCGGGTCGGGCGGTATTGCCAGAATGTACCGTCCGGCGGGCACCACGATCGTACTGCCCGGACGGGCATTGGCCGTCTGCACCGCGGCACGCAACGTGCAGGTGTTGGAGGCCGTGCGGCATTGCCCGCCTTTGGGGTCGGCCGCGATCTCGTCTGCCATGGAGTTCACAGTGATAACCCCTGGCGCGTTATCGGCGTAGGCCGCTCCGGAGAATCCGACTGTGCTTCCAGCGACCAGGGCTGTGATTGCGACGGCGCCTGCCGCCGCAACAGATGTGCTTGTCCTCATGAAGTCTCTGATCCGATCATGAACATGGAGTAGGGTACGCTCACGTTTGAGTAAGGAACGCGAATGATTACAACTTTGTAGCAGAGTGGGGAACCATCGAGGGCGTTACCGAGAATCTTTGTGGCAGTTACCAATTCGCCTCAGCCGGGGTTGCGGCTCCTCGCCTTCGTCGAGTACGGCTCCTGGTCCGGAGCTCATCCTCGACCTCGCAAAATGTTTCGCGTCCGGCGTCCGCCACTCGCGTGATCCCGACGCGTATTCGCGGGCCGAGCCTGCGGCCGAACACGCTTGAAACGGCGGTGGTTTCGTCAGGTTGCCACCGGTGGTCTGCCTAAACCTTCGCCACCTGGCTGGAGGAGCATCCTGATGTGGAGATCATCTGCCGTGATCGTGGCGGCACCTACGCCGACGGTGCCCGTACCGGTGCACCAGATGCCATGAACTGCTCTCGCACAAGATAATTCACCCTCCACGGAATGAGTGCCGCATCCGGAACGATGGGGCCGAGACATCGAGCTGGCTGCTCCCTGACACAGCAAGGACGAGGGGCGTGATTGCCCTGGAGTACGTGATCGGCGCGAATGGTGAATCGACGCAGCCACCGTCGTCGAACAACTCGATCGGGGTACACCAGCTGGATGTGGGCTAGCCGCGATGACCGGCGGCGGAGTGAAGGAATCGTCCGCTTCGAAGAGACCGGCCGCCAGGTCGGCACGTGTAGAACCCGGTTATGCGGGGGAGCTTATCCGTTCTCCGACAGAAACTTTCGTCGGCGGCGTCCGGCGGAGCTCTACGGTCGGTTGGCGGTACGTCGGTGACCTGAGCCGACTCCTGCGGGAACTTGCTAGGGCTGGATGAGTGGCCAGAGTTTCTCGGCGATGCGTTGTCCGGCGGCGCAGACCTGGTCGGTGTCGACTTCGGGAGTGCCGGGGCGGCGGACATAGACTTTCAGCAGTTCGACCGGACGGTAGGGCTTGGCGGTGGAGCGGTTGGTTTCGCCGGGCCACTGGTCCCAGGTCTTGCCGGTGGTCGAGTGCGAGCACACCGCAGCGCCGGTTTCGCTGATGGAGGAATGCATCACCGAGGTTGGCCGCCCTGCCACGGTGCTGTTGGGACGCCCGTAGGCGCCGCCGCTGGCACGCAGTGCGAACTCATTAATCACCTCGACATCGACAGCCAGGACCGCCTGACTGGCGCCGGTCCCGGCTGTCCAGTCGCATCGTATTCCAAGGCTGTTGTGGTCGATACCGTCGCTGCGGCCGAGCGCGGCGGTGATGTCTTCGGCCGGCACCTTCGAACACAGATCGACCGCGCCGAGCGAATCTGCGGGGTAGGCCACCCGCGGCACTTTGCCGTCCAGGAGGGCCAGGATGACGGCGCTGGCTGCTCGTTTACCGACGGTGGCGATATCGAGTCCCTGGGCCAGGACGCCGGTGGTGTAGTCGAATCCGCGGTCGCTGCCGGCGGCGTGGATTGTGACTCCGACCCCGGCTTGGTCGTGGATAACCTCGACCCATTCGTGTTCCTCGGCGTCCCAACTCCCGCTGCGTTGCAATGGACCGTTCTGTTCGGTGATAACCGTGGGGCCAGACGGTTTCGCCGCGGCGGCATCTGGGTCGATGTGCACGTCCACGCGGATGCCTGCCTCGCGACCGCTGGCCGGCGACAGGTAGTAGTTGCAGCCGTGCAACCTGGTGGCGCCGAATGCGACGTTGATGTCCTCGGCAGTGTTGGCGGCGAGGTGTTCGGCGGTGATGAGCCCGCACGGGTCGATCGTGGCCGCGTCGGCGAATGATACTGCAGCACTGCTGCTTTCAACGGGGGAGCAGCTGGCCACCAGCATGACACCGCATGCGACCGCTCCCAGCATCGGCGTCGCCCGCGCTCGCAAACCATCACCGAAGAACCCCATCACCCCTACCCTTCCCCGGACGATCTGCCGATGAAGATACACACTGGTTCCCGGGTGCAGATGGGCGGCTGGTCCACAATGGTGGCAACGCCGACGTGGCATCGCATCGAGCCACAAGCGAACCGGACGACACCTCGTAACCGGCGGGAGAAGCGTGGGGTTCGATTCCACCGTGACCCCAGCGGCGCCGACGACACCCATCTCGCCGCTGCGAGCGTCGACGGCACACTTCGGACCTGGCTTACCAAGTCATTCCGCGATCGCCGACCGCATCTGTTCAAACCCGGCAGGTGCACTCACAGAGAGCGAGTGGACGCAGAACACGCCTGGTTCAGGCCATCGAGCACTCTGCTGACAGGTGGCCCGGCCCTGAGCGACTCGGCTCGGATCACCGCGCTTCCGGTGTCCTGCACCCGCGAGACCCGGACGCGTATTCGTGGGCAGAACCTGCGGCCGAGCATGCTTGAAAACCGCGGTGGTTCCGTCAGGTCGCCGCCGGTCTACCTACGCGACGGCGGCGTTGAACGAACCCTGGGCGTCGGATTGCGGTCATCGCCGGAATCGGTACCGGCATCCTCGCCAGCACCGACGGCGCGAGCGTGCCCGCCGCCGTCTGCGATTTCGTCGTCGGATGTCAGCGGCTCCTCGTCACGGCGAACGTCAGTGGTTCGACGCCGCCAAGAGGCGGCGCGCCCGAGGCCGATCTGATGAACTTGTCCGGCCATGAGGACGGCCGCACGTTGTAGTGCTACCTCGAGAGCACATCGTCTTCCGCGAGGTGATCCGCCCCGACTTACCCCGACGCCCGGCCAGAAACGCAGGTACTGCGCCAAAGGCCCGGCCGGGCGCGCCGGTGTCTAGATGACCTTGGCGGCGATCAGCAGGTTCCAGATCTCGCCCTGGTCGACGACCTCGACGCCGAGCTTCTCCGCCTTGGTCAGCTTGCTCTCGCCTACCCCAGCACCGGTGATGAGCAGGTCGGTGTTCGCCGATACCGAGGACGCCGCCGTCGCGCCTGCCTTCTCGCATAGGCGTTGGAATGTCGGGCGGGCGACCTTCTCGCCGGAGCGTGGGTCGCTGATAGCGCCGGTGATCACCACCGTCTTACCTTCCAGGGGCGCGCCGGCCGCGACGACCGGGGGAAGGTCCTCCTCACGCACGTCCAGGGAGACGCCTGCCGCGCGCAGTCGCTCCAGTTCCGGACGAAGGCGAGTGAGGTGCGCGACGAGGGAGGCGGCGACCTTGGGTCCGATATCCTCCACGGCCACGAGCCGTTCCTCGCCCGCATCGGCGACGTCCTCCAAGGAGCCGAATCCCGCTCGGGCCAGGCGAGCGGCGGTGCCGTCGGAGGCCATCGGGATCGCCAGGCCGATCAGCGCGCGGCGCAGGCCGACCTGGCGGCTGGCATCGATCGAGTCGATCATGCGCGCGGCCGAGACCTCGCCGATGCGGTCGAACTCGAGCAGTCGCTCCTTTGTCAGCGTGTAGAAGTCCGACGGGCTTTCCAGGATGCCGTCTTCCGCCAGGCGTTCGATCCACACCGGCCCGATGGCGTCGATGTCCGCCGCCGCCCGCGACGCCCAGTGGATCAGCCTGCGCACCGTCTGTGCGGGGCAGGAGATGTTGGTGCAGAACAGCTCCCGGCTGTTGCCCTGCTCGGTCACCGGCTGCTCGCACGAGGGGCAGGCGGTGGGCGGCACGATCTCGCGCTCCTCACCCGTGCGCTTGGAGGCGTCGAGCACGCCCGCCACGAACGGGATCACGTCGCCCGCGCGGCGCACCAGTACGGTGTCACCGACTTTGATGTCGCGGGCACGGATCACCTCTTGATTGGCCAATGTCGCCTTCGTGACCGTCGTGCCGCCCACGAAGACCGGTTCCAGCCACGCGACCGGGACGATCTTGCCGGTCTTGCCGACATCCCAGACCACATCGGCCAGCAATGTGGTCTTCTCCTCGGCGGCGAACTTGAACGCCAGCGCGCCACGTGGGGAGTTCGATCGAGTCCCGGCCGCCGCGTAGGCATCGCGGTCGGCCAGCCGCAGCACCGCGCCATCGAGGTCGTAGTCCAGCTCGTTGCGACCTTGCTCGATTGCGGTGATCGCTGCCTGCGCCTGCTCGGCGTCGGCGCAGAGCCGCATCTGCGCACCCGCGACTCCGAGTGCCCGCAGCCCCTCCTCGAGGTCGACCGCGGCGCCGCCAGCAGAGGTATCCAGGTCGAAGCCGAAGAACCGCAGGCGTCGCTCGCGGACCGTGACCGGGTCCTTCGCCCGCAGCGTGCCCGCCGCGGCGTTGCGCGGATTGATCAGCGGCTTGTCCGGATGCGCCGTGTTGTAGGCGAGGAAGGTCGAACGCAGCATCACCGCCTCACCACGCACCTCAACCCGCCCCGGGACGTCGATCCGCTCGGGGACGCCATCGGCCAACGCGCGGACCAGCACGGTCACGTCGTCACCAGTGGTGCCATCACCACGGGTCACGGCACGCACCAGCCGCCCGTCCTCGTAGACCAGGGCCAGGGACAAGCCGTCGAGTTTCGGCATCACTACCACCGGCTGGCCGGGAAAGCGGTCGAAGAACGCCGCGACCTGCTCAGCTTTGGTCGCCTTCTCGAGTGACAACATCGGACGCGAGTGCCGGATCGGGGCGTGCAGCACTGCGGGCGCCCCGACCTGCTCCAGCGGATTCGGGTCGGGCGCGAGGTCGGGGTGAGCTTCGATCAGGCCACGTAGCTCGTCCTCGATCGCGTCGTACTCGGCGTCCGCGACCAGCGGCGAGCCCTGATAGTAGGCGTCGCGCAGCGCCACAATGCGGTCGGCAAGTTCTTGGATATGTTCCCCAGTTTCCACAGCACCCGACGCTACCGATACCCACCGACACCGTGGAACGACGATCCGTGGAGCATTCAGTCTGCCGCGCTGCCCTTCCCGCACACCGGCCCCACGCCACGCTGCTGGGGAGGGATCGGTGCGGACGGGTCGGCGGCTGCGCGACGCTGCCAGCGCCGCCGATCCAACCGTTCCCGCTCGCTGGATCTGGACACCGGAATGCTGGGGCGCGGATACCAACCTGTTCCGCGGGATCGGCTCCGCCGCACGCCGATTCGCGGGGCGGTCGGATAAATAGACAGAATTTGATCATCGAATCTGCGTCCGGGTGAAGATGAAATTGCGTTACCTCGACACAACATACTGTTAGCCCGCTATTAACGGTGATTATTCACACAATAAGAGAATTGGATTTGCAGATTTCTTTTCCATAACGTTGCTGGTGTACGCCATGATGCGTCGTTATCCATCCGTGAAAGGAACCTCCGTACATGTTCTCTCGCAAGGCCCTGGCCGCCGCCGCCACCGTCTCTGCCGCCGCCCTGTTCTTCGGCCCGGTCGCGATGGCCTCCGCCGCTGACTCTGCCGCCACCGGCTCGGCCTCGGGTTCGGCCGACGGCGGCTCGTCCTCGGGTTCGGCTGGCTCGTCCACGGGTTCGGCCGGCTCGTCCGCCGGTTCCTCCATGCTCGACTCCGGCAGCTCGGCCCTCGACGGCGGCACCTCCGCCATCGTCAACATCATCGATGCGATCACCGGCATCAGGGACCTGAACCAGCCCCAGCCCGCCGCCTGATTCGGTCTCGGTAGCGCACCGCTTCGTCCGCGTCGCCCCTCGGGGCCCGGATTTCTTTTGTGCGACTACGCTGCGCATCAGCGAGTGCGCGCTATTGCAGTGAATTTGCCAGAACCCAACTGGTCATTCGTAGGGTCAGACGCCGCGGGGCGGTCACGCATTTGATGTGGCTGCCCGGGTGGGTGAACAGTTCGCTCGCCGAGTCACCGGTCGGCCCGCAAGTATTCAACACCGAATACCGCCGCCGCGGTCGGAGTGCGGCACTGCCACGACCTCCGCGACATCGGACGCCTCCGACGCTCATCCTGTTGTGCTGCTGGGCGGCGTCCTTTCCCCGCGCAGGGTGCTCCAGAGTTGAGTGTGCTGTTTCGTGCGGCCTCGAGTACGGTGCGCGCTGTGCAGAATGGTTCGTCGTTGGTCGGTAGACAGGACGAGATCGGCCGACTGGAGGGGATTGCGCGCTCGGCTGCCGAGGGCCGGGGCGGTGTGGTGGTACTGCGGGGGGAAGCAGGTATCGGCAAGAGCGCCCTGCTCGAGCAGGTCAGCCGAGCGCCTGGGTTCCTGGTGTTGCAGGCGTCGGGGTCGGAGTTCGAGTCCGAATTGCCGTTCGCCGCACTGCACCAGCTGTGCGTGCCTGTGTTGGGGCGTGCGGATGAGCTGCCAGAGCCTCTACGAGTTGCGTTCGGCCAGGCCACCGGCGCGCCGGAGATGTTTCGTATCGGGTTGGCGGTCCTGGAATTGATCGGCGGGGCTGCGCGTAATCGCCCTGTGCTGTGCGTGATCGATGACGCGCATTGGCTCGACGATGCATCGACCAAGGCGTTGATGTTTCTTGCCCGCCGGATCGCTTCGGAGCCGATCGCGATGATCTTCGCAGCTCGCCAGGGGCTCGATGAGCTTCCCGGTATGGAACTGGAGGGTCTGAGCGACGACGAGGCGCGTGGGCTGTTGCAGTCCACGCTCGACCCTCGGGTGCGTGAGCGGATCCTCGCCGAGGCGCGCGGTAACCCGCTGGCGTTGCTGGAGTTGCCGCGCACCGATGGATTCGCTCTCCCACAGACGTCGTCGGTGACGAACCGGGTGGAGCGTGGATTCCAGGCCAGGCTGGCGGCATTGCCCGCAAAGGTGCAGTTGCTGCTGACTCTCGCCAGTGCCGAGCCGACCGGCGACCCGGCCCTGTTGTGGGCGGCGGCCTGCGAACTCGGCATCGATGTCGATGTGAGCAGCGCCGCGGAAGTATCGGGCCTGATCGAATTCGGCACGCGGGTGCGGTTCTGCCATCCGCTGGCGAGGTCGGCGGTCTACCGGGTTGCCGACGTAGCCGAGTTGCACACCGTGCACCAAGCGCTGGCCGAGGTAACCGATCCGGTCACCGACGCCGACCGCCGCGCCTGGCACCGAGCTCATGCCGGCGCCGGGCCGAACGAAGCCGTTGCCGCCGAACTGGAAGCATCCGCGTCCCGGGCCCAGGCTCGGTGCGGCGTTGCGGCCGCAGCAGCGTTCCTCGAACGCGCCGCGGCGCTGTCGCTGGATCCGGCCAAACGCACCGGACGCACACTCGCAGCCGTGCGGGTCACACTGGAAGCTGGTGATGTCGAAGCAGCTTCGGATCTGCTGACCACCGTGGACACCAGCGGCTTGGACGACGAAGTGCTCGCGCGAGTCGATCTGCTACGCGGGCAGATCGCGTTCAGTCGGCGCGGTGACGGGGACGGCCCGCGTTTTATGCTCCGCGCCGCGCAGCGGATGGCCGCCCTGGATCCGGCATGGTCGCGCGACTGCTACCTCGACGCGCTGGAAATGGCGTTGGCAGTCGGCCGCGCCAGCGGAGTGATGGACCAGGTGATATGTGCAGCCGGTTCCCCCCAACCGGCTCCGGCGCCACCGGACATCCTCGACGCACTGCTCACGCTGACCACCGAGGGGCACCGGGCGGCGGCGTCCTTGCTGCGGTCGGTCGTCACCGATGTCGGCGTGTTCGCTGCCCGTCCCGCACTGGCCACGATGGTCGCGGCCGAACTGTGGGATATCGACGCGCACAACGTGATCACCGAGTGGATCATGAAAACCGGTCGTAGTTCCGGCTCGCCGATCATGCTGCGGCTCGGCCTTGCCCAGGTGGCCGCCGGCGCTGTGCATACCGGCGACTTCGCCACGGCGATGTCGGCGATCGCGGAAGAGGAAGCGATCGCCGACGCCGTCGGCGCGCCACCGATGATGTACCCGCGGCTGCACCTGGCCGCCGTCCGCGGCCGTCGGCAGGAAGCGCGCGAACTCTTCGACGCGGCGGCGGCAGCGGCTGACGCCCGCGGCGCCGGGCAGCTGATCGCCAACATCCACTGGGCCCGATCGGTGCTGGGCAACGGTCTGGCCGACTATCCGGCGGCGCTGGCCGCCGCTCAGCAGGCGGCAGCAGGTGGTGACCTGTTCCTCGCGGGCATCGCGCTGCCGGAACTGATCGAGGCAGCGGTGCACTGCGGCCACAGCACCGAGGCCGAGGCCGCGCTGGCGGCACTGACCGAACGCACCCAGCCGAGCGGCACGGTGTGGGCTGCCGGAGTCACCGCGTGCGCCCGTGCCCTCGTCACCGGTGACGAACCGGCATATCTTGACGCCATCGAGATCTTCGACGGAACTCGGCTCACGCCGTACCTTGCTCGGACCGAGCTGCTGTACGGGGAATGGTTGCGTCGCCAGAACCGCAGGCTGGATGCGCGCCAGCGACTCCGCAGTGCACATAATCGGCTGTCGGAGTTGGGGATGGAAGCATTCGCCCGTCGTGCCGCAGATGAACTGCGGGCCACCGGAGCACAGGCAGGCAGCCGTTCCACCCGCACCCACGATGAGCTGACCATGCAGGAAATGCACATCGCGCGGTTCGTGGCCGCCGGTGCGACGACCAAAGAGGTCGCCGACCGGCTCTTCCTCAGCCCTCGCACGATCGATGCCCACCTGCGCAACATCTTCCGCAAGCTGGGCATCACCTCCCGCAGACAGCTGCGGGAGGTACCCGACCTGAAGCCTTAGGAAATGCCCAGCTGCTGAACAACCCACATGCTGTCGGCGTTGGCCCAGTACTCACTGATCAGGTTGTCGGTCACCTTCAGGATGTCGGTGCCGAAGAACTCGATCGGAGTCGGTCCGGGCGCCGCACCGGGTAAACCGGACTGGTACGTCCCGCGACCGAGCCAACGCAGCACCAGGTAGGGCTCGTCGACCAGTGGCCCGACCTGAACGGTGAAACGAAGGTCGGGGACAGCTGCCCGGATGCCACCGACCCAGATGTCGAGCTTGTCGCGGCCGGCAGTGTCCGCGGGAGGTCCGCCCAGCAGCGGTGCGGCATGGGAGACGAAATCCGGGTGGACGGTGCCTTCGACCAGTGACAGGTCACCGTTCCATATGTCGGTCCAGGCCTGGGCGATCTTGTCGTAGGACATTGTTCTGGTCCTCTTTCGTTTCGGTCAGGGGTCGGTGGCGGGGCTATTCGCCGTGCTGGCCGGGGGCGGCGCTGCCGCTGTATTCGCCGAGCTCGGAAACGAGCTTGGTGATGTCGGGCATGGTGTCGTAGCGGCGCTGGTGCAGCTCGGCGATCTTGTCGGCCAGCTGCGGGTCCTCGTCGTCGGTGATGTCGAACGACATGAACTTGTCCACCAGGGGCAGCCCGACCCGGTCGGTGTTGAGGTGGGCCGGATGCACGAGGTATTCCCAGTAGCCCTCGAGGTCCTCGATGGCGAACACCGCGCCGTAGTGGTATTCGCCGCCGTAGTCGGGGCCGACGACGAAGGACTTCACCGCCGGGATGACCCGGCCTTGGTTGCGCAGGCTCTCGAGCGCCTCTTCGACCTGTTCGGGGGTGGCGGAGGCCTTGATGGTGAATCGGTTGCCGTGGTAGATCATGCGACTTTCCTGTTCTTGTTCCGGTGCAGGGTGAACAGCGCGGTCAGGGCCGCGCCCACGGTCATCGCGACACCGCTGAGAGCGAAAGTGTCGGCGACGCCGATGGTCTGGATGAGTGGTTGCACGGCCAGCGGTGAGAGGAACTGGCCGAGGAAGATCCCGGTGACAAGTCCGCTGAGGACTTGGCCGCGGCGCTCCGCGGCTGCCAGGTCGGCAAGGCGCAGGTTCAGGTTGGGCACAACGAGGCCGACGCCGATGCCGCCGACGAGCAGTCCGGCCACGATCAGCGCGACAGATCCCGCGGTGCCGATCACCAGCCAGCCCAGCCCCAGCAGGCCGATACTGGTGATGGTGATCGCGGTGGGTGCGAGCCTGCTGCGCAGGACTGGAAAGGCCAGCGCACCCACGATGCCGGTCAGTGTGCTCCCGGCGACCACGATTCCGGTGACCGAGGGGCCGACGTGGAAATCGGTGAGCAGGAACGGCAATTGGGTCGGTGCCATGTAGAACGCGAGTGTCACGACCAGGGCGAGTACGTATATTCCGTTGATGCGCCGCGAGTTCCGCGACGCGCCAGTCGCAGCGGCGGGTGTGGCGGCGCGGGCGGGCTCACCGATCGTCAGCACGGCGAACGGCAAGATCAGCGCGGACACGGCGTAGATCCAGAACGGCAGTTTCCAGTCCAGGTCGGCCAATACACCGGCCAGTGGCAGGAATACCACTCCGCCGAGGCTCGCCGCTGCCTGCTGCATCCCGAGGAACGAGGCACGCCGTGGTCCGTCGAACCAGTCGGTGATCAACGCACTGACCGCGGTCATGATCCCACCGACCGCGACGCCGAGCAGCGCTCGCGTCGCCAGCAGCACTGCCAGGCCAGAGACGAAATACCCCGCGGTGCCCGCCACCGCGTAGAGCGCCAAGCTGCCGATGAGCAACGGTCGCCGCCCGACACGGTCGGCGACGGTGCCGCTCAGCGGAGCACTGATCGCGATCGCCAGCGACGTGACCGTCAGGGCCAGCCTGACCAGTACATCTGCCGTGTCGAAGACCTCGGTCATCGCCGGCAGACTCGGCGCGATGATGGCCGCGGCCATGATGGTCAGCGTGGCCGCGGCCAGCAGCGTCGCCTGGGCCACCCGCGGGGGTGCGTGCCGGGCGGTGGTCATCGGTCCTCCTCGTCGTTCGTTGATGAGATGAAGACTTCCAGTGGCACAGTGTGTTTCGCGTCGGCGAAAATTACCTATTCGCACCGCGGGAACCGCATAGGTGGTTTTCACCGACGCGAGTGAAAGACCTGCCGAATTCGTGCGAGCAGGGTCCAGGCCAGAGTGGTGGTCCATCGCCTGGCCGGAGCTATCCCGCAGCCGCAGCGTGGCCGCTCTGGTGCGCGGCGTCGCGGCCGACGGCACCTATCTCGAGTACTGCGAGGCTGTCGCGGCACGCGCAATCGCAGCCTGATCGCCGAGCGGGAGCGCCCGGGCTGGTGACCGGTTCATACGCGCACGACTACGCCGAGAACCTGACTTCACGGTGACCGAGGACCTGCTCGCGGTCCGTGCGATCGACCGTGTCCTCGACTCGACCGACAACCACTGGTTCGAATGCCGGAACGAGGGCGATCCATTACCCGACGAGCTGGACAGTCACCGCGCCGTACCCAGCCGATTGTCGGAAGCCTCGGCTCAGAATTTGCCGATGTGATGTTCGATTCTGTGCCCGAGTCGGGCGGCGAATTCGGTGATGAAGTCCTCGGTGAGGGGCGGCCAACCCCGGAAGTCGAAGGCGAGGGTGCCCAGGGCGAAGTCGTCTGCCCATTGCCAGGTGGTGATGGGGCTCGGTGTGGTGCAGGAGGGACAGATTGCCGCGCCGGTGCCTGTCTGTTTCCAGGCGTCGATCGCGTCCGAGAACGGCTGCCATACGGCGGGATCGGCTTCCCATTGTTGCGGGTAGTCGATGATCACGGTGGTGGCCTGGCAGCGTGGGCATATCGCGGAGGCCGGTTCGATGCAGCCTCGGCCGGAATAGTGGTCGTGGCGGCCGACGATGACACCGACGGGGCCGGGGATCCAGTCGGCGCCCCATTCCTGGGTGATCTGCGGCCAGTCGGGACCTGGCACATAGCCTTCATCGATCTGGAAGCTGTACATCGCGTAGCGCGAAGTCTCCCGAAGCAGCCACCGTCGCGACACCATCCAGTCCACCATGTGCTCGGCCAGCGTGCTCGCGTCGGCCGAGGTCACCTCGAGGTCGACGATTCGTTCGAAGTAGTAACCCACACCGGCATCCTGCCACCGAGGACCGACGCCCGTACCCGAGTCAGCGGGGCGCCGAGTGGCCTTCATCTGATCGGCAAACAAAAGCCGTTACACGGCAACATGATTCGACTGCTAGTGTCGCCCTCCGTGAATACTCCGTTCTCCCTCGCCGAGGTCCGTGCCGAGATCGATGCGATCGACAGCACGATGATCGAACTCCTCGCGACCAGGCAGGAACTCGTGCGCGCGGCGGCGACGTTCAAACGCGACGAGCACGCCGTCCGCGCCCCCGACCGCTTCGCGCAGCTGATCGTGTCGGTGCGGGAGCGGGCGGACGCGGCGGGCTTGTCGGCCGATGTCGCGGAAACGATTTGGCGCTCGATGGTCGGCGCGTTCATCGAACTGGAACTGGCTGAACACAAGTCGCTCCAGGCGAGCGAGTAGCCCCCCGCGAAGATTCCCGGTTACGCGGCGATGTGTACTGCCTCAGCTTCCGGAGGGGCGAGAATGCTTTTGAATTCAGGGCACTCGGCTAGCGGTTGATGGGTGCAGGTTGCGGTGTGGCGCAGACCATCCCGCATTCTCGTCAGGCGGGCGATGTCCTCGTCCAGTTGCTTGGCTCTGTCGGCCAAGTGGGTTCGGAGTTCGGCGTCCTCGGGGGTGGCCGTCAGGAACCTGGCGATCTGCGCGATGGTGAAGCCCGCCGCGCGGGCGCAGGTCACCAGAGCAAGTCGGGCGAGCACATCCGGGTGATAGGTACGGCGCAAACCATGGCGGCCGTCGGGCTTGATGAGGCCCCGTTTCTCGTAGAACCGCAGCGCGGACGGGGTCAGCCCGGCCTGCTCGGCGACTTCGGCGATATCCAACGATGTCATGCCCGATTACTCCTTGACTTGAACCGCGCTTCAAGTTGCACGATAGGCGCATGACCGAAGAAATAGAAGACCAGATCTCGTTGCACCCGCAGGTCGAGGCGTATTTGGATCGACTCGCCCAATTCAATTTCGGTGAGCTGCACACGTTCCCCGTCGAGCAGGCGCGCGAAGGGGTGCGCAGAGGAGTCGTTCTGTTGGGCGAGCCCGAAGCTGTTGCCGACGTCGAGGACCGCATGATCCCCGTGGCGGATGGGGATATTCGGGTCCGGATCTACACTCCGGCGGGTGCAGGCCCCTTCCCGCTGTTGGTGTTCTTCCACGGTGGCGGGTTCATGCTCGGCGATCTGGACACCCACGATGGTCTGTGCCGGAGCCTCGCGAATGGGGCCGAGTCGATCGTGGTTTCCGTCGACTACCCGAGGGCGCCGGAGCACAGATTCCCGGCAGCACCCGATGCCTGCTATGCCGCGACGCGGTGGGTTGCCGAGAACGCGGCCCGCATTGGCGGGGATCCCGCCCGGATCGCTGTCGCCGGCGATAGTGCCGGAGGCAACCTGGCGGCGGTTGTCGCGCAGACCGCGCGGGATCACGGCGGGCCCGCCCTGATCTTCCAGCTGCTGATCTATCCAGACCTCGATTTCCGGAGAACGAATTACTCCATCCGCGAATACGCGGGTAAGTACGGCAATATCGGCAGGGCCACCCAGCGCTGGTTCATGGATAACTACCTGACCACTGAAGAGGAGAAGCTCGATCCCCGAGTCACGCCGCTGCTCTCCCCCGACTTGGCTGGGCTCCCACCAACACTCATCATTACCGCTCAGTACGACGCGCTGCGGGACGAGGGCGAACAGTACGGCGAGCGTCTCGCGGCAGCCGGTGTCCCGGTCACCGTCAGCCGCTATCCCGGAATGATCCATGAATTCGTCCAGCACACCTTCGACGACAGCGAGAAGGCCCGAACCGAAGCAGCGACAGCACTACGGAAGGCGTTCATCCGCTGACCGTCACTCCACGCGGGCAAACGTCCGGGCTCTGCTTCTCGAATGCGGTCCCTCGCCGCAGGAACCAACCGCTGGACCGATCGAGGTCATGGATCAGCCGCAGCGGTCTCGGCGTCCGGCCGGTGTCCGAGGCCGAGACCCGTCACGTCAGGCCAGTGACGGGCCGACGCGGCTGAGGTGCCGGGCAGCTGATCAATCGACGACGGTGACGGCGGACTCACGCAGGACTCACCGGTGGCGGGCCCTCGTCGCCGACCTACGTCCCGGCGGTTGCCATGCTGCTGCGTGATGCAGCGTGGGAGATTTCATCCACGCTGTACACCAAGCCAGTTCGAGGAGTCAGGCGGCGTCGAGGGCCGTGGTGATCTTGCGGGCCATTGCTGCCACGGCGGGGTTGGGCTGGGTCTTGTGGGGCCCGGTGGCGGTTTCGATGGCGATCAGGACGGTGTCGCGGAAGTTGTCGGCCTCGGCCGG